>JBCCJI010000019.1:0-73081 GCA_039027855.1 Pseudomonadota bacterium | reverse complement strand
CTCTGGCGCCCCCGCCATTTGGCGATGGTTTTCGGGTTCACGCCGTACTTCCGACCCAGCGCCGCAGTCGAAGCCGTCGATCGCTGTATCGCTGCTCGGACAGCGCGCGTGGTCGCGGCGCGTCCGCGGAGTACCTGGCCCATAGAGCCTCCTTCGCGCTATGGCAGAAAAATACGCCATCACACGCAGGGACTAAACACCTAGCGCTGCCATTCCTGAACCGATCCGGCAGCAGCAGCGCGGCGAGCCTCGCGGAGGGACGCGGGGCCCAGGCGGCTGTCGCTCAGGTCAGTGGTCGCCGCCGTCCTCGGTCGTTGCGCCGTCGACGCGGCGGAGCATACGATCGACCAGCGGCGACAGGAGCGTCAGCGCGAGGGCGGCCGTGATGGCCACGGCAGGCCAGCGGAGGACCGAGAGCACCCGCGCCGTATCGCCGAGGCCCGCCTGCCGGATCTCGCGCGAGAGCATGGTGATCTGGCGATCGCCATCGAGCGCGATCCAAACCGCAGCGGCGGCCATCAACCCGGCGAGCAGGATCGCCGCTAACCGCCGCATGCTCACAGACGCTCCAGCGTCGTGGGGTCGGCGCGGAAGACCAAAAGGTCACCGATCCGCTCGATCTCCCCCTCCAGCGCGACGATGCTGGCCGTGGCGTCGAGCAGCGCCTGCGGGACCCTGCCGCCATCGGGCCCGGTGACGAGGAAGAAGTTTTGCCCGTCGACCGGCGCGGTGGAGACCATGACCATCGGCACCCCGCCGACGACGCAGAGATTGGCGCAGGCCTTGTGCGCGATCCCATTGCCCGGCCGCATCGCGCCGACATAACACTTGCCGTCACACAGCTCTCCCGTCAGGCGCCATCGGCCGAGGGGTTCGCTGTCGGTCAGGACAGGTGCTGGCGTGTCCGCGGGGATGATCACCGATTGCCCGCCCTGGCGCCTCACTTGCATCATGTCGAGATCGCCGCGCGTCAGCAGCACGCCCTCGACCGTGACGAGCTGGCCGAGATGTGGGGCCGCGTCCTCCTGGACGCCGTTCTTGCCCGGGCCGGAGAGCAGCAGGCTGTGGCCGGCTGGAAGACGCTCGTTGCCCTCGGTGATGCGGAGGACCGGATAGGCGCTTTCCACCAGCACGCCGGTGACACTCTGTCGCCCAAGATCGAAGCGAAAGGTGCCGTCGCCCGGATCGTCCTGCGTCGCGGCGATGACGTAGCCGAGACCGAGGGCCGCGAGCAGCCCGACGCCGCTCACGATGGCGAGAAACCCGCGGAGTGCCCGTGGCACGGGTAGGAACCCGATGAAGAAGGGGTCGTCGTCACCGGTATTCTGGCCGCTCATGCTACGCCCTCGGCGGGTGTGCTTATGGGTATCGGGGTCGTCAAGGTCCCCGGAGGATTGGGCGTCACGCGGATCTCAACCACGCCGTCGTCGCGGCGGCGGAGATCATGGGTGGGCACTTTCTCGGTGAAGGGCGGCGGAGAGCGGCCGTCGACGAGGCGATACTGAAACCCGTGCCAAGGGCAGGTGACACAGCCGTCGAGGATGCGCCCCTCGCCGAGCGGGCCGTTCTGATGGGCGCAGAAGTTCGACAGGGCGGCGAGCTCACCGTCTTGTCTGAACACCGCCGCCCGGCCCCCGCCCGGCAAGTCGACGACCAGACCGCGCCCATCGGTCACGCCATCGGCGCCGGGCACCGCCAGCCAGTCGCCGGCCCCTGCGGCGGGGCTACCGCTCCGCCAGGTGACAAGATGCAGCCCTGCCACGCCCAATGCCATGGCAGAGGCAACGATCGCAAAGGTCTGGTTCTCGGCACTCTGCAGCGCGCCGAGGGCGATATGGCCGACGGTCGATGCATAGGCCGGGTAGATGGCGAGATGCAGTGCCTTCCAGAGCGGCGCGCCGAGAAAGGAGAGCCAGAAGTCATGGCTCGTCGCCGCGAGGATCGCCATGGTCACCAGCGCCAGCGCACCGAGCCATTCGAACGGAAAGCCCACGAGGTGGCCGATATCGGTGTTGGCGAGGAACAGCGCATCGAGCTTGGGCACCGGGCTGAAGGCGAAGTACCAGTCGATCACGAAGCTCGCATGACCGAGCGCGACAAAGGCGGTCAACACGCCGAAGTGACGGCGGTTGTATAGCAAAGGCAGGAAGCGGCGGTCGAGCCGCGCGAGCGGGCCGATCGCCAGGATCATCGACAGCATCAGAAAGGCGCAGGTGCCGAGCGCGCGGGCATTGGTGATGGCGCCATCCACCGGGCGGCTGTGGTCGGCGGCCGCGCTGCCGATCAGCAGGAAAGCGGCGACGTAGACGATGACGGCCACGATTAGCACCGCATCGTAGAACCACTTTGTGCGGGTCCACTGGACGGGGACGTAGGCAACACTCATGGTTGGGTACTGGCCGGGCTGAGGGCGGGCGGCGGCGCGATCAGGACGGCGGGCGCGTCGCCGGGCCAGGACGGGCGCAGGATCAGCGCGCTGGCGAGGATGGCCGGCAGGCCGATCGCCATCGTCAGCGCCATCGCCGCCTGGGCGCGGCGCGGCGGTGCGTGGCGGCGGCGCTCGTCCCATCCGCCGCTTGCCAGCACCGCCCAGCGCCACAGCACCAGCGGCCAGATCAATACAAGGCCCGGGATGATCAGTGCGCGAAAGCCATAGGCGCCGCGGGCGTTCGGCTCGACCCGATCCAGGCCCAGCAGCAGGAAACCCCCGGCCACGACCGCGCCGGCGATCAGCCAGATCTCCCCGAGCGTCACGATGCTGCTGGTCATCTCATTCCTCGGGGCCCGTGCCCGGACGCGTTCTCCGCATGCCCGCGCACCATGGCCCGTCCTGCGCCCGTCCCCGGATGCCGGGGTGTCAGGCGCGCAGCTGGCGTGCGAGGAGCGCGGCGCTTGCAAGGGCGACTATGGTGACCCACGCCGCCGCCGTCCAGTTACCGATATCGTAAGCCTGGCCGATCACGACCGCACCGGCCAGCCCGCCGACATAGTAGCTGGTCAGATAGAGCCCGTTGGCTGCTGCCCGGTTGGTCGTGGCCGCACGTCCGACAAAGGCCGTGGCCGCCGCCTGCATCTGGAAGGTACCGACCGCGATCACCGCCATGCCGGCGAGGATGGCGACGAGATCGCCTGTCATGGTCAGCGCCACGCCGCCCACCGACAGGGCTGAAGATACCCAGAACAGCGGCCTTGGCCCGAGCCGCGCGACGAAGTTCCCGGCCAAGGGCGTGGTCACGAGCGAGGGCAGGAACACGAAGTATACCAGACCGAGTGATGTCGGCGTGAGCCCGATGGCTGGGTCCACAAGCTCGAAATTCACATAAGTGAAGATGCCGACGAAGACGAAGAGGATCAGAAAGCCGATGGCAAAGGCCGCGCGAAGGGCGGGGTTGGCGAGATGCGTCCTCCACGCCGCCCAAGGACTGCCGGACGGCGCGTGCGCCGTGGTTGACTGTGGCGCAGGCTGTGGCGCCGAGCGTGGGCCGATCACCATGATCGCGATCAGCGCACCCGCCATGTTGAGTGCGGCGAAGACCAGGAAAGTATCTGCGATCCCGATCCCCGCCGCGACTTCGGAGGCGAGCAGTCGCCCAAACAGGTTCGATGCGACGTTGCCCGTGATGTAGGCCGCCATGGCCCCCGCCGCGGCAGTGATCGAGCATTCCTCAGACAGATAGGTCATGGTGAGCGTGAAAGCAGTCGCCATACAGGCGCCCTGCATCATGCGCAGCACCATGAAGAGGGTGATATCCGTCGTCACCGAGAGCAGCGCCGTCGGCACCGCCAGCAGCATGAGCGACAACCAGATGCCGAGGCTGCGGTCGATCCGGTCCGAGAACCAGGCCACGCTCAGCCCCGCCACCGCCATGCCGACCGTCGCGAGATTGAGGGCCAGGCCCATCGTCGCCGTGCTCACGCCGTAGACTGCGGTCAATTGCGGGGCCAGTGCCTGCATCGCGAAGAGGTCGATCAATGTCAGGAAGCTGATGAGCGCGATGAGCGACATGCGCCGGAGCACGGCCGGCGGTGTCTCGCCCCGCAAGGCGCCGGTGATCGTGAGCTGCATCGCTGCCTCCCGCTACGGGCGCCCGGCGTAGGGTGCCCGCCGCGGATCTGCCATGATGCGCTGCAACATACCACCGCCCGGTGGTCACATTGACCGTATCGATATGCGGATCGACACCAAACGCAGCGACCGACGTGGCGTCATGCGCCCTACCTTATCGGTGCCGTCCTGCCTCAGCGCCGGCGCTAGCCGTGGTGGCGCGCGCCGATCCCCTGGAACATGCCCCGCAGGTCAAGCGTGCAATCCTTGCCCAGCTTGTCGAAGTTCTTCGCAAGCCAGCGATCGGCGGCGCCGCGGCCGATCTCGAACAGGTGCATCAGGAAGGCCCATTCGGTGTTGAGCTTCGACGACGCGCCGAGCGGGCGCATTCTCTTGCGGCTTTCGATCATGTGGATGCGCATCTGCCGATAATTCTCAGGCAGATAGCCGTCGCGCTTCAGCCGGTCGACGAAGTCGATGGCGCGCAGTTCTTTCAGCAGCGAGCCGTTGAAGGTGATCTCGTTCACCCGGTTCAGAATTTCGCGCGCGGTTTTGGGCACACCCTCTCGCAGGACCGGGTTGATCTGGATGATGATGACATCCTCGGTCGGGCTCTCATCGATGAAGGGAAACAGCACCGGATTTCCCATGAAGCCGCCGTCCCAGTAGTGCTGCCCCTCGATCTCGACGGCCTGGAACATGAAGGGCAGGCAGGCCGAGGCCAGCACGGTCTCGCAGGTGATCTCATCGCGGCTGAATACCCGGACGCGCCCCGTCTCGACATTGGTGGCCGAGAGATAGACGCCCATATCGGTGCAGCAGCGAACCTTGTTGAAGTCGACATGCGCCTCGAGCAGATCGCGCAGCGGATTGAGGTTGAGCGGGTTGGTCTCATAGGGGGAGGCGACGCGCGAGAGCAGGTCGAAGGTCAGGTAACTCGGGCTCGTATCGAGTGACCAGTTGCCGAACAGCACGTCGAGCGGACCGCGCTTGATGGGCGAGGCGCGCCCGGCATCGGACACCGCCTTCCAGTAGGCTCGCAGCGCCTCGCGCGCACCGGCAGCCTGCCCGTCATACATGCCCTGCGCCGCGACCACGGCATTCATGGCACCGGCCGAGGTACCACTGATTGCCTCGATCCAGATGCGGTCTTCCTCGAAGATCCGGTCGAGGACACCCCAGGTGAAGGCGCCGTGACTGCCACCCCCTTGCAGGGCGAGGTTCACGGCTTTCACATGTCGTTTCTTGCGCGGCATCTGGATGTGTTGCCCTTGTCCTGTTTCGCGCCCGGTCGCGATCCCGGTCCTGTTCTTGGCCCCAGGGCGGGGTGGCGCAGCGCTATCATGCTGCGCCGCGGCAACAAGGCCAAGAGGCAAGCGCGCGGCGACGCCTTTATCGCCTGCGTGTGATCATCCATCGCAAGTTTGCGATAGTTGCGAAATCGTCCGTTGCTATGGGGCGGCGTCCGCCTAATTCGTGGCCCCGATGTTTCTCGCGCGGTGGGCGCCGGATGCTCTATGCCGTTCTGATTGTGAGCGCGCTGCTGATTGCGCTGCTGCTCTGGGTCTTTGTCTTTCAGGACATCGAGACGCCCGCCTATCGGGTCACCCATCGCCATGGCGCGATGGAGCTCAGGGACTATCCGTCGATGGTCGTGGCCGAAGTGCGGACGGCTGGCTCGCGCCGCAAGGCAGTGCAGCGGGGGTTTCGGCCACTGGCAGCCTATATCTTCGCCAGTGGTCGGCCCGGCCCGCGCATCGCGATGACGGCCCCCGTGACGCAGCGCCGGCTGTCTGGCGCGCGTGATTGGGTCGTGCGCTTCATCATACCGGCCGAGCATCAGTTGGCAGATCTGCCTCGCCCCGGCCCGCGCCATGCGGTACAGCTTGCAGAGCTGCCGCCAGCGCGGCGGGCGGCGCTGCGCTTTTCTGGTGTGGCAACCGATGCGCGCCTGGCAGAAGCCGAGGGCAGGCTTCGTTCCTGGCTGCGCTCGGAGGGGTTGCCGGCGGAGGGTCCTGCCGAGTTCGCATATTATAACGATCCGATGACCCCCGGCTTCATGCGCCGCAACGAAGTGATCGTGGATCTCGAATAAAAACACTTAGGGCGGCGCGCTATACAGCGAGCCGCCCATAAAAAGCCCTGACACAACGCGGGCTTTACTTAAGCTACAACGTAACGGCGAGGAACCGCGTCGACCGAACGCTGTCGTTGGAATGAAAATACCATCCGTTTCCCGAGCCGCAATCGCCGTCGCGGTGGTTAACGCGATATGGCGCGAGAGAAGAAGTGTTAACGGACTAACTTCACATTCTGTTGGTAACCATGCTAATTTCGAGAATAAAATCGCGGCAGACCTAAGGTAAAATATGGCGGCATCGCCATATTTTCCTTCACAATCCCATTTTGGGTCTAAATTACGTTAACGCGCTGATTCGCTTTGAGGCTTACTTGGGGCGCTCCGCCGCCAGCCACTCACGAATTTTGCCCGCCTTGCACGACTGCACCACGCGTTAATCTTAATCAAAGACGAAGAGAGAAGGCCGGATCTTCCGCATGTCGGTTGGACGCCCTGATAGGCGGGGCTGACAGGCGGGGCTGGCAGGTGGGTGGAAGCGGGGGCTCAGCACCCTGTTACTTCAGGCGGCCCTGCAGATCGGACCCTAGCCGGGCCATCACGCTTCGCCAACGCTCCTTGGGTCATCGGTGTCATAGTCGGCTGCACCAAACCCGCGGCGGAGCAACGACCCTGGTGACATCATTGCCGGCAGCACGCCGGACCAGCGGGGTGCGAGCGCGTGCTCCAGCCCGGCGCTGCGGAGTGTTAGGATGTCCCAGCCCGGATGGCGGTGCAGGATGGCGGCCCAGGCGCCCATCGCCGCTTGATCGGTGTAGAAGTGCCAATGCGAACACCAGGTCCACCGCCGCGTGGGCGCCATGCCGCGCGTTTTCAGAAACCCATCGAGGGCTGCGCTGTCGAGTTGCAGATCCACCCAACCGTCGAGGGGAAGGCCTGACCCAGCCTCCAACACCGGCGAGAGACCCTGCATGCCCAGGGTTCGCGCCCCGTCCTCCGGTCTTGGTGCGAACTGACGGAAGACGGCGTCGAAGGGATCGTTGGCGCGCGACAGGACATGGTAGAACGCTGCCGCGCCGCCTGCGTCGCGCTGCATGGTCAGCGTCCGGCGAACCGGCGACACGAACTCGGCGGCGCCGAGCAAAAGCGCGCGGCCAAGCCGAAGCGAAGGGGACTCGCGGATTGCCGCAAACACCACGCGCGCTCCTAGAGAATGAGCCAGGAAGTCCGGACGCAGATCCGGTCGATGGGCGGTGATGGCGTTCAGCAGCCCGGCAAGGGCCCGCCCCGCTGTCTCGGCGCCGCGGTAGACGGCCGCAAAGTCCGACCGACCCTGCCGCAGCAGGTGGACAAACGCCCCGCGCCGACCATCCCAGCCGAAGCCAATACACAGCCCGCGATACGCGCTGCGGCCTCCAGGCTCCTTCCCGATCGCCGCGTGCAGACCGTCGAACCACGCTCCTCGTCGTGGCCTGATTGCCCAAGGCGGTCTTTGCGCGCTGCCACCATAGAGACGCTGCTGCGGGCAATGCGGCCGCCGTCCAAAAGGATCGGGCCGCCATGTGAAACGATAGCCGTGCACCATGATGACGATGCGACCGTCCGGTGGGACGCGATCCAGGGCATCGCGTAACGCATCGAGCCAGTCGCGGGTGCGACATGACCCGTCAGAGCCAGCGGGTGACGTGTCGCCCGCGAACAACGCGCCATCGCGCGTCGCGTTGATGCGCAGTATCTCCATGCTCTTGCCTCGATTGCCTCGACGAGATCGTCTGGCTGGCGGCTTGCTGCCGCTCTGCGATGCTAGATGCCTGTCTTCGGCGACGGCGGCATGCCGTTGGCGTCACGCTTGTATGACGCTGTGGCGCGCCCGTCGGCGCAGACCGCCACGGCGCCAGCAACTAACGCCGCGCTTGACCCTGTCGGCTGCTGGTCTTACGCGCTCAGACGTGGCGAGTTGTCTGACCGGCTTGCGGGCCACGTAAAACACACCGCTAAAGAGGTCGGGCATCCTGCCTTGGCGGCGATGCCCTTGCTTCGTGCCGGTCGATACCGCTGCTCGTGCGACGATGCCGGCCGCGGAAACGGAGCGCGATTGCCATGAGCAAAGGCCAAAACAGCGACAGCCCCACCAAGACCCATCGTCCTCGGACGCGGCTGGTCCACGCCGGAACGCGGCGGAGCCAGTATGGCGAGACGTCGGAAGCGATGTTTCTGACCCAGGGGTTCGTCTATCCCGACGCTGAGGCGGCTGAGGCGCGCTTCAAGGGTGATCTCGCGGAGGGCGAGGAAGGCTTTATCTACGCGCGCTACGGCAATCCGACGGTCGCGATGTTCGAAGAGCGCATGGCAGCCCTCGAAGGGGCCGAGGACGCCTTCGCCTTCGCCTCGGGCATGGCGGCGGTTCATGCGAGCCTGATGAGCCAGCTGAAGGCGGGCGATCACCTGGTGGCGGCCCGGGCGCTGTTTGGCTCGTGCCTGTACATCATCGAGACGCTCTGTCCCCGGTTCGGCATCGATGTCACGCTCGTCGATGGTACCGATCTCGACCAATGGGCCGCCGCCCTCCGCCCGGAAACGAAGGTCCTGTTCCTCGAGACGCCATCGAACCCGACGCTAGAGATCATTGACCTCGCCGCCGTGGCTGAGATCGGGCACCGTGTCGGCGCACGGCTGGTGGTCGACAACGTGTTCGCCACCCCGATGTATCAGCGCCCGATGGCCTTCGGTGCGGATGTGGTCGTCTATTCCGCCACCAAACATGTCGACGGGCAGGGCCGTTGCCTCGCGGGCGTCGTGCTCGGCTCGCGCGAGTTTATCCGCGGCACGGTCGAGCCCTATGCCAAGCACACCGGCCCGGCTCTGTCGCCTTTCAACGCCTGGGTGATGGTGAAGGCGCTGGAGACGCTGGCCCTGCGCGTCGATGCCCAGACCGACAGCGCCGAGGCGCTGGCGCTGCATCTCGACCGCCAAGCGAGCGATGGCAGGGCCCTGTCACGGGTGATCTATCCGGGGCTCGCGAGCCATCCGCAGCACAATCTGGCAGCACGTCAAATGGAGCGGCCAGGGACGATGCTGGCCTTCGAGATCGCCGGCGGGCAGGCGGGAGCCTTCCGCTTTCTCAATGCGCTGGAACTCATCGGCATTTCCAACAACCTTGGCGATGCCAAATCGTTGGTGACCCATCCGACAACGACGACGCACCAGCGCCTCAGCGAGGACGCACGCCTCACCCTCGGCATCACGCCGGGGCTGGTGCGCTTGTCGGTCGGGCTGGAAGACGCCGAAGACCTGGCCGGGGATCTCGACCGGGCGCTCGCGGCGGTCTGATGGTGCGATGCGCGGTGGTGGCCGGGACGATGGTCTAGCGCGGCTTGCAGCGTCTGTAACCTCTTCTTGCTGCGGTGCAAAATACGGATTTCAAAGAGAAACTCGGCGCCGTTGATGCGGCGAGATGCCCCGGATAGTTCATGGTGAGAGGAGTATTGCGGCCTATATGCCCAACTCCACCGAGCGCCGGACTGATCCCTTGCTGGCGCGTGGGAAGCAGGAACGGGACTAATCCATGAATATGATCATCCCCTCTCTGGATGCGCGCGAAGCCGCGCCGAGCCATGAGGAAGCTGCCGAGGCGCTGGCGACCCTGCGCCGCCTCGTGGCGGCCGAGCCGGAGGTGGCGGCGACGCTGGGCCTCTCGGCGCTCGCAGCCTTGCGCGAGGGGGAGGATGGCGCGCTCAATCGCAGCTATCCCGCCGATTTTGAGCCTGATACCGCCTACAAGGCGACCATGCCCGACCTGCAGAACGGGCCGTCCTCGCTGATCAAGGGCGCCAAGGCGCCTATCCAGCATGTGGGGATCTCGAACTTTCGCCTGCCGCTCGCCTATGCAACGCGGGATGGTGAGGCGCTGACGCTCGAGACCTCGGTGACCGGCTCGGTGTCGCTGGCGGCCTCGAAAAAGGGCATCAACATGAGCCGCATCATGCGGTCCTTTTACACGCATGCCGGCGAGGTCTTCGATTTCGAGCGGATCGAAGGCGTGCTTGAGAGCTATCTGGCCGATCTTGAAAGCGGCGATGCCCGGGTCATGCTGCGCTTTCGCTTTCCCGTGCTGCGGCCGAGCCTGAGAAGCGGGCTGGAGGGTTACCAGTACTACGACGTGGCGCTCGAGACGGTGCGTGAGGGCGGCACGGCGCTCCGCGTTCTGCATCTTGACTACGTCTACTCTTCGACCTGTCCCTGCTCGCTGGAGCTGTCAGAGCATGCGCGCCTGTCGCGCGGACAGATCGCAACGCCGCACTCCCAGCGCTCGGTCGCCCGGCTGTCGCTGGTGCTATCGGGCGAGGGCCGTCTTTGGATCGAGGATCTGGTGGATCTCTGCAACGCCGCCATCCCGACCGAGACGCAGGTCATGGTGAAGCGCGAGGACGAGCAGGCCTTCGCCGAGCTCAATGGCGCCAACCCGATCTTCGTGGAGGACGCCGTCCGGCTGCTGTGTGAGGTGCTGGAGAGCGATGCGCGGATTGGCGATTTTCGGGTGGTCGCGAGCCACCAGGAATCGCTGCACAGCCATGACGCCGTCTCGGTGATGACCCGCGGAGAGAGCTTCGAGAGCGCCAGCCTCGATCCCAAGCTGTTCGCCTCGCTCTACCACGTCGGCTGACAGACGACCCATGAGCGCTCCCCAGCCGGCGGATGCGGGGTGGGGAGCGCGGACAGGGTCAAGCTGCGAGGGTGTCGATGGCGGCGATCGCCTCTTCCTCGGCCGCCTGACCCCTCACCATCTGGCGGCCAGCCTCGATCACCGTCACATCAGTGATGCCGAGGAACCCGAGTGCGAAGCGCAGCCACGGCGTGGCCCAATCTATGCCGCTGCCGATCTCTGTGCCGCCCGAGGCCGCGATGATCACCGCGCGCTTGCCTTCCAAAAGGCCAACTGAGCCGTTCTCGGTGTAGCGGAAGGTGATGCGGGCGCGGGCTATGAGGTCGAACCAGGCCTTCACCGCCGCCGGCACGCCAAAGTTGTAGACCGGCATGCCGATGACAACGGTATCGGCGGCTTTCAGCTCCGCAATCAGGGCATCTGACAGGGCGAGTGCGGCGCGCTGCGCGTCGGTCCTTTCCTCGTCCGCCGTGAAGTTGGCGCCGATCCAATCTTGATCGACAAAGGGCAGGGGGTCGGCCGCGAGATCGCGGGTGACGACCACGCTTAACGGCCCGGCAAGCCGGGCAACGGCAGCATCGGTCAGGCGCCGCGTGGTACTCCCCGCGTGGCGCATACTGCCGTCGATACGCAGGATGCTAAGGGCTTTGGTCTCGCTGTCAGTCATGGCACCCACTCCAATTGGCGGTCGTCATCCGGGCCCGAAGAGAGGGGAGAACGGGCCGCGCGATGCGCTGTTCCGCGCAGAATTGGGCCTTGCACGTCTCGGGACTAGCGCCTCATATCAGGGAAGACCTTTGCGCTTGGGAGAATGATTGGTGGACCGGTTCGAGGATATGCGGTGTTTCGTGCAAGTCGTGAACCACGGCAGCGTCACGCGCGCCGCCGAAACCCTGTCCATAGCGCCTTCTGCCGTCAGCCGCCGCATCAAGGAACTGGAGGGTCGCCTCGGCGTTCAGCTGCTCGCGCGGACCACGCGGCGCATGAAGCTGACCGATGCGGGCCAGACCTTTTATGACCGCTCTCTCCGCATCCTGGCCGATGTGGAGGAAGCGGAGGGCGAGGTGTCCGACGCCTCTCGCGCGCTCACCGGGCCGCTCCGCGTCTCGGCGCCGCTCGATTTCGGCACGCTCCATCTGGCGCCCATGATCCGGGCTTTTGTGCAGGAGCATCCGGCGGTGATGCTCGATCTGGAACTCTCCGACCGGATGGCCGATCTCGTGGGCGAGGGCTTCGATCTTGCACTCAGGATCGGCACGCTGAGGGACAGCTCGCTGATCGCGCGAAAGTTGTCCTCGATCGACTTGCACGCGGTCGCGGCTCCCTCGTTAATCACCGAGCGCGGTCTGCCGAAGGCGCCCGAGGATCTCGCCAGCTGGCCGGGTCTCGCCTATGCCGGCAGCGACCGCGCCGACATCTGGCGGTTTACCCGTCCGGACGGACTGGAGGGATCGGTTCAGATCTCGGTCTCCATGCGTGCCAACAACGGTGGCGTGCTCTGCGATGCGGCGGTGTCCGGTCTCGGCGTCACGCTGCAGCCGGATTTCATCGTCGACCGCCATATCGCATCGGGGGCATTGGTGCCGCTGCTGACCGAGTTCAATTGGCCCACGCTGTCGATCTACGCGGTCTATCCGCAGACCCGCCACCTGTCGCTGAAGGCGCGGGCTTTCATTGATTTCCTGAAACCGCGGCTCGCCCGCCTTGACCGGGCGGATGGCGACATCAGCGCCGCCTGAGGTTCAGCCGGCGGCGCCGCCTGCGGAGCGTGCGTTGCCGAAACCCGCGACAAGCTGGGCGATGCGCGGTGCCGCAAAGCCCAGCATCTCGTCAAGCGGGGCAATCTCGACGATGGTCCGGCCAAGGAGACCGCGCTTCACAAAGCGCGCGCGGCTCATTGCAGTGCCGACGCATTCGTAGATGCCCTCGCGATCCACGGCGATGTCGCGCGCATGGATCCAGCGACCTGTGGCGCGGTCCTTGAAGCGCACCACGGCAAGTCTGCGGTGGCGTGCCATGCTTTCGGCCGTCACCATCACCGGGCAGTCGAGCCAGGGTGCACCGCCGATGCGCACGACCTTGACGCGCGGCAGGGCGGCCAACCGTCCCATCGGTCCATCGATCCCAAGCGCCCAATCGCGCGGGTGTCGTTCGGTGATGTGCTCTGCCTTCGGCCCCCTCGCCAGAAGCGAGAAGATCGGATGGCTGCTCCGCTCGACACCTGGCAACCCGCGGAACGCTTCGCCTAGGGTCCCAGCGAGATCGGCCGGAGAGCGATCCGGGTCGAAGCCAGCGATCTGGGTTTCAGCGGCCGCGCGCGCCGCGGCATCGTGGCGCGACAGCTCGGGCGGCATCAGCGCATCGGAGGAAAAGCCCGGGACGACGATCGTACCCGAACGGCCGATACAAAGGCTCATCGCCTCGATCAGCGCGACGGCGCTGCTTTCGGGCATCCGACCGCCCGCGGCATGCACGATGACGTTGTCGCGCCGGCCAAGCCCCGCCGCCCGCAGCTGAAGGCTCAGCCGGTCCCTTCCGTCGTGCAGTGCCACCGCCATGCGGTCCCCCGTCGTCACGTCTCAAGCGCCGTGCTGCCTACTTGCACGCCAAACGCTCGGTGATGTCCTTGCTCAAATTCCGCCCGCCACATGATCTTCTACAGGCGCGTTATGGCGCTTCGACGGCAGGGACGGGACAATTTTAGAAGTCTGTCCCGTTTTAGTTCGATGCGGTTTCGGCGGTGATCGCATTGGCCAGCGGCGCCTCGGGCGCGATCTCAAGCGCGGCGGCCCAATCCAGGATCAGCGAGATCTGCCGCTCGGTCGTGCTTAGCCGTTCGTCATGCAGCACCAGCGCGAGGCTCGCGCCATCGGCGCAGCCTTGCCACTCCAGCGCATCCCAGCCATCGGGCAGGGCGCCCTCGACCGCGGCGCTGCCGGTGCAGCCAAAGCTCTCCGACGCCATGGTGAGATGCCTCTGCGCCGGGACGCGCGCGGCGGCCTCTTCGGTAGTTTCCACGTCACCGCCGAGGGGCCAGCCATCCTTGACCGGGGTATGCAGGTGCAGCACCGGCGCCGGGGCCGCACAGTCCTCGGGCAGTGCTGTGTGATAGCCGCCGTTGCGCGGTGCGAAGGCGCTGGCGATCCACGGTGTATCGCAGGCGAGCTGCCAGGTGAGCGACCCGCCGTGGCCGAAGCCCGTCACGATCACCCGCTCGCGGTCGACCGGAAAGCGCGCGGTGGCGTCGTCCATCACCCGATACAGAAAGCTGGCCTCGTGGCGGCCACCGCCATGGGTCCCCGCGAGCGCCCAGCCGGAGGCCGCCTCACTATCGGGCAGCGCGCGCGCGCCACCGACGGGGGCGATGACCGCCATGCCCCGCGCGGTTGCCAGGCCCGACACGGCGGGGGCCGCGCTCAACGCTGCAGGGTCGCCGTTGGTGTCGTGCAGCACGAGGAGCACGGGAAGCCTGTCGCCCGCTTCAAGCGTATCCGGCATGGCGATGTAGTAGGCGCCGTCGGTCACCGCGCAGGGCCCGCCGTCGCCGCAGGCGAGCGCTGTCGCCGCGCCCTCTGCTGCCGCGACTGACAGTGTAGTATCTTCCGGGACCTCGGCATCTTGTGCCACTGCCGCGTCGGCCCAAAGGCCAAGCGCCGAGACCGTGCCGGCGAGCACGCCGGCAATGCGCATCTGAAGGACCATCCCGTCTCCCCCCTGCGGCGCCACGCGACGCCGCTTAACCGGGGCGACCGGATCCCCTTCCGGTCGCCGTCAGCTCCCCGCCGCGCTCCGCCGCACAAAGCTGCCGGGCGCGGGTTCGAGGCGGCCTGTAGTGGCGCCCGGCTCACGCGCGGGCACCTGGCCGCCGCTTTTCTTGGCCAGCCAGGCATCCCAATCCGGCCACCACGAGCCCGCCGTCTCTGACGTGCCCTCGCGCCATTCGGCGAGCGTGGCCCCCTTCATGCCCTGCTTGGTCCAGTACTGATACTTGCCGGCTGCCGGCGGGTTCACGACCCCCGCGATGTGACCCGACCCGGCCAGCACGAAGCGGTGGTTGCGCCCGCCGAAGCATTTTACACCCCGGTACGCACTTTCTGCGGGAGCAATGTGATCTTCGACTGTGGCGACATGATAGCAGGGAAGTGACACCGCCTTGGGATCGAGCTTCACCCCCTGCGCCACCATCTCGCCCTTGGCGAAGGCATTCCGGTTGTAAAACGTGTCGAGATAGGACAGATGGACCTGACCGGGCATCGCGGTGGAATCCGAGTTCCAGTAGAGCAGGTCGAAGGGGAAGTTCCCTTTGCCCAGCAGATAGTTGTTCACCACGAAGGACCAGATCAGATCGGTCGAGCGCAGGCAGTTGAACGCGTTGAACATGTTCTCGGACGACAGATAGCCGTGCTGGTCGACCCGCGGCTTAAGCTGGTCCAGCACTTCCTTATCGACAAAGGCCTGTAGCTCGCCGGCATCGGAAAACTCGATCTGCGTCGTGAAGAAGGTCGCGCTTTTGACCCGCTTGTCGTCCTGCGAGGCCATGTAGGCCAGCGTCGTGCCCAGCATCGTGCCGCCAATGCAGTAGCCGACGATGTTTAGATCGTCCTCGCCGGTCTCCGCCAGCGTCTTCTCGACCGCGGTCAGCACGCCCTTCTGCATGTAGCTGTCCCAGGTCTCCTCGCGCTGGGCGGGGCCCGGATTGACCCAGGAGATCAGGAACACCGTGTAGCCCTGACCCACCAGCCAGCGGATCATCGACTTCTTCTCGTTCAGATCGAGGATGTAGAACTTGTTGATCCAGGGCGGCACGAAGAGCAGCGGCTTGGCGTGCACCGTCTCGGTCGTCGGCGCGTACTGGATGAGCTGCATCACGTCGTTCTCGAACACCACCGAGCCCGGCATGTTCGCGACGTTGTCGCCGACCTTGAACTGCTCGGGATCGGTCTGGCGGATGCGCAGCATGCCGTCGCCGGTTTCGATATCGCGCATCAGATGCTCGATCCCGCGGAGCAGGTTGTCGCCTTTCTCCTCGATGGTCGCTTCCAGCACGTCGGGGTTCAGCCCCGGAAAGTTGCTGGGTGCATGCGCCTCGACGAAGTTGCGCAGCACGAGATCGAGCTTCTTGCGATCGCGCGATTCCAGATTTTCGGCCGTGCGCACCCGGTCCATCAGCCAGTCGGCCGTGAGCAGGTAGGATTGCTTGATGTAGTCGAGCACCGGATTGCTGTCCCAGGCCTCGTTCTTGAAGCGCTTGTCGCCCCGCTTCGGCGTCGCCGCCGGCTCGACGTTCTTGGCGCCCATACTTTTTTGCCAAGCGCGCAGCCAGAGATCGGCCTGGCCGGTCCAATAGGCGGTGGCCGCGGCCGCGACCTTTTGCGGGCTCTCCATGTAGCCATAGGCAAGGCGGGCAAAGGCCGGTGCGGTATGCAGCGGATCGGGGTGGAGCGTCGTCATATCGTCGACCGCCCGGTCGAGCGAACGCTTCCAGACCCTGCCCGAGCGCTCGGCGAGATCCTGCAGCCGCGCGGCGGCGCGCTCGGCTTCGACGGGCGGGGCCGTGGGTGCCTTCTCGGTCTTGGCGCTGTCTTTGGCCATCTGCGTCTCCTCCGTTCTGTCCACCACCTGCTGTTGCGGGGCGGTTTCTTTTCTCGTCCGCCGTGATGCGACGCATGGCGGCGATGCCCGGGGCACTGGTTGCGCGCGCCCAGCCGCTTTAGGCTGTGATGGCACGAACGCCCTTGATCCGGATCAGGCAGTCTATGATGCGATGGAATTCACTCGCGATGATCCCCCTCTTATGGGCGATTTCATCCTGTGGCAGCACCGAGCTTTTCGGCCGCTACGATCTGCCCGAAAGCCCAGGCGTGGCGAGCGCGCCTTATCCCCGGCTCGTGGACGTGCCGGCGGCACCCCCGCCGGGCCAGACCAGCGCCTCGGTACCCAACCCGGCCGAGGGTCAGGCGGTCATTGACGGTCTCGCCCCGGTGACGGCGGCACAGGCGCGGCGCGCCGATGCGCTGTCGGCACCCGTTTTGACCGAGGAAGAGCGCCGGCGGCTCGGACGCTGACACGCCGTACCGAGGTGCCACATCGTGGGTGGCGGGATTTTCGTTTCTTGCGCCCGCGTGTCATGTTTGTCAGTGAGCCGCCCCACCGCGATGGCCCAAGGGCGAGACCCGCGTGCAGGAAAGGAAGGCGTATGGCCGAGGAATTCTACCGCATCAAACGGCTGCCGCCCTACGTGTTCGCCGAGGTCAATCGCCTGAAGGCCGCCTACCGCGCCGAAGGTCGCGACATCATCGATTTCGGCATGGGCAATCCCGATCAGGACACGCCGGACCATATCGTCGACAAGCTGGTCGAGACCGTGCGCCGCCCGCGTACCCACCGCTACAGTGCCTCGCGGGGGATCAACGGGCTGCGTCGGGCGCAGGCGGCCTATTACCGCCGTCGCTTTGACGTGGATCTCGACCCCGAGCGCGAGGTCATTGCGACGCTCGGCTCCAAGGAAGGGCTCGCCAACCTTGCCCAGGCGATCACCGCGCCAGGCGACGTGATCCTGAGCCCGAACCCAAGCTACCCGATCCACCCCTACGGCTTCATCATCGCCGGTGCCTCGCTGCGGCATATCCCGGCGCTGGTCGATGGGCGTTTTCAGCCCGATGCCTATCTCGACGCGCTGGATCGCGCGATCCACCACAGCGTGCCGAAGCCCGTGGCGATCATCGTCAACTTCCCCTCGAACCCAACCGCGCAGATCTGCGACCGCGATTTCTACCGCCGCTTGGTCGCGCTGGCGCGCCAGCACGGCATCTGGGTGCTGTCCGATCTCGCCTATTCCGAGGTGTATTTCGAGGGCGATCCCCCGCCCTCCATCCTCGAGGTCGAAGGGGCGCGGGACTGCGCGGTGGAGTTCACCTCGCTCTCCAAGACCTATTCCATGCCCGGTTGGCGCATGGGCTTTGCCGTCGGGAACGAGCGGCTGATCGGCGCGCTGGCCCGCATCAAGAGCTATCTGGACTATGGCGCCTTCACGCCGGTGCAAGTCGCCGCCGCCCATGCGCTGAACGGCCCGCAGGACTGTATCGAGGAGATGCGCGGGCTTTATCGCGGTCGTCGCGACGCGCTGGTCGAAAGCTTCACCCGCGCCGGATGGGCGGTGCCCGCGCCGCCAGCGACGATGTTCGCCTGGGCGCCGCTGCCCGAGCCCTTTGCTCATCTGGGCTCGATGGCGTTCTCCAAGATCCTGCTGACCGAGGCCGGTGTGGCGGTCAGCCCCGGTGTGGGCTTCGGCGAGCATGGCGAGGGTTATGTCCGCCTCGGCCTCGTCGAGAATGAGCAGCGCATCCGCCAGGCCGCGCGCGGCATCAAGGCCCTGCTGGCCGATCCTGCCGCCGTCATCGCCCGCCATGAGGGCGGGCTGGAGGCGGCCGAGTGAGCGTGTCTGGTTCCGACGGCAAGTCGGGCGATGGCGCCGAGGATTTGGATAAAGACTGGGATTATGAGGCGCAGCGAGCCGATACGGCCGCCGTTTGCTTGGATCTCATCGCCGGCACCGGTCTTTCGGGCGGTGAGTTGATTACGCTCGACCTGCATTTCGTCGTGGGCGGTGGCGCGGCTGATCGTGACGGCTTTATCGCAGCGATGCAGGCCGCGGGCTATGGCGGCAACGCCTGGACCGACCCGGAAAGCGGGGTTGAGACGATCGAGGCCTCGGTGCCCGACACCGCCTTCACGGTGGAAGCGATCTGGCAGCACGAAGAGCGGCTGACACAGATCGCGCTTTCCCACGGCTACCGGCCGGACGGCTGGGGTTTTGGATCACCCTGAGGCTGGCCCGAGATGGGCCCGACACTGGCCCGACACTGGCCCCGCAGTCGCGCGACACCGAGCGTATTCGTCACGCGTGAGTGACCGGCAGCACAGGTGTCGCAGCGTCGGCAGGCTAACCCGATCGCCATACCGCCCCAATGCCCGGGCGGCAGGATCGGGAGAGACATCATGAACTATGTCGGGATGCGGATCGGGCAGTCGATGCCAGCCATCGGGATCGCCCAGAAACTGCTCAACCGCTCGGGTGCCCGCCTCGTCGTCGACGGTGCCTTCGGCGGCAAAACGAAAAGGGCCGTGCGTATCTTCCAGCTGGCCCACGGGCTGCACCCCGATGGTGTCATCGGCAAACAGACCTGGCCCCTGCTCGTCAGCGGTCTGCGCCTGCCCATCGGCGACATCGTCGACATGTGGAACTATCACGAGCCGCAGGAGGTGCTGACCGACACCTTCAATAGCGACAAACTGCCCTTCACGGCGATGCAGCCGCGCAGTGTCGGGGTCGAGGGCATCGTCGGCGACATGGTGCGCGAGTATCGGGGCGCCGGGCTTTTCCTTCTGCGCTTGCACGGCCATGGCGCACCCGGGCGCATGATGATCTCGGGCGGCTGGTACAGCGAAAGCCCGCTGACCGAGAGCGCCTTCAACGATCCGGGCGTCAGCGCCGCGCTTCGCCGGTTCTCGGAGATCATGTCGCCCATCGGCTCGATCTCGATCAATGGCTGTTCGGTGGCGCGTGGGCGTGCCGGCAACCGGATGATCCAGACGCTGGCCACCATGACAGGCTTTCCCGTCGTCGCGCCGGTCAAGGCGCAATGGGGCGGCTATTCGACGACCTATTTCATGGAGGGACCCGTGCGCACCGCCTTTCCGAATCCGCGCATGACGCTCCGCGACTGGTGCGATGAGCTGCCCGAGCTGCCGCCGCTCAACGCCTCGCCGCATGGGCTGGGTGCACCCACTGGGTATGAGAGGGTGCTGCAGTCGATGCCGGCGTTCTGATCGTATGTCCATCATGGTCTGGCCGGGCAGGGGCCTGGCACTGGCCGTGGACTGGGGGGCGCGGGCGGGATAAGGCCCTGCCAGCTTTCCCGCCTGACACGGAGCACGCGCCCCCATGACCACCCCCTATCGCCTTGGCATCGCCGGTCTCGGCACCGTCGGCAGCGGCGTGATCCAGCTTCTCTTCGACGAGGCTGACAGCATCGCCGCCAAGGCCGGGCGCCCGGTTGTCATCTCGGCAGTCTCGGCTCGGTCGCGCTCGCGCGAACGCCCGGTCGATATCTCGGGCTTCGGGTGGGAAGACGATCCCGTGGCGCTTGCCGCGCGCGACGATGTGGACTGCGTGATCGAGGTGATCGGCGGCTCCGACGGCCCTGCGAAAGCCACGGTCGAGCGCGCGATCGCCGGCGGACGCGACGTGGTCACCGCGAACAAGGCGCTTATCGCGCATCACGGTCAGGCGCTTGGCGAGGCCGCCGAGACCGCCGGCACGGGCCTCGCGGCAGAGGCCGCCGTGGCCGGGGGCATCCCGGCGCTCAGGGCGCTTGGCGAAGGACTTGCCGGCAACCGCATCACCCGTGTCTTCGGCGTGCTGAACGGCACCTGCAACTTCATCCTGTCCGAGATGGCCTCGCGCGGCGCCGCCTATGACGACGTGCTCGCTGAGGCGCAGAAGCTCGGCTATGCCGAGGCCGATCCGAGCTTTGACGTGGGCGGCATCGACGCCGCCCATAAACTGGCGATCCTCGCCAGCCTCGCCTTCGGCACGCGCGTCGATATCGACGCGGTGGTCGCCGAGGGGATCGAGCGTGTCAGCCCCGAGGATATCGCCACCGCCCGTGATATGGGGCTGGTGATCCGGCTTCTCGGCCTTGCGCAGATGACCGACACGGGGCTGGAGCAACGGGTGCGCCCGGTGATGGTGCAGGCCGATACCGTGATCGGTGCGCTGCCGGGCGTCACCAACGCCGTGGTGATCGAGGGTGAGGCCATCGGGCAGGTCACGCTGACCGGTCCCGGTGCTGGTGCGGGGCCGACGGCCTCGGCGATCATGGCGGATGTGGTGGCGCTCGCCCGCGGCCATCGCGCGCCCCTGTTCGGTCGACCCTCGGCCGGACTGATCGCCGCGACGCCGCTGCCCCATGGCGACGAGCATGCCCCTTATTACCTGCGCGTGCAGCTTGCCGATGCGCCGGGCATGCTGGCCCAACTCGCCACCGCGCTCGGCCAGGAGGGGATCTCGATCCAGCGCATGCACCAGTACGATGGCCCGCCCGACGCCAGCGCCGTGCCGGTGGTCTTGATCACCCATGATGCCCCCCGCGCCGCGGTCGATGCCGCCATCGCGCGGATCGCGGATGGTGGCTTTTGCGAGGGAACCCCGGTCGCGATGCGCCTGGAGACAGTCTGACCCCCGGGGTGACCAGTTGCTGGCCCGGGGAGTGACCGAGGGAGTGACCGAGAGGTTGACCCGCGGCTGACCGGGAGGCGCGCCCTCAGCGGCGCCGCGAGATCCGATCCGGCTGGCGCAAAGCCGCCTTTCCATGCCGCGCTCTGCCATTGCCGAGGCGGGCCGGGGGCCGTATCCCTCGGGCGTCACAATAATGGTGCGACAAGGCGCCGCGAACGTTGCCCGCAGAGGGCGGCATCTGCCGGGGGAGGGACTTATGACCGATATCAGCGATCCGACGAGCTTTGAGGACCGGATGCTCTCGCTCGGGCTTGCCCGTGTGTCGGAGGCGGCGGCCATCGCCTCGGCCAAGCTGATCGGTCGTGGTGACGAGAAGGCCGCCGATGCCGCCGCGGTCGCCGCCATGCGAAGCGAGCTGAACAAGCTCGACATCCGCGGCACCGTGGTCATCGGCGAGGGGGAGCGCGACGAGGCCCCGATGCTCTACATTGGCGAGGAGGTCGGCAAAGGCAGGGGACCCGAGGTCGATATCGCACTCGATCCGCTGGAGGGCACGACGCTGACGGCCAAGGCGATGCCGAATGCCTTGACGGTCATCGCCATGGGCCCGCGCGGATCGATGCTGCACGCCCCTGACGTCTACATGGACAAGCTCGCTGTCGGCCCGCATGTGCCGGCGGGCAGTGTCAGTCTCGACATGAGCCCGGCCGAGCGGGTGCGCGCCTATGCCGATGCCGCCGGCAAGCCGACCGAGGCGGTGAATGTCTGCATCCTCGAGCGTCCGCGCCATGCCGAGATCATCGAGGGTGTGCGCGAGACCGGCGCCGGCGTGCGGCTGATCACCGATGGCGACGTCGCCGGCGTGATCCACTGCGCCGAGCCGCGCACCGGCATCGACAGGTATATGGGGCAGGGGGGCGCGCCCGAGGGTGTGCTGGCGGCCGCCGCACTAAAATGCATGGGCGGACATCTGCTGGGGCGGCTGGTGTTCCGCAATGACGATGAGCGCAAACGGGCCCACAAGGCCGGCATCACCGATTTCGACCGGGTCTACAGCCGAGACGACATGGTGAACCAGGACGTCATCTTTGCCGCGACCGGTGTCACCAACGGATCGATCGTCACGGGGGCGCACCGCGATGGAGCATTCCTCGAGACCGAGACCATCCTGATGCGCTCGCGCACCGGCAGTGTGCGCCGGGTTCATTATAAAACGCGCAGTTTCTGAACAGTCTCACGCCCCCTCCGAACCCCGTGAGCCGCTGTGATATGACATTCACTGCGGGCGGCACGACGTTCTCCCCATACCGTTCCCAGGGGTGGGCACGATCAGTCAAATGGGGGTTTTTCGATGAGCGATCATCTCAACAGGCGTGCCTTTGGCGCGCTAGTGGCCGGTGCCGGCATCACACTGACGAGCCGCAGTTTTGCCGGCACACCGGCCGGTGTCTTCGTGGATTTCGGCGTCGCGATCCGTGGCGCCGACCCGGTCGCCTTCTTCCGGCAGGGTGCCGCGGTCGAGGGCAGCCAGAGCCATGCCCATCAATGGAAGGGCGCCAAATGGCTGTTTGCCTCGGCGGCCAATCGCGACCGGTTCGCGGCGGCGCCCGAGCGGTATGCCCCGGCCTATGGCGGTTGGTGCGCCTTTGCCATGGCGCGCGGGATCCTAGCCAAGACCGATCCGACGGCCTGGCTGATCGAAGACGACCAACTGTATCTGAACTTCGACAGCCGCACCAAGACACGCTTTGAACGCGATGTCCCGGGCAACATCGCCAAGGCCAACGCGAACTGGGAGCAGAAATTTAGCTAAGCCACCAGCCTTATGGGGCCGGTCTAGATATTGCGTCTCGCCGCCTGATCAGGCACAGATGTCGTATGCTGGATCGGCCCGCACTTCTTGGTATCGTCCATTCCGCCACCGCGTTGCGCTGGGTTGGCCCCGCGCCACATGTCGAGCGTCTGGGTCGGGCCATCGCGCAGGCGGCTGACCTGCCCGAGATCGTCGGCCTCGTGCTCGCAGCCCGCGACGTGCTGCCCGGCGATGCGGCGGGATATCTTGCTCCGACGCTGAAGACACTGATGCCCGACCCCTCGATGCTCGCCGACATGGACAAGGCGGCCGAGCGTCTGGCGGCGGCGGTGCGCGCGGGCGAAAGCGTGGCGATCTTCGGCGACTACGATGTCGACGGGGCAAGCTCTGCCGCGATGCTAGCCGACTGGCTGGGTGCGCTTGGCATCACCCCGACCATCCACATCCCCGACCGGGTGAGCGAGGGCTACGGCCCCAACACACCCGCGATGCGCCGCCTCGGCGAGGGGCATGGGCTGGTGATCTGCGTCGATTGCGGGACCGTGGCGCATGAGCCCCTGGCGGCGGCAACAGAGGCAGGGGCCGATGTGGTGGTGGTCGATCACCACCAGCCCGGTGAAACGCTGCCCACCGTCTCTGCCGTGGTGAACCCCAACCGCGCCGACTGTGCCTCGGGCCTTGGCTATCTCTGCGCCGCCGGCGTGGTCTTCCTGCTCCTGGTGGCCGCCAACAGGCTGCTCCGGGCCGAGGGGCGCGCAGTACCCGATCTGATAGGCGCACTCGACCTGACGGCGGTGGCGACCGTCGCCGATGTGGCGCCGCTGACAGGTCTCAACCGGGCTTTTGTGCGCCAGGGCCTTGCTGTGATGGCGCGGCGTGGCAGACCGGGATTGGCGGCGCTTGCGGATGTGGCGGGCCTGCGCTCCGCGCCGCGCTCCACCGATCTCGGCTTTGTCTTGGGGCCGCGCCTGAATGCGGGCGGTCGGGTCGGTGATGCGGCGGCGGCGGTGCGCCTGCTGATGTCGCGCACGCCCGAGGAGGCCGCGCATCTCGCCGGGGAACTGGAGGCGATGAACATCGCCCGCCGCCAGATCGAAGCCGAGGTGACCGCAGCCGCGATTGCCCAGGTCGAGGCGCGCCTGTCGGGTTCCGGCGGGTCTCAACACCTCGTCTGGGCTGTTGGAGAGGGCTGGCATCCCGGTGTCGTGGGTATCGTGGCCAGCCGCCTGAAAGAGCGCTTCGACTGCCCCGCCGCGGTCATCGCCATCAGCGACGACCATGCCCGCGGCTCGGCGCGCTCCGTGCCCGGGGTCGATATCGGCAGCGCGACCGCAGCACTTCGCCATGAGGGTGTGCTGAGCGAGGGGGGCGGTCACGCCATGGCGGCGGGTCTCGGTGTTGCGGCTGACCGTCTCGATAGGGCGATGCAGGCGTTAGAGGCTCGACTGGGCGCAGCGGGTGCCGCCGTTCGGGGGGGCGCGACGCTTTCGGTGGATGCCATCGTCTCCCCGGGCGCTGCGACGCCCGATCTCGTCACGGCGCTGGAGGCGGCAGGGCCTTATGGTCAGTCGAGCCCGCCGCCGCGCCTGGCCTTCGCCGGGTTGGTTCCGCAGGCCACCCGGCTCTCCGACAAAGGACACCTTTCCTTGCGTCTCTCGGCGCCGACAGGGGGGGCATCGGTCCCAGCCATTGCCTTTGGCGCCGGCGACAACGGCATTGCTGCGATGCTCGAGGCGCGCGCTGGGGCGCGTGCCCCTGTTCATGTCGCCGGTCGCCTGGAGATCGACGATTGGGGCGGACGGCGCCGGGCCAAGCTTCGTCTTGAGGACGCGGCAGACCCGGTTTAGCCGTAAGATGGCCGACGGTCTCGGATCGACGGCCGGCGCGGGCTGCGGCGCTTTTGCACCGGCTGCCCCTTGCGGGGGCGCACGCACTGCGTTACCTCCCGGCCCCGACGCGCGATGCACCCTTCGTCTAGCGGTCTAGGACGCCGCCCTCTCACGGCGGAAACACGGGTTCGAGTCCCGTAGGGTGTACCAGCGTCGACGGCCCGGCCCACCGCAGCCGGCCCCGTGCGCCCTTCGTCTAGCGGTCTAGGACGCCGCCCTTTCACGGCGGAAACACGGGTTCGAGTCCCGTAGGGCGTACCACCTTCCCCATTGCGCAGGGTGAGCGATGAGCCACCACCGCCGACGCTCTCCTTTGGGCAGCTCGCGGGTGATCCGCGAGCGTCGGCGTCGTCCGCCCCGATCGTGTCGCGCTTTTGAGGATGGTCGCTGTGCCGGCAGAGGGACTCGAACCCCCGACCCTCTGATTACAAATCAGATGCTCTACCAGCTGAGCTATACCGGCGCCGCGTGCGGAGACTAGTGCGCCCGGCCGCCCATCTCAAGGCGCGTCGCCCCCCGCGCTGGCCTGTCGGGGCGATCCGGCGCCCGGGCGCGGCGCGGCTGCCGGATCAGGCCGAGCTGCGCCCCGCACCGGCATCGCTGGCCGTGCCATGCCCGCCGCCCGCATCGTCGTCGGCCCCGGCGCGGATCGTGACGTTGAAGGCGATCGAGATGCGTGGGGCGTCGCCCGTATAGGGGTGGACGAAGTGCTTCAGCCAACCCGGAAAGACGATCATCAGCCCCGGCGACGGGTCGATCAGGTAGCGCTGCTCGAAGACCGAGCCCTGCAGTGGCAGCATGTTGATCGCCGGGCGCGGGTCGAGCAGCTCGAGCCGGCCGTTCTTGGCGGATGTTCCTGGGTCCGGCGTGCCGGCGGTAACGTAGTAGACGCCCGACCAATGCGCGCCCGGGTGGTCGTGCACGCCATTGTAGTTGCCGCGCCGCGAAACGTTGGCCCAGGCCTCGGTCTTCAGGGTCATCTGCGTCGGGCCATCGCCCGTCATCGTGGTGCGCAGCACGTCGATGACATAGCGGTTGATGCGCGCGGCCAGCGTCTGGAACGCCTCACCCGGCCAACTGAGCAGATCGACCGTCGAATGCCAGCCGCCGATATTGGAGCGGTCCATGCCGCTCTCGGTCTCCGCGCGGCGCAGGATCTCGGTCGAGAGCGCGGCGTTCACGGCGTCGCTGTCGGGCCAGACATGGGTCGAGATGGGCGTCGCAAAGGCCGCCATGGTGCCGGGCGCCGCCAGGTTCGGAGCGGCGGCGTCGACCCTCGCGCTCACGTGTCGCGTCGGGTGAGCCGCAGCCCCGCGATGCCCGCCACACCGAACAGCAGCATGGGCAGTGCAGCCGGCAGCGGCACGACCGTGCTGTGATAGGTCACCGTCAACGCGTCCGGACCCGCGGCGAAGGTGGTGAAGATTGTTTCGCTATCGCCCCGGATGCTGAGCACCGCGCTCACGGTGAAATCCTGCGTGAAGTCTGCGTTCTCGAACTCCGAGAAGGTCAGCAGATCGACGATACCGCTCACCGGCTCGGAAAAGACGATAGGGCTGGTGACGAGCACGCTTTCGCTTGCTCCACCAATCGCGACGTCGATGCTGGCTTGGCCAGCGTCGGGAAACTCGCCGCTCAAGCTGGCGCCCGTCAGTTCGAGGATCACCGATTCGAGGATCACGCCTGGGCCCCCCGAGAACCCTTCGACGTTGAAGCTCTCGCTCTCGGTTGCGATCTCACCATTGCCGGAGGACGTCTGGACACTGAAGCTAGTGCTGAGCACCGTCTCAGAGATCGGCGAGGCCTCGGCCTTGCTCCCGCCCACCACCGTCAGGCCAGCGACACCGACCGCCATGGTTTTCGACCAGGACTGCATGGGCTTCTCCTCCCTGTTTGTCGCGTTCGATCGACGGTATTCACCGGTCAACCCACGGCGTCCGCCGGTTAGCAAGGTGGCGCGGACTGAGATAACGCAAGGGAAAACGGGTACCCTCCGGGCAAATGCAATCATAGCTTGTGCCGCGACCGGGATTTTGGCCCGCGCGGGCATGCCGCGGCCCGTGCCGGCGGCGTTGACGCCTGCGCGGGCATCGGATTAGTCGGCTGTGGCGCGGGACCCGGCCGGCCGCGCCACGACGCACCTGGCCCCGCAGACAGGGCCCCCGAGAGAGCGCCCCGCCATGTTCGACACGCCCCGTTCCTTCCAGGATGTGATCCTCAGGCTACAGGCCTATTGGGCCGGGCAGGGCTGTGCGGTCATGCAGCCCTATGACATGGAGGTAGGCGCGGGCACCTTTCACCCGGCAACCACGCTGCGGGCGCTGGGGCCAAGGCCCTGGGCCGCCGCCTATGTGCAGCCGTCCCGCCGCCCGACCGATGGGCGCTATGGCGAGAACCCCAACCGGCTGCAGCATTATTATCAGTACCAGGTGCTGATGAAACCGAGCCCGGTGGACCTGCAGGAGCGCTATCTGGGCTCACTTGCTGCCATCGGGCTGGATGCGTCGGTGCATGATATCCGCTTTGTCGAAGATGACTGGGAGAGCCCGACGCTGGGTGCCTGGGGGCTCGGCTGGGAGGTCTGGTGCGACGGCATGGAGGTCTCGCAATACACCTATTTCCAGCAGGTCGGCGGGCATGACTGCCACCCAGTCTCGGGCGAGCTGACCTATGGGCTGGAGCGGTTGGCGATGTATGTGCTGGGCGCCGATCATGTGATGGACATGCCGTTCAACGACCCGGATTCGGCGATTGCGCTGAGTTATGGCGATGTGTTCCGCGAGACCGAGCGCGAGCATAGTCGCTATAACTTCGACGTGGCCGATACCGAGCGGCTGTTCCAGCATTTCCGCGATGCCGAGGCGGCGTGCCAGGCGATCCTGTCCCAGCCGGCCGAGGATCCTAAGACAGGGCAGCGCATTGTGATGGCCCATCCCGCTTATGACCAGGCGATCAAGGCCAGCCACCTGTTCAACCTGCTGGACGCGCGCGGCGTGATCAGCCCGACCGAGCGGCAGGCCTATATCGCCCGCGTCCGCACGCTCGCCAAAGCCTGCGCCGATGCCTTCCTGCAGACGCCGAACGGTGGTGCGGACCTCGCGGCCGAGGCGGCGCAATGAGCGCGCTTGGCCCGCTCCGCTCGGCCATCCCGGTGCTTCGGGTCGGCGATTACCCGCGCGCTCGGGCGTTCTGGCGCGACACGCTCGGCTTCGCGGTGACCGAGGAGGGCGGTGATCCGCCCCGCTTCGGCATCTTCCGGCGCGATCAGGCCGAAGTCTTCCTCGACGCCTGGCACGGCGCCGGCCCACGGCGAGAGGCCGGCTGGCGCGCCTATTTCCATTTGGATGACTGCGACGCCGCGGCCGAAGCGCTCCGGGCGGCCGGCGTCGCCATCAAGCGCGGCCCCGAGACGATGCCCTATGGCCTCCGCGAGATCGACGTCGAAGATCCCGACGGCAACTGCCTCTGCTTCGGCCAGATCCTGGACGACGCGTCATGAGGGGCAAGCCGCTGATGATCGGGCTGCTGGGCTTTACCGCGGTGTTCGCGGTCGGGCTTTGGTATGCGCAGTTCCACGCCTTCTACGATGAGATCGAGGCCGATGCCGTCAGCGTCGCCGGTACAGACTACGCGGTTGAGGGGTTCGAGGGCATCGACGCGACCACCTCGCCACTGAAACTGCGGGCCTGTTTCACCATGCCCGAGGCGCCCGATACCGCGCCGTATGGCGATGCCGAGCCGCTGGTGGCACCCGACTGGTTCGAGTGCTTCGACGCCCGCGCCCTGACCGAGGATCTGGCCGCCGGGCGCGCCACCGCCTACCTCGCCGAACAGGGCGACGGGCATGGCGTGGACCGCATCGTGCTGCGCTACCCCGACGGCCGCGCCTTCATGTGGCGCCAGCTGCAGCCCGAGTTCCGGGACCAGTGAGATGGAGGCCGATGCGGCAGGTGCAGTGACGGTGCCGGACTTCATCACCTTCACACTGGGGATGATCGTCTACTTCATCGGCTACCGGCTGAACCGCTCGGTCGCGTTCCTGCGCGATTTCAACATCCCCGAACCCGTAGTGGGCGGCCTGCTGGTAGCACTGGCGACGGCCTGCTTGTTCGCTCTCGATGGGCCGATGTTGTCCTTCGAGACCGGCGCGCGCGACCGGCTGCTGGTCATCTTCTTCGTCACCATCGGGCTGAATGCGCAGCTCTCGACGCTGGTGCGGGGCGGGCGGCCGCTGGCCCTGCTGCTGGGCCTGACGCTGGTTTTCATGCTGCTGCAGAATATCGTCGGCCTGATCGGCAGTGTGGTCTTCGGGCTGCCTACGGGGGCGGCGGTGCTGCTCGGCTCGGCCTCGCTGATCGGCGGGCACGGTACCGCCATCGCCTGGGGGCCCGAAGTGGCAAGCCGCTATGACATGGCGGGTGCGGCCGAGATGGGCATCGCCGCCGCGACCTTCGGGTTGGTGATCGCGGCGCTGATCGGCGGGCCGATCGCACGCTATCTCGTCACCCGCGACGCCCTGACCCCGCGCGACGAGGATCAGCCGCCCATGGTCGGCCTGCCTTATGAGGACGCGCCGCAGGCGACGTTGGATTTCATCGGCTTCATGCGCGCGCTGGTCACCATCAACCTCGCGATCATCGCGGGCTTTGCGCTGCATCAGGCGATGCAGACCCTCGGCATCATGCTGCCGCTTTTCGTGCCCTGCCTGATGGTGGGCATCGTCATCGCTAACGTGCAGCCGATCCTGTTTCCCCGCCTGCCGGTGGTCAGCGGCACGCCGGTGCTGGCGCTCATTTCCGAGTTCTCTCTGGCGGTCTTCCTGTCGATCTCGCTCATGTCGATGCAGCTTTGGACGCTGGTGGGCCTTGCCGGCCCGCTGGTCGGTGTGCTTGCGCTGCAGTCGGTGCTGGCGCTGGTGTTCTGCATCTACGTGCTCTACCCGGTGATGGGGCGGAACTACCGGGCGGCGGTGCTTGGCGCGGGCTTTGGCGGCTTCGTCCTGGGCGCCACGCCGACGGCCATCGCCAACATGACCGCGGTGACCAAGCGCTATGGCCCCTCGCCGGTCGCCTTCATCATCCTGCCGCTGGTCTCGGCGTTCTTCGTCGATCTCGCCAACGCCTTCGTTATCCAGCTGTTTCTCAGCCTCTGAAAGCATCACGACCTATGGCCGATCTTCTGCTGGAGCTGTTCTCTGAAGAGATCCCCGCGCGCATGCAGGCGCGCGCGTCCGAGGATCTGAAGCGCCTGGTGACGGGGCATATGGTCGAGGCCGGGCTGACCTATGCCGATGCGCGCGCCTTTGCCGGGCCGCGGCGGCTGACGCTGGTGCTGGGTGATGTGCCGGAAGCGACGATGGCCACGCGCGAGGAGCGCAAGGGCCCGCGCGCCGATGCGCCGGAGAAGGCCATCGAGGGGTTCCTGCGCTCCACTGGCCTCACCCGCGACCAGCTTGAGACACGGGCCGACAAGAAGGGCGACGTCCTGTTTTCTGTGATCGACCGGCCCGGCCGCCCGGCCGAGGAGGTGATCGCCGAGGCGGTCGAGGCTGCGGTGCGCAATTTCCCCTGGCCCAAATCCATGCGCTGGGGCACCGGCAGCCTCCGCTGGGTGCGCCCGCTTCGCCGCATCCTCTGCACGCTGAGCGACGAGAGCGGCAGCCGTGTCGTGCCCTTCGAGATCGACGGCATCGCGTCGGGAGACGTGACCGAGGGCCACCGCGTGCATGGCGACGGCCCGATCCGCGTGGCTGGCTTCGAGGATTACGCCGCCAAGCTGGAGGCCGCGAAGGTCGTCGTCGATGCCGGCGCGCGCACCCGGCGGATCGAGCATGAGCTGACCCAGCAGGCCTTCGCCCTTGGCCTTGAGGTCGTCACCGATCCCGGCCTGATGACCGAAGTGACGGGCCTCGCCGAATGGCCCGTGGTGCTGGTCGGCCAGATCGAGGAGCGGTTCTTGGCCCTACCGCCCGAGGTGCTGCAGACCTCGATGCGCGAGCACCAGAAGTTCTTTTCGCTCCGCAACCCTGCCACCGGCCGGATCGAGCGTTTCGCCACCGTCGCCAACCTCGATGCACCCGACGGCGGTGCTGCGATCCTGGCCGGCAATGGCCGGGTGCTGGCCGCGCGGCTGTCGGATGCGGCGTTCTTCTGGGAGAACGATCTCCGCACGATCAAGGCCCGCGGGCTGGAGGGGATGGGCGAGGCGCTGGCGGCGGTGACCTTCCACGAAAAGCTCGGCAGCCAGGCCGACCGGGTCGCGCGCATCGCGGCACTGGCGCGCGAGATCGCACCATCGGTCGGTGCCCGCCCGGATCTTGCCGCCGAGGCCGCGCGCGTGGCAAAGGCGGATCTCGCCTCCGAGATGGTCTACGAGTTCCCCGAACTGCAGGGCGTGATGGGTCGCTTTTATGCGGCGGCTGCGGGCCATGATGACGGCGTGCCCGAGGCCTGTGAGGCGCATTACCGCCCGCTGGGGCCGACCGACGCCGTACCTGATGAGCCCGTCGCCATCGCCGTGGCGCTGGCCGACAAGATCGACATGCTATCGGGCTTTTGGGCCATCGACGAAAAACCAACGGGCTCGAAGGACCCCTTCGCGCTCCGCCGCGCGGCGCTGGGCGCGATCCGCACGGTGCTTGAGGCAGGCCTGCGGCTGCGCCTCCGGCCACTCGGCGTCAGCCATTTCGCTCTGATCTCCGATGCGCCGACGCCGCAGGCGGAGGCCATGGCGGACAGTCTCCTTGCCTTCATCGCCGACCGGCTGAAGGTCGCGCTGCGCGATCAGGGCGTCCGCCATGACGTGATCCAGGCCTGTTTCGACCTCGGCGGGCAGGACGATCTTGTGCTGCTCGTGGCGCGCGTCCGCGCGCTGCAGGATTTCCTCGCGACCGAGGATGGCGCCAACCTCCTCGCCGCCTATCGCCGCGCCGCCAATATCGTCGCGGCCGAGGCGAAGAAGGAGCCCGAGGCTGATTTCGCCGCCACGCCCGATCCGGCCAGCGCGGTCGAGCCCGCTGAGACCGTGCTCTTCGAGGCCCTCGCGGCGCTGCAACCCCGGGTCGAGGCGGCGCTGGTTGCCGAGGATTTCGCCGCCGCGATGGGCGCGATGGCGGAACTCCGCGCCCCGGTCGACGCGTTTTTCGACGACGTGACGGTAAATGCCGCCGATCCGGGCCTGCGCCTCAATCGCCTTCGTCTCCTTTCGGCGCTCAGCGCGCTTATGAGCCGCGTCGCCGATTGGGAGGGGATCGAGGGCTGACGCCCGTGAGAAGTGCGCGGCGTTTCGGTCCAGTGCTTTGCGACACTGGCGCCAGCCCGGGAGCGAATAGGGCCGAGGTGGCGCATCTGTGCTACGTTGCGACGCAGCATCCCTACGATACCATGGGGGCGCTTGAGCCCTGACGGCGCAAGGTTAGGCTCGATGCATGAACGTCATGCAGGGAAACACCGGTTGGATCGGGGCACGCGTCAGCGAGATCGCGGCCCCCGACCCGATGATCTTCGGCGAGAAGGCGGCGCTGTTGGCCGAGGCCGCCGCGCTTGGCCTGCCGGTGCCGCCGGGCTTTGTGCTCGATGCCGCCACGGCAATCGACCCCGAAGCCCGCGACGCCGCCGTGGCGGAAGGCATCGTCCGGCTCGAGGCGATCACCGGCAGCCGTCTTGGCGACGAGGACGGACCCCTCCTGCTTGCGATCCGACCCTCAGCGCTGCCGGGCGTTGCGGGGCAGGGGTCCGGCGGGGGTGGGGGCGGTGCCATCGTGCCCACGATCCTCGATGTCGGCATCGTGTCGGGCACGCTCGGCGCGCTGGCGGCCCGCTATGGCCGCCGCGCTGCCGCCGATCTGGAGCGTCGGCTGGCGCAGAACTGGGCCGCGGGGGCAGCTGGGCTCGACGACGAGGATTTCGAGTTCGCGCTGCACGATGCCATGCGTCGCTGCGGTGTGGAGAGCGAGATCGAGCTCGACACGGCCGCGCTGGCGCGGCTGGCGGCCGAGTGTCGCGCCATGGCGGCCGATATCGGGCGCCCGCTTCCCGATCTGGCGCCGGATCAGATCGCCGAGGGGATCGCGGGGATGCAGGCGCTCTGGCGGAGCGCCAGCGCCCGCAGGCGTCGGATGGCCCGCGGCGGCGACGAAGACGCGGGGCTGCCGGTCATCATACAGGTGATGGCCATCGGGCTTGGTGAAGGGCAGCAGGGCGGTGGCCCGTCGGGTGCGGGGATCGCCTGGCCGCGCGACGAGGATACCGGCGCCGCCCGGCTGACTGGACGGTTTCTCGAGGAGGCACAGGGCGAAGAGGCGATGATGGGCCTGCGTACCCCGCGCGTCCTCACCGTGGCCGAGCGTCTGGCCCTTGGCCAGCGGACCCCCGCGCTCGAGGAGGCGCAGCCGACGGCAATCGTCCAGCTCGCCGCCGCGGCGGAGCGGATGGAGGCAGCGCTCGGCGATGCCTTCTCGATCGATTTCACGTTGGATGGGGGGCATCTGCAGATCACCGAGTTGCGTCGGGCCCGCCGCTCGGCGCGCGCTGCGGTGCGCATCGCCGTCGATCTTGGCGAGACGGGCGCCATCGAGGAGCGCGAGGCGTTGAGGCGGATCGACCCCTCGGCGCTTGAGGTCTATCTGCATCCGACCATCGACCAAAAAGCGCCGCGCGACGTTGTGGCCCGTGGTCTCGGCGCTTCTCCGGGCGCAGCGTACGGCCCGCTGGTGTTCTCGCCCGAAGAGGCTGAGGCGGCAGCCGCTGCCGGCCGTGCCGCAATCCTCGCACTTGTGGAGACCAGCCCCGAGGACATCCGCGGCATGCATGCGGCCCGTGCCGTGGTCACCGTGCGCGGTGGCATGACGAGCCATGCGGCCGTGGTGGCGCGCGGGCTCGGCAAACCTTGCGTGGTTGGCGCCAGGACACTCCGTCTCGATCGCACCGATCCGGCGTTGCTGACCGCCGAGGGCCGACGCTTCGGGGCGGGCGACGTGATCACCATTGACGGCGGATCGGGCGAGGTGATCGCCGGCGCCATGCCAACTCGGCAACCCGAGATCTCGGGTGCCTTTGCCCGTCTTATGGGCTGGGCGGACGGGCACCGGCGCATGGGCGTGCGCGCCAATGCCGATACCGGGCAGGATGCCCGGGTGGCCCGCGGGTTCGAGGCCGGGGGCATTGGCCTCTGCCGGACCGAGCACATGTTTTTTCCGCAAGGGCGCATCTCGGCCGTGCGGCGCATGATCCTTGCGGGTAACGCCGCCGATCGGCAGGCCGCACTGGATGAGCTTGGTCCGATGCAGCGCGCGGATTTCGCGACGCTCTTCAGCGAGATGCGCGGGATGCCGGTTTGTATCCGCCTGCTCGACCCGCCGCTGCATGAGTTCCTGCCCCACGGTCAGGCGGAGATCGCGGAGCTTGGCCGGGCCCTCGGCCTGCCCGAGGTCGATGTGCTGGCGCGGGCTCGCGAGCTGGCGGAGTTCAACCCCATGCTCGGCAAGCGGGGCTGCCGCGTCGGCATCGCCTATCCCGAGATCTACGAGATGCAGGTGCGCGCGATCTTTGAGGGGGCGATAGACGCCGCGCGCACGACCGGTGAGACGATCGTGCCCGAGATCATGGTGCCGCTGATCAGCGCCGTGCGCGAGCTTGAGATCCTGCGCAGTCGCATCGACGCCGTGGCGGAGGCCATGCGTGCCGCGCATGACGACATGGTCGACTACCGCGTCGGCGTGATGCTTGAGACACCGCGCGCCTGTCTGCGGGCGGGCGATATCGCGGCGATCTCGGATTTCATTTCCTTCGGCACGAACGATCTGACCCAGATGACCTATGGCCTCAGCCGCGATGACGCCGGGCGTTTCATGCACGACTACATGGCGCAGGAAGTCTTTGCCCATGATCCGTTCCACAGCCTCGATCTCGACGGCGTGGGCGAGCTGATCCGGCTCGCCGTGGATCGGGCACGGGCGGTCAAGCCGTCGATCTCGATCGGGCTTTGCGGTGAGCAGGGCGCCGATGCCGCCTCGGTCGCTTTCTGCGAGGCCTGTGGCTTCGACTACGTCTCGTGCTCGCCGTACCGCGTGCCCATCGCGCGCCTCGCCGCGGCCCAGGCGAGCATTGGCGCGCAAGAGGCGGCACCGGCCACGAGCAATGGCTGAGCCGGCCACCGCCTTGGCCGGGGCGACAGGGGCCGCCGATGCCGACGCGGTGCTCGCTGCCATAATCGCCGGGGGCAAGGCCGCGCTGGCCCGTGCCCTGGCGCGTATCGAGGTGCGGGCAGCCGAGCCTGGCACCGCGGCCCTGCTCGATGCGGCGCTGTCGCGTCAACGCGCCACTGTGATCGGGCTGACCGGCCCCCCCGGGGTCGGCAAGTCAACCCTGACTGACGCCTTGATTGCCCATTGGCGCGCGCTCGGCCAGCGGGTGGGGGTCATCGCGGTCGACCCCTCCTCGCGCATCAGCGGTGGCGCTCTCCTTGGCGACCGTACGCGTATCCGCCGCGATCCGGGCGACGATGGCGTTTTCGTGCGCTCGATGGCGGCGCGCGACCGCTTGGGCGGGATCGCCGAGCAGACCTTTCCCGCGCTCGTGCTGATGGGGGCGGTCTTCGACCGCTTGATCGTCGAGACCGTGGGCGTCGGCCAGTCTGAGACCGAAATCGCAGGCGTCGTCGATGCTGTCCTGTTCTGCGCCCAGCCGGGCGCCGGCGACGCCGTGCAGGCGATGAAGGCGGGCGTTCTTGAGATCCCCGATGTGATCGCGGTCACCAAGGCCGATACCGGCGCAGTGGCGCAGCGCACGCTCTCTGACCTTCGGAGCGCGCTCGGCGCCATGCCGCGCCTCGCCGGCCGCGCCCCGGTTGAGGTGATGGCCGTCTCGGCCGTGGCCGGGACGGGGATCGGCGCGCTTGTCGCGGCGGTGGAAGGCTGTGCGGCAACCGATGACGCCCGGAGAATCGCCCGAAGGCACCAACAGGCGGCGGGCTGGGTGCGTCTTGCCGTAGGGGCAGAAACCGGCCGCTGGGGGGTCGGTGTGTTCGAAAGTCGCGCCGGCGACCGCGATCAGGCCCACCCCTTCACGAACGGAGCGGTTTTTCTGGATGCGTTGAAGTCCAGACTCGATAAAATCTAAGGATCGCCAGAAGGTTGTGTCATGCTGACACAGGCGGCGCGACTTCAGCTTATCCGTGTGCCATCGCGCCGTGTGACGTGTGCCCTGCCTTGCAGAAGGCGCATCGCAGCCTCCCGGCAGCCCTCATGACGGCCCAATTCCTTGACATTCGCCCCGCGGCCGCGCGATCCGACACTGGTTTTTGCGGCGACGCCGGGCGTCTGAGCCCATCGAGAAAAACAAGCGGCGTGCTGTCTGCTGGGAGAGCGTGAACTGGAGTGCCTGCCATGTGTCGGTCTTTTCTGAGCGCGGTCACCGCGGTCATATCCCTAGCCGCGAGCCTCACCGCCACCTCCGCCGTCGCCACGGACGGGCGCAGCGTGATCGACGCCGAGAAGGTGTCGGCGGTCGCTGCGCCGGATGGCAGCCTGGTGCGCCTGCTTGACCAGGAACAGGACCGCATGTCCTCGTTGCTGGCCGAGACACTGACCCTGCGCCTGTCGCAGCCCCCCTCGGACGCCATGCCTGAGGTCGGTGAGAGCCCGGCCGCCCGGGTTGCCCGCACGGCGCGGCTTGCCGAACAGGTGCGCGCCGGGGCGCGCGCCTCAGAGCTGCTCGACGAAGTCCATGGCCGGACCATCACCGAGTTGTTGATCGCCGATCCTGGTGGCGTGATCGACGCCGACGCGATCGACCGGATCGAGGTTGGCGAGCGGAGCGATGAATGGGCCTGCCTGGCCGAGGCGTTGTACTTCGAAGCGCGCGGCGAGAGCGTCGTGGGCCAGATCGCGGTCGCTGAAGTGATCCTGAACCGGGTCGACAGCCGTCGCTATCCCGGCAGCGTTTGCGGCGTGATCAACCAGGGGATTGAAAACCTCAACGCCTGCCAGTTCTCGTATAATTGCGACGGCAAGGCCGAGACGATCACCGAGGTCAAGATGTATGAGCGTCTCGGAAAGATCGCTTGGATGATGCTTGAAGGTCGCCCGCGCACGCTGACCGGCCAGGCGACGCATTACCATGCCGACCATGTCCTTCCGTCCTGGGCGCGGCGTCTGCAGAAGACCGCCCGGATCGGCGAGCACCTCTTTTATCGCTTGCCGACCGCCGTCTCGCAGCGCTGAGCGCGGGCTGCCAGCGCTTTAGCTGTGTTGGCACGGCCCAGTCCCTGCCGCGTGTCGCGGGTGGAGTGTCGCATTCACGGCTGGCACCGGCGCGCCTTGTCGCCTAAGCGTGGGGCGATTGGGCGATGACGGCCTCGTGACCGGCGCTTTGGACAGATCGGTGCCGTGGATCGGAGGCAAAGCCCGGCTGGCCTGCCCGATACGGGCATCTGAATGGGGATCGAGGGCATGGTTGAGAAAGCGCTCCTGCCGGGGCGGCTCGATGCCCCGGCCGGCGATGCGGTGCCAGCGGATGGCGCGAGCGACCGCATCTATCTGCGCGACTATGTGATCGCGGTCGAGATCGGCGCCTATCGGAGCGAGTATGGCGTGACGCAGCGCCTGTCGTTCGACGTGGTGGTCGAGGTGGTGCGTAACACCGCCCATCTGGATGATCGGGTCGAGCGGGTGATCAACTACGACACGATCATCGAAGCGATCCATCAGATCGCCGAGGGTCCGCGCATCGTGTTGCTGGAGACTTATGCCGAGCGGCTGGCCGATGCGGTGCTCACCGACCCGCGCGCGAGGCGCGTGCATCTCAGCATTGCCAAGCTCGACCGGCTCGAAGGTGCCGCAAGGCTCGGCGTCGAGATCTCGCGCAACCGCTTGCCCGAGGCGAATGAGCGGGTCTGGTCGCTCGCACCGGAGATCCGTTGAACCCCCGCTGACTGCGGGCAGTGGCGAGGTCAGACATCCGGCGCCGCGGTATCGGTCGCTCCGTCCGCGGGAAGCGGCAGACGCGCCTCGGCGATCCGCGCGGCATCTGCCTGTAGGCGCCGCAGACGGTCTTCCAGCACATCGAAATCCGCCGCACCCGTTGCGCGGCACATCGCGCTTTCGAGGCATGGCCCAAACGCATCGCGACCTGTCGGCCGATCCAGCGCGGCCCGCTCCACCTGTTGCAGCATCTGCATCAGCGCCAAGGCCTCGCTCAGCAGGTCGGCATCCTCGGTGGCGAGCCAGCCATCCCGGGCCAGGCGTAGGAGCAGTGCCGAAGCGGGCAGGGGTGCCGGCTGATGGGTGACGAGGCCGCCCGCCTGCGCGAGAAACTCGATCTCCATCACGCCGCCGGCGGCGTATTTCAGTATCCAGGGCCGGCCCCGTTCGGTGCCGTGCGCCTCGATCAGGCGGGCACGCATGGCGGCGGCTTCGGCCATGGTCTCCGCGGGCGTCGACGCGCGCGCGGCCATGGCCTTGGCGATGACGGCGCGGACATCGGCGGCGAGTGCCGTTGCGGCATCGTGGCCCATATCGCCTGGCAGCACTGCCACGACGCGGGCCCGCGATAACGCCATATGTTCCCAGACCGCCGCCTCCTCCGCATTGTAGCGCCGGAAGCTTGCCAGCGAGACGGCGACCGGCCCCGACCGGCCCGAGGGGCGCAGGCGCATGTCTACTTCGTAGAGTCGACCTTCTGCCGTGGGCGCCGTGAGCGCCGAGACCAGCGCTTTGGTCAGGCGCGGATAATAGGCCGCTGGCGCGAGGGGCTTTTGCCCCTCGGACTGCTCGGCGGCGCCGGCGTCATAAACGGTGATGAGGTCGAGATCCGAGCCCGACGTCATTTCTTGGGTGCCGAGCTTGCCGAGCGCGAGGACCACCATGCCGCGGCCGGGTGGCAAGCCATAGCGCCGCGCCATGTCGCCGGCGACGCGCGGGGCCAACCCGGCCAGACAGGCATCGGCGACGGCGGAATAGGCGCGCCCGGCATCGCTGGCATCCAGCCTGCCGCGCAGTACCTGCACCGAAATCCGGAAATGCGATTCGTGCATCCAGACCCGCGCCCGGTCGAGCGCACGTTCCAGATCGTCGATGCCCGCCAACTCGCCCTCCAGCCCCGCGGTGGCGGTGTCACGACCGGGCGGCCTGTCGAAGAAATCCCGTGCGATCAGCGCCTCCAGCGCAGCCGGGTTGCGGCCGAGATGCTGTGCGAGCGGCGGGCTGGCGGCCATCACGTCGATCAGCACCGTCATCAGCCCCGGGTTGGCCGAGAGCAGCGAGAAGACCTGCACGCCGGCGGGCAGCCCATCGATGAACCGCTCGAAGGCGTTCAACGCGTCGTCGGGGCTCGCCGCGCCCGACAGACCCGAGATCAACCGTGGCTCCAGCGTCTCGTAGAGGGTGCGCGCACGGGACGACCGGGTCGCCGCCACATGCCCGCTGCGCCAGCGGCCAAGCAGGCGGGCCGCGTCGTCGGGTTGGGCGAACCCCGCCTCGGCTAGGGCCGACTGATCGGCGCTGTTTAAGCGCGGTCGGCGCACCGGCCGGGGCGGGCCGAGCGTCTCTTGGGCAAGGCGGTGCACCCGCTCCAGCCGTGCTGCAACGTCGCGTTCAAGCGCGCTGGCGTCAGCTAGGCCGCAGAGCGCTGCAAGACGCGCGCGCGCGGTCTCAGCGGTCGGCATGGTGTGGGTCTGGGCATCTTCCACCATCTGCATGCGGTGCTCCAGCATCCGGTGCGCAACGTAATCCTCGGCCAGCTGCCGCGCTGCCTCCACCGGGATCTCGCCCGCTCCGGCCAAAGCGTCGAGCGCCCCCAGCGTCGTGGGCGACCGCAGTGCCGGATTGCGCCCGCCCAGGATCAACTGGCGCGTCTGCACGAAAAGCTCGATCTCACGGATGCCGCCGGGCGCGCGCTTGATATCGGTCCCCGGCACCGCGTCAGGCGCTGGCGTCGCATGGGCGCCGGCCTTGGCGCGGATCTGGCCCAGCAGGCCCTGGACCTCTTCGAGCGCGTAGAAATCCAGCGAGTGGCGCCAGACAAATGGGGCAAGACGCGCGAGATACGCAGCACCCGCCGCCCGGTCGCCAGCGCTTGCCGCGGCCTTCACATGGGCCGCCCGCTCCCAGGTGCGGCCCTCGGCCTCGTAATAGCGCTCGGCTGCGGCCATCGACAGGCAGACCGGCAGGCTGGAGGGTCTGGGCCTGAGGCGCAGATCGGTGCGGAACACGTAGCCCTCGGCCGTCTGGGCCGACAGCATGTCGACGATGGCCCGGGTCATGCGGATGAAGGCGGCGCGCGCCTCGCCCTCATCGCTCGGCGGATAGGCATCTTGATTGAAGAGGCAGATCAGGTCGATGTCGGAGGAGTAGTTGAGCTCTCCCGCGCCCAGCTTTCCCATGCCGATCACCGCATAGCCATGGCCCTCTGCTTCTTGTTCGTCTGCGGGCAGACGGTGTGGCAGACGGGCATTGGGCAACAGATGCGAGATGGCGATGTCGAGCGCGGTCGTGGCCAGTGCTGTCAGCGCGCCGGTGGTCGCGGCGAGCGGAAAGGCACCGCCAAGATCGGCCAGCGCGATGACCAGCGCCGAGCGGCTGCGGAGCCCGCGAAGCGCGCGCATGACCGCGGCCCGGTCGGCCCCTTCCACAGCCTCGATGGTCGAGCGCCGCAGATCATCGAGGATCCGCTCAGGTGTCCGGTCGGCCTGGTCGCTGAGCCAGGCCCCCTCGCGCGCGATCAGGCGGGCGAGGAACGGGGACGACCCTGCCGCCCCTTCGATCAGCGCGGCGCCCGCTCCCTCGGCCAACGGACCGTCGAGAGCCGCCAGCGCCGCCACGCCGCGCTCAAGGTCATGGACGCGCGGCAGGGTCGTGTCCTCGCCGACAAACCGTGTCATCGCAAGATCGGGAACGCAGAGTGCGCAGCAAGGCCTCGTGCCGCCCCCGACATGCCCGAGAGCATCGCTCTAGCGGCCCTCGAAACGGGCAGGGCGTTTCTCGAGGAACGCCAACACGCCTTCTGCGAAATCGCGGGTCTTGCCGGCCTGGCCCTGCAGCCTTGCCTCCAGGGCCAGCTGATCCTCCAGCCCGTTGCCGGCCGAGGCCCTGAGCGCCTCCTTGGTAAGGCGATAGGCGACGGTGGGTCCGTCGGCGAGACCGGCAGCGAGCGTGCCGATCCGCTCGATCATTTCCTCATCGGGCACCGCCTGCCAGATGAGACCCCAGTCCGCCGCTGTTTTGGCCGAGATCGGCTCGGCCGTTAGGCAAAGACCCATGGCCCTGGCATGGCCGACCATGCGTGGCAGCCAGAAGGTGCCGCCCGCATCCGGCATCAGGCCGATCCGGCTGAACGCCTGGATAAAGCTCGCCGACTGGGCCGCGACGACGATATCGCAGGCCAGCGCCAGGTTCGCCCCGGCCCCGGCCGCCGTGCCGTTGACCGCGGCGATCGTGGGGACCGGGCAGTCGGTGATCAGCTTGATCATCGGCTCATATTCCTCGGCCAGGGTGCGGGCGAGGTCGATATCGGCCGCCGATTTGGCCCGGCCCCCACTGTCTTCGCCGCCATCGGCGAGGTCCTGGCCCGCACAGAAGGCCCGCCCCGTGCCGGTCAGGACGATCACGCGGCATTGCTCCGGGAGGCTTGAGAAGCTGTCGATCAGCGCGCGCCGCATCGGTGCGGTGAGCGCGTTCATCCGCGTGGGCCGGTTCAGCCGGACCGTGCCAACCTGATTGACGATATCGACGACGACGGGGCTGTCTTCGGTGGCAAGACGTTCGACGGATGCGGTGATGTCGCTCATGAGGGGGCTCTCCCGGTCAAGCCCGTGCCGGTCGCCGGGCGCCATTATACTTGACGTATACGTTAACTCGCCTCTGCCGCCGCCACCAGCCCAGCCGTTGCGTCAGCTTGTGCCGCGATCTCCCCGTCATGCACTTCCCCGCCGTACACATCCCCGTCATGCTCAGTTGCCCAAGAAGCCGCTGGCATCGAGCCAGAGGAACAGCGCCACGAGCAGGACGACAGCCAGCACCGCCGCCCCGATCTTGATCCAGGAGAAGGGTCTTTCGCCCCTCACTTGGCCCGTCCGCCCGTTGACGGCCACGCGAAACGGTTTGTTGTTGTAGCGATAGGCCGCGAGCCAGACCGGCAGCAGCAGGTGCTTGAAGGTGACTTGGTTGTACTCGGTCCGCATATGGGTGATGCGCTGGCGGTCACCGCCGATGTCGCGGCGGACGAGATCGCGCATATGGTCCTCGCAGACACCCCGCGCCCGGGCAAAGCCGTCCTCGAGGCTCAGCGACGGCGCCTCGGCCCGGAAGCCGGCGAGGAAACGCGTGGCATAGGGCTCGGTGCCCTGCAGATCCCATGAGGAGGCGCCATGCACGTCCGCCTCGCTCGAAAACTCGGTCAGTGTGGCCGAGGCCGGCACCAGCACATCGTCGAAGAAGTGGTGCACGATCCCCGATGCCGCGTACCAGCGCACGCGGGTTACGGTATCCTTGCCGCGCTTGACCCGGTATTCGACCCCGCGTTTGCCCTCGTACCGCGACCGGGCCGCGGTGTCATAGGTGTAGTGGGGCACATAGACGCCCTGCATGGGCCGCCCGGCCTCGGCATAGGCCTTGAGATCGTTCGGCGCGAACCAGCGCGAGGCGATCCATTTCTTCATCGCCGCCTTCGCGCCCCGCTGATCCAGCGCAAAAGGCAGCACGCCGATGGGACGGGGGTGGCGATGGTCGCGCGCTTCCTCGATGATCAGCGGCGAGGTGCAGAAGGGGCAATCATCCGCGATGGTCGTCTCGGCCTTGCTGCTGCCGGCGGCTGCGGGGTCGTCCAAGCCGACCTCGGCCCCGCAGGAGCGGCATCTGACGGTCCGCGTGACCTCGATCGGCGCGCCCTTGCCGATATCGGCGCGGCGGAGTTCCTGGAGCGCCAGGCCATAGTCCTGTTCCACGACCTCGGCCCGGGTGACGCCGCCCCAAGGACCATCGGCGATATCGTCAGCCTCGGGCAGGTCGTTGATCGTGCCGCAATACGGGCAGGCAAGGGTGCCTGCGCCGGGATTGTAGGCGAGCTGCGCACCGCATTGGCTACAGGGGATCTCGCTCATTGGGGGGCCTCGTCGTCCGTCTCTCGACTTGTGTGTAGCGCAAGCACCGGCCAAGCGGAATCGCGGCTGGCCGCCGCGATGCGTTTTGCATTGGCGCTCGACACCCTCTGCCGGTCTTGGCCCCTCCAGCAGCGCGATGTTGCGGCGCTTGCCCGTCCGTCGGCCGCTCTGGCGTGTTTGGCCCAGCTTAGAAGCCGATCGGCCACCAGGCGCGACCGACGGCGCCGCTCAGCATCCAGACCAGTGGCGTGGTGACCGAGAACGCGACCCAGCCGCAGCCGATGGCGGAGGCGGCGAGTACTCCGGCGCTCAGCATGCCACAGCGCCCGTCGTGCAGGCTAAGCGCGCGGATCATGGTGGCGTAGGAGAGGATCGCAACGAGCATCATCAAGTCGATCAGTGTCGCCTCTGTCATCGGGTCCTCCGCTGGGTGCTGGCGCTGGTGGGAAGCTAGGAACCGGAGAGAACGCCAGCTGTGCCGCACGACACTTTGTGGCCTCATTCGCGCCCGGGGTTGCATCATGCTGGGACGGAGGGCGCCCCGTTCTCAGGCGGGATGCGCCAGCTGGCGGGACCGGCGCGTGAAATGCATCACGAGGAACAGATCGGCGAGGCAGACCAGGCCGTTCCAGAAGTAGACGTAGAAGACCCAGCTAAGCGCTCCGCCATCGTGCCAGACCGCGAGCTTGGCGGCGCAGCCGAAGGCGTAGCCGATGGTGACCAGCATGATGAATTGACGGCTTTTTCCGCTGGCCTCACCTGTGCGGAGCATGTGGAAGATCGAGGCGTACCACCCGACCGAGAACGAGATCAGCATCGCGATTTCGAGGAGCTGCGGGTCCGTCATCACCAATCCTCCGACTGTCGATGACCGACACTCGGTGATGGCGCATTGCCGGCCTGTGTCACACGGCACAGGCTGCCTCAGTTCTGGATCATTTCAGGACATCGGCCGCGTGGACGCCCAAGCCGAGGCGCCCTGTCATCAGTGGCGGGGTAGCTTCGGGCCTCAGCGTCCACCGACGGGCCACCATCAAGGTCCCCGTAGCACCGAGCACCAGCAGGGCCGAGGGCGGCAGCGGCACCGGCGCGGTGATGTTCGAGATATCGTAGACATAGACGACCCCAGGGCCCGGACCGTCGGCAGTGCGGCGACCGAGCGCGCTGATCAGTGCGAGGTTGCCCGAGAGCGAAACCTGGTAGCCGAAGTTTTCCTCGGTGGCGCCATTCGGTGCGTCGATCCTGCCAAGCTCCGCGCCGGTGATCGCATCGAAGATGAAGGCCGCGCCGGCGTCACGGCCGAAACCAGAGCCGCCGACAAGGATCACGCCATCACTGATGGCCACCGCTTCGACGAAGAACTGGTCGCCATCCGGGATCATGGGCGCGATACGGCGATCGAAGCCCGGATCCCCGGGATCGACGGTCGTGTCGATGACGGTGAAGGCTCCGCTCGAGTCGTTGGCCGATCCGAACACAGCGATGCCCGCCTCGGTCGCGACCGGCGAATTGGATGAGACCGTGTCCGGGCCAAGAGGCGGAAACCGCGTCGGCGGTGCGGTGGAGAGATCGAAGAGAGCAGCCTGACTATTGCCGTCGGGGCTTCGGATCTCGTCGGCGCCCACGACCGCGAGTTGCCCGTCGAGCGCGACATCGGCGCCGAAATCGCCAGCGCTCCCGTTTGCGGGCGGGGTGAGAATGGCGGTCTTGGTCGGTGTCGTACCACTCAGATCGAACACATAGGCGGCGCCGCCGTTGCCTGGCCCCGCACCGTCCGCCCCGATCAGCGCAGTATCGCCGTCAAGCGCGAGGGACCGGCCGAACTGATCGCCAATCTCACCGTCGCTGGCCATGAGCGTGGCCACGGCGGTGGGCGAGGGCGTCGAGAGGTCGAAAAGCGTCACGAAGCCGATGGAGTTCCGCTCGAAAGTGACCGGGTCGAAGGAGCCGACCGTGGAGACGAGTGCGCGCTGCCCGTCGATGGCCACGCTTGCGCCAAAGGCACCGCCGTCGGGGTTCGGAGGTGTGGGGAGTGTCGAGGTAACGGGTATCGTACTGCTCAAATCCACCAACACTGCGCCTTCGCTGTCGCCGCCGATGATCGCTGTCGTGCCGTCGATAGCGCTGTCGAGCCCGAAAAACGGGTCGCTCCCGTCGCTGGACAGCAGACGTACGACTGGGTCGAGGGTGACGGCCAGAGCTGGCCCAGAGCTGAGCAGCAGTAGGGAAACGATCAGCGTGAAACAATAATGTGCCATAGGCGGGCGATCCAATCGAGTGCAGTAATTCTCAGCAGTATGGCTGCCATGCGCTGCATCGACGTCGAGCACGCAGAGGTTGAAAAATGACGGGTTGTTGGCGCCGGCTGGTCGAATGCCGGCAGCAACTTCCCAGGGCACTGTAGGAGGTCGAAGTGCTATGGCCTCAGACCGGCGGCCTTTGAGGCAGGCGGAGCGTCTCAGCCGGGCTGCGCCTCAGACCGGTGGAACCGGTGGGGGCGGTGGCGGAGGGGCGATGGTGAAGAGCTGGGCGAGGGGGGTTACCTCGCCGGCCTTGGTCCAGCCGGACAGCGTCGGCGCCCAGACCAGCGTCTCGCGCGAGAAGCGGCCCTCGGTACGCATCCGGCCGAGATCGGCACGGCTGAAGGGGCCCGAGGTCTGCCCGTTCTCGGCGATGTGCCAGACGGTCTCCTGAGGCGGTGGCGGCGGCGGTGGCGGGGCCATCGCGGCCGGCGGCTGCGGGTGCTGCGGGGCCGCCTGCTGGGGCTGACCCCAAGGCCCGGGTTGCGCCCCCTGCTGGGCGAACATGCCGGTCATCGCATTGGCCATGCCGAACCCCATGCCGGCCCCAAGCCCAGCGCCCATGGCGCCGCCCTGGCCCGGATTGTCGGCAGCTGCCCGCATCGCCTCGGCCGCTTGGTACTGACCATAGGCCTGCAGATCGCCGATCACGCCCATGGAGGTGCGCTTGTCGAGCGCTTGCTCCACCGCCTCGGGCAGCGAGACGTTCTCGACGAACAGCGCGGGCATCTCGAGACCATAGGCCCCGATCTCGGGTGCGATGCGGGCCTGCAGATACTTGGCCATCTCATCGGTATTGCCGGCCAGATCCAGCACCGGGATGCCCGAACCGCCGAGCGCGTTGGAGAAGCGGCTGACGATCACGTTGCGGATCTGGAACTGCACCTCGTCGGTCGTCACCTCGCCGTCGGTGCCGACGATCTCCTGCAAGAACACGCCCGGATCGTTGACCCGGATCGAATAGGTGCCGAAGGCGCGCAACCGCACCGGCCCGAACTCGGGATCGCGCATCATGATGGGGTTGCGCGTGCCCCATTTCAGATCCTGGAAGCGGCGTGTGGCGACGAAGTAGATCTCGGACTTGAAGGGCGACTGGAAGCCGTGATCCCAGGAGTTGAGCGTGGTCAGGATCGGCATGTTGTTGGTCTCGAGCTCGTAGAGCCCGGGCTGGAACACGTCGGCCAGCTGTCCTTCGTGGATGAAGACCGCAGCCTGCCCCTCGCGCACCGTCAGCTTGGCGCCGTATTTGATGGCGTTGCCGCGGCGCTGGAAGCGGTAGACCATCGTGTCGCGGGTATCGTCGGTCCATTCGATGACATCGATGAACTCGCCCTTGAGGATGTCCCAGATCATCGCCTTCCTTCCCTCACGACCGCGCTGGCGCCGATGACCGGAAAGGATCACGCGGCGCCGGTCTAGGCAAGCGCGACGGCGTGCCGCCGTCCGCCGATCAGGATGCCGCGCCTGCCGCCGGGTGGGAGAGACCCGCGATCTCAAGGGGAGAGGCTCGATAGGGCGTGCTCATGCGCGGCGGGCGTGCTGGGTCCCCCGCGCATGGGTCTGGATCGCTGCCTCCAGCGCGTCCCAGTCGACCGGCTTGGTGAGAAAGGCCGAAAGGCCAGGATCGTCGTAACGGCTACGCCGCTCGGCCCGGCCATCGGCGGTGAGCGCGATGACCGGCAGGCGATCACTGGGCGACGCCGCATGGATGCGGTGCATCGCCGACAGGCCGTCGAGATTGGGCATGCGCATGTCGAAGACGCCCACATCGAAATGCTCGGCCGCCGCTGCATCGACTGCCTCGACCCCATCGCCCACATGGGTCACGTCGTGGCCCATGCGGCCGAGCATGCGTTTCAGCAGCAGTGCCGAGGTGGCGTTGTCCTCGGCCAGCAGGATCCGCCGCGGGCGCGTCGATGTTTTGTTGGGCGCGCCGGGCGGTGCGGGCTGGCGTTCACTCTTCGCCGGGCGGCAGGGCATCTCGATGCGAAAACGGCTGCCCTCACCCGGTGTGCTGACGAGCGCCACGTGCCCGCCCATCGCCTCCACGATCCGTCGGCAGAGCGGCAGACCGAGGCCGAGCCCGGTCTCGCGCCGCGCGCTGTCTGCACCGACCTGCTCGAAGGGCTCGAAGATGCGCGCCTGATCGTCCGCCGCGATGCCGATGCCGGTGTCGGTGAGGGTGATCGCCATGAAACCCGGTCTTTCTGCCGGGCCGATCTCCAGCAAGACGCTGCCCTCGGTGGTATACTTGGTCGCGTTCGAGACGAGCTTGTGCAGCGCCTGGCGCAGGCGCGGCCGGTCGCTCAGGATCTTTGACGGCAGGCCGGGCGCGATGCGGCTTTCCATCAGCACGCCGCGCGCGGCAGCGATTGGGGCAAAGGGCGCCATGACCTCTTCGACCAGCGCCTGCAGCGCAATGGGATGGCTCGACAGCTCCATGCCCCCGTCATCGGCCTGCACGAGATCCAGCATATCGTCGATCAGCGTGCTGAGCGTCGTGGCGGCGCGATGGGCATGGCCCAGCAGCGTTTTACGCTCGGCCCCGTCCTCCTCGACACGCATGAGTTCCAGCATGCCGATCAGCGCGGTGAACGGCGTGCGCAGGTCATGGCTGAGGGCTGCGAGGAAATACGACTTGGCCCGGCTCGCTTTTTCTGCGGTGGCGCGCGCGGTCTCTAGTCGGTCCATCGCATCCTGGCGCGACAGTTTGTGCCCGACCCAGGACGACATGAATGTCGCGAGCTCGCGCTCGGCCCGGGCAAACGGGCGCCGCGGTGCCGCGGTCCAGAAATAGACGCAGCCATAAAGCTGCTGCTCGACGATCAGCGGCGCTCCGATCCACGCGGTCACGGGTCCTTCGGTCAGCGCCAGGGTCTGGCAGGCCGGGCGCGCGTCGACCGCGCCGCAGTCGCGGGTTTCGCTGGAGCAGAGCACGGGCCTGTCGCCGCGGATCACCATGCCGGCGAGGCTGTCATCGAGGGGCAGGGCGTCGCCGGGCTGCAGCCTGTCTCGGCGGTCGCGCACATGACGGATCACGGCCTTTGTGCCCTCAAGGCGGACCATGGCGCCGTTTGCGGTGCCGAGATAGTTGCAGCCAAGCTTGAGCAGCGCGGTCATCTTCTCGTCGGTGCTGAGCGACTGTTCCCAGGCCAGTCTGTACAATTGCGAGAGCGCGTCGTCGAAGGCGCGCTCGGCCGACACATCGCGGATGATACCGATGAAGCCTGCCACCGAGCCGTCGGGGGTCTTCAGCGGGCCACCGGTGGTCTCGCTCTCAAAGATCTCGCCAGAACAGCGACGGTAGCGCACTTGGTAATGGCTTCGGGCCGCTGTGGGTCGGGCGTTGTATCTCTCGCGCCCCGTCTCTGCGAAATCGGCCTGATCGGCATAGAGCACGGCCGTCTTTTGCCCGATCAATTCCCCACGGGTGTAGCCGAACATCCCCTCGACGGCATCGTTCAACCAGACGATCCGCCGCTCTTGATCGGCGATCAGCACCGCGTCGGGCAGATCGGCATAGAGCAGGTCGAGCGAGTGGATCATCGCATCCAGCATGCCCCGGCCGTCGGGGAAGACGGCGCCGGGCGCGATCCCTGCGCCCGGCTCGGCGGTCTGAGCCGCCTGAAACTCTGCGCTTTGATTTGCACCCGGTGGTTCCGGGCGCGCCACGTCGCCATCGGCGGCGCTATTGATCGCAGCGTTATCGCGTTCCCGTCGCGGCACGATAAGCGCCTCCCACCTACACGGCCTGCTTTGCCGTTTGGGGACACTGTCGTGATCAGTATTGCGACGAGGCTAAGGGGTTCGGTTAATGCGCGCGCGGCCGCTTATGACGCGGATATCCATCTCACCGATAATCTCGGGCACGATCTCCATGGCCTCGCTCTCGGACATCCCGGGCGACAGCCGCGCGTCGTAGAGGATGCGCAGCAGTGCTTCGTCATGGCCGGTCAGCAGCGCAAACTCCTGATCGTCGTTGAAGACCGAGGGCCGCACATAGGGGTCATCGTTCGGCAGGCCCATGGCCTGGGCCATCTCTTCCTCGATGCAGGCCCGGCCAAGCCGCGGTGGCAGCCCGGCACGGATCAGGGCCAGCGCAAAGATGATCTCGTCCGGCCGGCCTGCTTCCTGCGTTTCCGCATGTAGAAAAATGCCCACACACGGGGTGTGCTGGGCGCGACCGAAGGCCTCTACCTGACGCGCGAGCCAGCCACCGCCTGCACGTTTGCGCAGTGCATCGCCGGCCGGGCCATAGTCCTCGGGCCGCAGGAACAGGACGGCGAGATTGGCCGGATGCTGCGCGGTGGCGGCCTGTATCGGGTGGCGCGTGGCCACGGCGATCCGGTTCGCCACCTCGGAGACCATGTCGCGATGGACATCCGCGTCATCACCGAGAGAGGTGACATTGACCCGGACCGGGCGCTGCCAGCGCCGGAGCGTACCGCCATCCGAGACGGCCGGATCGGCGGGGTCGAGCACGTCGTGTTCGATGCCGAAGGCGATGCGCCGAAAGTTCTCGGCAAGCCCCCGGCGCGAGACGGGCAGCCCCTCGGGCGCGCGTTCCAGCCGCATCTTGCCGAGCGAGAGTGCCGTCGTCTCGTAGCCTTGCCAGGCATCGCCCGCGAGATAGGCGGTACAGCCGGTACAGGACGCCGCGGCCATCCAGCCGGCGAGAAGGGGGGACACCAACGGGGCAAGCAACGCACTCATGAAGTACTCCGGACAACAGGCCCCGGATGGGGCGGGGGCAGATCCCGATCGGGGTCGCCGACAACGGTGTCGGGGCGCAGACCGGGCAGGATACGACGCAACACAGGCACCGCCTCGCGCTCGGTCATGCCAAGCCGCAGGCGGCGGTCGTAAAGCAGGCGGACAAGCCATTCGTCATGCAGCGTGAGAAGCGCGAACTCCTCATCGTCGTTGAAGATCGAGGGCCTGACGGCGGGATGATCATTGCCGAGGCCGAGCGCCTGGATGATCTCTTCGTGCAAACAGGATTGGCGCAACAGCCCGCGCACCTCGTCCCCGATCATGATCACGCCGAAGATGATCTCGTGGCGGTTACGTTCGGCGATCAGATTGGTGGCGGCGCAGACGATCTCCGGGTTGTCACGCCAGAGCGCGAAGCTCTGGCCGAGGGCGGGGTGATGCTCTGACAGCACCGCCTGGATGCCCCGCCGTTCGCCGGGCTTGGTGATCAACACGATCAGATTTGAGCCGATGCTCGTGGGAGAGACCTCGAGCCCGGTGAGCGCGCCGACGCGCGCCATCAGCGTGTCGATCTCGTCCAGATCCTCGGCGGTGGCCCCTTCGCCGAGCAGGCTGTAGCGGATCGGGCCCTCCCAGCGTTGCAGCGGGTTGGGGCGCGCATTGCTGTCCGAGCCCGCCTGGCGGATATCCGCCTCGTGGCGGAGTGCGATCCGCGCGAAATTGCGCACCAAGTCGTCGTTGGAAAAAGGTGCGTCGACAGGCGCGGTTTCGGTGCGCAGATCGCCGATCGAGCGGAGCGATGCCTCATAGGCGACCCAGTCGATGCGCTCGCGCGGGGTGGCGCAGGCCGTGAGCATGGCGACTGCGGCCAGCGCCACGGTCCGCAGTCCGAGGGTTCGCGCCAAGGGTCGTGCTCGGCTTCGCGCCCGTGTTTGCGTCCTGCTCCCAGTCCCGGATCTGGCGCGCTTGGCCGCTGCCGTCGTCGCCGGCCATCGCGACGGCGCCTTGCTGGGCTCTTTGCGCTCAGCGCGGATCATGCTCTCACTCCGGTGGCCGTGGGGGGCGACGCCTTGGATGGCTTCAGTCTAGACAGGGGATGGCGCCGCAGGGAACAGCCGCGTTCAACCATGCGTGAACAGAACCGATCTGACACAACCGATACGGGAAGAGTGCCATGTGCGGTCGATTTGCGAGCGCCCTGATCGCCGGAGATGCCGATACCGCGGACTGGCTGCGAATCGAACGTGACGCGGCAGCGCCGGACTGGGTGGAGCAGGGCCCGGCTCCTGATCATATCGACCGCGCGGGTGGTGGCGCGAGCGCCGAGGCGGCACCTCTTCGGGTGGCGGGCGAGCATTCGGGGGCAGGGCAGGTGCTGGCGGCGATGCCGGCGGGTGCCTGGCCTGCCCCAAGTTGGAACATCGCACCGACCCAGTCGATCGCCATAATCCTGCCGCAGGGGCGGGCGGAAGGCGAAGCAGGGGCGGGGCCACGGCGGGTGGCACGGGCGCGCTGGGGTCTGGTCCCGACCTGGTGGCGCAAGCCCATGGCGCTCTTCAAGGCCACCACCTTCAACGCCCGTTCTGAAGAGGCGGCGGGTAAGCCGATGTTTCGCGATGCCTGGCGCGGCTCGGCGCGCGCGGTGACGGGCGCCAGTGGGCGCTGTCTGATCCCGGCCGCCGGGTACTTCGAATGGACCGGCAAGGCGGGGGCCAAGACGCCGTGGTTCATCACCCGCCGCACCAACCGGCCGGGCCTCTGTTTCGCGGGTGTCTGGTCGCGGGCGGTGTTGGACGAGACCGAGATGCTGACCGCCACCATCCTGACGACGGCGGCGGGCCCATCCACACGCCATCTGCACCCCCGCAGCCCCGTCGTGCTCGACGAGGCGGATTTCGATGGGTGGCTGGCCGGCCCGTCGCCAGAGGATCAGCGGATGATGGCGCCGATCCCCGACGTACTAACCCAGCTCTATGAGGTCGACACCGCAGTCGGGCAGGTGAGAAACGACACTCCCGACCTCGTGGAGCCCGTGGGGCTCGGCCTGTAGCTGGTGCGGGCGTCCTCTAGGATCGGTGCGCGCCGCCTTGCAGCGGCTTCCTTCGCCACGCCGTCTGCGGTCTCGCGCCGTGCGCGCTCACTCGCCGGGAACGGTGCCCTCTGGCGGCATGCCGTATTCGTTCTCCACCTCGTCACCGCCGAGGCTGAGGATCGCGGCGAGCACCAGCCACCCCGCGATGGGCACAACCCAGAGCACGAGCCAGGTCCGCTCCATCCCACGGTCCTGCAGGCGGCGCGCGCCGACCGCGAGGAAGGGCAGCGCCATCGCCGCCATCCAGACGGTGACGACGGGGCCCGGCGCCTCCCAGACAAAGAGCGGTTCGAAGCCGGGTTGCGGCTGCGCGGCGGCGGGCATGCCGAACAGCGCCTCGAACCCGAGCATGGTCTCAAGTTGGCTGAACAGCACGGCGAACAGAAGGACGAAACCGGCGAACCACCAGAACTCGGCCTGGCCCGCCCGGCCCGCAAAACCGGTGTAGCGCGAGAGACAGTGGCCGATGGCTTCGGCTGGACCCATCATGGTGCGACCTCACAATTTGAAAACAGCTTCCATAAAATGCCGCGCGCCGCGCCGCCTGCCTAGTTCAGAACTGCAACCTTCCAAGCGCCGGGTGTCGCGGCCCTGGCTTAAGCTTAGCGGAACCGCGGCTGGTCGCCACGGTGCGATTTGCGGGGTCTCTGCTGGTCGAGTTGTGAGCGCACTTTGCCCGATCTCTGGTGGCGCGCATCCCTGCCTAGCCTAGCGAAAAGCCTTAGGCAGTTTCAGAAGGTGCGCGTCAGAAGCGGCTGCCGGCCTGCGTCCAAGGCCGTCGGGCGCTGCCCGTGGCTTGCGGCGAGGCTGCAGCCGGATCGGCAACTGGGCGTGGCGCCTTCGGTGGTGCGGCAGCGGCAAAGGACCAGCGGGCGCCAGAGACTGGACGCCCGCTCGTTCTCTCAGCCTTGAGGTACCTGCCCGGCGTTGTCGCCGGTGCCATCGTCGCCGCCCGGGTTCAGCTGACGGGCCGAAGCAGCGGCGAGGGCCGCTTTCAGATCGGCCTCCATCTGCTGGATCTCGGCCTCGGCGGCGGCGCGCTTGGCCTTGCCCTCATCGGCGATCTTCAGGCTGTCCTCGATGGTGTCGATCAGCGTCGCGTTGGCGCGCTTCACCACATCGATGTCGAACACGCCGCGCTCGATCTCCTTGCGTACCTCTGCATTGGCGGTGCGCAGGTTCTGGGCGTTCTTCTCCAACAACTCGTTGGTCAGGTCCGTCGCCTCGCGTGTCGCCTTGGCGGCATCGCCCATGCGCGCGATGGTTACCGACTGCGCCAGCTGCTGGCGCCACAGCGGGATCGTGTTCACGATGGTGGAGTTTATCTTGTTGATCAGGGCCTTGTCGTTCTCCTGCACAAGCCGGATCGAGGGCAGCGACTGCATCGTGACCTGGCGCGTCAGCTTCATGTCGTGCACCCGCCGCTCCAGCTCGTCGCGCGCCGAGCGCAGATCGCGCAGGCCCTGCGCGGCCATGGCGCCCTCGCCCTCCTCGGCATTCTGCGCGGCCTTCTCGGCCTCGGGAATGTCGAAGACGTCGAGCCGGTCAAGCTTGGCCTCACCGGCGGAGATGTAGAGACCGAGCTCGTCATAGAACCCGAGCGTCTCGTCGTAGAGACGGTCGAGGAACTTCACGTCCTTCAGCAGCACCGTCTCATGGCGCAGCAGGTTGTCGGTGATCTTGTCGATCTGTCCGCGCACATCCTCGTACTCGGCGACGAACTGCGCCACGGGCGTGACGCGGCCGAGTAGACGGTCCCACCAGCTTTGCTTGGCATTGGGGTCAAGTTCGGAGGTATCGAAGCCGCGGATCGTTGTAACCATGTCGCGCAGGCTGTCGCCGGCGGGGCCGGTGTCTTTGGTGCGCACGCCCTCGAGCATCGAGTCCGAGATCTCGGTCAGCTTGGTCTGCGCGGCCGAGCCAAACTTTACGATCGAGGTGGTGTCGGTGATGTCGAGCTCGGTCAGGCGTTTCTCGATCTCGGCCCGCTCCTCGGCATCCGCCATGTCGATGGGCACGACCTCGGTGCGGATCTCGCGCACCGGCTTGGTCGCTTCCTCGATCTCGATGGCCATCTCGGGCGGGATGATCTCGGCGGTGGGCGTCTCGGTCTTCGTGCTGTCGGACATCGGCGTCTCCGCTGCATCTGCCGTCTGAGGTCGGGCGTTCGGTTGAGAGGGGGCTGTCTGGTGCGTGGTGTCTTGGTGTGAGCCGTTTGGCGTGAGCCGTCGGGTGGGAACCATTTGGCGAGCCTAGCGCACGGCGCGCTCGCGTCCCATACGGTCGCGCAGGACCTCGATCTCGATCTCAAGATCGGTACGATCCTCGCCGAGCATCGAGGCCCGGCCGCGCTGGAAACTCTGCTCAAGCTCGGTGATCAGGCTGACGTAATCGGCGCGCAATCGCGGGTCTTCGGCCGCGGTTTCGTCGCTTGCCAGCGTCTCGGCATATTTGCGCGTCGCCTCGTGGGCGCCAACAAGATGCACCGAGAGATAGCGCCGCGCGCGATCCAGATCGCGGGGATCGGCCTCAACCCGGCGCAGCATGGCGCGGACTTCGTCACCGAGCGAGGCAAGCTGCTCGGTGATCTGACCGTCACCGATCTTCCTAGCGTCGTCATGGATCTCGCGCAGCAGCCGCTCGCCCTCGTCCAGCGCATGGGCGACGCGGTCGATCACCGCATCGGTCAGATCGATGCCCTTATTGGTGAGCGGATCGATGCCAAATGCCGCGAGATGGGCGACCAGCGCGACCGCGCCAAAGCCCGCCGCCACGAAGGGGTCGGGCGTGGCGCCCGCGATCTGTGCCACACCGACGCCGAGCCCGGTCAGCACGGCGGCGATGATCTTGCGCGGGATCGCCGGCCGGCGGGCTACGGCGCGGGCAGCGTAGGCCCGGTGCGCCTTCTGCCCCTCGTTCAGCATGAAGGCCCCGCCCATCAGCAGCGCCAGCGCAAGAACGGCGCGTGCCGTTCCCGCGAGATCCCCCGAGAGGATGTCCCAGAACGTCGCGAACAGGAGAGGCAGCGGGAGGACATACATGAGCCGCGCGCGCACATCGAGGCGGAGCGCCTCGCGCCGCACCGAAGGCGAGCGCCGGCGCGGCAGGCTCGACGCGGCACGGGTTGCAGGGTCCGGCGAATGCGCGCCTCCGAAACGCCGAGCACTCACGGGTTCACGCCCATGGGCTTGGGGCCTTCGAAAGTATCAGACGGCGGGATGGTGGCCCCCATCGCCTGGCAAGAGGAGACGAGCACCACCACGGCGAGCACGGCAAAACCCAGCCAGCCGACCCATGGCTTCGTCATCCGATCCTCCCGCCTGTCGCCGCTACCAGGTTGACGCTAGCGTCTCGGGGCACGGCATTCCACCCAAAGCCCGATATGTCCATCCGCCGCGGCAGGGGCAAGTGGAGGGGACAAGAGGAGGGGGTAAGTCGCGGAGCCGTACTTCTTTGCGGTCCCTCTCGTTGCGGTGCTGGCGCAGCTGTGAGGGAAGGGGGACGATGCGCCGCTTGCACGGGGCCGGGCGGTGGCTAGGCTTAAGGCAATTCGAGACGCGCCGCGGGGCAGTGGGGGACGATCACGATGGCGTCGGCTATCTTCAAGCTCGCAGGGCTCGCGACGGCCTGCCTTCTGTCTGCCTGCGCCAGCGAGCGTGTGCCCTTTGTCGTGGGCGTGGAAGAAGAGGCGATGGTCAAGGCGATCCCCGCCGCCGCCGTCGCCGATCGCCCAGCCCCGCCCGAGCGACGCGGTGCCCCGCCGCCTGCCGGTACGATCTGGGACGTCGCCGGGCAACGCTCGATCTCACCGGAGATGCTGCGTGACCGCCTTGGTCGCGCCGATCTGGTGGTGCTCGGTGCGGTGCAGGACAATGCGCTTCATCACGCGCGTCATTCCTGGCTGATCGCAGGCCTCGACCCGGTCGGCGTCGCCTTCCAGACAGTGCCGGAGGCGTCGGAGCGCGGCATCGCGGCGTTTCGTGACGGGGGTGGCGCTGCGGCCGAGATCGGGCCCGCCATCGGATGGTCGCGCCTCGGATGGCCGGATTGGGCGCTGTATGTCCCGGTGTTCGAGGCATCGGCCAATGCGGTGATCACCGGTGGCCGGCAGTCGCGCGCCGCCATCGTGGGGGCCGAGCGGCAGGGCGCGGCCCCGGTCTATGGCCCGCGCGCCGACGCGGTCGGGCTGAGCGCGGCTTTGCCGGAGGACGCGCTGCAGGCACTGGAGCGGAGTGCGAGCGCTACCCGCTGCGGCCCCATCCCGGCGGAGCAGCGCCGCGGGCTGATCGAGGCTGAGCGGCTCCGCAATGCCCGGTTTGCCGATGCGCTGCTGCGCGCCCGGGCGCGGGGCATCGTCGCGCGGGGCACCGGATCGGGCATGAACGCGGTCGAGCGTCCCGAACGCGCACCCCGCACGCCGGTGCGCGCTGTCCTGATGACAGCCAATCGCTACGCGCGCACGGATATCGGGGTACCGACCTATCTCGCCCGTCTCGCACCGGCGCTCGAGGTCCGCGTACTGGGCCAGGTCGAGACTGCCGAGGGCGCTCCGCGGCCGGACGATTATGCCGAGGCGCTGCCTTACGACTATGTCTGGTTCTCCGCCCCGGTCGAAGGCCGCGCCGATCCCTGTGCAGGGCTCGCCTCGGGCTGATTTCCGGTCGGACGCGAGCCCTCTTCATCGGCGCGATGGCAACGCCGCGACGGGCACTGGGCCATCATCGCAACGCCGAACTCGTCCTGCCGTCTTTCTGCATGCATCCGCCCGCGCCTCCGCAGGCTCGGTTGGGTCGCGGGCCAGCGCCTCTGAGTGCCCCCGCAGAATGTATCGCGGCGACCAGCCGCGATGCCGTTAAGCTCCCCGGCTAGGCTCCCCGGCGTAGGCGGAAGATGAGCTCCGGTGCGCCGTCTGGGCCCTCGGTCTCGTCCATCGACAAAAGCTCGTGGCCCTGTTCGGCGCAGAAATGGGGAACATCGACGCGTGCGGCGGGGTCTGTCGCGGTGACCTCGAGCACGCCGCCGACCGGCAGCGCCAGCAGACGCTTTCGGGTCTTCAGCACCGGCAACGGACAAAGCAGGCCGCGCGCATCCAGCACAGCCTCGTCCGGCGCCATGCTGCGCTCGATAGGGATGTCTTGATCGTCACTCATAGCGCTCAGGTAGCCATCAGGCGTTGGTCAGGGCAAGCGCCACCCGCTTGGAGCTGAGCCTTGGCCTCAAGAGCCGCAGGTGCGCGGCGCGTTAAGGACTGCGGTTCCAGGCCTCTCGCGCCCTAGTTTCTCAGTGGGATTGGCGCAGGGATAACCCCGGGTAGCCGAGTGGCGTGACAGACGAGGATGCGATGTGGGTGCGGCGGATGATGTGCTTTGGTCGGTGGATGACGTCGGCTGCCGTCTTCTCCAGCGCGATCATGCTGTCGGTTGCCGCGCAAGGCGCAGACCCCGGCCCTGCGCCGCCCGCGCCGATCGTCGCCTTCACCATCTCCGACGGGCGCCGTATCGACGATAGCTTGACCGGGCGGACGGGCATCGCCGCGCGCGGGTTGCGGCTCTACGAAGATGCTGCACGGTCGGGCTGCATCTCCTGCCATGGGGTGCCCGACGCGCCCGGCCTGACAGGTGCGGCGATCGTGGCGCGCTCGGCCGGCCCAAGGCCGGGTGTCCCTGCGCTCGATGCGGTCGGCATCCGCCTCACTGCCCCAGAGATCCGTCTCTGGCTGGTGGCGCCCGCGTTCCTGACAACCGCGCCCGGCAAGCAAAGCATCTATGCCGGTGGCCAGCGAGGAGCCCCCGACGACCCGCTGTTTGGCGGGCCGCGCCTTACCGCCGCCGAGGCCGAGGATCTCGTCGCCTGGCTCTCGGGCCTGACCGGTACCGATTAAGGCGCGGGCGCCGAGATACACTGGGCTGGACTACGGGGCTGGACTACGGGGCCGGGCCAGAGGATTGGGCCACGGGGCCGGGCTAGGGGGCCGGGCTAAGGGGCCGGGCGCTTTGGACCGATGTCCTGGGAGATGCGCGGGAAGCTGCACCGTAAGTGTGCTGGGCTCAAACCGTTGCCTATCTGCGTCGGGAGGTCGCCGTAATGTCACCATCTGACGGGAACGTGCGTGGCATCCTGCCATCCCGCCGCATAACTGCCCTTCACGCCTCCCATGCCATCACCTTAGGTAGGAAAGGCGCATCGCGGAGGTCGCTCACATGGAAATCGGTATCCTCGCCGCCTTCTTCGGTGGCCTGATCAGCTTTCTGAGCCCCTGCGTGCTGCCGCTGGCGCCGCCCTATCTCGCCTATCTGGGCGGCACGACCCTCGATCAGATCACGCCGAGCGAAAGCCGTGACCTTACCCGCGAGCGTGAGCTTCGCCGCCGGGTCTTCGTCTCGGCTTGTTTCTTCGTGCTTGGCCTCGGTACGGTGTTTGTCATCCTCGGCATGGGGGCCTCGGCTCTCGGTCAGGCGCTGCTTCGCCACAAGGACTGGATGGCCATCGGTTCGGGCGTCGTGATCGCCGTGCTTGGCGTGCATTTCCTCGGCCTGATCCGGCTGCCCTTCATCGGGCGCGAGGCGCGCTTCGAGGGGCCGGCCAAGGCCGGGGGCTTTGGCACGTCCTACCTGATCGGCATGGCCTTCGCCTTTGGCTGGACCCCCTGCATCGGGCCGGTTCTAGCGGGGATCCTGACGCTTGCGGCCAACCAGTCGACGCTCGGAGCGGGAACGGCGCTGCTTGCCGTCTATGCGCTCGGCCTTGGCATGCCTTTCCTGATCGCCGCGGCGTTCATCGGGCCGTTCCTGCGCTGGGCGCAAAGCTTCAAGCGCCATCTTCCGAAGGTCGAAAAGGCAATGGGCGTACTTCTCGTCACCGTCGGCATCATGATCGGCACCGGGGAGTTTGAGCGCTTGGCCTACTGGATGCTCGACACCTTCCCGGTCCTCGCGACACTCGGCTAGTCACCGGTGTCAGGCGCCAGGCTTTCAAGCACATAGACCCGGATCGCGCCCGCGAGCGGTACGCCCGGATCGCGCGCCGCGTCGATCCGTGCCGCCAAGGCATTCACCGAGAGACCCCGCACCCGCGCCAGCAGGCGCAGACGGTCCCAGAACGCGGTCTCTAGCGTCACCGATGTGCGGTGCCCGGCGAGCGTCAAAGAGCGTTTCTGCGGCCGGTCGCGGGCAGCGATGGTGAGGGCGGGGGTATCGTTCGAAAGATCAACGAGCGGCGGGAAAGTCCCGCTGCTCACTCGCTGTCGCGGCGCGACGGCGTGTCCAACCGCCGAGCGTCAAGGGCTGCATCGGCCTTGCGCCGACGGGCCTCGGCAAGGTTTGTAACGCGCTTTGGCAGGCCATGCGCGATCGCGTTGCGGTCGGCCACCACACGCTCGGCTTGCCGCTTCAGGGCTTTGCGCCGCTGGCGCAGGTTAATGATATCGCCCATCGGAGGCCTCCGCGTTCCATACGCGACCATTGCTGCGGGAATCCGCGGAACAGGCAAGCAAAAAATTGGAAACTGTTTCCAAAACCATTTCGTATCGACGACTGTCGACGTAAGGGCCCGACCAACCATCGACTTTCGAACGATGCTGGCCGGTCACCGAGTGTGGCGACCGGCAGGAACCGAGCGGGTCGGGCATCACCGAAGCGACCGTGCCTGGCGGAGCCGAGCCTGAACGAGCCCGGGTCAAGGCAGTGCCGCTGACGTCGCCCTCTCAGACCTCGTCAGATCTGACGCCATCGGGCCTTTATCAGCATCCGCCCATGAGGACCGCTCATGAGGGTGCCGAAGATCAGCCGTAATTGTCCCGCACCTCATTTATCGAGGGGGATGATGCCATGCTATTTCAGTTGCTCGATAAGTTTGTCGATCTGATCGATCCCTATGAGGCCGCGATCTCGGCAGGCAGACAGACATGCCTGCTCCCTGTTCGCGATGGCGTCCCTGAGGCGCGCGACGCCGACGAGGTTGAGGCGGAAGCTGCGCGCGACTGGATCGAGGGCCGCCGCGACCGATTGGTCGCGCGGCTGAAGGATCAGCTGGCGAGCAATCGGCAGCTCTGGTCCACCTGGCACGCCTATGACTACACGCTGCGCGGGTTCAACGCTGCCCTGTTCCGGGGGGCGCATGATGAATACGGCGATATGGATCCGCGCGCGGGAGAGCGGGCGATCGCGGCGCTGACTGCATACCGGCGCAAGCGCGGCGACGATCCGCTGCTGCTGACGCTGGAGGCGCGGACCTTCCAGATCGTCGGTCAGGAGTGGCGCGGCGGCGGCTGGGCGCATCAGGTCACGGCCGAGGGCTGGGAGGAGATGGAGCGCTGCTTCGACCACGCCCATGGCCTGCTGCTGCAGGTCCCGGCCGAGGAGCGTGGCGTGCTTTGGCACCGCTTCCGCTTCGTCGGCGCGATCGCGGATTGCCGGACCGACGGCGACGGTCTGGCAGCGCTGTTCGAGCCGGCATGGCAGGCCGCGCCCGAGGATCTGGCGCTGCTGTTCGCGCGCGCCTACTCGCTGCTACCGCGCTGGTACGGCGACTACGCGATCTTCGACGATTTCGCGCGCGAGGCGGCGCGGCGCACATCGGCCAAGCGAGGCATGTCGCTCTATCCCGAGATCTATATCAGCGTCGCCGATGCCGAGGATATCGCGCGGGATATGTGCTGCGACTGGGAGCTGATGAAGCGCGGCTTCGAGGATCGCTACGAGCGCAACCCGAACTCGGCCAGTGCGGTCGAGGCCCTGCGCTGCGCCTGGCAGTTCGAGGACTGGGACTATGCGCGCGGACTGATCGAGAGCGGCAAGGTGAACGAATGGCGCCCGGCCGCCCTCGACCTGCGGGATAGCCATGCGCTCTGGGCGTATCTGTTCCTCGGCAAGAAGCCGAGGCCCTTCATACCGGCGCTGGAACGCGGCTGCGGTTGAGCGCGCATACGACCGGGTTAGACCAGGCGCGACCGGTGGGCCTGGCCCGGGTTGCGTCAGGCGTTCTCCGACAACTTCGCCGCGTCCTCGCTGCCGCCGGTGGCGTTGCCTTCCGAGTAGGATTTGGCCCCGGTACCGGCCAACTTGCCTCCGTCGACGATCAGGTACTCGTCGCGGATCGGCCGGCCCTCGAAGAAGCATTCCAGGATCTCGCGGCAGCCTGCGGCGTAGCGCGCCTGTGCCGAGAGCGAGGTGCCCGAGATATGCGGCGTCATGCCGTGGTTCGGCATGGTCCGCCACGGATGGTCACGCTCGGGCGGCTGGGGGAGCCAGACATCGCCGGCATAGCCCGCGAGATGCCCGCTCTCGAGCGCATCGACGATGGCCTGACGGTCGCAGATCTTGCCGCGCGCAGTGTTCACGATATAGGCGCCGCGCTTCATCTTCGCGATCATTTCGGCGTTGAACAGATGCTCGGTCTCCGGATGTAGCGGGCAGTTCATCGTGACTACGTCGCAGTGGGGCACCATGTCCTCGACCGTCTCGTGCCAGTGTAGGTTGAGCTCTTTCTCGACCTCGGCCGGCAGGCGGTGGCGGTCGAAATAATGCAGCTTCACGTCGAACGGATGCAGCCGGCGCAGCACCGCCAGACCGATGCGCCCCGCTGCGACCGTGCCGACATGCATGCCCTCCAGATCGCAGGACCGGGCCACGCAGTCGGCGATGTTCCAGCCACCCTTGGTCACCCACTGGTATGAGGGGATGTAGTTGTGGACGAGGCTCAGGATCTGCATCACCATATGCTCGGCCACGCTGATCGAGTTGCAGAGGGCGACTTCGGCCGCCGTCACGCCCCGCTCCATCGCGGCGCTCAGGTCCACATGGTCCGAGCCGATGCCGGCGGTCAGCGCCAGCTTCAGCTTCGGCGCCTTGGCGATGCGCTCGGCGGTCAGATAGGCCGGCCAGAAGGGCTGCGAGATCACCACCTCGGCGTCGGCAAGCTCCTGCTCCAGTACCGAGTTGAGGCCGTCCTTGCTGGTGCTCACGACGAATTCGTGGCCGTTCGCCTCGAGGTATTTTCTGAGGCCAAGCTCGCCCGATTTGCTGCCCAGCAACTCGCCGGGGGTGAAGTCGATGCCCTTGGGTGTCGGTGCTGTCTGCCCGTCGGGATACCGGTGATCTCGGGGGTCGTGTCGCGCGCATATGAGGTCGGGAAACTGTCTTCGGGGTCTTCGTAAAGAACACAGACGACTTTCGCCATTTTCCATTCCTCCGATTGTGTTTCTGAGGCGCGTCCTTCTGCTTGCATGTGACAGGGGGGCACTTGCCCTCACCCGTTACCGAGACAAAGCTTGGCGTGAAGGCCTTGGGGACGGCGTTAGGGCGCCGCCCGGGCAGAAAGCACCATGGAGGGCGGGTATCGTCCAATCGAAAGGGCTGGGCTCTTGATAAGCAGGATTTCTGAAATGCCCAGCCCGGCAGCGTATCAGCGCGGTTTGATCATCAGTTCGGGCCGCACAACGCGGTCGAAGGTCGCCTCGTCGCAGAAGCCGAGTTTCACGACTTCCTCGCGAAGCGTCGTGCCGTTCTTATGCGCCGTCTTGGCCACCGTCGCCGCGTTGTCATAGCCGATCTCGGGCGCGAGCGCGGTCACCAGCATCAGGCTCTCATTAAGAAGCTTGGTGATCCGATCCTTATTGGCGACGATTCCCACGACGCAGTTGTCGGTGAAGGCGTTCGCCGCATCGCCGATCAACTGCATCGATTGCAGCAGGTTGTAGATCATCATCGGCTTGTAGACGTTGAGCTCGAAATGCCCCTGGCTGCCGGCAAAGCCGATGGCGGCATCGTTGCCCATGACATGGGCGCAGACCTGGGTGAGCGCCTCGCACTGGGTCGGGTTCACCTTGCCCGGCATGATCGACGAGCCCGGCTCGTTCTCCGGCAGGCTCAGCTCTCCGAGCCCGCAGCGCGGGCCGCTGCCAAGGAACCGGATATCGTTGGCGATCTTGAAGAGGCTCGCCGCCACCGTCTTCAGCGCGCCCGACATCTCGACGATGGCGTCATGGGCGGCCAGCGCCTCGAACTTGTTGGGGGCGGTGTCGAAGGGCAGGCCGGTGATCTCGCTGATCTTCTCGGCCACCAGCGTGTCGAAGCCCGGCTTGGCATTCAGCCCGGTGCCGACCGCGGTGCCGCCCTGGGCCAGCAGGTAGATGTTGTCCAGCGCCTGGTCGACGCGCACCACGCCCTGACGCATCTGGTGGGCATAGCCGCCGAACTCCTGGCCCAGCGTCAGCGGCGTCGCGTCCTGCGTATGGGTGCGCCCGATCTTAACGATGTTCTTGAAGGCGTCGGCCTTGTCCTGCAGCGCCTCGGCCAGCTTTTCCAGCGCCGGGATGGTGAGGGCCCGCGCCGTCATTGCCGCGGCGATATGCATCGCGGTCGGGAAGGTGTCGTTGGACGACTGGCCCCGGTTGCAATGGTCGTTGGGATGCACCGGGTCCTTGCTGCCCATGGTGCCGCCCATGATCTCGATCGCGCGGTTGGAGATCACCTCATTGGCGTTCATGTTGGACTGCGTGCCCGATCCGGTCTGCCACACGACCAGCGGGAAATGGTCGTCGAGCTTGCCGCCCACCACTTCGCCCGCCGCCTTGACGATCGCCTTGCCCACCGTCTTGTCGAGGGTGCCGAGCTCCATATTCGCCTCGGCCGCCGCCTGCTTGATCACGCCGAGCGCGCGAACGAGGGCCACGGGCTGCTTCTCCCAGCCGATGGGAAAGTTGCCGATCGAGCGCTGCGTCTGCGCCCCCCAGTAGCGATCTGCCGGCACCTCGATGGGGCCAAAGCTGTCGGTCTCGGTACGCGTGGCGGTCATTCGGGGCCTCCATCGGGGGGTGTTTCGGCTCCCCTTAGCGGACTGGTTGCGCCGCGCCAATGGGACCTCCTTCTGATTGCCGGAAGCCTTCGATCAGCCCGGCCGGCGGAACGCAGGGCCGCCCGGACCGAGGCGGATGCCGTCCGGCAACCGGCGATAGGGCAGGGTGTCGAGGCGGCAGGGAAAACCGCCCGGTGCGGCGACTGACAGGGTCTCGGCCGCGATGGGGTCGAAGTCGGCGCGGTAATGCACGGTGCTTTTCACCGCGACGATCCGGGCGGATGCCGGGTCGAGGCCCAGATGCTCGAACAAGGCGCGGTCCAGGCACTGGCTCCGCCGGCTGGCGACGACGATCCGCACCTCGGCCGGTATGTCGAGCACGCGCAGCACGGCCGTGGGCCCAAGCACAGCCGTCGAGCCGCCATACATGTCCCCGGTATAGGCGCAGTGGCCGGGCCCGATGGTCTCGACGGCGAAACGGCCGGGAAAGGGCCGCTGATCGGGCAGGCCATGGCGCCCGCCGAGGGGGCATTCGATGACACCGCCGATGCCGGCCGCGTCCGCCGCCGCCGCTGTGGCCGGGTCGTCGATCACGCCGAGCAGCGCGCCCTGCGCCCCCTCGGCCACCAACGCCGCGAGCAGGCCGGTGGTATCTGACGCGGCGCCCGCCCCGGGATTGTCCTGCACATCGGCCAGTATCACAGGGCTGGGCCGCGTGTTGGCCATGGCATGGCGCACCGCCTCGCGCGGCGCCCATAGCCGGGTGTCGAAGGCATCCTCGGCCTCGGCCAGCGCGGTCTGCAGCACCTCGGACGCGGTATCGCGCGCGGCGGGGTCGAGCGCTTGCGCATAAAGCGTGACCCCGGTGATGCTGGTGTCGGCGGCGGTGAAGCCAAGCGCGATCTCGGCACTGCTCTCGCCCGGCCGGTCAAAGGCCGCGAGGCCGGCATAAAGCGCATCGCAGGGGGCGCTGCCGGTGTGCTGGGCGTGCAGCGGGATAAGGTATGGCGCGCGGTAGTGCTGGCGGGCGAACCGGCCCCCGGCCAGCAGGGTCTTGAGGAAGGGCACCAGCCGCGCCCCGGTCTCGGCCATGTCGAGATGGGGATAGGTCCGGTAGATCGTCAGGGCATCCAGCGTCAGCGCGGAAAGCGCCGAGAGGTTGGCGTGGAGATCGAAGCTGGCGACCATCGGCAGGCGGCGACCAAGGCGCCGCCGCAGCCTGAGGATGAGGGCGCCCTCTGCGTCCTCCTCACTATCGGTGACCATCGCGCCGTGGAGGTCGAGATAGAGGCCGTCGATCCGGCCTGCCGCCGCCAATCCATCCTCGATCATGGCCGTGATCCGCTCGAAGGCATCGTCGGTGACCCGCCCACCGGGTTCGGCCGTGCACCAGAGTATCGGCACGATCTCAGTTTCCGCCGCTTCGGCCGCTGCGACGAAACCGGCGATGGGCAGGTTCATGCCGTGCGTCTCCTCGATCACCGCGTGGCCCGTCAGCAGACCCGGCCAACTATCGGCCACCTCGAAATCGGCGAAGGTCGTCGGAAAGGGCGCGAAGGTGTTGGTCTCGTGCTGGAAGCCCGCCACGGCGATACGCGGCGCGGACCGCATACTGCGGCGGGCCATCACAGGCTCCAGTCGATGGCGTCGAGCATCGCGGCGAGGCGGCGCCCCCGATGGGGCAAGACCTGCGCCATCCAGGCGACGCGCCCTTCAAGATGCGCGCGGAAGGCCGGGTGGTCCTCACGGTTTTGGCCTGAGGGGCCGTCGCGGAGGCAATTGTGCAGCGTCGCCTTCAGCCGGTCGATTTCCTCGCGCGCGAGACCGACGCGTTGATTGACGATGATACCCGTTACCTGCTGGCGCTGCCCGGCTGGCATCTGGCGGAGCTTGCGCGTGTTCAGCGCAAAACCCTCATCGGCGGCGATCTCACCGAGGCGCGCCAGGAACGCCGTCGCCTCGCGCCCAAAACCCGCCCGCGGGCCGGAAAACGCGAGATCGTCGGCATAGCGCGTGTATCTGGCGCCCCGGCTCTCGGCGAGAGCGGTCAGCCGCCGGTCGAGACCATGGGCCGCCAGATTGGCCAGCGCCGGAGAGGTGGGCGCGCCTTGCGGCAGATGCGGCACGGCCAAGCGCTGGCGCGCCTCATGGAGTGCCGGGCCGGCCCCCTCGATCGGTCCCATGGCAGTGCGTGGCGTGGCCGTTGTGACTAGGCCCGTCAGCAGGCGCGCGACCCGGCCGGGATAGCCGAGGCAGCGAAAGATCGCGTGCACCCGACGCGCCGGGATCGAGGGGAAGAAATCCCTCAGATCGGCGGTCAGCACCATCTCCTCGCCCGCGTGGCGCGCGGCACCGGTTATGGCACCGCGCCCCGCGACAAAGCCGAAGGCCGCCGGATGCACCGGCACGGGGTTCAGGATGCCGCGCAGGATCTCGCGCTGTGCCGCCTTGAGCCGCGGCAGCGGTGCCTCGACCGGGCGTGGCGGGCCCTGGCGGCGTGGCACCCAGTGCACGGCATAATGCGGGCGGGCCCGCGCCTCGGGCCGGGACAGGCGGTTTCGCGTGTCGGCCAGCCAATCGAGCTCGATCACCGACAGGCCAAGCCAGTTGGCGAGGTCTCCGCCCGTGCAGAGCGGCGGGATATCGAGCCCGACAAAGCGATGGGCGGGCGCAGAGGCCGGCGGGTCGAGCGGGATCTCGGGCCGCGTGTTGCGCCGGGCCAGTGTGCGCGACAGCTTCTGGAGCGCGCGACACTCGCGGATCAGGGCGGTGAGCGCCTCTTCTGTGGGTGGATAGGGCCGCCGGTCGTCGGCGAGCCGGCTCTCGATCTCCGCCAGAAGCTGCTCTTCGGCGCGGAGGGTCGGACCGGCCATGCGGCCACCCGGCCGTACCCAGGCGGCAAGGCGATCGGCGCGGCCGGCCGCCTCCCAAGGGCCCGCGAGCAGGACGGTTGCGATGCTGCGGGCGTATCGCGATGCCATCGCGGGGGTCATCGGGGCGTGAAGCGCACCGACCCGCAGTCGCGCCAAGCGGCTGGTGGCGGCGCGGCGTATCCGAGGACGCGTCCGAAGATACCAATGGGCGATGGCGGCGCCGACCTCGCTTCGTCGTTGCGCGTCCGCCGTCCGTGTCCAACGGACTGACGACGCGCCCTGCGCTCTCTCAGTGGTGTCGGATCGCCGGGGTAGCCCCGGCGCGGCCCATGCGGCCGTCTCGGCACCGCCATCATGGGGCAGGCTGCGGCGCCGCGGCCATCTCGGTCAAGCTCAGCCCTTGCGGAAACTGTCGAGGCTCACGACCTCGCCCCGCGGGCCGTCTCCATCGCCGTCTCCGTCCCCGTCGTCTTCCTTGGCCGCCGTGCCACTACTCGCGGCGGTATCCTTGTCATCCGGCATTGGGATGTCGCTTTCGGGAGCGCCAACCTCTGCGATGGTCGGGGTGTCGTCCTCGTCCATGTCGTCGAATTTGAGCCCGAATTTGACCGACGGATCGATGAAGGTCTTCACCGCCGCAAAGGGCACGACCAGCGTCTGCGGCATGTTGGAGAAGTTCAGGGTCACGGTGAAGCGGTCGCCCATGACCGCCAAGCCTTCGAACCACTCCTGCAGCACGATCATCATCTCGCTGGGATAGGCTTCGTGCAGGATGTCGGGGATATCGACGCCGGGATGCGTAGTGTCGAAGGTGATGTAGAAATGATGCTCGCCCGTCAGACCATTCTCGGCGACGAGCCCGAGGACATCGGCGACCACGGTGCGCAAAGCCCGCTCCATGATACGCCCGTAGTTAATGCCGTCTGACGATGCCATGACACCTCCCGCGACGGGGACCTTACCCGATTCTGGGACGGTGCAAAGCGCTGCCACTGCGAAAGCGCACGGTGCGACGCCGTAGACGCGCAAGGCAGCCTGCTGCACCGCACCCAAGCCTGCGTGGCTGTTGATCTTTCGTCAGCAGTGGCTTGGCGCGCTTCTGCGCGGTTTACCGCTGGCGCCAACGCTTCCCGGCGCGGAGGGTCGCGATGCGCCGACCATGATGCCGATAGTTCTCGTCGCCACGTGCCTGTGAACGGTGGCTGGACGGCGTGGAAGACGGTTGTCATTCTGCACCTGTGAAACGGATCTCCGCCATAGCCGCTGCTGCGGCCATGTTCCTTGCCGCAAGCGCGCCGTCGGCCGCCGCATCGGATTGTAAGCTGGCGCTGGTGCTGGGCCTCGATATTTCGTCCTCGGTCAACGAGATGGAGTATCGGCTTCAGCTGGAGGGCTTGGCCGACGCGCTCTCTCACGAACTGGTCAAGGAGGCGATCCTGCGCCCCGAGGGCAGCGGCATCGCCGTGATCACCTATGAATGGTCGGGCTATGCCCAGCAGGACCTGATCACCGGCTGGACAATGCTGGATAGCGGTTCGGCGATCGACGCCTATGCCGCGCGGTTGCGCGCGCACACCCGCATCTATGCCGACTTTCCGACGGCCATCGGCAAGGCGCTCGAGTTCGGCGCGCGCCTGTTCGACAAGGCGCCCAACTGCCTCCGCCGCACAATCGATCTCAGCGGCGACGGCGAGAACAATGACGGCATCGATGCCGGTGCGGTGCGCGCGACCGGGCTGCTCGACGGGATCACCATCAACGGTCTGGTGATCCTCGGCGCCTATCCTAACCCAGCGATTTACTATCGCGGGCAGGTGATGCAGGGGCCCGATGCCTTTGTGGCGCTGGCACGCGATTTCACCGATTACCGGCGCGTGATGCTCGGTAAGTTGCTGCGCGAGGTGGATCAGCAGCTGATCCTCGGCGAAGTGTTTGAGCAGGTGCCGGGGCCGGGTGGCGAGACACGCATTCCGGGTGGGATGACAACACGATGAGAGCATTGTTTGGGCCGAGGCCCCGCCCCGTCGAGGGTACTATTTGTCCCCCCGTTCGAGGTGGCGCTGTCCATGGCGGGGTCCGCCTGACGACGCACCTTTTATGCAGGCTGATGGCGGCGGCGTGTTGCGCGTTAATTCTGACTCTGCCTCCATCTCCATCGCGTGCGCAGGAGGCGGAGTTCTGCGCGCTCGAGCTCATCCTGGCGCTCGATGTGTCTGGCTCGGTCGATGTCGATGAGTTCGCACTGCAAACGGGCGGGCTGGCCGATGCGCTTGAGGACCCGCAGGTCATCGCGGCGATCGGTGCGTTGGATGGCGGGGCGATCATCACCATGACGCATTGGTCCGGCGCCTCGCGACAGCGCCAGATGATCGGCTGGCACCATGTTTCGGACGAGCAGACGGTGCGTGGGCTCGCCGCCGCGATCCGGGGTGCCGGGCGGGCATGGCGCAATTACTCCACGGCCATCGGCGAGGCGCTGGCCCATGCCATGGCGATCGGACAGGACGCGCCTATGGCGTGCATGCGCCGGGTGATCGACGTGTCGGGCGACGGCGTGTCGAACGAGGGGCGGCCGCCTCGCCCACTGTCCGATGCGGCGGTGGCGCTGGGCTACACAGTCAATGGCTTGGTGATCCGCGGCGCAGCCCCTGACCCCCTGCCGCAATATGTTGACGAGGTAATCGCCGGTCCGGGCGCATTTGTCGAAGTTGCCGAGCGCTTCAGCGATTACCCGGAAGCCATCCGGCGCAAACTGCTGCGCGAGATCGACCAGCCGCTCAGCGTCAGCGGCTTGTTGCCGATGCGAGGAGGCGGGGCCTACACGCTGATGGCGAAGACAACCCCGCCTGGCGGCGCCACGGGGACCACGCCGCGGTCCGAACACCGCTGAGGGCTTGGCCGGCTCAAGCGAGGGAGGGGGCCCACGCGGCTTTCAATGCTGCTCCCGACCTACTATGTTCGTCGCGTCCTTCGGGACTATGGCGATAAACGCGCGCGGAATAAGCGGACTGGACCCGGGGGCGGTACCCGGCGGCTCCACCAACACCCGTTCATGGGCGGGCAGGGGGCCGAAACAGGATCGACAGACGTGTAAAGGCGTAGCTTTTGCTCGGTGAGGTACCACCGTTATCGGTCCGCAAAGTACAGTTGCCAATGACAACCGTGCTCCGGTGGCCGTTGCCGCGTAAGCGGTAACCAAACCGAAACTTAAGCCCTGACGCTTAGCCGCGTCAGGCGGGGTTCGCAGGCACCTGGCAACAGAAGCCTGCACTCTCCACCCCAGCGGGACCTATCACAGCACCCCGGGGGCGGTCCTCGAGAGCGCACTCTTGGGCTTCGGCCGTCGCCATGTCGTCAGAGCACGGCCAACGTCTCGCCGGCCATACCCTGCGCTCCACGATTGTCAGCGGTTACCAGCTGCCGGTGTTGCCCATGCTGGCCCAGGGCTCGGCCGGGGCGAGGCTGGACCCGTTCTGCAAAAGCTCGATCGAGATGCCGTCGGGCGTCTTCACAAAGGCCATGCGTCCATCGCGAGGCGGGCGGTTGATGGTGATCCCGTCATCCAGCATTCTCTGGCAGGTGGCGTAGATGTCGTCGACGCCATAGGCCAAGTGCCCGAAGGCGCGCCCGCTGCCGTATTCCTCCTCGGAACCCCAGTTATAGGTCAGCTCCACCGGCTTGTCTGGCTCACCCGGCGGGCTCATGAAGACGAGCGTGAACTTGCCCTGCTCGCTGTCCATGCGCCGCGTCTCCTCCAGCCCCAGATAGGTCTCGAGAAACGCCTTGGTCTTATCGAGGTCCTGGACCCGGATCATCGTGTGCAGATAGCGCGTCGGCATGGTGCCCTCATCTCGTCATGGTGGTGGCCATGGCCGGATGCCACAGCCTATTGTGTCTCACCACCGGGTAAGCCACTATAAGTTGGGGCGGGCGCCCCGACTCATCCCAGTTGCCCCTCGGAGGTCGCGATGGAACATAATGCCCTGGTCGCGGATCGTCAGGAGGGTGCCGTGGATCACGCCAAGGCCGAAAGGCTGGATCGGACGAGCGTCGCGGCGCTTGATGCGCGGCTCGGCCAGGCGATCCCGGTGCTCGACCACGGCTTTGTGCGGGTCGTCGACTATATGGGCGATGATGCGGCCATCGTTCAGGCGGCGCGGGTTTCCTATGGCCGGGGCACCAAAACGGCGCGCGATGATGCGGGGCTGATCCGCTACCTGATGCGCCATTGGCACTCCACGCCTTTCGAAATGTGCGAGATCAAGCTGCACGTGAAGCTGCCGATCTTCGTCGCACGCCAGTGGATCCGCCATCGCACTGCGAATATAAACGAGATCTCGGCCCGTTACTCGATCCTCGACCGCGAGTTCTATGTGCCCGAGCCCGAGCACATGGCGCGCCAGGCGGTGATCAACCGACAGGGCAGGGGTAACGTGCTCTCGCCCGACGAAGCGGAGGCAGTGCGTCAGTCCTTGGCCGAGGAAGCGGGCCGCGCCTATGGCCATTATGAGGGGCTGATGGACGAGGACGGGCCTGGCCTCGCTCGGGAGTTGGCGCGCATGACGCTGCCCGCTTCGGTCTATACGCAGTGGTACTGGAAGACCGATCTGCACAACCTGCTGCATTTCCTGCGCCTTCGCGCCGATGCCCATGCACAATACGAGATCCGCGCCTATGCCGACGCCATCGGCGCGGTGGTGCGCGACTGGGTGCCAGCGACCTGGGCCGCGTTCGAGGACTACCGCCTGAATGCCGTGCAGTTCTCGGCCCCCGCCATGGCGTGCCTGCGCCGGATGTTGGCGGGCGAGGCCGTCACGCAGGAGACCAGCGGCATGAGCGCCGGCGAATGGCGCGAGTTCCAGGCGGCGCTGGCTCAGCCCGGGGTGTGAGGCAGAGCCGCGCCTGCGCCTATGCCGGCGCCTGGTTACTGAGGCAGTGATCGCCGGGCCACGCATCGCGATCGTGATGTCGGCGCGCACCCATTTCGGGCCCGAGGCGGCGACGGCTATCGATCTCTCGACCCGCGACATGGCGCGCGCCTCGACCCATGCCGAGCGCATCGAAATCGTCGGACCTCAGGTTGCGGTGCCGTTCGGCGATCTGCCGCTGCATCCCTATAGGCGTGGCAGCCGGCTCTCGCTGCTCGCCACGCTATGGCGCCTGCGCCCCGATGTGATCGTCGTACAGCAGGAGGTCACGACGGCATCTTTGATCGCGCGCCTCGGCCCGCCGGCGCGGCTTGCGGTGCACCGCCGCCATACCGCCAAGCAGCCGAAACCGGGTTTGCGGCGCTGGTGGGCGCGGCGCCGCTTCGATCGCCTGGACGCGCTGTTCTTCAATTCCGAGTTTTGCCGGCAGGATTTCCACAGCGTCTGGCCCGAGGTCACGGTGCCCACGATCACGGTCGCCAATGGCCTCGACGCCGCTGACTGGGTCGGCCGGCCGCCCGATCAGCGCGAGGGTATCATCGCGTTCACCGGGCGGGCCCATCCCGACAAGGGGGCGCTGCCGCTGGCCCGGGCGCTGGTGCCGCTGCTCGCCCGACATGCCGGCTGGCGCGCGCATTTCATGCTGAGCCGCTCGGCCGATCATCCCGAGACGATGCTGGCGCTGCGTTTGGCCCTGGCGCCCGTCGCGGCGCGCGTCGAGATCGCGCTCGATCAGCCGCATGACGCTGTGCGTGATCTCCTCTCGCGCGCTGCGATCGCCGTGGTGCCCTCGATCTATGCGGAACCCTTCGGACGTGCTGCCCTAGAGGCAATGGCGGCGGGGGCCGTGACCGTGTCCTCGATGCGTGGCGGATTGGCCGAGGTGGTCGGCAATGCAGGCGTAGCCGCCGAACCGGAAGCGGGGGCCCTTGAGCGTGCACTGGAGGACCTGATCGGCGATCCGGCGCGCCGCGCATGGTTGTCCGATGCCTCTAGGGCAAGGGCTGCTGAACGTTTCTCGATCGCCGCTACCGGTGCCGCGTTTGATGTCGGTGTCGGCCTGACGATGGCGGGTGATATGCGCTAACGAACTGAGAAGATTGGATTTTCAAATTAGTTGAGGAAAAACAGGAATTGGCTGTTGCGCCCCTCAGCGAAACCTCCTAGATAACCGCTCCACCGACGAGGCAACGCGCTTCGCGGTGAGCAGCCCAGCGGGTTGCAGCGCTCTTTGACATTGGTATGAAGCGAAGGGATATGCGGGTGGTTTGGCTCGTTTTGGCGAGTTGGGCTTTTTGCATATCGGCCATCTAGGTTGGGCCTCTTCGAGGTTTTGCCGGTGATGATGGTGTCAGCGATGGCTGGCTTTTGCGGTGGGTTTCGTTCTGCCCGGCTTCGGCTGGTTGGGATGTGGTCTGTCGTTTTGGCTGGTCGTTGTCGTGATGTGCGAGAGGTTCAATCGTCAAGAGGTTGTGTCGATCGGTTCGCGGTTTGCGGTCGGGGTGATCCCGGTCTCGGGCGGTGGATTGGTTGGACACGTAGACCTTTCAACTTGAGAGTTT
>JBCCJI010000018.1:0-86347 GCA_039027855.1 Pseudomonadota bacterium | reverse complement strand
CTGTTCCTCCCGCCCTACAGCCCGGACTTCAATCCGATCGAGAACGCCCTCTCCAAGCTGAAGGCCCTGTTCAGAAAGCGCGCCAAGCGACCCGTCGACGGCCTCTGGTCCGCCATCGGCCGCATCGTCGACCTCTTCTCCCCGGCAGAGTGCAGAAACCACTTCACCGCATGAGGATACGATCCAAACTGATGGGATGCCGCTCTAGAGCACCCCTGCCGCCTCGACGATCAGCGTCGCGCCAAGGCCTGCGAAGAACAGAGCGACACCGCCCAGCACCCAGTGCCCGGCACGCGCGAAGGCGGCCGCGGCCGGCGCCGTCGAAAACGCCAGCGCATAGGCTGCATGTCCGGCGCAGGCCACCACGATGCTGCCGAGGATCATCAGGGCGAGCGCCGGTAGCGAAGCGTCGGCCGCGGGGAAGATCGACACGAGCACAAGCCAGGTCGTGAGCGCCTTAGGGTTGGCCGCAAGCACGCTGAGCGTGGTACCAAAGGCATCGCGCGCGCCGATCATACGCGCGCTGGCCTGGCCAAGCTGGCGGGCGCGCGCGGCCCTGGCATAGCGCCAGGCAAAGAGCAGCAGCAAAACGCCGCCAAGGCCGGTCAGCAGCGGTTGCGCCAGCGGAAACGCCTGAAAAACGACCCGTGCTCCGCTCAGCGCCAAGACGGCCCAGCCCAGCACGCCCAGCGCGATCGCCGGCACCACCGCCAGTGCGACGCGTCTTCCCGAGCCCACGGCGATCGCAACAGTGGTGAAGACATTTGGCCCTGGGCTCAGGATGTTGCCGGCAAAGACCGCCCAGGCGGTGATCATCTGCGGCCAGAGCGCCGCAATTCCCGGCGCTTCGTGCAACGCAGCGCCGGCGAGGGCCGGGCTCACTCCTTCGGTGCCGTCGCCAGCATCGCCGGCGTCTCGCGAAAATCGTCGAACCAGCGCGCGATCTTGGGTGCCTTGGGCCGCCACGGGATGCCCGAGAACCGAAAGTCGAGATAACCGAGCGCCGAAGCGAGCGCGATATGGTCGATGCGCAGGGCATTGGAGGTAATCGCGTCGGAGTCCTTCTCAAAGGCCGCGATGGCGCGCGCGATCTTGCCGTGCATCGCCTCCACCATGGGCTCGAAACGCGTACCCTCGGGCCGCAGCTTGTACTCGTATGCCGCCAGAACACCGGCATCCATGACACCGTCGGCCATGGCTTCGCGCACCAGCACGCCATACTCGCCAGCGGGGTAGAGGCCGCCGCCCGTCTTTTCGTCGAGGTATCGGCAGATCACGCGGCTGTCGAACAGCGTCTCCCCGTCGCCCGTGATCAGGCAGGGTACCTTGCCGATCGGGTTCTGCGCGATGACCTGCTTGTTCGGCGCGGTGGGCTTGGTGGTGCCGAGTACCAGCTGCACGTCCTCGACCAGGTTCTTGAGATACAGGACCAGCATGACCTTCCGGACAAAGGGCGAGGTCGGCGAGAAGTACAGCTTCACGGGGATGTCTCCTGTCGGGCGTCGGATGCCCGGTCGGGCTCCGCGGTCTTGGCGGGCGTGTCAGGGCCCGCATCGGCGTCGCGGGTCCCGAAGAGGCGGGCGAGCACCATCGAGGTGCGGGGCACATAGGCATAGGGCACCGAGGGCTGCGCTCCCGGACGCCGGGTGGCACGATAAAGGGCGAAGGCGATCAGCGAAAGATGGCCGACGGCGATAACGTCGAACATCGCCCCGGGACCTTTGGATGCCATTAGCTCGGCCGTAAGCACCGGAGCGACGATGGCGCCGAGTGAGAAATAGAAGATGATCGAGGCATTGAGATCGATCATCATTTCGGGTGGCGCGTAGTCGTTGGCATAGGTCGTCGCCAGCGAATGCAGCGGAAAGGCCGTGGCGCCGAACATGAAGGCACCGATCGCAAGCAGCGGCCCCGCTCCCGCGCCATCCGGGGCGAGCGCCGGGAGGCCATGGCCAAGGAACAGGCAGGCGGGCAGGGTGGCGGCCGAGACCGCGATCAACACCCGGCGGCGGTCGATCTTGTCGGCCAGCCAGCCGACCGGCCACTGTGCCAGCGCACCGCCGACGAGCCCCGAGATCAGGAACAGCGCGACGCTCCCCGCGTCGAGGCCGAAGCCCAGCACATAGACCGGCCCCGTCATGCGGAAGGCGGCTCCCGACAGTGCCGCCACCAGCACCGCCGCCATGGCGGCCGGCGACAGCCGCCAGGCGGTGAGCGGCCTGAGCGCGGGCGTCGTGCTCATCTGCGGCGGCGCGCGCTTTGAAAGAGCGAGGGGCAGCAGACAGAGACAGCAGAACGTCGCCACGATGTTGTAGGCGACGAAGGAAGCCGGATCGAGCAGCGCCACCATGCCCTGCGCGCCAATCTGCGCCGTCATGTCGGTCAGCCGGAAAATGCCATAGACCCGCCCGCGCTTCTCGTTCGGTGTCTTGGCGTGCAGCCAGCTCTCGATGACCGTGTAGGCGGTGGCGATGGCGATCCCGGTGAGCACCCGCAGAAGTGCCCAGGCCAACGGTGTCTCGAACACCGGGTGCAAGAGCGCGCCGACCGCGCCAAGCGACGCGGCGGCGGCGAACACGCGGCTATGCCCGACGCTGCCCATCAGCCGTGGTGTCGCGATGCAGCCGATCAGGAAGCCCGCGAAATGCGCTGAGCCCATGAGGCCGATCTCGCGATCCGAGAACCCTCGGGCCGTTGCCGCCAAGACGTCGAGCGGGCCGAGCGTTCCCGATCCGAACTGCACGAGCATGATCGAGGCGAAGAGGGCGGCGAAGGAGACGACGGTCGTCATGGGGCTGCCCGGCAACGGGCCGTGACTGCGGTTGTGGCGATCCTGCCCTCAAGGCGGCGGAGCAGGGCGCATGCTTCGCGACAGCGGGGGCCGAGAACACGCGCCTATCACTCCTAACACGATCTTACCACCCTGCGGAAAAGTATTTGTTAACTATAGTTTTCGCTAGAAACTAATTCTTAGGAAGTATAAACGCTTCCCTAACGCACACGGCGAGGTCACGACTGTCGACCCGTGGAAGCGTGCCCGGTCGAAGAATTCGACCCCCTTTGAAACGGGTGGTCGGAAGGCGGGCAAATCAATGCGTAATTCTCTCAATGAACAGTCAAAGGGCCGGCATGTACTGCGTGCCGTGTCGTGGACGTTTTGCTGGGCACTATTTGCGTTTGCAGCGGTGGCGCTGGCGGCGCCGGCCGAGGCGAATGCCAGCGACCGGCTGATCGATGGCGGGCTCTACGGTGGCGTGCAGGGCGGCTACGCCATTCCAGACGCGCGGTTCAGCCTCGACGATGCCGGCCTCGGCGATCTCAAGGCCGACGGTTTCCGGGTCGGTGGCTTCGTCGGCTATGCCCATCGTGACGGCAACCTGTTCGGCGCCGTCGAACTCGATGGCGGCCTTGCAACCGGTGACGGCATGCTCGAGGCGGTCGGGACAGAGTTCCGCATCGAGCCGGAGTTCACGGCGGGCGCCAGCATCCTCGCCGGTGCCGTGATCGCCGATCGCGGCATGCTTTATGCCCGTGCCGGTTATCAAGCGCTGGTGATCGAGGCCTCACTCGCCGGGACGGAGACGCGCGAGGTGCTGCACGGCGCCCGGGTGGGTGTGGGCGCGGCCGTGGCGGTTACGGACCGGGTCGCGATCCGGGCCGAGTACCTGTACTCGTTTTTCGGCGACAAGGATTACCGGGCCGGTCCGACGCGGTTGCAGGTCGAGGCGGAGCAAGGCGTGGCGCGCGTCGGTCTGGTGTTCGGCTTCTGATACCGAAGGCCTTCGCGGCTTAATCCGGGAGCGCAGTGCGGCGATATCGGGGCGCCTCATCCTTGGGCGACGGCGCCGGGCACCCCGGCATCGTCGCCCACCCCTCTCTCGCGGCAATGGGAAGCAATTCCGCGTCTTGCCGGAGCCGGTTCCGACTTGCTACTCCTCTCACCGGCCCTGGGCCCCGGAGGAGTGGCGTGAGCGAAGGCGCGGATAAACGGTCGGCTGACACCGGCGGCGGCATGATGGGATCGAGCCGAGCCACACAGTCAGCACCAGCGAAAAAGCCGGATGAGCGCGCGAAATCAGCGCGCCTGTCGCCGTTGAGAGGGCTGTTGCCCTTTTTGCTCCCCTACCGAGCCCGCATCGTCGCCGTCTCGATTGCGCTGATGCTGGCCGCTGGTTTCACGCTGGCTGTGCCCGTCGCCTCCGGCCGGGTGATCGATGTGATCATGGACGGCGATATGAGCCTCATCGACGAGTATTTCGTCGCGCTCATGGGAGTGGCCGCCGCCCTCGCCATCGCCACCGCGCTCCGGTTCTACCTCGTCTCCTGGCTCGGTGAGCGCGTGGTGGCCGATATCCGCAAAGGGGTGTTCGGCCACGTCCTCGCCATGAGCCCGGAGTTCTACGAGAAGATCATGACCACCGAGGTCGTGACCCGGCTGACCGCCGATACCTCGGTGATCCAGACCGTCGTCGGCTCAACCGTCTCCATCGCACTTCGAAATATCCTGCTGCTGATCGGGGGCATCATCGCCTTGATCGTGACCTCGCCGAAGCTCACGGCGATGACGCTCTTGATCGTGCCGACCGTCGTTTTTCCGATCCTGATCCTCGGTCGCCGCGTTCGTCGCCTGTCGCGCCTTAGTCAGGACCGGGTGGCCGATGCCGCGTCCCATGCCGGCGAGATGCTGCAGGCCGCGCAGACCGTGCAGGCCAACACCTACGAGCCCGAGGCCACCCGCGATTTCGACGCGAAGGTGGAGGATGCCTTTACGACCGCGCGGCGCCGCCTCGTCGCGCGCTCACTACTCACGGTGCTGGTGATCTTCTTCGTCTTCGCGGGCATCGTGGGTGTCATCTGGATCGGGGCGCGTGACGTGATGAACGGCACGATGTCGCCGGGCCAGATGACGCAATTCGTGCTGTTTGCGGTCTTTACGGCTGGGGCGGTCGGTGCGCTGTCCGAGGTTTGGGGCGAGTTGCAGCGCGCCGCCGGTGCGACCGAACGGTTGGCCGAGTTGCTCGCCATGACCTCTCCGGTCACAGACGGCGCCGCCCGCAACGCCCCCGCCCGGATCAGCGAGCGTGGCGCGATCTCTTTTGAGGATGTGCAGTTCACCTATCCCAGCCGTCCTGACAGCTCGGCGCTGGCGGGCGTCAGCTTTGCCGTGGCCCCCGGAGAGACGGTGGCGCTGGTCGGGCCTTCCGGCGCGGGAAAGACGACGGTCTTCCAGCTCCTTCTGCGGTTCTACGATCCGGCAAGCGGGCAGATCACCATCGACGGCGCGCCCATTCACGAGACGGCGCTCGCCGATCTTAGGCGCGAGATCGCCGTCGTGCCGCAGGAGCCGGTCATCTTTGCCGACAGCGTGCGTGCCAACATCCGTTTCGGCCGGCCCGACGCGAGCGATGCCGAGGTCGAGGCGGCCGCTGAAGCGGCGGCGGCGGCGGGTTTCATCGCCGATCTGCCGGGCGGCTACGATGCCTGGCTGGGCGAGCGTGGCGTGCTGCTGTCCGGCGGGCAGAAACAGCGCATCGCCATTGCCCGTGCGATCCTGCGCGACGCCCCGGTTCTGCTGCTCGACGAGGCAACCTCGGCGCTCGATGCCGAGAGCGAGCGCGCTGTGCAGGCCGCGGTCGAACGTCTGGCTGAGGGTCGCACGATGCTGGTGATCGCGCACCGCCTTGCCACGGTAAAGCGCGCGGACCGCATCCTTGTGCTCGAGCAGGGGTGCCTGGTCGAAGAGGGCACCCATGACGATCTCGTTACCCGGGGCGGCCTTTATGCCCGCCTCGCGCGCCTGCAGTTCACCGAGGGCCTAGCCGCGGAGTAAGGCCTCCCGCCGGCTCGCAGCGACGCCGGGCATGCGGTCCCGGCTAGGGCTTTGATCCAAGAACCCCGAGGGTGTGCTGCCAATGAGCCGTCGAGCGGCGGCCGTGTGTTCCTCGCGACGGTTGAAGACGCCGGCCAAGCCAAGGCGCCTCTGGCAGAGCCCAAGTCGGGTATCACAGAGAGGGCATGGCAGAGGGCCGCGGAACACGCTAGTTGAGCACGGCGGGAGCAGCACGCCGAAAGGGGGCGAGCGTGGACGCCATCGGTAAAAGCGACGACATCTTCGCCTTCGACAACAGCTATGCGCGCCTGCCCGAGCGGTTTTTCGTGAGGGTCTCACCGGCGCCGGCGCCCGCACCCCGGCTTTTGCAGCTGAACAGGCCGCTCGCCGAAGAGCTTGGCCTCGATCCCGAGCGGCTTGAGAGCCCAGAGGGTGTGGATCTGCTCGCCGGTCACCGCGTCGCGACGGGATCCGAGCCGATCGCGATGGCCTATGCCGGACACCAGTTTGGGAATTGGGTGCCGCAGCTTGGTGATGGTCGCGCGATCCTGCTGGGCGAGGTCATCGACCGCGAAGGGCGGCGGCGTGATCTGCAGCTGAAGGGCGCGGGGCGCACGCCGTTCTCGCGCATGGGCGATGGCAAGGCGCCGCTTGGCCCGGTGCTGCGCGAGTTCATCGTGAGCGAGGCGATGGCGGCCCTCGGCATTCCCACCACTCGGTCTCTCTCGGCCGTTGCCACCGGTGAGCAGGTCTACCGCGAGACCGCCCATGACGGTGCCGTGCTTATGCGGGTTGCCGCCAGTCATATCCGCATCGGTACGTTCCAGTATTTCTACGCCCGTCGCGACGCAGAGGCGCTGCAGGCCCTGACGGATCACGTGATCGAGCGGCATTACCCCGACATCGCGTCAGCCGAGGTGCCGGCGCTCGCGCTGTTGGAGCGGGTGATGGAACGCCAGGCCGAGCTTGTGGCACGCTGGATGGGGGTCGGCTTCATCCATGGTGTCATGAACACCGACAACATGACGATCTCGGGCGAGACCATCGATTATGGCCCCTGCGCATTCATGGATGCCCATCGCGACGGGCAGGTGTTCAGCTCCATTGATGTCGGCGGGCGCTACGCCTATGGCAACCAACCCCGGGTTGCCCATTGGAACCTCGCCCAGCTTGCCCAGGCATTGCTTCCGCTGATCCCCGGTCCCAGCGAGGCTGCGGTCGGTGCCGCGCAGGAGTGCGTGGATCGCTTCTCCGACATGTTCCAGGCGGCCTGGCTCCGCGTGATGGGGCAGAAGCTCGGGCTCTCGGTATGGCACGATCACGATCGCGACCTCATGGACGATCTTCTCGCGCTCATGGAGAACCACGGCGCCGATTTCACCCTGACCTTCCGACGCCTGTCAGAGGAGATTGCCGCGCCCGAGCATGCTGCGGCCCGAGCGCGCGTGCTTTTCGAGGAGCCCGAAGCGCTCGACGCCTGGGTGACGCGATGGCTGGCGCGGTTGTCGGATGATCCCCTGGACCCGGCAGCGCGACAGGCGCGCATGCGCGCCGCCAACCCGCTGTTCATTCCGCGCAACCACCGGGTTGAGGAGGCGCTGGCAGCCGCTGAAGAAGGCGATCTCGCACCGCTGGAAAGGTTGCGCAGGGTGCTTGCGGCGCCCTTCGACGAGCAGCCGGCAGATGCCGACCTGGCACTGCCTCCGCGCGCTGATCAGTCTGTCTTCCAGACATTCTGCGGCACCTGAGTTTTCAGCCCGCCTCGCCGGCATGGAGACGCTGCCAGCGCGTTGTGTTACGTATCGCCACGAGAGGTCTGCCTGAGCATCGCGCCAAGGCCGCTCCTGTCGCCCGCGTGGTGCACGGCCGTGAGTGAACCTGGGCGAGAAGGCCGATGTCGAGGATAGCGGACACCCGACCGGCCTTCGCGTCGCGCACCCCGTACCATTCCGCGCCGCCGCGGATCGTGCCGCGGCGGCGCAAGATCCAACAAAAACACGATGTAAGGGAGGACTTCCGATGACCACCACACCACTCCAGCACAGCGACCGCCCGCAGCTGCACCGTCGCGGCGTGCTGCTCGGCGCTGCCGGGATCGGCCTCGCCACGGCTGCTGGCGGCGGGCTCGTCATGCCGGCCCCTGCGGCCGCGGCATCGGGTCTGGCCCAGGCACCCTATTTCTACCGCTTCCGCATCGGGGCGCTTGTCGGCACGGTGGTCTCTGACGGTATCCTGCCGCTCGGCGATCCAAAGGGGAGCTTCATCGGCCCTCACCCGACGAAATGCGCGACATGTTGAGCCGGAATTTCCTGCCGACAGATAACGCGGTGCTGGAGCAGAACATCCTCGTCGTCGATGCGGGCGACCAGCGCATCCTGTTCGATACCGGCATGGGCACCTCGCAGATGTTCGGCCCGACACCCGGCAAGCTGATGTCGAGCCTGGTCGCCGCCGGGATCGAACCGGCCTCGATCACCGCCATCGTCTGCACCCACGGCCATTGCGACCATGTCTGGGGGATCATGTCAGACGCGGGAGAGCGGATCTTCCCCAACGCGCAGATCTGGATCTCGGAGGCGGATTTCGACTTCTGGACCGACGAGGCGAAGCTGTCGGCGACCGATCCCGCCTGGATGGCGCCTTTTGTCGAGGGGGCACGGCGCAACCTGATGCCCAACCAGGACCGGATGAAGTTCTTCAAGGATGGCGAGGAATTCCTGCCGGGCATCCAGGCCATGTTCGCGCCGGGGCACACAGTCGGTCACACGGCGTTCATGGTGACCTCGGGCGGCGACACGCTGGCCGTGATCGGCGATCTGACGCATCACCACGTCATTCTGCTCGAGACGCCGCTCACGCAGTTTGCCTTCGATACCGATCCGGCGCAGGCGGCTCAGACGCGGGTGCGCATGCTCGATATGATCGCCGCACAGCGGTTGCCGATGATCGCCTATCACTTCCCGTGGCCGGGTATCGGGCATGTGGAAAAGGTTGGGGACGGCTTCCGCTATCACCCCGCACCGCTGATCATGCAGGAACTGCCGACCTGACACTGCCGACGTGTCGCCGCCGGGGCGGGATACCACCGCTCCGGCGCTTGTTCGTGGCCGATGCGCCTAGGCCAGCGCGATCAGCCGACAGGGGCCCCCCGTGCCGCCCGCATGCTTCGGTGCGCCCACGACCAGCGTGGCGCCCACTGGCGGCAGCTGATCGAGGTTGGCCATGTTCTCCACCGCCCAGCGATTGGCCGGCAGCCATGTGTAATGCGTGATGAAATCGCCCGAGAGCCCATAGTCGATCGACAGCGTATCCACGCCGACACCGACGACCTCCGCCTCCTCCAGCAGCATCTTGGCGGCCTCCACGTGGAAGCCCGGGAAATGCATCTTCCCGCCGTCATCGGCATTGCGGAAGCCGGCCAAGCCGAGCCGCTCTTGCCAGCCCGCGTTCTGGGCCACGCAGGCGCCCTCGGGGATCGGTCCATTGGCTGAGATCCAGGCCTTCAGATCGTCTGGCGTTACCTGAGCATCTGGGTTGGCATCGGCCTTTTCGCGGATGTCGACCACGATGATCGGGCAGACGAGGCTCTCCACCGCCACCTCGTCGATCGAGGCGCCGCCATCGGTGAAGTGTAGCGGCGCGTCGATATGGGTGCCGGTGTGTTCATTCACCCGCAGCATCTTCAGATTGAACGCGTTCTCGGCATAGGTGAACAGGTCCTCGTCGAAGAACTGCTGCTCGCCGAAATAGGTCGGAAAGTCATGCGTCAGCGTATGCGTGAGATCGACGACCTTGCTGGGTGTCTGGGCCATCAGCGGCCGTGGCCCGGCGGCCGCTACCGCGAGTGCCGCGCCGGCTGCGGCGGAACCTTTGAACAGGTCGCGACGGCTCAGCGCGCGTCCTTTGATGTATTCCAGAATGACGGGATGGCACATGGGGGACCCCTTCTGTCGGCAGCCCGGTTGTTGGTGGAGCTATCGGCGCGGGGCGGGCCGGATAACGCCGGCGAGCGCCCGGGCTTCGCGCAAGCGGCATCCCCAGCATGCGCGCTGCCGCTCGCCTGATCAAACCGATATCGTCCCTGTTGGTGTCGCGTCCGGTAGGGTTGACCGGCCATGCGCCACGGCGCGGGCCGATGCCGCTGTTGCACGGCGGTGTCAGCGGTATGCTTTCCTGCTAACTCTATCACTGATCACGCAGTCCGACGGTCGACCGAGGAGCTCCAACGATGCAGCGCGCCATGATAGTTCTCGCCCTGATGGCTCTCCCCACGATGGCGATGTCGGCGCCAACCGCAATGTTCGCACCGCGTGACGCGGTCGATCCGGCTTCGAAGGCAGCGCTGGCCGAGAGTGTGCGCCTGATCGAGGATGACCGCTATTGCGAGGCGCTCCCCTTTCTCGAGGACTTGGCGGTCGACCTGCCGGACAACGCCGATGTCTTCAACCTGCTCGGTTACGTGTATCGAAAGATGGATGATCTCGAGGTCAGCGCCGCGCATTACGCGCGCGCGCTCTCGATCGACCCCAATCATCTCGCCACGCTCGAATATCAGGGCAGGCTGTTCCTCAAGCAGGGCGATCTCGGCAAAGCCCAGGACAATCTCGCCCGTCTCGAAACACTCTGCGGTGCCTGCGAAGAGCGTGAGGCGTTAAAGGCGGCGATCGACGCGTCCCTTACGCAGTGAAGCCGGGCAGGGCTTTGAGGGTGTTCAGCAAAGCCCTCGGCCTGTGACGTCAGCGATCCTCACACGGTTTCGGGGTGTGCAGCCTTGGCGAGTACCGCAGCCACCGCGCGCGCGATGACGCCTTCCTCGTCGGTCGGCACAACCATCACCCGGGTGCCCCCTGCACCGATCTCTGTGGCGTTCCTTGCGTTCTCCAGCGCATCGATCTCGATGCCGAGATAGGCGAGGCCGTCGGCGATGCGGGCGCGGATCGCCGGCGCGTTCTCACCGATGCCGCCGCAGAAGACCAGCGCATCGATACCGCCAAGCACGGCCGTCATCGCCCCGATCTCGCGCCGGGCACGGAACACGAAGTAATCGACCGCCTCCGCTGCTTCCGGCGCTTCCGAGGCAAGCAGGGCCCGCATGTCGCTCGAGACGCCGGAGAGCCCGAGAAGACCGCTCTCCTTGTAGAGCATCTTCAGAACGGCGCCGGGCGCCATGCCGCGCTGTTCGATCAGGTAGAGCAACACGCCCGGGTCGATCTGACCGCTACGCGTGCCCATGGGGAGCCCGTCCAGCGCCGAGAACCCCATCGTCGAGCCGACACTCTTGCCGCCACGCACGGCGCACATCGACGCGCCATTGCCGAGATGCGCGATCACGATCCGGCCCTCATGCAGGTCGGGATGCAGGGTCTCGACCACACCGGTCACGTAGTCATAGCTCAGCCCGTGGAAGCCGTAGCGCCGCACGCCCTCGTCATAAAACGCGCGGGGGATCGCGAAGGTGTCGTTGACCCAGGGGTGCCCGCGATGGAACGCCGTGTCGAAACAGCCCACCTGGATCGCGCCTGGAAAGGCATCGCGCGCCGCCTCAACCCCGGCAAGGTTGTGCGGCTGATGCAAGGGCGCCAGCGGGCAGAACGCGGTCAACTGCTCCAGCACATCCGCGCTCAGCACCATCGGCGCGGCATAGTCCGGCCCGCCATGCACGATACGGTGGCCGACACCGTCGATGGTCATGCCCGGCAGCATGGCCCGCAAGGCATCTACCACCGCTGCCAGCGCGGCAGATGGGGATGGCGCGTCGATCTCGCGTACCGCCCTCTCGCCGTCCTGATCCACGACCAGCCGCGCGGTGCCACCGATCCCATCTACCTGTCCGTGCAGGACCGGCACGGGCTCGTCCCCCGCATCGTAGACGCCGAATTTCAGCGATGATGAGCCCGTGTTGAGGGTCAGGATCCGGCTCATTGGCCGATCCTGCTGTTGAACAGGACCGCGATGGCGGCCGAGGCGATCCGCGTCCGGGTGTCGTCGGCACGGCTGGTAAGGATGATCGGCACCTGCGCACCCAGCACCACGCCGGCCGCCTCGGCATCGGCGAGATAGACGAGTTGCTTGGCGATCATATTCCCCGCCTCCAGATCGGGCGCCACCAGGATATCTGCCTGCCCTGCAACCGGCGAGGTGATGCCCTTGGTCGCCACGGCCCGCATCGAGATGGCGTTATCAAAGGCCAGCGGCCCGTCCAGCACACCACCCGTAATCTGACCGCGATCGGCCATCTTGCAAAGCGCCGCCGCCTCAACGGTGGATTGCATGCTGGGCGTGATCGTCTCGACAGCCGAGAGCAGGGCGACCTTGGGCGCCTCGATGCCGATCGCGCGGGCGAGATCGATCGCGTTCTGGACGATATCGGCCTTGGTCTGCAGATCGGGCGCGATGTTGATCGCGGCATCGGTGATGAGCAGCGGCTTGGGGTAGGTCGGCACGTCCATCACGTAGACATGGCTCATGCGCCGCTCGGTCCTGAGGCCGGTGGCCTTGGCGACCACGGCCGACATGATCTCATCGGTGTGCAGCGCGCCCTTCATCAGCGCCCGGGCGCGGCCATCACGGACCAGGGCCACCGCCTGTTCGGCCGAGGCATGGCTGTGCTCGGCATCGATGATCTCGACCCCTGCGAGATCGAGCCCTGCTTCCTCGGCCGCGGCATGGATGCGCGCCTCCGGCCCCACCAGCACCGGCTCGACGAGACCGATCTCGCGGACCTGCAACGCCGCGCCCAGGCTATCGGCGTCGCAGGGATGCACGATCGCCGTCCGGAGCGGTGTGGCCTGCTTGGCCTTGGCGAGCAGGCTGTCATAGCCGATGCCATGCTGGTGCATCACCAGATCGGGCATGACGACACGGCGGCGCCTGATCTTCCTGTCGGGCGCGATGACGACCGCCTGACCGGTGATCACCACCTTGCCGTCGCCATTGGTGCAGAGGCAGTCGAGCGTCAGGCGTTTCTTCTCGGGGTGTTTCTCGGCCACCGTCACCCGCACGGTGACGGTATCACCCACGCCCACGGGTTTCAGAAACTTGAGGCTTTGGTCGAGATAGATCGTGCCCGGCCCCGGCAGTTGTGTGCCGAGCACGTTCGAGATCAGCGCGCCACCCCACATGCCATGGGCGATGACCTTGTGAAAGATATCGCCCTCGGCGAACTCCTGATCGACATGTGCAGGGTTCACATCGCCGGACACGACGGCAAAGGCGTCGATGTCCTGCGCCTCCAGCGTGCGGACAAGCTCGGCGTAATCGCCCACCTCGATCTCGTCGAACGGCCGGTTTTCGATGTAACCGAGGGATCGGTCATGGTCATACGACATGGTGGCCTCCATCGATGTAGGCGGTGTTTCCGGTGACGGATCGAGCGAAGTCGGACACGAGGCAGGTCGCCATGGCGCCGACCTCTTCGATGGTGGTCAGGCGGTGCAGCGGCGCGCGGGCCTTGGCGTCTTCGATCAGCTCGTCGAAATGGTCGATGCCCGAGGCCGCCCGCGTCTGCAACGGCCCCGGCGAGATCGAGTTCACCCGGATGTTCTGGGGCCCAAGCTCGGCCGCCATGTAGCGCGCGGTCGCCTCCAGCGCGGCCTTCACCGGACCCATGATGTTGTAGTTCTCCACCACCCTCTCGGCACCGTGATACGAGACGGTGAGGATCGTCCCGCCCCCGGCCATCAGCGGCTCGGCCATCCGGCTGAGGCGGATCAGCGAGTGGACCGAGATGTCCATCGCCATCCCGAAGCCCTCGCGCGAGCAGTCGACGACCCGGCCGTGCAGGTCCTCGCGCGGGCAGAAAGCGATCGAGTGCACTAGGAAATCGAGCCGCCCCCAGCGGTCGCGGATGGTGCCGAAGACGGCCTCCATCTGCGCCTGGTCTGTCACGTCGAGCGGCAGCAGCATCTCTGCTCCCACCGCCTCGGCCACCGGGGCGACGAATTTGCGCGCCTTCTCGGTCTGATAGGTCAACGCAAGATCGGCGCCCGAGGCACGAAAGGCCTGCGCACAGCCGGCAGCGATCGAGTTCTCGTTGGCCACGCCGATGACCAGCCCCTTTCGGCCGGCCAGGAGGTCCGTGGTGGGCAGCATGTCCTACTCCATTCTGACATAGCTCCCCGGCGCGTCCTCCAGCGCACCGGTGATCGCAGGTGGATCGGTCTTTTGACCTGATAATTGGGCAAGCCATGCGACCCAGGCGGGCCACCAGCTTCCATCATGTCTCTCCGCGATCTCCAGCCAGTCCTCGGGGCTGAGCGCCCGGTCCTGATCGCGCGTCGTGTGCAGTTGGAAATGCCGGCGCGGATGGCCGGGCTCGGAAATCACCCCGGCGTTATGCCCGCCATTGGTCAGCGCAAAGGTGACATCGGCATGGCCCATGTTGTGAATCTTGAAGACCGACTTCCAGGGCGCGATGTGGTCGGTTTCGGTCCCGACGCCAAAGACCGGAATGCGGATGTCCCTCAGCGAGATCGAGTGCCCGTCTACCCGGTATCGCCCGGCCGCCAGATCGTTGTTGAGGAACATCTGGCGCAGGTATTCCGAGTGCATGCGCGCCGGCATCCGCGTCGTATCGGCGTTCCACGACATCAGATCGTTCATCACCGCACCGGTCTCACCCAGCAGGTAGCGGCGGACCATCTGCGACCAGATCAGATCGTTCGAGCGCATCATCTGGAAGGCGCTCATCATCTGGCCAGCATCGAGGTAGCCCTGCGCGGCCATCACGTCCTCGAGAAAGGATACCTGGCTCTCGTTGATGAAGAGCATGAGCTCGCCCGCCTCGCTGAAATCGGTCTGCGCGGCGAGGAGTGTCATGCTGGCGAGGCGCCGATCGCCCTCGCGCGCCATGGCGGCGGCGGCGATCGACAACAGCGTCCCGCCGAGGCAATAGCCCGCGCCATGCACCCGCTCGGCGCCGGTGGCGGCGGTGATGTGATCAAGCGCCGCCACCGGCCCCTGGTCGAGGTAGTCGAGCATGCCGAGACCCGCATCCTCGGGTCCGGGATTGCGCCAGGAGATGGCAAACACGGTGAACCCCTGCTCGGTCAGGTAGCGGATCATCGAGTTCTGGGGGCTGAGATCGAGGATGTAGTACTTCATGATCCAGGCCGGCACGATCAACACCGGCTCCGGATGCACGCTCTCGGTCGCGGGGCTGTACTGGATCAGCTCCATCAGATGGGTGCGCAGAACCACCTTGCCGGGCGTGACCGCGACGTCGCGTCCGACCTGCATCGTCGGTCTCGGCGCCTCTTTGCGCAGATGGTGCTGCATGTCCTCGAGCATGGCCGCACCACCGCGGGCCAGGTTTGCGCCCTTGCTCCCAAGCGTGGCAGCGATCGCTTCCGGATTGGTCATCAGGAAATTGCTGGGGGCAAGGGCATCCAGCATTTGACGCGACAGGAAGGTCATGGCTCGGTCATGCGCGCGGTCGAGCCCCGGCACATCGGACGTTGCCGCATCCACGAAGTCCTCCACGAGGAGAAAGGCCTGAGCGAGTGCGGCGTATCCACCCTCGGACCATTTCTCATCGCGAAACCGCCGGTCGCCGCGGGCAGCCTCGATCGGGCGCTTGTCCTTTGGGCAGCCTCGCGCGACGAACTGTGCCCAGTTGAACCAGTCCTTTTGCGCTTTCTGCGCCAACGCCAGCTGCTTGTCGGGCGAGGTCGCCAGGTGCAGCGCCCAGTCGGTCAACATCGCCATCGGCGCAGCCGGCGATACGCCCGAGGTCGCCCTGGCGAGGGGTTGGCGAAGTGAGCGCCTGCTGTCCGGGCGGTTATTCAGTTGGGCAAGGTCGTACATCGTTCAATCCCGAAAGACTCAGCCGGGAATACTCGTAAACTATGAAGCCTCGGCGACAGCCTTGTCTTTTAGCAGTATAAGCGCATAGCTGCTTTATTGAGCACCACTTGCTGAAGCTTCAGGCAAGGCTTCGTGATTAATAGCCAAAAAGTATCAAAAATCACATTTTGTTCCATTGGGGATCAGCAATTTCCTTTCTGCGTGAAATGATTTGACACCCTAATGATCGAATTGATCGAACTTTTCGTGATTTCTTCAATCAAAGATATCTTCGAACGCGTCTTCAATTTCTTTCCAGAACCGCTCCAGCGTTGACTTGCGCCGCTTGCCCTTTTTGCGCCGCAGAGGGCGGTCCTTCGGGCGCAGGTGCTCTTTGCGGTCGGCACCATAGGGGATCGCGGCCTTCCGTCGTTTCTTGCCTTTCGCCTTCTGTCCCGGCGGCGCTTCCAGCCGCTGGATCCGCGAAATCGGTGCGCCGCAGCCATGGCAGACCAACCGGCCGATCTTGCGCTCGGGCAGGATCGAGCGACCGCCACAGTAACAGCAGGTGACGATCCGCTCTGCCTGTCGGGTGCCCATGCGCGAGACATACTGCGCCGTTCCCCACGCGCCCAGGGTCGCAGGGGGTAAGGATCGCTAGTTTGACGTATGCGTCAGATCACGAATAGGAGGTGTCCCGGCGTGGCACCTCAACGGCGTGGTGCGTCGCGCGGTGAGCGGATTACATACCCTGAGATGGGTAGGAAACGCGGCGGAGAGCGGTGATGGCGGACGACACGGGGATGGCGGCTGCGGGGCGCCTGCGCTGGGCGACGCTGGCTGACAATGGGCTGATCGAAGAAACGCCGATCGATGAGCGGTACAGCGCAGGCAGCGTCTATGCCATGCTGGCCGAGACGGCCTCGCGCCAGGGGTCTCGCCCGGCGGTCAGCTTCCAGGTGCAGGGCAAGGCCGATAGCCCGGCCGAGACGCTGGATTGGGCACGCCTGCGTGCCGATGTGGCGCGGACCGCCAACCTGTTTCGGAGGCTCGGCGTCGGACCGGATGACGGCGTCGCCTATGTGCTGCCCAACAGCAACGAGACGGTGATCACGCTGCTGGCGGGCATGACCGCGGGTGTCGTATGCCCGATCAATCCGCTGCAGGAGCCGGGCCATATCGCGGCGCTGCTGCGCGAGAACGAGGCCAAGGTCGTCGTCACCCTGAAACCCTTCCCCAAGACCGATATCGCCCAGAAGGTGCATGCCGCCGTCGGCGAAGCGCCCGGGGTGAAGGCGGTGATCGAGATCGACCTCGCCCGCTATCTGAAGCCACCGCTCAAATGGCTGATCCCGCTGCTCCGCCCGAAATGCCCGCGCCCGCACAATGCCCAGGTCCTAGATTTCACCTCGGCCGTCGCCGCCGAGAGCGACGAGCTGAGCTTTGAACCGGATGGTGACCCGGCGCGGATCGCCGCGCGCTTTCACACCGGCGGCACGACCGGGCGGCCGAAACTGGCCCAGCACCGCCAGCGCGGCATGATCTATAACGGCCGCCTGCCGAATTACGCCTTGATCGAGGGCGACGATGTCCTGATTTGCCCGCTGCCGCTGTTCCATGTGCTCGCCGCCTATCCGGTGATGATGGCGGTGATCTCCTCGGGCGCCCATCTCGTGCTGCCGACGCCGGCCGGCTATCGCGGCGACGGGGTGATGGACAATTTCTGGGCGTTGATCGAGCGCTGGGGCGTGACCTTCATGGTCATGGTGCCGACCGCCGCCGCCGCGCTTATGCAGCGCCCGGTGAAGCACGACGTCTCCTCGCTCAAATTCGCGCTCTGCGGCTCCGCGCCCTTGCCGGTCGAGCTCTTCAAGCGCTTCGAACAGTCGACCGGGGTCAAGATCCTCGAGGGCTACGGGATGACCGAGGCGACCTGCCTCGTGTCGATCAACCCGCCGGACGGCGCGCCCAAGATCGGCTCGGTCGGCCTGCCGATCCCCTACACGAAGGTCAAGATCCTGCATTGCGACGGCGAGGGTGGGATCGTGAAGGAATGCGACGCGGACGAAGTGGGCGAGATCTGCATCCAGTCGCCCGCCGTCTTCCCCGGCTATGCCGACCCGGCGATGAACCGCACCCTTTTCGCGGGCGGCGACAGCGAAACCGGGTGGCTGCGCACCGGTGATCTCGGCCGCATCGACCCCGACGGCTATATCTGGATCACCGGCCGCGCCAAGGATCTGATTATCCGCGGCGGCCACAATATCGACCCGGCGACCATCGAGGAGGCCATGTGCGCCCACCCCGAGATCGCCTTCGCGGGTGCCATCGGCCAGCCCGACGCCCATTCCGGCGAGGTGCCGGCCGTCTATGTCGAACTGATCGACGGCGCGAGCGTGACGCGCGAGGAGCTGGAGGCTTTCGCCGCCGCGAACATCAGCGAGCGCGCGGCGATCCCGAAGCATGTCGAAGTGCTAGATGACCTGCCCAAGACGGCGGTCGGCAAGATTTTCAAACCCGATCTCCGCCGCCTTGCCATGACCCGCATTTACGAGGCAGCGCTGCAGAAAGCCGGCATTCCAGGCGCGGTGAAAGTGGTAGAGGACAAGAAACTCGGCCTCGTCGCCGAAGTCTCACCCCAAGATCCGGGCACGGGCGAGGAGGCAATCCAGGCCGTCCTCGGCGCCTTCGCCCGCCCCTGGCGCCTGTCGCGCTGATCCGGACGGGGCTCGAACGGGGCGCGAACGGGGCGGGGCAGGGCTGCCGGTGCGGCGACCTGTCCCGCTCTGATACGTCCGGATCGGCAACTTACCGGTTCGTTTCGAAGGTCGATGGGGAAATGATGAGGCGGTAGGCGCGCATGCGCACATCGCCCCAGGAGGCTCCCCCCGTGACCGAGACATCCCTTTCAGGGCGCCAAGCGGCGCTCATCCGCAGGCTTTCCGACCAAGTGCGCGGCGGCAGGCTCGACCGGCGCGAGTTCATGGGCCTGGCCTCGATCCTCGGCGCCTCTGCCGCCACGGCGGGTGGGCTGATCGGCGCGCGGCCCGCCCGTGCCCAGGGCACACCTGTCGAGGGCGGCACGCTGCGCGTCGCCATGATTGTGCGCCCGGTGGAGGATCCGCGCCGCTTCGACTGGCCCGAGATGGCCAATGTCGCCCGCCAGTTCTGCGAGCCGCTGGTCCGCTGGGAGCCCGATTTCACCTTCACCGGCCGGTTGCTGAGCGGCTGGGAGGTCTCGGAGGACGCCCAAACCTACCGCCTGTCGCTCCGCGAGGGCGTGACCTGGTCGAACGGGGACGCCTTCACCGCCGACCACGTCGCCTACAACCTGGCGCGCTGGTGCGACCGCTCGGTCGAGGGCAACAGCATGGCGACTGCGATGCAGGTGATGATCGACCCCGACACCGGCAAACTGGCCGAGGGGGTCGTCGCGGTCGAGGATGATCTCACCCTGACGCTCTCCCTGCCGCGCCCGGACATCTCGCTGATCCCGGCTTTCTCCGACTACACCGCGCTCATCGTGCATCCGGGCTTTGACGAAGGCGGCGGTGTGCTCTCCGACACCCCCATCGGCACCGGCCCCTTCGAGCTCGAGGAGCTGGAGGTGGGCGTTTTCGCCCGCGTCATCCGCCGCGAGGAAGGCTGGTGGGGCGGACGCGCACCGCTCGATGCGGTGGAGTTCACCGATTACGGCACCGACCCGAACGCGACGCTGAGCGCGCTGGAATCCGGCGAGGTGCATGTCAACGACGAGACGCCGGCCGATCTGCTGGACCAGTATGACAGCATCGGGCTGGAGCGGCAGGAGAAGGAGACCGCCCAGACGATCTGCTGCCGCATGAATATGAACGCCGCGCCTTACACCGATCAGCGCGTGCGCCGCGCCATCCAGATGATCGTGGACAACCAGGTGGTCCTGAATTTCGGCCTCGGCGGGCGCGGCATCCCGGCCGAGAACCACCATGTGGGCCCGATGCACCCCGAATACGCCGATCTTGGCGCGCCTGAGGTCGATGTGGAGGGCGGGCTCGCCCTGCTGGACGAGGCCGGCGCCCGGGGCGAGACCTTCGACCTGATCTCGATCGACGGCGATTTCCAGCGCACCACGATGGACGCGGTTGCGGGTCAGCTCCGCCAGGCGGGTCTGACGGTGGAGCGGAGCGTCATTCCCGGCGCGACCTTCTGGAACGCCTGGACCGAATACCCGTTCTCCGCCACTGACTGGGGTGGCCGGCCGCTTGGCGTGCAGGTGCTGGCGCTCGCCTATCGCTCGGGCGAGGCGTGGAACGAGACCGGCTTTGCCGATCCCGAGTTCGACGCGGCGCTGGACCAGGCGCTCGGCATCTTCGACGCCGACAAGCGGGCCGAGGTTTTGGCCACCTGCCAGCGGCTGCTCCGCGAGAGCGGCGTGATCATCCAGCCCTACTGGCGCAACATGTACCTCCACCACGCGCCGGAACTGCGCGGCTACGAGCGTCACCAGGCGCGCGAGATGCATCTGGAAGGCGCCTGGCTGGAGGAATGACGCGGGCCTAGCCGGGCCTAGCGGTATCGCGGCTGGTCGCCGCGATGAGTCTTACGGGGGTGCTGGCGTGGGCCGCGGCTCTCTCGCCCGGTCGTCCGAGGGGCCGGATCACCGCATTCTGGGCTAGGGAGAAGCCGCGGGCGGCTTCTTTCCGAGCGTGCTGCAGCTGTCGGGCCGCCTCAAGGGCGAGCGGGCTGGCGCCCGTCGCTGGCGCGACCCTTGAACCGGCCCGACACCAGCGTGTGGTGGAGTGTCAGTAGAGGCTGTTCGCCTGCCGTGGCCTGAGCGCGATATCATAGCCTTCCGCGTCGAAATTGGGGAGTGCTGCACGGGTCATCTCACCGGCGCTCGGCACGGTTTCGGATGGCTGCTCTCCGTCCCAGAGACGGGCGCGCAGGATCGCGCGGGCGCATTGGAAATAGACCGCCTCGGTCCGCAGCACGATCACCGTGGTCGGCGGTTTGCCGCCTATGGCGAGGTGCTCCATCAACGCCGGATCGGTCGTGAGGCGCGCGCGTCCGTTGATGCGCAGGCATTCCGGTACGCCGGGGATCAGAAACATCGTCGCCACCCTGGGATCGGCGACGATGTTGCGCAGGCTGTCGAGCCGGTTGTTGCCTCGCCGATCCGGGATCGCGAGGGTCCGGTCGTCGAGGATCGCCAGCCCCGCGCCGGCGGGATCGCCGCGCGGCGAGCAGTCGAGCCCGCCGGGCCCGATCGTTGCCAGCGCGAAGAACGGCGCCTGCTCGATCCAGCGGCGATAGGCGGGCGTCAGGCCCGGCGTCTCCTTGGCCAGCGACACCGGGTTCACCGCACCGTATAGCGCCAGCAAGGCGTCGAGATCGGCGATGGCGTGGGGGTCGTTGGCGATATCGATCATGCTGGCCTCGCATCGACGCCGGGCGGCGCCCTGTTTGACAGCGCGGCGCCGCTGGTCTATCCGCCGCCTGCTGCTCGCCAGAGCGGTTTTCCGTGGTGTTCGCGGCCCGTGCAAGCGGGAACCTGTCGGCCGGGGCATGGATGGCCACCGGGAGAGGAGGACACCCTGACATTGAGCACAGGAGAAGGCCGTGACCAAGCGCACGTCCGCCAAGCACAAGATCGATCGCCGCATGGGCGAGAACATCTGGGGCCGCCCGAAATCGCCGGTGAACCGCCGCGAATACGGCCCCGGCCAGCACGGCCAGCGCCGCAAGGGCAAGATGTCCGACTTTGGCACCCAGCTGCGGGCCAAGCAGAAGCTGAAGGGCTATTACGGCGACCTGACCGAAAAGCAGTTCCGCCGCATCTATGCCGAGGCCGAGCGGCGCCGCGGCGACACTGGTGAGCTGTTGGTCGGCCTGCTCGAGCAGCGCCTCGATGCCATCGTCTATCGGTCGAAATTCGTGCCGACGATCTTCGCCGCCCGCCAGTTCGTGAACCACGGCCATGTCAAGGTGAACGGCCGCCGGGTCGATGTTCCCAGCTACCGCGTGCAACCCGGCGACCTACTGGAGCTTGGCGACAAGGCCAAGCAGATGGCGCTGGTGATGGAGGCTGCCGGTTCGGCCGAGCGGGACGTGCCCGAGTATCTCGACGTGGACCACGGCAAGTGCACGGCGAGCTTCGTGCGCGTGCCCTCGCTCTCGGACGTGCCGTACCCGGTCGTCATGGAGCCGAACCTGATCGTCGAGTACTACGCCAAGAACTGATCCACACGGATCGTCGCGATCATGGGCGCCGCGGTCTCAGGCCGCGGCGTCTTGCCTTTGGGCTGTCCTGCGGCCCATCGCCCATTCAGAGTTTCTCTGCGGGCGCTGGCGTGGGCCCGCTCAAGCGTCTAGGTCGGAGGCAGGAGGTTTCCGATGACCCTTGTCGCCCCCAGGCCCCGGCGCGCCATCCCAGTGCACGAGACCGGCCACCTGCCGCGCTGGCAGCGCCCTGAGGCGCTGTTGATGCTGATGGCCATCGCCTCGCCGCTCGCTTTTGCGACGTGGATGGCGCTCCTGAACAACTTCGTGGTGGAACGCGCGGCCTTTGACGGGCTCGATATCGGCTGGCTGCATGTGGCGCGCGAGATCCCGGGCTTCCTGGCTTTCCTCGTCATCTATCTGGTGCTGTTCTTCCGCGAGCAGATGCTGGCCTATCTCTCGTTGATCCTGCTCGGCCTCGGTACGGCGATTACCGGAGATCTGCCAAGCTATTGGGGCCTGATCTTCACCACGATGGTGAGCTCAATCGGCTTTCACTACTACGAGACGGTCAGCCAGTCGCTGCAGCTGCAGTGGTTCAAGAAGGCGACGGCACCCTTTCAGATCGGCCGCGTGCGGGCGGCGCAGAGCTTCGGCAGCCTGATCGTCTTCGGCGTGATCATCGTCGCTTGGCGCGCCTTCGAGATGTCGTATCAGGCGATCTACTGGACCGCCGGGCTCGCCTGCGCGGGCATCGCGGTGTTCTGCTGGATCGCCTATCCGCGCTTCGAGGGGCCGGTCCGCCAGACCCAGAAGATCGTGCTGAAGTCGCGCTACTGGCTCTACTATGCGCTGGAGTTCATTGGCGGCGCGCGGCGGCAGATCTTCGTGGTCTTCGCCCCCTTCATGCTGGTCGAGCGCTTCGGGCTGGAGGTGCATGAAGTCACCCTGCTGATGCTGGTGAATTATGCCTTTGTCATCTGGTTCGCGCCCAAGGCCGGCCGGCTGATCCAGCACTTCGGCGAACGCAAGGCGCTGACGGTCGAGTATATCGGCCTGATGACGGTCTTCGCGCTCTATGCTGGGATCTACTTCTTCGACTGGGGCGTGTGGCTCGCCATGGCGCTCTACGTGCTCGACCACATGCTGTTCAGCCTGTCGATCGCGATGAAGACCTATTTCCAGAAGATCGCCGACCCCGAGGACCAGGCGCCGACGGCGGCGGTCAGCTTCACCATCAACCACATCGCTGCGGTCACCCTGCCGGCACCGCTCGGCCTGCTGTGGCTGGCGAACCCGGGCGCTGTCTTCGGCCTCGCCGCCGCGCTCGCCTTCTGTTCGCTGACGCTCGCCCTGATCGTGCCCCGTCATCCCGAGAAAGGCTGCGAGACAGCCTTTGCCCGCCCGCTGGCGCAGCCGGCCGAGTGACCGGGGCGCCATGATGCCGACCGTCAGGACCGCTGGATGAGCGACGCACGTTTCACGACCGGCTCGACCATGCGCCATGTCGCGGTGATGACCGGGACGGGCGCCATTGGATTGATGGCCCTGTTTCTGGTCGATGCGATCAACCTCTTCTACATCTCGCTTCTCGGGCAGGAGGAACTGGCCGCGGCCATCGGGTTCGCCGGCACGCTGCAGTTCTTCCTGATCTCGGTCTCCATCGGCCTTGCCATCGCGGCCAGCGCGGTGGTCAGCCGTACGCTTGGCGCCGATGACACCGCGGGCGCGCGGCAAGCGGCCGGATCGGCGCTGATCGTGTTGGTGTCGGCACTCAGCATCATCGGCGTCGCGGCCTTTGTCTTCAGGGCCGAGGGGTTGGCGCTCCTGGGCGCCGAGGGGCGCACAGCCGAACTCGGGGCGCGCTATCTGGCCTTCGTCATCCCCGCACTCCCGCTGCTGGGGGTCGGGATGGTGTGCTCGGGGCTGCTACGCGCGGCCGGAGACGGTCGCCGGGCGATGAATGTCACGCTCGGTGCTGGGATCATCGCGGCGGCGCTCGACCCGATCCTGATCTTCGGTCTTGGCCTCGGGCTCGACGGCGCGGCGCTCGCCTCGGTGATCTCGCGCGTTTGCCTCGCGGTGATTGGGTATCGCTATGTGACGCGGACGCATGACCTGCTCGGCAGACCAGACGCTGCGCGCTTTCTCGCCGATGCGCGCAGGCTGCTGGTGATTGCGGGGCCGGCGGTGGCGACGCAACTTTCCACCCCTTTTGGCAACGCCTATCTGACCCGCATCGTGGCCGAGCATGGCGATGAGGCGGTTGCCGGCTGGGCCATCGTCGGGCGCGTCGCAGCAGTGTCCTTCGGCGGGCTTTTCGCCCTGTCGGCAGCGGTCGGGCCGATCCTTGGTCAGAACCGTGGGGCAGGGCTGCCCGACCGTATCCGTGCTGCCTATCGCGATGCCCTGATCTTCACGGCGCTCTATGTCGCGGTGGTCTGGAGCCTGCTCTGGCTTGCCACGCCTTATCTTCTCAGCGGGTTTGGCGTGAGCGGGGCAGGGGTAGAGGTTGTGCGTGCCTTCACCACCTATGGCGCAGGTGCCTGGTTGTTCTCGGGCTGGCTCTTCGTCTCCAACGCGGCCTGCAACAACCTCGGCAAACCGCTGTGGTCCACCGGCTTTAACTGGACGCGCGATGCCGCTGTCATCCCGATGCTGGCCTTGGTCGTCACCGGCGGCCTCGCCCTAGGTCTGCAGGCAAGCCCGGCCGACGCGGTCAGCGTGCAGGCGCTCGCCTCGCTGATCATTGGCAGCATCGCGGCACTCGTCACCGCGCGATTACTGCTGGCGGGTTTCGGCACGGAGGTTTCCGAGACCGGGCCGAACCTGCCCGAGGTGCCGGCGTTCTCCAGCGGCCGGGTCGTGCAGGTTCTGCCAGGCGAAAGCCGCCAGGATCGCGAGCGTTGACCGTGATCGCACCACTGGCGGCTACGCGTTCGGCCCGCTAGATATCTGCGCCTGTGAGACCACGCTATTCGGCCCCAGACACGCGGAGACGCCCATCCATGCCGAAGATCATCTACATCGAGCACACCGGCACCAAGCACGAGGTGCAGGTCGATGAGGGATTGACCCTGATGGAAGGGGCGATCCGCAACAGTATTCCCGGCATCGACGCCGATTGCGGCGGTGCCTGCGCCTGCTCGACCTGTCATGCTTACATCGATCGGGAGTGGGTCGAGAAGCTGCCGCCGAAAGATGAGATGGAGGCCGACATGCTGGATTTCGCGGTCGAGCCAAACGAGTTTTCGCGCCTCACCTGTCAGTTGACGGTGACCGCCGCGCTGGATGGCTTGGTGCTCAAGATGCCGGAGAGACAGATCTGAGCGCCGATGCAGGCAGCGATGTGAGGGTTGGAAGCCACCCGCTCGACGCGGGAGGGCAGCGCCCGCTCATTGGCATCAGCGCCAATCTGGTGCGTATCGACGACCTCTACGATGCCCATGTCGGGCAGGACCGGATCGTGCACGCCGTGGTGGCCCCGACCGGCGGCCTGCCGGTGATCGTGCCCGCGACGCCCGCGGGCAGCACGGCCGCGTCCTGGGCCAGCATGCTCGACGGTCTGGTGCTGACCGGCGGCCGGGCCAATGTGCACCCGGAGATCTGGGGCGGTGAGGATGACGGGCGCCATGGGCCTTTCGACCTCGGTCGCGACAGAATGATGTTGCCGCTGATCCGCACGATGCTCGCGGCCGGCAAACCGATCTTCGGCATCTGCCGCGGCATCCAAGAGATGAACGTCGCCCTCGGCGGTACGCTGCATCCCGAGATCCGAGACGAGCCCGGCCGCATGAACCACCGCATGCCCCCCGGCGAGAAGGATCCTGAGATCATCTTTCGCCCACGCCATCCCGTGACGCTCGATCCCGAGGGCTGTCTTGCCCGCATCCTCGGCACAGGACCGATCATCACCAATTCGCTGCACGGCCAGGCCCTTTGGGGCATGGCGCCCGCGATCCGGGTCGAAGGGCGGGCGGAGGATGGGACGATCGAGGCGGTGTCGATAAAGGGCGCGCGGCGCTTTGCGCTCGGCGTGCAGTGGCATGCGGAGTATGAGCCCGAGACCGACCCGCTGCACCGCCCGCTTTGGGAAGCATTCGGCGCCGACTGCCGCGCCGCCATGGCCGAGCGCCTGGCCAATCCTGGCTGACCCCGCGCTGCACCGTCGCGCGGCTTCTCTGGCGTAGTCGCAGGGCTTAGCCTCGAGGGCGAAAGCCGGGCTGGCGAGCAGTGACGGTCCTGGCTGAGCAACTGAGAAGCGCACGCAGGGGCGATGCTTTCGCAGCGTTGTGGCCAAGGCCGTTAATTTACACAGTTAAGTAGTCATTTTTTGCGTGAGGTCATTATGAAGCATCTGCTCCCAGTTATCTCATTGCTCGCCCTCACGGCCTGCAGCGGCTACGAGCTCAATGAAGGTCAGGTGAGGGGCGGCCGGGCCACGGCACCGGCCACCACTACATCCGAGGGCAGCCCGCTATCCGGTGCGCTGTTTTTGCCCGACGCCAGCTCGAACGACGTGCTCCGGGTGGGCGATGACGTCCAGATCACGCTGGTATCGGCCTATATCTGCAACTTCCGCGAAGCCGGCGGCATCCTGAACGAGCCCTTTGGATTTGCGACGACAAACAACCAGCGGCAGTCGGACATCTGCGTTGAGGACGGTCAGGGCAGCCGTTTTCGCGGCTCGGCCACGCGCGGAGAGATTGCGATCCTGGCAGGCTTTCAGTTCAACGGTGTCGACGGCGCAACGAGCGATGTGCCCGGAGAGCGCGTGGTCTACTACAACGAGGACGTCCGGGAGACTGGGCAGCTTCTCAACTTCCTCAACCTGCCGCTCTACGGGCCGGCCCCTTACCACCTCGCCAGCGCTCGCCTGAGGCTCTCGATCTTGGAACTGGACCAGGCCGAGGTTGAGGAACAGGTCGCCATTCTCAACGCGCTGGCCGATGCCGGCACGACCTATGCCTCTCCGGTCTACGGTCCGACGATTGGCGTGCTGTCGTCGATCGGCGAGGCGCTCCTGCGGTCGAACGACGATGATGTCGAGTTCGGGTTCGACATGGGCTTTGATGCGCCGAACCAGGCCTCGAACCTCCGGCGCAACCTGCTGCGTGAAGGGTACCTGGCATTCATCCGCCGGGAACGCCGTTCCGACCAGAACCATTTCGACGATCTGCACATCTGCCCCGACCGGGGCGTGATCGCCGTCGGCAGCTGCGGGCCCGATGAGAGCGTCAGCGAACCCTATTATGCGGGAGCGACCTGGCTGCTCCTGCGCATCAGCAAGGAGGACCCGGCGATTGCCGATGCGGCGTTGACGCGGACGGTTGGCGAGGTTGTGACCGCTAGGATCGCCGAGAACCTGCTGTCCGCACCGGGGAGCACCGTCAACCAGCGCATCAGTCAGGCTTTGCAGGCCGTGCGCGAGGCCCGCGAGAGGGCCAAAGGCGAGACGCCGTAGAACCGGTTCGCGACCGGTGGTGGGCTAGCTCACCGCGCGCCGGAGTGTGGCGTAGAGGTCATCGACGCGGATCGGCTTGGCCAGGTAGTCGTCCATCCCCGCGGCCAGATAGCGCGCCCTGTCGGACAGCCGAGCATGCGCGGTCAGCGCGACCACCCTGCTGTCGGGTGAGATCGTGCGGAGCCGCCGCGTCACTTCCAACCCGTCCATCCCGGGGAGCTGAATGTCCATCAGCACCACATCCGCCGGCCTCTGCTGACTTTGCGCAATCGCGGCGCGCCCGTCGGCGACCAGCGAGAGTGTCGCCCCGGTGGGGGCAAGCATTGCCTCGAGCAGCGCGCGGTTCATCGCCACGTCCTCGACCACCATGATGTGGCGCCCGATCAACGAGGGGACTTCCTCGATCGAACCGGGCTCGGCTCCCTGCGGCCGCCGGATCAGATCGAAGATCGCATCGAACAACCGCTCTGCCTTGCCGTCGGCGCTGACCATGGCATCCACGCCCGGCATGGTGCGCAGCCCTACCGGCGTACCTGTCACGACGATACGCAGCTGCTCACCGCCCGGGGTGTTCCGCAAACGCTCGACCAGGCCCAGCAACTCGTCATCAAACAAGTTGTAGCTGAGGCCGACGAAATCATACGGCTCGCCGCTCTCGTAACTCGACTGCACCAGACGGAGCGCCGCCTCGCGTTCCGGTTCGAACCGCGCGATGAGGGCAGAGAGGGAGAGCGATCGCTCCAGCCGTGCCGGCGTCAGGATGGGCGCGCGGAGGAACAGGATGCGATGGCGGTCGAACGCCTGCCCCCAGGGACGCGCGATCCCCACATCCGGCTCAAGGACGTTGGGAATGGCGACGGCGATGCGTTCGGTCTGGTTTGCCACCACAGGCACCGGAGAGGCACCACCCGCCGCCAGCGCTGCGCTGCGGATCGCCTCGACAAAGCTGTCGTCGACCACGTTCGGGGCGGGTTCAACACCCCGTCGACGGCGCCCCGCTTCGATCACAATGCTGTCGGCCCTGTCGCCAAGCGCTGTCCAGCCGCGCCAGATCCCGATCGCGGCGAGACCGCCCCCGCCGATCTGCACGGCCCAGCGGCCCATGGCCATACACAGACGACGCAGGGTCTTTTCATTGACGTCGAGCGTATCCGGCAGCCCCATATCCGGGTGCCAGTGCAGGTCCGGCAACACGCCGGTGGCGTCTTTCAGGACCGAGGACGCCACCCCGGAAAGGAACTCATGCGGACGCATCCGAAACGCTTTCGACATCTCTCCAACATGGCAACATCTGCCACCAATCATTTGAACAATGGAATTCCGGCGAGAGTCGTGCCAAATCGTGTCAGAGCCAGTCTTGAAGAATGGCGATAATTGGTACGTCCGCTGGTGGCATTGGATAGTCGCGAAGCTGGGATTTTTTGGCCCAGGATAAACGCTGACCTTCGCGCGGTCTTGGCTGACCCTGCCATTTTCGGCAGATATACAGCGGCATCAAAAGATGAAACTCGTCATAGCGGTGGCTCGCGAAAGTTAATGGTGCAAGGCAACTGTCCCACGTCGATACGCCAAGTTCCTCGTCAAGTTCGCGAAGCAGACAGGATTCGGGGCTCTCATCCGATTCCACTTTGCCGCCGGGAAACTCCCAAAGGCCCGCCATGGACTTCCCGGCAGGACGTTCGGCCAGCAGGACGCGGTTGTCTGGATCGACCAGCGCAACGGCTGCGACGAGCACCAGCTTCACGAGCGGTAATCCGCGTTGATGGCGACGTAGCCATGCGTCAAATCACAGGTCCAGACACTGGCAACGCCGCTTCCGATGCCGAGGTCGACCCCGATGGCCAGTTCCTCGCGCTGCATATAGGCCGCGGCTTTCGCTTCGTCATAGCGCGGTGAGCGCCAGCCCTGCTCGGCCACGATCAGGTCGCCGAAGCTGATCGACAAGCGGTCGCGGTCCGCCCGCTCGCCCGATTTTCCGACGGCCATCACGATGCGCCCCCAGTTGGGGTCCTCGCCAGCGATGGCCGTCTTGACGAGCGGTGAGTTGCCGATGGCGAGCCCGACGGTCTTGGCCGCCGCATCGCTTTCGGCGCCCGTGACGGTGATCCGCACCAGCTTGGTCGCGCCCTCGCCGTCGCGGACGATCTGCAGGGCAAGATCGCGGAACACTCTCTCCACCGCCTCGACCAATGTGGCGTAGCGCGGATCTGCGGGCGCGGTGATCGCCGCAGCGGGCGCCTGACCGGTCGCTGCCAACAGCACCGTGTCCGAGGTCGATGTATCGCCGTCGACCGTGATGGCGTTGAAACTCCGCTCAACCACGTCGGATGTGATCTGCTGGAGCAGCGCCTCATCCACCGCGGCGTCGGTCATGATGAAGGCGAGCATGGTGGCCATGTCCGGCGCAATCATGCCCGATCCCTTGGCGATGCCGGCGATCGTCACCGGCTGATCATCGAGGATCACGGTGCAGCCAGCACCCTTGGGAAACGTGTCAGTCGTCATGATCGCCGATGCCGCCGCGCACCACAGCTTGGTCTCCCCATCGGCAGGCGTCGCCAGCGCGGCGGTCATCGAGGCGACGTGATCTCGGATCCGGCCATCATCCAGCGGCTCGCCGATGACGCCCGTCGAGGCGATGAAGACCGAGCCCGCGGGCATGCCCATCGCCGCGCCTGCCCCCTCAGCGATGCGGCGCGTTGCCTCCATCCCGTTGGTCCCGGTGAACGCGTTGGCATTGCCGGCATTGACCATGATGCCGACCGGCCCGCGTTCCCCCGTCCGGTGGCGATCGGCGAGGCGTTCCTGACACCAGAGAACGGGCGCGGCGCGGGTGGCCGAGCGGGTAAAGGTACCGGCGATCGATGTTCCCTCCGGCAGACGCACCATCAGGACATCGTCGCGACCGCGATACCGCGTGCCCGTCGCCGCCGTGGCGACACTGACCCCCGCAACACGGGGCAGAACGGGAAAAGCACCGGGCTTCAACGGCGACACCCGCGGCCCGAGAGCCTTTTCAAGGGCCGCGATCTCGGAATCCAATGCCTCGCGCGCCGAGCGCAGGACGGCGAGACGCTGTGCCGGGGTCTCTTGATCGTCACTCATGGCCGCGCTGCCCCGCTCGGTGACACTGACACCTCCACCGATCATGCTGACCGGCAGAGGACCGCGCCGAACAACCACCTGGCGCGGTCATGTTTTCGTGTCATTCGCGATGCCGCCGCATCACGGAGGGGTCAAGCCTTATTGGCCGCCTGCGTCATCGAAGAGCGCGTCGTTGCGGATAGCACCCGGCGCGACACCCGGTTCGCTCATGACGACCTCCGCCGCCTCGCGCAGTTCGGTGATCACTTCGCGCTGCGTCTCCTGCTGCAGCTGGCGGACGATCTGCGGGGCAAGCTCCTCGAAGGTCGGCTTGGCGCGATCACGCTCGCCCGTCTTCAGAATCACGTGCCAGCCAAACTGTGTCTCGACGGGGCCACCCAGCGCCCCGGTCTCCAGCGCGAAGGCGGCCTCGGCAAAGGGGGGCACCATTTCCTCGCGGGCAAAGAACCCGAGATCGCCGCCCCGCTGAGCCGTGCCGTCGGTGCCATGCTCGGCCGCGAGCGCTGCGAATTCGGCGCCGCCCTCCAGCTCGTCGATCAGGGCCTGCGCGGCCTCCTCGGTCTCCACCAGGATGTGGCTGGCCTGCACTTCCGTGACGGGCTCCGCCGCAGCGATCTCTTCGTCATAGATCGCGCGCACCGCCGCCTCGGTCACGCGCGCCTCGACCTCGGCGCGCAGGTAAGCCTCGGCGAGCACCGAGCGGCGGTTGTTGCGGAGCGCATAATCGACCGACGCGGCCTGGTCGATACCGGCTTCCTCAGCCTTCTTGGCCAGCAGTTTCTGGTCGATCAGCTGCTCGATCAGGCCGCGGGTCAGGATCTCGTCGGGCAGCTGCTGATACTGGTCGGGCAGACCCTGGCGCAGCATCAGCACCTCGCCAAAGCTCAGATCCTCGCCGTCGATGGTGGCAACGGGGAGATCGAGCGTGACTTCCTCGAGCGGGATCGGCTCGGGTGCCGCCTCTTCGGTGGCATCTGCTTCAGCTGCCGGTGCCTCGGTGGCGCTGTCCTCGGTCGTGTCCTGGGCAAGCGCGGGCAGCGCGATGCTGAGCGCCAGCACGAAGGCCAGCGGCGCGGCGATACCGGCCAGCACGGCCCTCTCGCGGATGGTGGCGTCGGTCACGGCGAACTCCTCGCGTCTGCCTGTCATTCGGTCGTCGTCTCTTCTCAACCGGGCACCGGCCCAAAGCCGTCGCGTTGACAGCTGTTGGGGTCGCAAATAGATGCAGGGACGCCCGGATACGAGCCCGCGGTGTGCCCCTGTCGTCGCCCCGCAGACCGAGCGCGTCTGTAGCGGCTCGGGGTGCAACGGGGCAAGCGCCGTGGTAGCCGTCAGCCACGGGCTGGGGGCGCATTCCGGGGGCGCCACGGGGGCGGGCCCGATGCCCGCTCGGGGCCAGCATGACGATGGGCGCGCCAGGCGACAGGCGGGCGGGCCCGGGGAGCGACAGCGCATGGCAGGAAAGTCGGCCTTCGGTCTCGGCGGCATCGCGCGCCGGATCTTCGGCAGCACAAATGACCGCAAGGTCAAGGCGATGCAGAGCATGATCGCCCAGATCAACGCGCTGGAGCCGGAGATTTCGGCGCTGTCGGATGACGATATCCGCGGCCAGACCGACAAGCTCAAGGCACGTCACGCCGCGGGCGAGACGCTGGACGATCTTTTGCCCGAAGCGTTTGCGACCGCGCGGGAGGCCGCGAAGCGCGCGCTCGGGCTGCGCCCATTTGACGTACAATTGATGGGCGGCATCGTCCTGCACCGCGGCCAGATCAGCGAAATGAAGACGGGCGAGGGCAAGACGCTGGTCGCCACCATGCCTGCCTACCTGAACGCGCTGACGGGGCGCGGCGTCCATGTCGTGACCGTGAACGACTATCTCGCCCGCCGCGATGCCGAGTGGATGGGCCGTGTCTACGGCTTTCTGGGTCTCACCACCGGCGTGATCGTGCCCGGCATCGACGACATCGCCCGGCGCGAGGCCTATGCCTGCGACATCACCTACGCGACCAATAACGAGCTCGGCTTCGACTATCTGCGCGACAACATGAAGTTCCGGCTGGAGGACATGACCCAACGGGATCATGCCTTTGCCATCGTGGACGAGGTCGACAGCATCCTGATCGACGAGGCGCGCACGCCGCTGATCATCTCGGGCCCGGTCGAGGACAAGAGCGAGCTCTATTTCGCCGCTGATGCCGTGGTGCCGCAGCTGTCGGAAGAGCATTACGAGCTTGACGAGAAGGCGCGCACCTGCGTGCTGACCGACGAAGGCAACGAGAAGGCCGAGGAGATCCTGCGCGCCGCGGGTCATCTGCCGGCCGATGGATCGCTGTACGATCCGGCCTCGATCAGCCTCCTGCACCACATGAATAAGTCCCTTGCTGCGCATAAGATCTTCCAGCGCGACCGCGACTACATCGTGAAGCAGGGCAAGGTGATCATCATCGACGAGTTCACCGGCCGCATGATGGAGGGCCGGCGCTGGGGCGATGGTCAGCATCAGGCGGTCGAGGCCAAGGAGAAGGTACAGATCCAGCCCGAGAACCAGACCATGGCCTCGGTCACCTTCCAGAATTACTTCCGCCTCTACGACAAGCTCGCCGGGATGACCGGTACGGCCCTGACCGAAGCTGAGGAATTCGCCTCGATCTACGGCCTTGAATGCGTCGAGGTGCCGACCAACCTGCCGGTCGCCCGCATCGACGATCACGATCAGGTGTATCGCACGGCCGAGGAGAAGAACGACGCCATCGTCGAGGCCATTGCCGATGCCGTGCGCCGGGGCCAGCCCGTCCTGGTCGGCACGGTGTCGATCGAGAAGTCCGAAGCGCTCTCGGCGCTTCTCAAGTCGCCCAAGACGCTGAAAAGCATCGCGAAGCGCCACGAGCAGGAACTCGCCGAAATCGCCGAGTTGAAGCCGAAGCAGCGTGAGGCGTATGCCGAGCGCATCGACTACCTGAAGGCCCTGGTCCCGTTCCTGCATGAGCTTGGCCAGAAGGGTGGGGTCCCGCATAGCGTGCTGAACGCCCGCTATCACGAGCAGGAGGCGCAGATCGTCGCCCAGGCCGGCCGGCCGGGCGCGATCACCATCGCGACCAACATGGCGGGTCGCGGGACCGACATCAAACTGGGTGGCAGCGTCGAACTGCTAGCAGCGGAAGCGGTCGCGCATGAACCCGACACCAGCCGTCATGAAACCATCGTGGCCGAGGTCGCCGCGCAGGTGGAGGCCGACAAGGCCCGGGCGCTGGAGGCCGGCGGTCTTTGGGTGCTCGGCACCGAACGGCATGAGAGCCGGCGCATCGATAACCAGCTCCGCGGCCGTTCCGGCCGGCAGGGCGATCCCGGCCGCTCGACCTTCTACCTGTCGCTGCAGGACGACCTGATGCGCATCTTCGGGTCCGAGCGGCTCGACAGCATGTTGCAAAAGCTGGGCCTTGAGCAGGGTGAGGCCATCGTCCACACCTGGGTCAACAAGTCGATCGCAAATGCCCAGGGCAAGGTCGAGGCGCGCAACTTCGACATCCGCAAGAACCTGCTCAAGTTCGACGACGTGATGAACGAACAGCGCAAGACGATCTTCGAGCAGCGCCGCGATATCATGGAGACCGAGGATCTGAGCGAGACGGTCACCGACATGCGCCACAGCGTGATCGAGGACGCGATCACCAAGCATGTCCCGAAACGCGCCTATGCCGGCGAGTGGGACACCCAGGCGCTGGAGGACGAGATCGTCGACGTGATGCGCGTCGAGATCCCGGTGAAAGCCTGGGCCGAGGAAGAGGGTGTCGATGACGAGGTGCTGCTGGAGCGCCTGACAGATACCTCGGACGCAATGTATGCCGAGAAGGAGACCGCGGTCGGCGTCGAGAATATGCGCCAGGTGGAAAAGCAGGTCCTGCTGCAGATCCTCGACCATCACTGGCGCGAACATCTGGTGCAGCTCGACCAGCTTCGCTCCGTCATCGGTCTGCGCGGCTACGCTCAGCGCGATCCGCTCAACGAGTATAAATCCGAGGCGTTTCAGCTGTTCGAAAGCCTGCTCACGCGCCTTCGCCGCGACGTAACCCGCCAGCTCAGCTCGCTCCGCCTGATGACCGCCGAAGAACAGGCCGAGCGTGAGCGCGCGATCGCCGAGGCGGAGGCGCGGCTGCGGGCTCAGGCGGCGGGCCTGTCGACCGGCGGTGGCGCTGGGCTGGCCCCGCCGAGTACGGATGCCGAGCGGGCGATGCCGGTGAACAAGGCGCCCGACGCGCTGCCCGAACCGCCGCCCGGCACCCCGGACAACGACAACCCCTTCGGTAAGATCGGGCGCAATGCACCGTGCCCCTGCGGCTCGGGCAAGAAGTTCAAGCACTGCCACGGGATGGTGGGCTGATCGGCAGCCTCGCTTACTGCGCGGGCAGGCCGTCGAGCGTCGGCTGGGCGCTCTCCTCGCTTCGCCCGATTGCCCGGGTGCGCAGGCTGAGGTGCAAGACCTCGCCGTCGCCGAGGCCCACATCCCTGGCGGGGCCGCGCCAGTAGAGGCGTGACATCAGGGTCCTGCCGCTGCTGGACGGGGCGAGCGGGTCTTCGGGAAACCGGCTCTCCCAATCCTCGGGCAAGTGCAGGCCGTGGCTCTCGGCCCGGCGCAGCATCCAGTTCAACGCGATGTTCGACAGCCCGCGGGCCTGTGGCTCGCCGCGGATCTCGCCACCGACATCACCATGCCCGCCCGGGAACCAGCATTGCTCTAGCCGCCCTGCCCAATGGGCTGAGCGTTGCCAGAGTACCGGCTCGAACAACACCCGATCCTCATCATGGGCCAGCGCGTGGTAACCGTGCCGGATATGCGGCCCCAGCGCATCGTCATGAAAGCGCATCTCGTCGGGCATCAGATGCTGGAGCCAGGGCACCGGCAGGCCGAGCGCGCGCACCGTATCCCAAACCCCCAGCACCTCGATCGGGACCCGAGACTGGCAGAAGGCGCCTGAAAAGACGGCTGCGGCATCCACCGCGTCGCGCCGCGCGCCGAGCCGGCCGCGGTAATGCGCCATCGCCGTCTCGACGCGCTCGGGTGTCGTCGCCTCTGGGCGCAACAACCCAAGGCGCCCGATGAGACCGGCGAGCGATCTGACGGCATAGGCGCCGCGCGAGTAGCCGAAGAGGCCGATCACGTCGCCCGGCTTCCAGTGGCGTGACAGGAACTCGTAGCCATCGGCGATGCCACAATCGATCGTTCGGCCGAGTGCCGCATTCACCCAGCGCACCATGCCGCCGCCCTGGATGCCGGGGTGATAGCGCACCAGCTGCTCCGGGTGCCCTGCTTCGGCGAGGAGGGCTGCAAGGCGACCGGCGTTGCTTCTGCGGCCCACCTCGGTTGAGGACAGCGTGCCGTCGCAGACGAAGACGAGCACGCGCCGCGCCCGCCCGGTTGCGGTCTCGTTACGCGGTTCTTTTTCGCTCACCTGCATGCATCGTCTCCCTCACGCTCATATTGTGAGGCTTCGGCGGCATACACTTCACTTCTGCATTGGTCGCGTGTGAGGAGTGATGCGCAACTTTCCCTTGCGATGACGCTACGGCTCGTCGAGGCTCCCGCCGCGGACGGGGGTAGGCTCCGTTCCGCCAAAAGGCGAGGGACAAGCATGAGCAAGCGAGACGACCTGATCGCGAAATACGCTGAGGATTTGAAAGACAAGTGCGGCATGGAGCCGGACATGGAACTTCTCAAGAAGGTCACCATCGGTTGCGGGCCGGCCATTTATGATGCCGACAGCGCCACCGTTGCGTCGTCTCAGCCGAAGGAGCTCGAGACGGTGAAAAAGAACTACCTGATGAAGAAGCTTGGCCTCGCCGACAGCCCGGCACTGGATGAGGCCATCGGCAAGGTGATCGAGACCTATGGGAAGTCGGAGCGGAATAAGTACCGGGCCGTCATTTACTATATGCTCTGCAAGCATTTCGGAAAGGAAGCCGTCTACGGCTGACTTGCCAAACCGAGCGCCCCGTCGCTCTGCATGAGCGATGGGGCGGGCCGCGGCGCCCCGAGCGCTTAGAGCGCATGGCGCGCCTGCTTGGGCACCTTGGTTGCCCGATGCGTCGAGACGCCAGACGCCGTGAGGGTGTGCGCACAACCCTGCACCGTGACGGGACGGGTGTCGCGATGTCAGGCAATTTGCGGCTGCCGCCATGGGACCCTTTGCCGTTCACTCGCCACATTCGCCAGGCGCTGGCTGGCAAGAAGCGTGACAGGGTCCGCAACCAACGCGTTGGCGTTCGCCCTTGTCATCGCCGGTCGTTCCGGTCCGTGGGCGTCGGCCCCTCATGCTGGAGAGCGTTAGTTTTGCTACCGAACGAGAGAGCGCGTCATGGCCTGCGTCAGCCAGAGGTCCCGCGCTGAAACTGACTTGCGCGCCGCGTCATAGTGAGCAAAAACTAAATGCGTTCAATATGAAGGACGTTTTTGGATTGCTCAAAAGCCGGTATTGAGGGTCGCTGTGACAGTCGCGGGTATCCAAGGAGACTGGCGTGAATGCGCGCCGCGCGTGCATCGGGCGATCAGCGGCACGTTCTGGTATTCCCTGGTGAGAGGGTGCCGGATGGGGCTGCAGGCCCTGCCAACCACGCTCTGCCCCCAGCCTATCGCCACGCAAAAGCCTAAAATCCTCGACAGGTTGGCGGTGTTGGCCGAATCCGAGCATGATCCGTCATTGGGTAATCCGACGGTAGCATCGCGGTGACGAGGTGAATAAAGCGTCGAGCGTTCCGAGCCTGAATAGGGGTTGAGCGTGGAGAACTACCGGCGGGTGCGTGTCGGTTTAGGAACGGTAGAAGCCCTGAAAAGGGCATGCTGCGCGGTAACGAGGGTAGTCTGCGGTGTTCAAAGACGACCGGATGATCTCGATCCTGTCTGGCATCGTGCTGATGCTGGCGATCGGTACGCTGATCCAGCGGCAGGACGTGGTGTCGGAGTACTTGGGCGGCGATGAAGAGCCCGAGGCGCTGGCCCTGCGCCCGGACGCCGTCGAGGTTGCGCCCGATACCCTGACCCGCATCGATGTGCTCGCCAATGACACAGGTCTGCCGCGCAATGCGGCCGAGCAGCTGGAGGTCGTGTCGCAGCCCGGATGTGGCCGCGTCTTCGTGCAGGGCGATGCGCTGCAGTTCCTCGCCGAAATCGATTGCGATGCCACCCAGAGTTTCGACTACAAGCTTGCAGCGACCGAGACCGCGCCTGCTGCTGTCACGGTGACGGTGCGCGGCGCAACCGGCATTCGCAACGCACCCGAGCCCGTGCAGACGCGCGAAAGCGTCGCGCTGGCGCCTCAGCCTGCCGCACCGACCGCCGTCGCGCCCGCCTTGCCGCGCGCAGCCACCACCGGCAGCCAGAGCGCACCGGCGCTGCCGCGCATGGTGCTGCCCGGATCGCAGGCGCCCGAGCCTTCTCCGGCCGACACTGGCCCTTCTCGCGTGGCGAGTGCGCCGCGCCCCGGCACGCCGCAGCCCGCGCGTCCAGGGGCCGGCAGGCCCGGTGCGCCCGCTCCGGCGGCTGTGCTGGGCGGCGGTGCCTTCGGGTCCAACATTGGTGGCGCCGATAGCGAGAGCAGTGGGTTGAGCGTTGCCTCGGCACCGGTCGCCGTTGCGCCATCCGTACCGGGTGGCGGCGCTCCGGCGGCGCCGCGGGCGCTTGGTGGTCTGACCGCGCCCTCCGCACCCAGCTTTGGCGGCGGCAGCGGCGTGACGATTGCCGCAGCACCGTCACGCCCCGGCGCCGGCGTGCCGCGCCCGCCTTCGGTCGGAACGGGGGCCCCGTCGATCGGTGCCCCGTCAGCGCCCTCGGCGCCGAGTGGCAATACGGTCGCCGCCGCGCCCTCGCTGCCAGGTGGCGGTGGGGTCGGTCGCCCTGCCGCACCGGGTGTGCCCGGGGTGCCGGGTAGGGTCGCGACGGCTGAGCCGGCTTCCCCCGTGCTGCCGGGTGCGCTGGCATCGTCTCTGCGCCCGCCGTCCGCGGGCAGCGGTGTGTCGGGTGCGACCAGTTCGAACAGCCCGGCGCCGGCTGTGCCGCGCGCCGCGACGCCTGGTGCGATCGCACCACGTGCCGCCACGCCGACCATCGCGCTTGCGCAGATTGATGTACCGAGCCAGGCGCTCGCCCCGACCGCGACGAGCGTTGAGGGCTTGGAGCTGGACGGCCCTGACGTCGCCTCCCCGGAGAGCGCGAATCTCGGCAGCGCCATCGAAAGTACTGGCGGCGAGGCGGTGGCCTTTGCCGAGCCGAGCGCCGGTCTCGGGGACATCATGGCGGTGCGCGACATGATGGCGTCTCTGCCGCTTCTCGATACCTCCGGGCCCGAGGCACTTTCCGCGCCGGCATCGATCCCAGAGGATGAGGGTGTGCGCGTGGGTGCACTCACGCCCGGAACGCAGACCGTCGTGCCCGATCCGTCTTTTGGCGCGGCGGAGCAGTCGCTCAGCCAGGAAGCGGCGGAGGATACCGACAGCTTCGAGGTGGTGAGCCTGCCCAGCCAGGATCTGGCCTGCGTCGTGCCGCCGTCCATCACGCTGGATGTGCGCCCTGCCGCGGACACCGAGCTGGGCATCACATCGCCATGCCACGCCGACAGTATCGCCACGGTCACCTATCACGACATGACCTTTGGCGTGCCCATCGACCGTTCGGGCCGAGGCAGCCTAATGATGCATGGTTTCGCGGCGAACGCGGAGACCGAGCTTGAATTCGCGGATGGTGAGATCGTGGATTTCACCGTGCCCTTCAACGGCATCGAGCGCTTGGAGCGTGTGGCGCTGGTCTGGGATCAGCCCATCAGTCTCAACCTGCATGCGTTTGAGTTCGGCGCCGCCGAGGGTGAGGACGGTCATGTCTACCGCGAGCAGCGCCGCGACTTCCGCAGCGTGCGCCGGCGCGGTGGCGGGTTCATGTATGTCTATCGTCCCGTCGAGGGCGTGGGCGACAGCATCCAGATCTATTCGCACTGGGTGCGCCGCGGTGGTCAGGCCGGCGTGGTGAAGATGTATCTCGACTACGAGAGCCGCGATGAAGATCGCCTCGCATCGACCTGTGGCGCGGGCGCGTTCGCCCGGCCCGAGTTCGAAGTGGTGCGTTCGTCGCGGGGCCGTATGGAGACTTCGAATGTCCGCCGTCTTGCGGCGGTCGACTGCGATGACGTGGGTGAAGGCGACAAGCTTATTGGGGCTGCCGTCCGCGACATCATCATTTCGCAGCGCTGACGCGCCGCGGAGGGGAGCTGCGGCGCTGAGGGGCGCTGCGTTAGGGAGCGTTAGACGAGGGGAACATGATGCTCACCGAAAGTAAGCGGCGGAATGTCGCGCTAGCCGCCTTTTTGGCGGCCCCTGTCGCCCTGGCAACTGCTGCCCAGGCGCAGGACACGACGGTCACTCTGCAATCGCTGGACGGCGCCACGTCGCTGACAGGTACGCTCGTCAACTTCGACGGCTCGTCGTACACGGTTGCGACCAGCCTCGGGACGCTGTCGATCGACGCGGGGCAGGTCACCTGCGCCGGTGCCGGCTGCCCGGTCAACGATCTGTTCGGCGCAAGCTTCGCAGTGCTGGGATCGAACACCATCGGCGACAGCCTGATGCCGGCGCTGGTCGAGGGCTATGCCTTCTCGCTCGACGCCGATTTCCAGCGCGAGCTGACCAACACGCAGAACGAGAGCATGCTGCGCATCGTCCACCCGGATGGTCGCGAGATGGCGGCGATCGATCTGAAGGCGCACGGTTCGTCGGCGTCGTTCGAAGGGATCGCGCAGGGTGTTGCGGCAATCGGCATGTCCTCGCGCGCCATGCGTGACAGTGATGCCGAAAAGCTCAACGCGGTGGGCCTGAACGACCTGCGCGACAGCCCGAATGAGCACGTTCTCGCGCTCGACGGTCTGATCGTGGTGGTGCATCCGGACAACCCGATCCGCGCGCTGTCGCTGCTCGACATCGCCGATATCTTCGCGGGTGAGATCACCAACTGGTCGGAAGTCGGCGGTCTCGACCTCGACATCAACGTCTACTCGCGTGATGAGGCGTCGGGCACCTTCGACACCTTCTCGTCGCTCGTGCTGCGTCCGTCCGGCCTCGGCCTCTCGACGGATGCCGAGACCTTCGAGGACGACGTCCTGCTGTCGGACACCGTTGCCAACGACCTCGGCGGTATCGGCTTCACCGGGCTCGCTTTCGAGCGCGCCTCGAAGAAGCTGGCGCTGCGCCTCGACTGCGGTCTGATCTCGGAGGCCACGACCTTCTCGATGAAGACCGAGGAGTATCCGCTGTCGCGTCGCCTTTATCTCTATGAGAACCCGGGTGACAACACGCAGCACGCCAAGGACCTGATCGAGTTCGCGCTGTCGACCGACGCACAGCCGCTGATCGAGGACGCGGGCTTCATCAGCCTGACGCCCGAGACCCGCAGCCTGGCCGAGGAAGGTGAGCGTATCATCTACACCATGACGGCGGAGGAAGAGTTCTCGCTGCCGCTCATGACGCAGATGCTGGAGGAGCTGCGCGACGCCGAGCGCATGTCGGTGTCGTTCCGCTTCACGCCGGGCTCGTCGCGCCTCGATCCGAAGTCGCTGACCGATGTGGAGCGTCTGGCCCAGCGTATCGCCGCCGGTGAGTTTGTCGGCCGTGAGATCATCCTGGCCGGCTTCACCGACTCGATCGGTCAGTTCGACCTGAACCGCCAGCTGGCCGTGCGTCGCGCATCGGGCGTGCTGGAAGAGATCCAGGCGATCGTCGGTGACGCGGCGCTGACCCGTTCGCCAGTGCTGGTCCGTGGTTACGGTGAGCTGACGCCGGTCGGCTGCAACGACAGCTTCTCGGGCCGCTTCGCGAACCGCCGCGTCGAGGTGTGGATCCGCGAGAACCAGAGCTGATCTGGTCTCATCGCGGACTGAGATGACGAAAGGCGCGGCCCCGGCCGCGCCTTTCTGCTTTTTGCACGGACCACCGCTGTCGCCGCCCACGCCGCGCGGAGGTGGCGTTTCCCAGTGCCCGGCAGCAGGCGTTTTAGCCAATATGCCGACCGGCATCGCCTCCCTATGCTCCGGCCCAAACGGAGAAATCAGGGAGAGAAACCATGAGCCGTGACGTCGTCATTCTCGACGGAGCCAGAACCCCGATCGGCACCTTCCTCGGCAGCCTGTCGACCTTGCCGCCGACGGCGACGGCGGTGCATGTCACCAAGGCCGCGCTAGAGCGGGCCGATGTGGCGCCTGACAGGGTCGGCCATGCGGTGTTCGGCCATGTCATCAATACCGAGCCGCGTGACATGTATCTCTCCCGCGTGGCCTGCATCGAGAGCGGCATTCCCGACACCACGCCGGCGATGAATGTGAACCGGCTTTGCGGGTCGGGCGCGCAGGCGATCGTCTCGGCAATCCAGTCCCTGGCGCTTGGCGATGCCGATTACGCGCTGGCGGGCGGGGCCGAGGCGATGTCGCGGAGCCCCCATGCCATGCAGTCGCGCACCGGCACCAAAATGGGCGATGCCTCGATGGTCGACATGATGATCGGCGCGTTGAATTGCCCGTTCGGCACCGGGCATATGGGCGTCACGGCCGAGAATGTCGCCAATGAGAACCAGATCAGCCGCGAGGATCAGGACGCCTTCGCCGTCGAAAGCCAGAAGCGTGCGGGTGCCGCGATCGCCGGGGGACGTTTTGCCGGCCAGATCGCGCCGGTGACGATGAAGACGCGCAAGGGCGATATCGTCGTCGACACCGATGAGCACGCCAAGCCCGATACGACGATGGAGACCCTGGCCAAGCTGCGCCCGGCCTTCAAGAAGGACGGCACCGTGACCGCAGGCAATGCCTCCGGCATCAATGACGGTGCCGCCGCGATGATCCTGGCCGATGCCGATACCGCCGCGCGCGAGGGCAAGAAGGTGCGCGCTAAGGTGCTTGGCTACGCCCATGCCGGCGTCAGGCCCGAGGTCATGGGGATCGGGCCGATCCCCGCCGTCTCGAAACTCTTCGACCGTCTCGGCCTCGGCAAGGACGACTTCGACGTGATCGAGAGCAACGAGGCCTTTGCAGCGCAGGCTTGCGCGGTCAATCGTGGCCTCGGCCTCGACACGTCCAAGGTCAATCCCAACGGCGGGGCCATCGCCCTGGGTCACCCCATTGGGGCCACCGGCGCCATCCTGGTGCTGAAGTGTCTGGCCGAGCTTGAGCGGACCGGCGGCAGCCGAGGGCTGATCACCATGTGCATCGGCGGCGGGCAGGGGATCGCCCTCGCGGTCGAACGGGCAGCCTGACCAACGGGCCTCTTGGCATGGCCACTGCCTGCCGGGAGGTGCCACACGTCTCGGCGGCGCCGCTTAGCGCTGCGTCGTCGATCCTTCGCACGCCGCTCCGGTGCAGGCCGTCTCCGCCGGTTCGGCAGAGACACCTGCCGCGATGAACAGCGCCACCAGGACAAACGCCGCGCTCATGACTTGGCTCTGGGCTCTCATGCGGCGAGTTGCTAGCAAATCCTGCATGGATCGGCAGCGACTTTGATCAAACTCGCTACGAAAAACGCCATAATGGTGTGAACAGCGCGTCAGAGCGGCCGGCTGAGGCATCACCAGCGCACCAAGCGAGCCTCTGTTCGAGACGTCCGGCGAACCGGCCCGAAAAGCGTGGCTTGGCCCTCCAGACCCTCCGGGGCGCCTCTGGTTGCCAGCCCGACTTCAGAAACTGCGCCCAGTCATGGGAGCCTACAGCGTGACGCAGAGCAGCCACGTCGCGGTCTCTGCCGGCTTGGCCCGACGCTTCGGGTCAGCCTTCGCCGGCAAAACGCGCGGCCATCGCCTCGCGCGCGTCGTCGGTGATCTTTGCGAACAGGTTGTCGGGCACGCTAAACGATGCGCCTGCTTGCAGTGTGTCCAGCGCCGCTGCGACATCCTCCGGCCAGCGCCGATCCACATCCTCGCCAAAGGCCGCGAGCATCGTGGCGGCGGCGTCCGGGATGAACGGCTCAGACAGCACGGCGTAGAGGCGCACCAGATTGAGGGCCAGGCGCACCGTGACCGCCGCGGCCGCCGGATCGGTCTTGATCACCGTCCAGGGTGCCGCTTCCTGCAGATACTCGTTGCCCACCACCCAGATGGCGCGCAATTCGGCGGCGGCCTTCCTGATCTCCAGCGCTTCGAGATGCGCGGCATAGGCTGAGATACGCCCCGACAGATCGGCGATCACCGCCTGTTCCGCCGGGCCATACTCGCCCTCGGGCACGGCCTCACCCAGTTTGGAGCGGCAGAACTTGGTCACCCGGCTGACGAAATTGCCCAGCACATCGGCCAGATCCTTGTTCACGCCGGTCTGGAACGCCTCCCAGGTGAAGTCGCTGTCGGCGCTCTCCGGTGCGTTGGATAGCAGCCACCAGCGCCAGTAATCCGACGGCAGGATATCCAGCGCCTGGTCCATGAACACGCCGCGCCCCTCGGTGGTCGAGAATTTGCCCCCGTCATAGGTCAGCCAGTTGAAGCCCTTGATGTAGTCGACCAGCCTCCACGCCTCGGCGCCGTCCTGGCTGGCGCCCATCAGCGTCACCGGAAAGCTGAGCGTGTGAAAGGGGATGTTGTCCTTGGCCATGAACTCGACATAGCGGACATCGGCGGCACCCCGGTCCTCGCGCCACCAACGCTCCCAAGCTGCATCGTCCTGACCGGTGGCGTCGGCCCATTCGGCGGTCGCGGCGATATAGGCGATGGGCGCGTCGAACCAGACGTAGAAGACCTTGTCCTCCATGCCCGGCCAGACTTCGTCGCCGCGCTGCACCGCGATGCCCCAGTCGAGGTCGCGGGTGATTGAGCGATCCTGCAGACCGTCTCCGTCGTTCAGCCATTTCTTGGCGATGGAGGTGGTGAGGATCGGCCAGTCGCCCTTGCTGTCGATCCAGGCTGTAAGGCGTTCGCGCATCTGGCTTTGGCGCAGATAAAGATGCCGCGTCTCTCGGACCTCCAGATCGGTGGAGCCCGAGATCGACGAGCGCGGATTGATCAGGTCGGTGGGCTCAAGTTGCTTGGTGCAGTTCTCGCACTGATCGCCGCGGGCCTTGTCATAGCCGCAGTTCGGGCAGGTCCCGGTCACGTAGCGGTCGGGCAGAAACCGCGCATCGGCGTTGGAGTAGATCTGCTTCTCGCCCACTTCCTCGATCAGGCCGGCATCGGCCAGGCGCGCGGCGAAATGCTGAGTCAGCCGGTGGTTCCGGGTCGAGGACGAGCGGCCGAAGTGGTCGAACGACAGCCGGAACCCCTCGCCTAGGCGCTTTTGCGTCTCGTGCATCTCGGCGCAGTAGTCCGCGACTGACTGTCCCGCCTTGGCGGCGGCGAGTTCGGCCGGCGTCCCATGCTCGTCCGTCGCGCAGATCAGCAGCACTTCATGCCCGCGTGCCCGCAGGTAGCGCGCATAGGCGCAAGACGGCAGCATCGAGCCCACCAGATTGCCCAAGTGCTTGACGCCATTGATATATGGCAGGGCAGAGGTGATTAGGAAGCGCTGACGGGCGCTGGCGGGTTCGGAGGTCATGGACATCCTCGACGGCTGTGCTCGCTGTTGCGTAGCCCGGCCGGACACGCGCCACAACCATCCCGGTCTGACTAGGCCAAAGGTCCGTCATGCGAAAACGGTCAATGACTGTTGTGATGCGCGACGATATGGCGACGCGCATGGCTCGCGGGCTCTGATAGTGTCCGCGCAGCTTGGGAAGGGTTTGAGGGCTCCATGCACAGCGCACCGACATTGCTGACGCGCGTCGCGGTGGCGAAGATGGTCGGCCTGATGATCGGCCTTGTCGGCTTCCTACTGATCCCGCTCATCGTGCCCGAGGCGCCCTCGGCCGCGCGCTGGGGTGTGCTGCTGTGGTACCCGACCATGGGCGTCGTGATCGCGATGCTCGAGGTGCTCGACAACGCCGACATGCTCCCTTGGCGCATATCCTGGTGGCTGCGCGGCGCGATTGTCGGCGCCTGGTTCAACTTTCTAAGCGTGATGGTCGGCGGTGAGTTCATGCACACCTTCGTCGAGAACCTGCTCGGCATCGAGGGGCCGGCAGCCCTCGCTTATCTGTTCGTGCCCGAGGGCGCAGCTGCGGGCACGGTGATCGCCTACCTCGTGATGCGTTTCGGCGGTGAAGGCCGGAGCTTCGGCGACGACTGACGCCTTGGGCGACCAGCTTACCCGCTCACTCAAATCGCCTTCGCTCGACGGCGGGTGCCGGAGTCATATCCTATTGGCGACGGCGCGGGCGCACCTCGTCGTCGTCAAATCCACTTTCGAAGAGAGCGCGCCAAGCTCAAGACATGGGACACGACCGGCAGGGCCTTCACCCCGGTCTTGGGGGTTATGTCGGACTTGCTGGAGCGCTGGCGCGCGAGGCTCGGTCGGCAGATATAGGACCGTATCTCGGGGTTCGCCTGGCGAAACCAGTTGTAGGCGCCGTCCAGATGCATGGGTCCGCCTTCCGCTGAACCCGCGGGACGTTCGAGCATTTGGGCAAAGAAACGGTGAGACTTCGCAATCGCCTCCCCGCGCAGCCCGACGAAATGTGCGAGGTAGACGATCTGTTCAGGCTCCAACGCCTCAAGGCGCAGGCAGTCGGCGGTGGTCGCGGTGTCGTCTCCCAACCCGCCATGCAGGTAGTCCCAGTCCGTTTCCTGCAACACCGAGACCCTGCCCGGATCACCCGTCAGCGCCATCGGTGTCCAGTCCACATCATCTTCCAGGATCAGGATGTTGCTGTGATCGGCGGCGATCGCGTCGGCAAGCACACCCATGTGGCTCATGAAGCATCCATGGGCGCCGATCGACGGAAAATCCCCTTTGCTCGCCGGACGCACTGCCTCGAACAGGCGGATCACCGGATCGTCGAGGGACAAACCCACCTTTTCAAGCTGTACCCCAATCTCTCTCTTTCTGTCCGTGCGCTCGGCGAGATTGATGATGTAGATCTGGTCGAAGAGCTTCTTCAGCAGGTTCGCGTTCATCGTAGCATCGTCTCTCTGGGCGGCTAACGGCGCATTGTCATGTCACGCCGATGGCACGCAGCAAAACAAGGATCTCCGCCGCATGAGCGCATACGCGCACGGTCGAGGACTGTGCGCCCCCTTACTTGCGGTGCCTTCGCCGGCCCAGACGTCCAGCGATGAACCCAAAGGGCCGCAGGGTTAAGGCACGGCCCGGCATGCTGCGCGTCACGACGGCTCTCCCACGGGCGGTGATACTATTTCACGGGGCTCATCCTGTGCGACACCGTGGTAGCCACAGCGATGCAACGCGATGCTGCGCTGCATCAGCGTCGGGTTCCGGCGCGCCGTTTCTGCAGGCGAGGTAACGCGTGGCGGGTGCCGCAGGCGTAGATCCCATCCTGGCGGGCGCCGCGGTTTTCCTGGGTGCGGCCACCATCGCAGTCCCGGTTTTCAAGCGCCTCGGCCTCGGCTCGGTGCTTGGCTATCTCGCGGCTGGCATCGTGATCGGCCCGTCCACCTTCGGTCTGGTCTCCGATCTGGAGACCGCGGCGCATTTCGGTGAATTCGGGGTCGTGCTGCTGCTCTTCGTGATCGGCCTCGAGCTTAGGCCGACCCGGCTCTGGCGGCTGAGGCTGGAGATCTTCGGCCTCGGCCTCGCGCAGGTTGTGCTGACGGCGGCGCTGTTGGCGGTGACGCTCTACCTGGTCTCGCCGCTCACCTGGTCGCCCTCGATCGCGATCGGGGCGGCACTGGCGCTTTCCTCGACGGCCTTTGCTGTGCAGATCCTGCGCGACCGGGGCGAGTTTACGACAAGCTATGGCGACAGGGCGTTCTCGATCCTGCTGTTCCAGGATCTCGCGATCGTGCCGCTCCTGGCCCTCGTCGCGTTCCTCGCACCGCTGACCGGCGATGGCGAGGCCTCGCCTTGGTGGTGGCAGGTGCTCATGGCCTTGGGCGCGGTCACGGTGGTGATCCTGTTCGGTCGATACGGGCTGAAGCCGCTGTTCCGGGCCATCGCGCTCAGCCATACCGAGGAGATCTTTGCCGCCGCCGCGCTGCTGGTTGTGGTGCTGGCGGCGGCGCTGATGCAGGTGGCCGGTCTTTCCATGGCGCTCGGCGCCTTCCTGGCCGGCGTGCTGCTGGCCGAAAGCGAGTATCGCCACCAGGTCGAGGCCGATATCGAACCCTTTCGCTCGCTCTTTCTCGGCCTTTTCTTCATGTCGGTGGGCATGACGGTGAAATGGTCGGTCGTCTTGGAGTGGTTCTGGGTGATCCTGCTCGGGGCGGTCATCCTCTATATCGGCAAGGCGGCCTTCCTGCTGACGCTGACGCGACTTGCGCAGTCCACCTGGGAGGATGCGATCCGGATCGCTGCCTTGCTGGGGCAGGGGGGTGAGTTCGGCTTCGTCATCCTCGCACTCGGCTCCTCGGGCGGGCTCTGGGCGACGGAGTTCGGCGGCGTCATCACCTCGGTGATCGTGTTGACGATGATCATGACACCCGCGGCCGTGATGGTCGCGGATCGGATCGTGCGCAGCCATGGCCGCGAGGCGGCGCCGCAGGAGGGCGAGACGGCGGCCACCAGCCACCCGGTGATCATCGCGGGCTTTGGCCGTTTCGGCCAGATCGTGGCCCGGATCATGGCATTGCGTGGCTACGAGATCGTGCTGATCGACAAGGATCCCGAGCGGATCCGCATCGCTGAGACCTTCGGCAACAAGGTCTTCTACGGCGATCTCCGACGCTCGGACCTGTTGAAGCTGGCGGGCGCGCGCGAGGCCAAGGCGATCTTCCTCTGCGGTGACGACAAGGATGCGGTGGCCAAAGCGCTGCAGAAGCTGCGCGCCCGCTTGCCCAACACGCCGATCTTCTGCCGCGCTTCGGACCGGTTCGAGCAGACGCGACTGGAAAAGCTGGGGGCGACCGGTGTCATGCGCGAGATGTACGAGAGCGCCATCGCGCTGGCGGGCGATGCGCTGACCAAGCTTGGGGAAGCCTCGATCGCCGAGGAGACGATCGAGGAATTTCGCAGGCGCGATATCCACCTTCTGCACCTTCAGGAAGAGCATGGTGCGCATGGCGGCCTGAAGAAAATGCGCGAACAGTTCAGCCTCGAAGAGGACAAGAAGGCGTCGGTGTCGGGCGCCCCATCTTGATCCGATCCTGACCTGAACCCACCGCACCCGTTGGCGCGGCCCCGACGGCCGCACGTCTCAGTCGCCCGGCACCGCGCGCATGAGTGCTGCCAGCGCCGCCGTCTCGTGACCCGGGGTGCAGCCGGCCGCTATCATCCGCGCCGCGCCACGGCGGGCCTGATCGCTGCGGTTTTGGTTGAGCTTGAAGGTGCTCTCGACCCCCTCGACCGTCATCCTAACGGGAACGATGGTGCGCATCATCGCCTCCAGCAGGTCTGGCGTCATCTTGTCGGCGGTCCAGGCGGTCTTGGACAATCGCCCCTCGAACTGCGCCGACAGCCGGTCGACATGGCCGCGCATGTCGACATCCTCGGCAAGGCACAGCATCCCGCGAAGATGCACCGCGACGTAGTTCCAGGTCGGGACCTTGTCGTCCTCGCCATACCAGTCTGGCGAGACATAGCCGTCGGGCCCCGACACGATCATCATGGCCGGCATAGCACTGTGGCGAAGGGCCCGCGCGATGGGGTTTGAGCGCAGCAGATGCGCCTCCAGCATGCCGGCTGCATCGTCGAGCAGGAAGGGAATATGCGCGGCCAGTAGCCCGTCGGCGGCCGCGGTGCTCAGGATGCCGAAGCTCCGGGCGCGCGCCATCGCGATGGCCCGGTCCTCGGTCTCGCGGCGAAAGGCGCGGTTCGGATGCATCTCAGGCCGCCGTCGCCGTGGTGAGGATCGGCACCGATGAGTAGAAGATCTCGCCCGATCCATCCGATGCCGCCATCTCCCTCAACCAGGGCGTCCCGGCCTCGCCCCCCGCATGGGCCGCCATGATGCGCGCCATCCACGGTGCCATCTGGTCTTCGCCGAGCGAGGTGTTCACCACCGGCACCGGCACCTGGCGGAGACCAGTGAAGCCGGCCTCGATCATCATCGGCCCCAGCCTGGCCGGCAGGTTCGGCCAGTGCATCTCCGCGCGCCACGCCGCCAGCACCGGCGCCGCCGTCTCGGGCGCTGTGCCGTGCCAGAAGTCCGCATCCCAATTGGTCGCCAGCACCACGAGGCGCGCACCTGGCTTCAGCACCCGTCGCATCGCCCGCAAGGCGGCGGGTGGATCATCGAGGTACTCCAGCACATGCGCCGCGATCCCGGCGTCGAAAACCGCGTCGGGAAAGGGCAGGGCGGCAGCATCGGCGACCTCGACTCTCACACCCGGCACGCCGGCGGTCTCGGCTTCTGCGGCTGCCACCTGATCGGGCGAGACGTCGATGCCGGCCGCCAGACCATGGGGCCCGGTCGCCAAGGCGATCTCGCGCAGCAAAAGCCCCGCCCCGCAGCCGATCTCGATGATCCGCCCGCCCCGAGCGGGAGCGATCTCGTGCAGGATCGCAAGCCTGCGCTGGGCGAGATCGCGCGTGCGCGCCATGCCCTGCTGCAGGGCGGCGATGTCACCGGTGAACTCCATGGCCGGCATGGCTAGGCCGCCCTGAGACGGCTGTCCACAGGCCTTTCCATGCCGCGGGTTCTCACTTGGTCGGCGCACCCTCGGCACGCGATGTGCCGTGTCTCAGGCAACATCGACTCTCTGATCGTGATCGAACGACGCTGACAAGCGACCGCTGAGATGCGAGCGTGAGCGCACCAGACGCCAACGTCTCGCCAGCCAGCCTTTAGGATGGAACAGTCAGCAGCTCTTGCCTGAGCGAGGGCCCAATCGCGGCCACCGACCTTCCCAAAGCTTTCGCGCTGACGCCACGGGCGCGCGGATGCTTCCCTCCCCAGCCAGTTCCCGTTCGACGCGCGCCGATACGCATGAACGGCGCCAAAGGGATCCCGCATGTGCCGACGCCCCAACGCTCCAATCCCAAGCTTGCCCCTCTCTCCGCGCCAAGGAGCGGTGCGCGTCGCAGCGGGGCCTCGACTATGCTTCTGTCGACAGCGTCGCGCTCAAGCTTGGGCTTGGCGGGGCGGACTTCGCGTGGAATGCTCACGAGCATGAACCGTTTGCGCCAGACCCTGATGGCTTTCGCCACGATCCTGCTCGCCACCGCGTCCGCGCCATCTGCTGTAGCGGCACAGTCGGATACGATGAGCGAAGGTGAATTCCGTGACTATGTCGAAGGTTACACGCTTTACTTCGAGCGTGATGGCGTGCCATGGGGGCGTGAGAGCTTTCGCGCAGGCGGCGGCGTGACCTGGCAGTATCCCTCGGGCAGCTGTCTCGACGGGGTCTGGCGCGCTTACGACGAGGGGATCTGCTTTTACTATGGTCCCGGCACCGAGGTGCTGTGCTGGTCGATGCACCGCCAGGGCGAGGGCATCATCGGGCGCCTGACGCGTGGCGACGACATCGGCCTCGAACTGTCGGTCACACGGCGTGATCGCGTGCCGCTGGTCTGCGGTGAGGCCGAAGGGCTCTAAGCCTCCTGCCTGGCAAGCCCAGTCCCGCTAGCCCAGACTTGCCAGCCCATTCCCTCTAACCCAATCCTTCGACCAAGGTGATCGTCACGATGCCGGCGCCCTCGCGGTGCTTGCGTGCGGCTTGGTATATCTCGGACTGCCAGCAGGCGCGTGCCGCGTCGAGGCTGGGGAACTCGATCACCACATGGCGGGCACGACCCTGCGCGTCCTCCATTTCCTGCGCCTGTCCACCGCGTGCCAGGAAACGTGCGCCATGGGCTTCGAAAGCCGGGCGTGCGCCCTCGACATAGCGACCCCAGGCATCGGTGTCGGTGACTGTCGCGTGGGCGATCCAGTAGCCCTTGGCCATGTCGGCCTCCTCTCCTTGGCGGATGTGGTCAGTCGTCGAACAGCGAACCTTGCGCGGCGGGCGTGCCGGCTGTTGCCGATCTCCGTGCCGTTGCGGGCTTGGCCTTGGCTGCCTTGCGTGCAGGCGCGGGTGAGGGCGCTGGGAGAGGTGGTGTCGCCTCGCCTGTATCCGTTGGGTCTGGCCTCACGGCCACCTGACCGTCGCTGAACGTCAGGGTCAGGCGATGGGCCGCCCGCGTGTCCGCAGCCCGCGTTACCAGGGCGCCGTTTTCGTCGGCGACCAGGACAAAGCCACGGGCGAGTGTCCGGCGGTGACTGAGGCTTTCCAACAGCCGGGCCCGCGCCTGCAGCGCCTCGCGCGATGTCGTCAGGCGCCGCGCGATCCCGGGCGCCAGGCGCCGGGCCAATGACCGAGACTGTTCGCGCCCGAGCCGTGTCCTCTCGCGGAGCGACCGGTCGGTCAGCCGGGCGATCGGCCGCTCCAGCGCCAGTCTTGCGCGGGCCAGACGTGCCGTCAGCCCCGGGGCAAGGCGCTGAGACGGCAGGCTGAGGCGCGCGCGGGCATCGGCGACCAGGCGGCGCGGGTCGGGCAGGCGTAGCGCCGCGAGCCTCTGGCGCCGCGTCTCGATGATCTCGGCCCCCTTGGGCAGCGCACGGGCAATGGCGACCAGCCGCTCGCGGCGGTTGTCGAGGGCACGGCGGAGCGCGCGGCGGCGGCGCGCCTCGAGATCGGCCAGCGTCGCCACCAGATCGGCCCGCACAGGGACCGCCATCTCCGCCGCCGCGGTCGGCGTCGGCGCCCGTCGGTCGGCGGCGTGGTCGATCAACGTCGTATCCGTTTCGTGCCCAACCGCCGAGATCAGCGGGATCGTCGAACCCGCGGCGGCACGCACCACCACCTCCTCGTTAAAACCCCAGAGATCTTCGATGGAGCCGCCGCCGCGGGCCACGATCAGCAGGTCGGGGCGCGGGATCGGCCCATCAGCGCCCATTGCATTGAAACCCCGGATCGCCTCGGCGACCGACGTCGCAGAACCTGGGCCCTGAACCGCGACGGGCCAGACCAGCACATGCACGGGAAAGCGGTCGGCGAGGCGGTGCAGGATATCGCGGATGACCGCCCCTGTGGGTGAGGTTACGACGCCGATCACACGTGGCAGATAGGGCAGCGGGCGCTTATGGGCGACATCGAACAGCCCCTCCGCCGCCAGTGCCTTGCGCAACCGCTCCAGCTTGGCAAGGAGCGCCCCCTCGCCGGCATAGGACAGCTGGTCGATGACGAGTTGATACTTCGACTGCCCAGCGAAGGTCGTGATGCGGCCCGAGGCGATGACCTCGTCCCCCTCCTGCGGCCGGATCTCCAGGCCGCGAACGCTGGACTTCCAGACGACGCCTGCCAGCACCGCGTTCTCATCCTTCAGGTCGAGATATACGTGGCCGTTCCGGTGGAAGGTCACGCGTCCCAGCTCACCGCGCACGCGCACGGCCCCATAGGCGTCCTCCAGCGTGCGCTTCACCCCGCGCGACAGCTCGGAGACGGTGAATTCCGGCGTATTGCCGCGGCCGGGCTCATCCTCGATCAGGCTCATGGCGCTGTTGTAGGCGCGGCATGCGCAGGCGGCAACGCGTGTTGGGTCGCTGGACGGGCGCCCGTCTCAAACGGGCCGGGTGCGTCCATGGCGCCGCAATGAGGTGTAAGCCGGCGATCGGCCGATTATGTCAGGGCCAGGCGACAAGGACACCCGGATGAGCGCGCGACTTGGCACTGATGATTTCCAGCATCCGGCCGAGCATCTGGCCACAAGCGGTGATCTCGGCACAGGACACTCCGCGTGCGGCGCCACCGTCGAGGATCTGAAGCAGTGCCTTGCCGAAGGTCCGACGGCGACCGCCGCGCTCGCCCGGTGGTGCGAGCGGCAGGGTATCGGCCATGGGCATGTGCGTGCCGAGATCGTCGCCTCGGGATCGGGAGTTGAGGCTGGGGGCGAAGCGCATGTCATGCCCGCCTCGGTGGCCGAGCGTCTCTGCACCAAACGACCGGCCTGGCGCCGCGTCCGCCTTTGCCGCGGAGACGCCGCGTTGTCCGAGGCGCTGCTACACTATCGCGATGACTGGCTGAGCGCCTCGATGCGCCGCGCGCTGGCCGAGCGCGATACCCCCTTCGGTGCGGTCGTGGCACCCTTGGGTCCTCGACGCCGCCTGCGCCGATCCGAGACGGCATCGGCGATCCCGGTGCATGGGCGGGACCAAGCGGCGGCGGGCTTGTTGGCCCAAGAGGCCGAGCTGCTGTTACCGGATGGACGTGTTCTGGCGGTGGCGGAGGAAACCTATCTGGGCGCACTGATCGGTCTCTGATCCTTCGCGCCGGCGGTTGCATCTTCACCTGTTGCCTTGGACAGGCGCGGGCGCGTAACGCCGGTTGGCCGGGCCCTGGGCTGCCCGGCCGGTGGTGGAGAGCGCGATGGTCATCCTTCTTCTCGGCGGTGGGGGGCGTGAGCATGCGCTGGCGGCGTCGATTGCTGAGAGCCCGCTCTGCGACCGGCTGATCGTCGCCCCCGGTAATGCGGGCATCGCGATGCTCGCTGAATGCCGGCCGCTCGCGATCACCGATCCCTCGGCCGTTGTGGCGCTCGCCCGCGAGCTTGATGCAGGTTTGGTGGTCGTCGGCCCCGAGGCACCGCTGGCCGAGGGCGTGGCGGATACGCTGAGCACCGCCGGCATCCCGGTCTTTGGGCCAAGCCGTGCAGCGGCCGCGTTGGAGGCATCCAAGAGCTTCACCAAGGAGGTGTGCGATGCCTGCGCTGCGCCGACGGCTGGTTGGGCGCGCTTCGACGCCGCGGCGACCGCGCGCGCCCATATCGAGGCAGCGGGGGCGCCCATCGTCGTGAAGGCAGATGGCCTGGCAGCGGGCAAGGGCGTCACGGTGGCGATGACGGTCGATGACGCCCTTGCCGCGGTGGATGCGCTGATGGCCGAACCGGGCGCCGAGGTCGTGATCGAGGAGTTCATGACCGGCGAGGAAGCCTCGCTTTTCGTGCTCGCCGATGGCGAGGTGGCGATTCCCCTGGCCTCGGCGCAGGATCACAAGCGCGCCTTCGATGGCGATGAAGGGCCAAACACCGGGGGCATGGGCGCCTACTCCCCCGCGCCGGTGCTGGATGCGGTGGTCGAGACCCGCGCGATGGAGACGATCGTGCGCCCCGTGCTCGCCGAGATGGCGCGTCGGGGCACGCCATTTCGCGGTCTGCTCTATGCCGGGCTGATGATCGAGGGCGGTAATCCCCGCCTGGTGGAGTTCAATGTGCGCTTCGGTGATCCCGAGGCGCAGGTGGTCCTGCCGCGGCTGCGCTCGGACATCGTCCCATTGATGATGGCGGCTGGCGAAGGGAGGCTTGCCGAAACCGCGCTCGGCTGGACAGAGGCGGTGGCCCTGACCGTGGTCCTCGCGGCCAGGGGTTATCCGGGCGGTTATGCGAAGGGAGAAGCCATCGGCGGGCTGGCGGCGGCGGCGGCGGTCGAGGGGGTGCGCATCTTCCACGCGGGCACGGCGCGGGGAACAGTTTCCGGCACAGCGGCGGGAACAGGAGCGGGCGAGGGCGATATCCTCTCGGCCGGCGGGCGGGTGCTGGCGGTCACGGCGCTCGGCCGCGATCTGGTCGAGGCGCGGGCGCGGGCCTACCGCGCCGTCGATCTGATCGACTGGCCCGGTGGCTTTTGTCGGCGCGATATCGGCTGGCGGGCATTGCCCGCCGATGCCGACAGCACCGGGCGGTGAGGGGGGCTGAGCGCGATGCCGATCCTGCGCCAGACCGCCCATTACGCCACAGTGACCTGGCTCGGCCTGGTGCGCGATCAGGCCGACGGTATCGGCGCTGAGGCAGTGGAGCGCCTTGAGCTCGACTGGGGCGGACCGGTCGGTGATGTCCATCACGGCGTCACGCGGCCATCGTGCAGCCGGGTCCGGACGCAATACGCCAAGGGCACCGAGATCCGAAACGTGCGCCAGATCTCCATCGTCTCGGCCGAAGAATTGGCGGAGATCGCGCGACGTCTCGACCTGCCCCAAATCCAGCCCGAATGGCTCGGCGCCACCATGGTCGTCGCGGGGATCGCGGCTTTTACCGAGCTGCCGCCGGCCTCGCGCCTGATTGCAGGGGGGCCCGGCGATGAAGGGCCCTCGATCGTGATCGACATGGAGAACGCGCCCTGTCAGCTGCCGGCCGCCGAGATCGAGAAGCGCCATCCCGGCCACGGCAAGGCGTTCAAGGCCAAGGCAATCAATCTGCGCGGGGTCACGGCCTGGGTCGAACGGCCGGGTAGGCTCACCCTCGGCCAGAAGCTGAGGCTCCATGTGCCGCCGCAGCGGCTCTGGTCAGGCGATACGGCGTGAGCCGGCCTGCGGCGCTGTCGCCGATCGGTGTCCCGATGTCAGTTTCGAGGGAAGACGACCGCGCATGGTCCGCATTGGCGGCGCGTCCGGCTATGGCTACAAGCGAGGCTCCCCGCTGCGCGGCCCCGTCATCTGAGCACGCCTACTGACCCTGTCACTGGGCGCCATCACCTGGCCCGTCGCGCCCGATCCGCGCTCATGCAACGGAGCCGCCATGACCCGCTTCTACCTGACCCTGATCGCCCTCATCGCTCTGTTCGCGGCGGGCCCAGCACTGGCGCAGGAGGATCGCCGCGAGGGCTATTACTACCCGCCCGTGACGAGCGAGGAGCTGTTTGCCCGCAAGATCACCAGCAACCAGCCGGCCGCGGGCCGCTCGGTGCGGGTGGCTTTTGTGGTGGAGGTGACGAAGGCGCAGCTCGCCGCGCCGGAGACGCCGCGCTTTTCGATCTTTGCCAAGGGCGGGCAGGCAGAGCACATGATCATCGTCGCGCTGGATGATGAGGTCTTCAAAACCCTGTTCCGCGCGCGGGCGGTTCTCGCGCAACTCACCTCCAATGCCCGCGGCACGGCGTTCTTCCGCGACAACGGCATTCAGGCGGTGGCAACCTGGTTCGATATGGCCAAGCTGCTGGGCTTCGAGGACATCGTCATCTCGGATGGTGAGACCTGGTCGCACCGGATCTTGCTGCAGCCCGGCAGCTGAAGGCGGCTAAAGGCGGCGCTGGCGTCCTACGCCATCTGGCGGAACGGGCGCTGGACGCTGCGACGCCGCGCCGCTATCCCGCGCTCCAGAACCAGAAAACGGGGTGGAGGGACAGAAAATGGCAGCGACGGTGATCGACGGTAAGGCCTTTGCAGCGCGGGTCCGTGGCGAGGTTGCTGGGCATGTGTCGCGCCTCAAGGCCGACCACGGCATCACGCCGGGGCTGGCCGTGGTGCTGGTGGGTGAGAACCCGGCGAGCCAGGTCTATGTCCGCAACAAAGGCAAGCAGACGGTCGAGGCGGGGATGAAGTCGGTCGAGCACAAGCTTGATGAGACGACGTCCGAGGCCGATCTGCTGGCGGTAGTTGAGCAACTCAACGCCGATCCCACCATCCACGGCATCCTCGTGCAGTTGCCGCTGCCCGATCACATCGACGCCGAGAAGGTAATCAACACCATCGCGCCCGAAAAGGACGTGGACGGCTTCCACATCTCGAATGTCGGGCTTCTCGGCACGGGGCAGAAGGCGATGGTCCCTTGCACCCCGCTCGGCTGCCTCATGCTGCTCCGCGACCATTTGGGCGCACTCTCGGGCAAGACGGCGGTGGTGCTCGGCCGCTCCAACATCGTGGGCAAGCCGATGTTCAATCTGCTGTTGAAGGACAGCTGCACCGTCACCGTCGCGCATAGCCGCACGCAGAACCTGGCCGAGGTCTGTCGCGGCGCCGATATCCTGGTGGCCGCCGTCGGGCGTGCGCAGATGGTGACGGGGGATTATGTCAAGCCGGGCGCGACGGTGATCGACGTGGGTATCAACCGCATCCCGGCTCCCGAGAAGGGTGAGGGCAAGACCCGGATCGTCGGCGATTGCGATTATGACAGCTGCGCCGCGGTGGCGGGGGCCATCACCCCGGTGCCCGGTGGCGTGGGGCCGATGACCATCGCCTGCCTGCTGGCCAATACGCTGACCGCCTGCTGCCGCGCCAACGGCCTGCCCGAGCCTGAGGGTCTGACCGCCTGAGCGCAGCGGAATCGCGGCTGGTCGCCGCGATGAGGTATGCTGGGCGCGTCTGGCTGTTCCCGGGCTGACCTGCTGGCATCGTGGATGGGGCGGGCGCTGAAATTGGGGGGCTGGGGAGAAGCCGCGGGCGTCTTCTGATCGAGCGTTTGTCGCGTGTCGGGCCGCGTCAAGGCCGAGCCGGCTCCGCCGGTCGCTGGCGCGAACCTTGACCCGGCCCGCCACCCGCAGATCCTGGCACGTTCTGACGTCGTTGGTCGGCGTGTTGCTCCGCTGGCCGTTCGGCGGGCGGAGGCTCTCAGCCTATGCCGCGCGACGTGGCACGCGCCTGCGCCTACCCGAACAGGATCGTCAGGCCTTCCAGCGCGGGCGTTGCGATCAGCGGTGCGGCGGCGGCGAAGGCGCCGGAGAGGGCGGTGCGCGGGGCGAGGAACAGGCCATGCTCCTCGCGCCACTTCCGCCGCCCCTCAAGGCCGATCGCATGCCCGTCCGCCGTCGCTTCGATCTCCAGATGAAGCGCCATCAGCGCGGGCAGGGCGCCTGCGATCAGCAGCAGCGTGAACAACGTGCCCCACATGCCCGCGCCCGTGGCGGCGATGGGCGTGAGTGCCGCGGCCGAGGCCGGATCGAGCATCGCGACCGGCCACTGGTAGAAACTGCGCGTCCCGATCACCGAAAGGGTCAGCACCACGCCGCCGAGGAGCAGGGTCGTGCGCAGTGCCCCCCAGCGTTCGGTCAATCCCTCGACCTCGCCGTCATCCGCGCGCGCTGTCATGGCGATCTCGGCAAAGCGGAACACCAGCGCCGTCGTCGCCGCGACCCCGATGGCGGAGACGAGACCGGCGAGCAGCAGCGCATGCCAGACGGCGTCGTCGTCGAGTGCTTCCGACGCTGCGCCGAGCGGCGCGTTGACGATAAGGGCGCGTAGGTCGTTCTGGATGCCGGGCGCGAAAAAGCCGAACCAGTCGTCGAGCCAGGCGATTGACGCGAGGCGACCGCCCGGCACCATCTCAGCCGCGATCCCGCTGTCGCTAGAGAACACGATCAGGGCCAGGCCGAAGGCGAAACCAACCATGCCCGCACCCGCGCGCCAGCCCTGCCGCGCCGCGACGGCGGCGGCGCAATAGGCGATGGTGGCAATGGCCGCGATCGTCAGCACGAGGAGGACGAGACCGTATTCCAGCCGGGCCGACAACTCCCGCGCGATCATCGGCGCTCTGGGTGGCTCTGCCTTTGTGCCGTCGCGCGGCACCGTCTCAGGCAGATCCACCGTGAAGGTGAAGGCCGCGATCCGCTCGTCGCTCGGGGCGAGCCCATCCAGCATCGCGCCGAGCAGGACGGCGTAGAGAAACAGGGGGCCAAGGATGCAGAGCACCGGCCAGACCGGGGCCATGATCTGCCGCCGCTCCTCGCGGGTAAAGGCGCTCATCCCGCTCTCCCGGTCGATGCCGGTCTGTCCGCGACAGGCTCGATCAAAGGCTAGGCGACCGGGCGACGTGGCGGCAAGGGCCGAACGGGCTTGATCGAGACGGTCTTTGCTGTATTTTCTGTCATGACAAAAATTGGAGACTGAACGATGGATCTCACGCCAGCGATGCGCGACTTCATTCTGCACTGGGGCGAGATGGGCGCGCGGTGGGGTGTCAATCGCTCGGTAGCCCAAGTGCATGCGCTAATCCATCTCTCGCGCCGACCGCTGCCGGCCGAGGAGATCGCCGAGACGCTGGGCATCGCCCGATCCAATGTCTCGACCGCGATCCGCGAGTTGCAGGGCTGGAAGCTCGTCAAGGTCAGCCGCGAACTCGGCGACCGGCGCGATCATTTCACGGGGGTCCAGGACCTCTTCGAACTGGTGCGCGCGATCATCGAAGGCCGGCGTGAGCGTGAGTTTCTCCCGACGCTGGAGGTGCTTCGCCAGGTCAATGAGCAGGCGGATGACGACGGCGACACGCCCGCCGATGTCAGTGCCCGGATGCGTGAGACGCTTGAGCTGATGGAGCTCTTCGACGCCTGGTACCAGGACGTGGCGCGGCTGCCCCGGGGCACGCAGATGGCGATGCTGCGGGCAGGAGGCGCCTTAGCGCGTGTATTGCCGAAGGCGATCGGCAAAGGGTCTGAGCGGGCGGGCTAGCCGGCGCCTCGACAAAAAATTTTGGACTTAACTTTCAGGAGATACTGAAATGGCTGGCAATGCAGAAGAAATGGTCTGGGGCTACTGGCTGCGTGATGGGGGCCAAAAACGGCGGCGGTCCGGTGCGGTGACGCGCCGCCACACTGCCGCCCGGCATGGATCGGAAGGCGCGCCGGGAAGTACGCCGAGCGCCAGACACGCGCGCGCCGATGTCACGTCGGACACCGCGTCGGGCGTCATCCCGCTTTCCGGCGCTTCGACAAAGCCCGGGCGCTTGCGGGCGGCGCTGCCCGTCCTGCTGCCGATGGTTTGGCTCGTCGGTTTGGTGCTCGTGCTGATCGGCGGCCCGTTGGAGAGCCTGATGGGCGCCCTCGCGCTCGCCGCGATCCCGCCGGTGCTCATGGCCCTTGCCTGGCAGCGCGAAGACGGCCGACCGGTCCTCCCGTCTTTGCGGTGATGACCCTCGTTTCGAATACCACTGAGTGATGATGGAGGCTTACATGCTTGATGCAGTCTATTTTGCGGTCGCAATAGTCGCGCTCATCGCGCTGGCTGGCGTGATCGTGGTGATCGGGCGCGTGGCATCGGATTGCCCGCAAACCGGAGCAGCCGCGCGGCTCGGTACCTGGATCGTGACGACCGGGTTCGTCACGCTTGGCGCCGGGGCGATCGCGCTGATCGCGGCAGCGCTGCCCTCGCTGTCGATTGACCGCATGACCGGGCTCTATGCCGCCAGCGGGCTGATGCTGATCGCGCTCGGCATCGGTTTCTACATCGCCGCCGCGATGCTGCGCGACATCCTCGCCACGGCCCGGCAGACTGCCGGCCCCCTTTCCAATCCCTCAGCCGCCACCTCGGCAATGGCCAACGCGGCCTGATCGCTGCACGACAGGAGATCTTTGACATGACCATGACCGCGTTGTTCGCCGACAGCACCTACGTCAGGCGCCCGCCCGTTCCGATGACACCGCAGCAAGCGACCTACCGAGGTAGGAAGTTCACCATCGCGATGTTCGTCGCTCCCTTCATCGGTGCGTTGTTCTTCGGCATCATGGCTTCGGCGTTCGGGCTCTTGGCTGCGATCTGGAGCTCCGTGATCCCGGCAATCTCGGGGAACGTCTCTGGCAGTCTCTCTGGCATCGCCCCACTTGGCGTGGGGCCCCTCTTGCTCGCGGTCTTCGGTGCGCCGGTGTCGCTGCCCTCGTTCTGGTTCGCGGGCGGCATGATGTTCTGGCGCCAGATCGCCCGCCATGGTGGCGAAGGCGCGCCGAGCGTCATGGCCTTTGTCGGTGGCGCTTTCGTCGCCAACCTGATCCCGACGGCGATCTTCGCCCTCTGGGTCCTCGCAACCGATGGTATGGGGCTGGGCTCTGCGGCGGGCTTCTACGGCATCGGGCTGATCGTCGGCCTGCCAAACACCGTCATCTTTGCATTGCTCTACCGCCACCTGACGCGGTGACAGTCGATCATCCGTCAGTTGCGATGTCGCCAGGCATGCCCGCCTCGAAGCGGGGCACCCCGTCCTCAGGGATCGGGGTGCGCGCTTCTTTGGTGTGGATATGGGCCGCCAAGGTCAGGTGGAGCGGATCGTCCAGCGCACCCAAAGCGATGTCGATGGTGGGTTCGCCGAGACGCTGCCAGAATAAATAACCGCCGCAGTCGAGGCAGAACCCGCGCCGGACCATGGGGGTGATCGATACCCAGGCGAGCCGTTCTCTCGTGATCTCGACCGACTCGACCGGGGCGGTCACCGCAATCCAGACACCGCCCGAATGGCGCTGGCATTCCCTGCAATGGCAGGCGACAGGCGGCTCGATCGGACCCGCGATAGCAAAGCGGATGGCGCCGCATAGGCAGCGTCCTGTGTAGCCCACGTCCATTGCTGACAGTCCCTTGGCAGCCGATGTCGGAGAGAGGGTGCGCATGGCGGAGGCCAAGAGCACCAGCGACCACCAAGCTTTGTCGAGCGCTCCTCGACCGCAATGATCCGATGGCAGCATAGGCCAGTTCGTGTCGGTTCTTGTGCCGCGGGTCGCGGGTCGCGTTGGCGCGGTACCTTGGCCTGTTATCTCACCTCGCGGGTCATGCACATGAAGGTGCCGAGGGTGAGCGCGACCTCGCGCCCCGCATCGCTACCCTCTTCGGTGTCATGTGCTGTCACGCTGGTCTCGCAGACGCTGAGCGTCCGGCCGGCGCGGCGCACATTGCCCGTGGCACGCAGCAGGCGCCCGCGCGCGGGCCGGATCAGGTTGATCTTGAGCTCGACAGTCAGAACTTCCGCATGCGCCGGCATCAGGCTTTGAGCCGCGAAGCCCGAGGCGCTATCTGCGATGGACCAAAGCGCACCGGCATGGACAAATCCTTCCTGCTGCCCGAGATGCCGGCCGATTGGCAGCAGGATCTCGACGCAACCAGCCTCGACCACACCAAGGCGCGCCCCAAGCGTGGCCATGAAGGCTTGCGCCGCGAAACGCTCGATCACGCGTGCCGCGAACCCAGGATCCTGCGGCTCGGGCAAGCTCATCCCAGGCGGTCGAGGGGCACTGGCACGACCCGGCGGCCGATCATCAGCGCCGCGGCATCGGCGCCGACCAGCCCGCTCATGCAGGGATGGCGCACATCGAGGCCGCCGGTATAGGTGCCGAAGGCGGGCAGGATCACCCGTTTTGCATCAGCCAGGAAACAGCGCCGCCGCACGCGTGCCCCGCGCCTCAAGATTTCGGCCCGCGGATGGAAATGCGCGCTGATCTCGGCCCTGCCGGGCGCCGGCGGCGTGCTGGCTGCGATATGGCGGAGCTCGAAGGGGCCGAGGGTCAACTCCCCGACCCAGTCGCCGGGCAGCGTGGCGATGGGGCGGGGGTCGTGGTTCCCCGCGATCCAGATAAGGCGGGTGCGCGCGGCGAAGGCTGCAAAGGGTTCAGCGAGACGCGCCGCGGTGGCATCGGCACTCTCTGCATCGTCGAAACTGTCGCCCAACAGCGCGAGGGTCGTGGGCGTCGTGGCGGCGATCTCGGCGCTCAACCGCTGGAGCGTGTCATGCTCGGCATAGGGCGGCAAAAATGGCTGGCGCCGCCGCGCCATGCCCTCGGCCCGCCCGAGATGCAGATCGCCCACCACCAGAAGCCCGCCCCCGGGCCACCACACGGTGCCTGCGGTACGGAGTTCAACCGTCTCGCTTGCGAGTTGCCAAGGCGCGTTCATCATATGTTCTTTATTACAGCATAGTCGTTCTGTGACAATTGCCTGCTTTCGTCGAAGGCTGGGGGGTGGTCTCTGCTCACGCCATGGAGGGCAGGGCGTAGACGTCATCGCGCCCGACGCTGAGGTCACGCAAGAAGCGCATCACCTCAGGCATATCCATCTCCTGCACGCGGTCAAACAGGCCCTCGCCGAAGCTTTCGCCGAGCAGCCCGCCCTGAAGCGTCCCGTCGTAGAGGCCCATGGCCCAACCGCCAAAGGCACGGTGCTTGACCGGATGGGCGCCGACAAGATGCACTTTGTCGTGCCGGCTATCTGCTTCGATCATCTCGTACAGTCCGCGCACAGTCTCAGATTCACCTTCAAGTACCTGAAGAAACGCTTCATTATCGTAATAGAGAAATCCGGTCAGACCACAGAGCTGGTTCTTGCGCTGTGACGTTGCAGCAATCGCGTCCATCTGCGGGCTGCGTGAGCCCACTAGGCTGCGGCTGACGTATACGAGGCTGATCATTTCCATGAGGTCTTGATACGGGATCTTGCGCGTGCGGCATAGGCTGTTCGGCAATTGTGCCGCAGGCCGGGCCCAGCTGTTCCGCCTGTTGGTATTGAAATCCATGTCTTCCGCCACGGGGCGGGAGCGGCTATGCGCTTGACTTGACGCCGCAGCGCTTCTTCCAGATCGCTGAGGCGGCGCGACCGGCCACGACGAAGGAGACGGCGGTGAAGGACATCCTCGACAAGCTTGAGACGCGGCGCGCCGAGGCGCGGCTGGGTGGCGGTCAGCGGCGCATCGACGCCCAGCACGCGCGCGGCAAGCTCACCGCCCGCGAGCGGATCGAGCTTCTGCTCGACGAGGGCAGCTTCGAAGAGTTCGACATGTTCGTCGCCCATCGCTGCACCGAGTTCGGCATGGAGGCCACGACCTATCCGGGCGACGGCGTGATTACCGGCTGGGGCACGATCAACGGCCGACAGGTCTATGTCTTCAGCCAGGACTTCACGGTCTTCGGCGGCTCACTGTCGGAAACCCACGCCATGAAGATCGCCAAGATCATGGACATGGCCATGCAGAACGGCTGCCCGGTGATCGGCATCAACGACTCGGGCGGCGCGCGCATCCAGGAGGGCGTGGCCTCGCTCGCGGGCTATGCGGAGGTCTTTCAGCGCAACATCCTCGCCTCGGGCGTGGTGCCGCAGATCTCGGTTATCATGGGCCCCTGCGCGGGCGGCGCGGTCTACTCGCCCTCGATGACCGACTTCATCTTCATGGTGCGCGACACCTCCTACATGTTCGTCACCGGTCCCGACGTCGTGAAGACGGTGACCGGCGAGAAGGTGACGGCCGAGGAACTGGGCGGCGCCTCGACCCATACCAAGAAAAGCTCGGTCGCCGACGGGGCCTTCGACAACGATGTCGAGGCGCTCGCCGAAGTGCGCCGGCTGGTCGATTTTCTGCCCGCGTCGAACCGCTCGCCGCTGCCGGAGAGGCCGACTGCCGATGATCCGGCGCGCACCGAGCCCTCGCTCGATACGCTGGTGCCGTCCAACCCCAATCAGCCCTACGACATGAAGGAGCTGATCCTGAAGACTGCCGATGAGGGCGACTTCTTCGAGATCCAGGCCGATTTCGCGGCCAACATCATCACCGGCTTCATCCGGCTGGAGGGGCGGCCGGTAGGCGTCGTCGCCAACCAGCCGATGGTGCTGGCGGGCGTGCTCGACATCGACAGCGCCCGCAAGGCCGCGCGCTTCGTCCGTTTCTGCGATGCCTTCGAGATCCCGATCCTGACATTCGTCGACGTGCCGGGCTTCCTGCCGGGCACCACGCAGGAGCTGAACGGCGTCATCAAGCACGGCGCCAAGCTGCTGTTCGCCTATGGCGAGGCGACGGTGCCCAAGGTGACGGTGATCACCCGCAAGGCCTATGGCGGCGCCTATGTGGTGATGGCGTCGAAGCATCTGCGGGGCGACATCAATTACGCCTGGCCGACCGCCGAAATCGCCGTTATGGGCGCCAAGGGCGCGGTCGAGATCCTGCACCGCAGCGACACGGGCGATGCCGACAAGATCGCCGCCCACACGAAGGAATACGAGGACCGCTTCGCGAACCCCTTCGTCACGGCTGAAAAGGGCTTCATCGACGAGGTGATCATGCCCCAGTCGACCCGCAAGCGCGTGGCGCGGGCCTTTGCGGCGCTTCGGGGTAAAAAGCTGAGCAATCCTTGGAAGAAGCACGATAATATTCCATTGTAAGCATTTGATATGTTGCAATATTCTGATCCAGAAGAATACATAAATGAGCGCGTTGCGCAGTATCAGTCATGGTATGACTTGAGATCAACCAGAATGAAAATGAATTTTTTGCGCTTTCGCATTATATCTGTACTTGGTAGCGCGCTCATTCCGGTGATAACAAACATGTCTGCTATTCCATTGCCGCATAAGGATTATTTGGTGACAGTCATTGGCCTGGTCGTGGTAATTATGGTTTCACTCGACAGTGTTTTTCATTGGGGGGAGCAATGGAGAAATTATAGATCCACAGAGCAAGTTCTAGGTCGAGAGGTGGTATTTTTCAAAACTCGGAGAGGGCCATACACTTCAGTCGGCTCTGACGAAGAGGCCTTCGGTCTGCTTGTAGAGCGTTGTGAAGACGCAATCGCAGTCGAAAACACAGCGACACTGAATGTTCTCTCCATACAACAGCAGCCTAGCTCTGACAGCTAAACAACTCGCATGGCTGTTGGGTAGAGAACCGCTTATGTTGAAATAATCCGCGATGAACCCCCTCGACGACATCATCACACTGCTCTCCCGCAAGGGCACGTTGCTCGCCCCCAAGCTCGGGCGGCAGGACCTTGCGATGATCTCGGCGCGGGTGGCGGAGTGTGTGCGGATCGTCCAGTCCAGCGACTTCTCGGAGGAGGGCAAGGCGGCCGTGGTGCGGGAACTCACGCGGACGAAGGACAAGATCCTCCGCCACGGCGCCGATGTCCGGATCAGCGCGCTGCCGCCCAGCATCCTGCGCAGCTTTCAAAGCCTGCAGCCCAAGATCGACCGCGCCGTCCGCTCGCGCCAGCCACGCAAGCCCCGTACCGACCGGCGGGGCGACAGCGCCTCGGCCCCGGCCGCCGACGATATCGCCCAGTTCGTCAAGTTCACGGCCGAAGTGCGGGCCATCATCGTCCAGGCCAACTTCGCCAATGTCGACAAGAAGGAGCTGATCTCGGTGGTCAGCCAGCTAGAGACCGCCATCGCCGCCCATGACGAGGCCGAGATGCGCCGCACCTTCGAGCGCTATCGCGACCGGGTGGAGCAGCGGCGTTCCCGGCTCTACGATCGTGACTATCGCGGCGAACAGGCGCTGTCTTCCCTCACCAGCGCCTTTCAGCCGGTAGCCAACCGCCTGCCTGCCTCGACCCGGCGCGCCACCGGCGGCCCTTGGGGCTAGGCCGCTGGACAAGGCTGAGGGACCAGGCCGAGAGCAGGAGGCTGGCATGCCCGAATTTCACATGATCGCCGCCGGGCCGCGCCCCGTCGCCCCGTTTTCCCACGCGGTCGAGGCGGATGGCTGGGTGATCCTCACAGGTCAGATGCCGACCTGGCCAGACGACCCCAACAGGCCGCTGCCCGACGGCGTTGCAGCGCAGACCGAGCGGGTGATGCGTAACCTCGAGATCGTGCTGGACGGCCTTGGCCTCGGTCTTGAGCATGTGGTGCAATGCCGCTGCTTCCTGACCGCGTTCGAGCGCGACTACGCCGCCTTCAACGCGACTTATCAGGGTTTCTTCACGCCAGGTCGGCTGCCCGCGCGCACCACAGTGGGGGTCACCGCGTTGGCCGTCGGCGCGCTGGTCGAGATCGACTGCATCGCCCGGCGCCCGGGCTGAGCCTGCCGCCACGGGCGCTCCTCGCAGCCCCCAAGACCGGGCGGGCCGTGCCGCCGCTCGCCGTTCTGCGCGCGATCACCAAGGCGTGACGCGCTGACATGTGTCGCCGGGCACAACGACGGAAGCCGCTTAGCGGTACGTGACAAGACCATCGCCGTGACCCGAGGGAGGATGGCATCATGAGTATGGTACGACGCGGGCGGCTGGCCGTCCTGGGATTGGCGGCATTGGCGCTTGGCGCCTGCGGCATCACGCCTGCGGAGCGGGCGGTATCGGGCGGTCTGCTCGGCGCTGCCACCGGCGCGGTGATCGGCGGGGCTGCCGGTGCGCCGGGTGTCGGTGCCGCGATCGGCGGTGTCGCAGGGGCCAACCTGGGTCTCGCCTCGACGCCGGTCTTCGTCGACGGTGGCGGCGGCTTTGTCGAGCCGGGCTTCAGCAGCGGCGGCTTTGTCGATCCAGGCTTTGTCGACCCCTGCTGCGTCGGGCCGTCGAGCTTTTCCAACGTCTATTACAATGACGTCTACTACGACCGCGTCTTCTTCGATGACGGGTTCAGCGGGTCGGGCTTCTATGGCGTGCGCCCCGGTTTTGCGACACCGTTCTTCTTCGGCCCATCGATCAACTTTTCGGCGGTGTTCGTTGATAACGATGGTAGGCGCAAGCTGCGCCGGGGCCCGCGTCTGCGCCGGATCGACCGTCGGCTCGACCGGGTGGAGCGTCGTCTCGACCGCCGCGACAGGCGCATCGACCGGCGTATCGATCGGCGTGTGGACCGCCGCGACTTCCGCCGTGAGCGTCGCGCCGACCGTCGCGATTTCCGGCAGGAGCGTCGCTTTGATCGGCGTGAGGCGCGGATTGAACGGCGTGAGGACCGTCGGGCTTTCCGTCAGGATCGGCGTGCCGACCGGCGCGCCTTCCGCAACGATCCCAATCGCGACCGTGCCGCCTTCCGGGCGGAGCGTCGTGCCGACCGCCAGGCCTTTCGGCAGGACCGGCGTGCCGACCGCCAGGGTGTGAGGCAGGATCGCCGGGCCGATCGCCGCGACTTCCGCCAAGACCGCCGTGCCGACCGGCGTGATTTCCGCCAGGGCCGGGGCGTTGGCCAACGGCAGGTGATCCGGCAGGACCGCCAGGCTCAGCGTCGTGCCGACCGCCGTGTGGAGCGTCAGCGCGTGCGCCAGGGTGAACGCCAGGATCGCCGCGCCGAGCGTCAGGCACGTCGCAACGGCGGGCAGGTCGTGCGCCAGAACAGCCGTGCCAACCGTCAGGAGGTCCGTCAGAACCGCCGCAACGACCGGCAGGCCGATCGACAGGGACGGAGAGCAGACCGCCAGCAGGAGCGTGCCGCACGACGCGAAAACCTCCGCCGTGTCACACGCGACAACCGCGAACTGGCCGAGGCCTTGCGCCGGAACCAGGCGGCGCAACGGGCGAGTATCGCCACGAGACGCTAACAGGGGCGCTCGCGGGGCGCTAATGGCCGATCAGGGACCGCCATGGAACGCGGCCGGGAGAAGGGGAGCGGGGAGCCGGCAGCGGCTCCCCGCAGCTTTTGGAGGGTTTCGGCCATCCGCCGCTGACGTGCTGTGCACGCAGAGGATCATTCCACGCAACGGCAAAAGACGAGACTTCGCCCTTCCGACCATCGTCCCATAACAATAGAGCCCTAGCCTCTCGCTCACCAAGAGAGAGGCAGAGCATGACCTTCCGACCGAACACGGCGCCGAGCGACCCTATCTGGCTGCTTCGGACACTTGCCATCGGCCTCGGCGATGGGATCGCCGCCGGTTGGACCGTGCTTCTGATCGCGGTCGAGATGGACGTAAACGGCATCGGCACGCTGGTGAAGTCATCCGATGGTGGGACTTTCGCGTTTTTCATCATGACTATTCTGACCGCTATCACCTTCGGCCTTTTGGGTATTGCGTGGCGGGTCATGGTGATTTTGCCCGACGAGTGACCGCGGCGCTGAGGCAGTCTTTATAGCCTTGGCAACGTCGAGCTAGGCTCTGCCCATGACAGCGGAGCCTTTTTCATTTCATCGCGAGGTTGCCCGCGCCCTCTCGCTGCCGTGGGTTGACCGCCGCCCGGATGCTCGCACCCTGCGCGGCTACCATAGGGTGGATGATCCTCTCTGCCATGGCGTCTGGCTTTTGCCCTCGGCGCTCCGGGGCATGGTGGCGTTGCCGCGATGCCTCTCTCCGCTACTGAGCCGCGATCTGGCCCGGTTAGCCCACGCCCCATCGCCCCAGATGCTCTACTGGTACGCGCATGCCCTACGGCAGCGGGCATGGCGGGCGCTGCACGCGGTACCGGGGCCGGGACCCATCGTCCACTGTGAATGGCATGTGCAGGGGCAAACGGAGGGGCAAAGGCTGGGTCGAGCGCTTGGCAGCGTGACCGTCAGGATTGCGATGACCGGTCTGCCTGGCCGCCCTGTACCTCGAACCGCATCGCAGCATCTTGAGAGGGCGTTCACTGACGAGGTCCTGGCACGCGACAGGGCATGGGCGGCGCGAAAGACGGCCGATCAGTCCATTTGACCAAAGCGTGGAAGGGTCGCTCATATTGACGCAGCCGCGGGGGTTGGCGAGAACGGCCCCGGCTGCGGACACCCGTGGCTGCCCTGGCGCGGCCCCCGGGCCGGCGCAGCCGCATGCCGGAGTACCCCTCGATGTTCAAGAAGATCCTGATCGCGAACCGCGGCGAGATTGCCTGCCGTGTCATCAAGACCGCGCGTCGGATGGGGATCGCGACTGTGGCCGTCTATTCGGATGCCGATGCAGAGGCACTGCATGTGCGGTTGGCCGACGAGGCCGTCCATATCGGCGCGGCACCCGCGGCCGAGAGCTATCTGATCATCGACAAGATCGTCGAGGCCTGCCGCCAGACCGGCGCCGAGGCGGTGCATCCCGGCTATGGCTTCCTGTCCGAGCGCGCGGCCTTTCCCGAGGCGCTGGCAGCCGTCGGCATCGCTTTCATCGGCCCGCCGCCGGGGGCGATCGAGGCGATGGGCGACAAGATCACCTCGAAAAAGCTGGCGGCCGAGGCCGGGGTGTCGACCGTCCCCGGCTATATGGGCCTGATCGAGGACGCCGATGAGGCGGTGAAGATCGCGGGCGAGATCGGCTATCCGGTGATGATCAAGGCCAGTGCCGGCGGCGGCGGCAAGGGTATGCGCATCGCCTGGGACGACGCTGATGCGCGTGAGGGCTTACAGGCCTCGAAGAACGAGGCCAAGGCGAGCTTCGGCGACGACCGGATTTTCATCGAGAAATTCGTGACCTCGCCGCGCCATATCGAGATCCAGGTGCTGGCCGACAGCCATGGCAACACGATCTATCTCGGCGAGCGCGAATGTTCCATCCAGCGGCGGAACCAGAAGGTCATCGAAGAGGCACCGTCGCCCTTTCTCGACGCCGCGACCCGCAAGGCGATGGGTGAGCAGTCCTGTGCCCTCGCCGCCGCCGTGGGCTACACCAGCGCCGGCACGGTGGAGTTCATCGTCGATGGTGAGCGCAATTTCTATTTCCTCGAGATGAACACCCGCCTGCAGGTGGAGCATCCGGTGACCGAACTGATCACCGGCGTCGATCTGGTCGAGCAGATGATCCGCGTCGCCCATGGCGAACAGCTCGCGATTACGCAGGATGACATCACACTGAACGGCTGGGCGATGGAGAGCCGCCTCTATGCCGAGGATCCCTATCGCGGCTTCCTGCCCTCGATCGGCCGGCTGACCCGCTATCGCCCGCCCGAGGAGACCGAGGCTGAGACCGCCGATGGCATCTTGACCCACGCCACCCCCGGCATCGACCCCGACGAGGGGATCGTGCGCAACGATACCGGCGTCTACGAGGGCGGCGAGATCTCGAAATTCTACGACCCGATGATCGCCAAGCTTTGCACCTGGGGGCGTGACCGGAGCCACGCGATCCAGGTCATGCGCTCGGCGCTCGATGCCTTCGAGGTCGAGGGGATCGGCCACAACCTGCCCTTCGTCGCCGCGGTGATGGAGCATTCGCGCTTCGTCAAAGGCGAGATCACCACCGGCTTCATCGCCGAGGAGTTCCCTGACGGCTTCCACGGCGTCGACCCGGATGAAGACGTGATGGAGAAGCTCGTCCGCGCCGCCGTCGCGATGCATGCGATCCACGCGACCCGCGATGCGCTGATCACCGGGCAACTGCGTGACGACGGGCGCCTGCCGAGCCCCTGGGTCAATGTGAAGATCGGCGCCAGCTCGTGGCTGGCGCGGATGCAGGATCATGTCGACGGTCCCGACGGCGACATCGAGGCGCCGGGCCTGATGGCGGTGCATCTGGAGGATGAGGACGCCTTCACCCATGTGCTGACGACCTATGTGCCGGGAGACACGCTGGCGGCCTTCGCCTTCGAGACCGAGACAGTACCGGGGTTCGACGAGGGTGCTGATCTGGTGCTGAAGGTCGACCGGCGGACCGAGGGGTTCCGCATCCGCTATCGCGGCGCCGATCTCGACGTGAAGCTCCGCACGCCGCGCGCCGCCGAACTGGCCGCGCTCATGCCGGTGAAGGAGGCGGCCGATACTTCGAAAATGCTGCTTTGCCCGATGCCGGGAACTGTGGTGTCCATCGCCGTGGCCGAGGGCGACGCCGTGCAGGAGGGTCAGGCGCTCTGCACCGTCGAGGCGATGAAGATGGAGAACGTGCTCCGCGCCGAGAAATCCGCCACCGTGGCCAAAATCAACGTCGCCGCCGGTGCCGGCCTCCAGGTCGACGACGTGATCATGGAGTTCGAGTAGGCGGGGCGTGGAGGGATCGGTCCCCGACGGCCTGACCGCCATCGCCGCCTTCGAAGGGCGCGCGCTCGCAACGCTGATCGCAGCACTGTTGACGGCCAGCATCACTGCCATCGGCGGTCTCGTGCTCTGGTACCTTAACCGTCGCCATGAACGCCGCGCCGCCGAGCATCTGCGCCGGGAACGGGCCGCCGACATGCAACGCGCCCTCCGCGCCGAGATCCGGACCCACATCCATCAACTCGACGAGACCGCCCTAAACGCCAGCGCCGACTTCATGCTGGCGCGGATCGGTAAGCCTGACAGTTCTTCCGGCGGCGGGCGCGAGGATCGCGAGGCAGACGGCGCCGCGCCTCGGCTCTTCGTGCCCCTGATCCCGCGCGAGCGCCATGCGGCGATCTTCGAGGCGATTACCGGCGATGTCGCCCTGCTGCCCGCCGACGTCATCGCGCCGGTTGTCCGGTATTACAGCCAAATCCGGACTATCGCCGACTTCGCCGAAGATCTCAGGAGCCCGCGTTACGGCGAGATCGCACCGGAACGGCAGCGTGCGATGTATGCGCATTTTATCGAGATGAAGCACACAGCCCGAACCTTCGGGGAAGATGCGGTCGCGATCCTCGATTGGTCGCTCGCCTCAGGGACAAGCGCCCACCTCAGTACCCCGGCTCGGGCCCAGTTCGGCCGGTGATAGGGCGCGGCTTTGGCTTCTCACTGCTTTGCGTAGTGCTCATAACCGCAACCTAGGCCTCGCGGCGTACCGGCGCAAGCATCGCCTAATTCTGCCCGCGCTCGCGCATCTCACGCCGGCGCATCGGCATTCTGTCGATGGTCGCGTTGAGCGTAGCGATGGGCAGTACTTGGTTCGCGCGCAGTTTCTCGCCGCCATCCTTGCCGACGAGGATCACGGTGAAGCCCTCTGGCCGGAAGCGACGGCGCAGCGGCGACAGTGCGACCGGATCGGTGTCGAGCAGCACGACGTTGTCGCGCGCCTCCAACTGAGCCGAGCCCTGCAGGAAACGGTCGAGCTGATCCTTGAGCCTCGGGTCCTCATCGCTGTCGGCAAAAACCACGATGGGACGGTTGGCCCAGCGATAGGTGGCCAGATCCGCATCCAGAGCGCCGGCAGCGATGGGAAACCCTGCCTGTCCAAGCGCGATGGCGGCGAGCAGCGCTGCCGATGCCGTCATGGTCTGCCCTCCAGTTCCTGACCCACCGCTTGCGAGATAAGGACACCGCCCCGTATCGGCCAGTCGGGCGGCGCACCCCGGCCCGAGCATCCTGGCCCGAGCATCCTGGCCCGAGCATCCTGGCCCGAGCATCCTGGCCCGAGCATCCTGGCCCGAGCACGCAGTCTCGCCCATGGCCCCTGCCGGCAGGCGTGATCACAACCCTGCCACCGCCTGAGGGGGAACCGACTACAGTGTCTGCTCGGTGCATGTCTCAGCCTAAGTCTGGCGGTGGGTGTCCATCTGATTGCCGAAAAGATGCCGATTGCGACGATCTTGGCCCAAAGGAGTGGCGTTGTGCGCTGCCGCGGGCATGGTTGAATTTTCCCGTCCCGTGTAGCCTAACGACGTGCAAGACGGTACCGCGACGGGAGAAAGCACGATGAGCGACAAGCTGGAAGACTGGCGCAAGCTGGCCGAGGGCGAGCTCAAGGGGCGATCCGCCGACGGGCTGACGACCGAGACGCTGGAAGGCATCGCGGTCAAACCGCTCTATACCGCCAACGATCTTGAGGGCATCGGCCATCTGGACAGCGTGCCGGGATCGGCGCCTTTCCTGCGCGGCCCGCGCGCGACGATGTACACCAACCGGCCCTGGACGCTCCGCCAATATGCGGGCTTCTCCACCGCTGAGGAGAGCAACGCCTTCTACCGCAAGAACCTGGCCGCCGGGCAGAAGGGCGTGTCGGTCGCCTTCGATCTGGCGACGCACCGCGGCTATGACAGCGACCATCCGCGGGTGGAGGGCGATGTCGGCAAGGCCGGTGTCGCCATCGACAGCGTCGAGGACATGAAGATCCTGTTCGACGGTATCCCGCTCGAGACGATGTCGGTCTCGATGACGATGAACGGCGCGATCATCCCGGTGCTGGCGTCCTTCATCGTCGCAGGTGAGGAGCAGGGCGTGCCGCGGTCCAAGCTGACGGGCACCGTTCAGAACGACATTCTCAAGGAGTTCATGGTCCGCAACACCTATATCTACCCGCCCGAGCCGAGCATGCGGATCGTCGCCGACATCATCGAGTACACGGCCAACGAGATGCCGCGCTTCAACTCGATCTCGATCAGCGGCTACCACATGCAGGAGGCCGGCGCCGATCTGGTGCAGGAGCTGGCCTTCACTCTGGCGGACGGGCGCGAATACGTCCGTGCGGCGCTGGCGCGGGGCATGGATGTCGACAAGTTCGCGGGGCGGCTGAGCTTTTTCTTCTGCATCGGCATGAACTTCTTCATGGAGGCGGCGAAGCTCCGCGCCGCGCGCCTCCTCTGGCACCGGATCATGAGCGAGTTCGAGCCGAAGGATCCGCGCAGCCTGATGCTGCGCACCCATTGCCAGACCTCGGGCGTCAGCCTGCAGGAGCAGGATCCCTACAACAACATCGTGCGTACCGCTTTCGAGGCGATGTCGGCGGTGCTCGGCGGCACGCAGTCGCTCCATACCAACAGTTTTGACGAGGCGATGGCGCTGCCGACCGAATTCTCGGCCCGGATAGCGCGCAATACGCAGCTGATCCTGGCGCATGAGACGGGCGTGACCGACACGATCGACCCGCTGGCCGGCAGCTATTACGTCGAGAGCTTGACCAATGAGCTGGCCGAGCGCGCCTGGGCCCTGATCGAGGAGGTCGAGAACCTCGGCGGGATGACCGAGGCGGTGGCATCGGGCATGCCGAAGCTGCGGATCGAGGAGGTCGCGGCCAAGCGGCAGGCGGCGGTCGACCGCGGCGACACGGTGATCGTGGGCGTCAACAAGTACCGCCCCGAGAACCCCGACAAGGTCGACATCCTCGATGTCGACAACGTCAAGGTGCGCGAGAGCCAGGTGGCGCGGCTGATCGATGTCCGGGCAAACCGTGATGCGGCGGCCTGCGATGCGGCGCTGGCCGAGCTTGAGCGGCGCGCGCGCGAGGGCGGCAACCTGCTGGAAGGCGCGGTCGAGGCCGCGCGAGCGCGCGCCACGGTCGGCGAGATCTCGATGGCGATGGAGACGGTGTTCGGCCGTCACCGCGCCGATACCCGCACGCTCTCCGGCGTCTACGGCCAGGCCTATGACGGCGATGCGGGGTTCCAGAAGATCCAGGCCGAAGTCGAGGCCTTTGCCGAGGTCGAGGGTCGCCGCCCGCGCATGCTGGTCGTCAAGATGGGGCAGGACGGGCATGACCGCGGCGCCAAAGTGATCGCGACGGCCTTTGCCGATATCGGCTTCGATGTCGATGTGGGCCCGCTGTTCCAGACGCCCGAGGAAGTGGCGCAGGACGCCATCGACAGCGATGTCCATATCATCGGCGTGTCGAGCCAGGCGGCCGGGCACAAGACACTGGCCCCAAAGCTGGTGGAGGCACTGGCTGCGCAGGGGGCAGAGGACATCATCGTGATCTGTGGTGGCGTGATCCCGCCCGATGATTACGACTACCTGCTGGCGCGAGGGGTCAAGGCGATCTTTGGACCTGGCACCAACATCCCCGAGGCGGCCAGCCGCGTGCTGGAGCTCGTGCGCGAGCGGCGTCAGCCGCGCGCGGCGGAGTAAGCGGCGACGGTGTCCATCGCCGTGGCGCTCATCGGTGGGGTAGAACCCCACCCTACGCGGAGCGCCTGGACCCGGTAGGGTGGGGTTCCACCCCACCACGAACCAGCGCCAAATGAGAGGGCATGATGCGGTTCTTTTTCGTGGGCGCAGGCGGCGTCGGCGGCATGCTTGCGGTGCGGCTTGCGCGCTCGGGGGCCACGGTCGGCGTGGTGGCGCGTGGCGCGCATCTCGACGCGATGACGGCCCATCCCCTGACGCTGCAGACACCCCATGAAATCGTCGAGACCCGTGTGACCGCTGCGGCGGATGGCGCGGCCCTGGTCGACGCGATGGGGGTGCCCGGCCCGGCGGACATCGTGATGTTCGCGGTGAAGGGTCAGGACCTCGACGGGGCGATGGAAAGTGCGGCACCGCTCATGGCGGGTGGCGCGACGGCGCTGCCCTTCCTAAACGGGGTGGAGGCGGTGTCGCGCGTCGAGGCGCGGTATGGCACGGGCCGCAGCATGATCGGCATCGCCCGGATCGGCGCGCATATCGAGGCGCCGGGTCACGTCATGCAGACGACGCCCAAGGCGGGCTACACCATCGGTCTGGCCGACGGGACGCAGGCCGGGTTGGCGGCAACGGTCAGGGCGCGCATGGTCGAGGCGGGGATCGGCGTTCCCGAGCACGCCGATGTGCGCTGCGATCTTTGGCAGAAGTTCTCGATGCTCGCGCCCTTTGCCGGAACCACGGCCGGCGCGCGCACCGATGCGGTCGGTGTCTGCGCGACGCCCGCTCTCAGCGATCTCTATCTCGCACTCTCGGCCGAGGTTGTGGCGCTCGCGGCGGCCGAGGGCGTGACGCTGCCTGCGGATACCGGCGAGCGCGGTCTCGCCAATCTCGCGCGTTTCGCCCCCGGTGTCCGGTCATCCATGAGCCATGACCTGGATCGGGGAAAGCCGATCGAGCTCGACTGGCTGAACGGCGCCGTGGTGCGCCTGTCGGCACACCATGGTCTCGAGGCGCCCGCCAATGCCGCCGTCACGGCGCTCCTCACCCCTTTTCGGGAAGGCAGGCCCGGCGCATAGTCGCCCTGGCGTCATGACGCAGACGTAATCCACCGCTAGCGTAGCTAAATGTGTGGGGGTCCAGACAGCGTTTGCGTCATGGCAGTCGATGTCGCGGTCGGCCGCGCCTTCGTGCAGGGCGATCCGGCGCGCCTTGTGCAAGTGTCGGACACCGACCGACATGGCCGCCTGCTGCGCACGGTGATCGACATGGGCACCGGCATCGTCCGCAACGATCCGATCCCCACCGATGAAGACGTCGCGGCGTTCTACGCCACGGCCTATCGCGCCGAATACAAAGCATCGGCCCGGCCGCGGGCGCGGCAGGTTCTGCGCAATTTCCGGCGCGTGGCGGCGCATCTGCGCAGGCATGCCGAGGTGATCCTGCCCCGCCAGCGGGTCATCGATGTGGGTGCCGGCTCGGGCGAGTTCCTGTTCATGCTGTCCGCGCTTGGCAAGGATGCACGCGGGATCGAGCCAAACCGCGCCTACGCCGCGCATTGCCGCGAGGCGCTGTCGCTCGATGTCCGCACGCTCGCGCTGGCGCCCGATCTGTTCCCGCCAGGCTCGGCCGATCTGATCCGCCTGCATCATGTGCTCGAGCATCTGAACGACCCGGTTCGCTACCTCGCGATGATCGCGCGCTGGTTGGCACCGGGCGGGCTGATGTGGGTCGATGTGCCCGATATCGAGGCCTATGCCCGCACCAAAAGCCGCGGGGCGATGTTTCACTACGGCCATGTCTTCAATTTCTGCCCTGAGACACTGCGCATGACGGCCCGGCTGGCGGGGTTGGTCGAGCACGCCTCGACGGCTGGGCAGGGCGGTGTCGGTGGCTTCTTCGAGTGCGCTTTGGAGCCGGCGGCGCACGGCCAGTTCCACGCGCCCGAAGTCGCCAGGCGGCTGAGGCGGGCGATCGAGGATCATTATGCTGGCGTCGCACCGGTCAGACGACCGGTAAGGCGGCCAGTCTCGCGCGTGGCCGGTCGTGCGGAGGAAGTGCTTCGTGCCGCCCTGGCGGCCGGCCGAGCGGATTGGATCGGGCGGCGCCAGGCGATGCTCCTGAAACGCGATCTCGGCCTTTGACGCCAGTAGCACCCAGCAGGCCCCCCTCTCCCCCGACCTTTGCCCAACAGTGGAAGGCTCGTGACTTGACCGCCGTCCGGCGGCCCCCCACCAAGGGGGAAAACCAGGGAGGACTGGTCATGGCCGATGGCGACCCGCGCGAGGATGCGCGACCAGCGCAGCGCGAGGAACTGACCCCGGCGCGGGACGATGCGCTTAAGGAAGCGGCGCTGCGCTATCACGAGGAGCTGGGCGGTCCGGGTAAGCTTGCGATCCGCGTGACCAAGCCAATGGCGACCCAACGTGACCTGTCGCTCGCCTACAGTCCGGGCGTGGCCGAGGCCTGCCTGCGCATCAAGGAGGATGCGGCCGATGCCTATCGGTATACGGGCAAGGGCAACCGCGTGGCGGTGATCACCAATGGCACCGCGGTGCTCGGCCTTGGCGCCATCGGGGCGCAGGCCTCGAAACCGGTGATGGAGGGCAAGGTCGCGCTCTTCAAGAAGTTCGCCAATATCGACGGCTTCGACATCGAGGTCGACGAGCTGGACCCCGAGAAGCTGGCCGATATCGTCTGCGCGCTGGAGCCGACCTTCGGCGCGGTCAATCTGGAGGACATCAAGGCGCCCGACTGCTTCGTGGTCGAGCGGCTCTGCAAGGAGCGGATGGGCATTCCCGTCTTCCATGACGACCAGCATGGGACTGCCATCGTCGTCGCGGCGGCGGTCATCAACGCTCTCCATATCGCCGGCAAGAAATTCGAGGATATTCGCGTCGTCTCGACCGGCGGCGGCGCGGCCGGGATCGCCTGCCTCGATATGCTGGTGAACCTCGGCCTGAAGCGCGAGAACGTCTTTCTCTACGACATCAATGGGCTCGTGCATCGGGGTCGGGAGGACCTGGACGATACCAAGCGGAGCTATGCCCAGCCGGCGGGCGCACCGGCGATGGCCGAGGCGATCGTGGGCGCGGATCTTTTTCTGGGTCTCTCGGCGCCCCGGCTTTTGAAGACGGACATGGTCAAGGAGATGGCGGAGAACCCGATCATCCTAGCGCTGGCCAATCCAGAACCCGAGATCTGGCCGACCGATGCGACCGAGGCGCGACCCGACGCGATCGTCGCCACGGGGCGGTCGGATTTCCCGAACCAGGTGAACAATGTCCTCTGCTTCCCGTTCATCTTCCGCGGTGCGCTGGATGTGCAAGCGAGCCAGATCAACGAAGAGATGAAAGTCGCCTGCGCCGAGGCCATTGCCAGCCTCGCACGGCTCACCTCATCGGCCGAGGCAGCGGCGGTCTACCGCGGCGAACGGCTGGTCTTCGGGCGCGACTATCTGATCCCCAAGGCGTTCGACCCACGGCTGCTGGGTCAGATCGCCTGTGCCGTGGCACGGGCCGCGATGGAGACCGGCGTCGCCGCAAAACCGCTGGAAGACCCCGAGATCTATCGCCAGCGACTTGATGCGAGTGTCTTCCGCTCCGGCCTGTTGATGAAGCCGGTGTTCGAGGCGGCGCGCGCCTCCGCCCGGCACATCGTCTTTGCCGAAGGGGAGGACGAGCGCGTCCTGCGTGCCGCCCAGTCCATGCGCGAGGAAGGGGTGGACCGACCCATCCTGATCGGCCGCCCCGAGGTGATCGGGCAGCGGATCGAACGGGCGGGCCTGACGATCAAGCCAGGGCAGGATTTCGAGATCTGCGACCCGCAGGACGATCCGCGCTATCGCGACTATTGGGAGACCTATCACAAGCTGATGGAACGGCGGGGCGTGACGCCCAACCTCGCTCAGACGATCATCCGCACGAACGCCACGGCCATCGCGGGCGTCATGGTCCATCGCGGTGATGCTCACAGCATGATCTGCGGGACCTTTGGCACCTATGCCTGGCACCTGAATTACGTGACGCAGATCCTGGCCGGGGGGCCAGACAAACTGCATCCGCAAGGCGCCCTCAGCCCGGTGATCCTGGAGCAGGGGACGATCTTCATCGCCGACAGCCAGGTCCATTACGACCCGACGCCCGAACAGGTCGCGGAGATCTGCATCTCGGCTGCGCGCCATATCCGCCGCTTCGGCATCACGCCGAAGATCGCGCTGCTCAGCCATTCGGTCTTCGGCAGCCTCGATACCGAGTCCGGGCGCAAGATGCGCAAGGCGCTGCAGGTGCTCGACAGTCTTGAGGTCGATTTCGAGTATGAGGGCGAGATGCATGCCGATCATGCGCTCAACCCCGAACTGCGCGAGCGGATTTTTCCGAACTCGCGGCTGACCGGGGCTGCCAATTGCCTGGTGTTCGGCGGCGTCGATGCGGCTTCGGGCTCGCGCAACATCCTCAAGCAGTTGACCGGCGGGCTGGAGGTTGGGCCGATCCTGATGGGCATGGGCAACAAGGCGCATATCGTATCCCCGTCGATCACGCCGCGTGGCCTTCTGAACATCGCGGCGCTGGCCGGCACGCCCGTGCAGAACTACGCATGACTGCCGCCGCGCGCGCGGATCGACACCTCTCATGGGTCCGGCGCCGCGGTGCCTGAGCGTCCGCGTGTCCTCGTCATCGCCGAGGCGGCAAACCCGGAATGGGTGAGCGTGCCTCTCGTGGGCTGGAGCCTTGCGGTGGCGCTCCGCGAGGCTGCCGATGTGCATATCGTCACCCAGATCCGCAATCGCGAGGCGATCATCCGTGCCGGGCTGGTGGAAGGCGAGGACTTCACCGCCATTGACAGCGAAGCCTTGGCACGACCGGCCTACCGGCTGGCCGAGGGTCTGCGCCTTGGTCGTGGTGTCGGCTGGACCATCGTCACCGCCCTGCAGACGCTGAGCTATCCCTATTTCGAACGGTTGGTCTGGCGCCGTTTTGGCGAGGATATCCGGGCCGGTCGGTTCGATATCGTCCACCGCGTGACCCCGCTCAGCCCCACCACGGTCAGCCCCATCGCCGCGCGCTGCCGCGCCGCCGGCGTGCCCTTCGTCATGGGGCCGATCAACGGCGGCATCCCCTGGCCGCCGGGGTTCGAGGCGGTGCGCCGCGCCGAGCGTGAGTGGCTGTCGAAGCTGCGTGGGCTGCATCGGCTGTTGCCGGGTCGCCAGCGGATGCTGCGCGCGACCGCGCTGATCCTCGCCGGCTCGCGCCATACCGCGGCGGAGATACCGCCCCGCTACGCCGAGCGGGTTCTCTGGCTGCCGGAGAACGGGATCGACCCTGCGCGGTTCAACCGCGAGGCCGCGCAGGATGGGAGCGGCCCGCTCCGCGCCGCTTTTGTCGGGCGGCTGGTGCCCTACAAGGGCCCAGACATGCTGCTCGAAGCCGCGCTGCCGCTGCTCAAGGATGGCCGCATGCGGCTCGATATCCTCGGCGACGGTCCGCTGATGGCACCACTCAGGGCGCAGGTGGTCGAGGCCGGTGTCGAGGCGGCAGTGCGGCTGCACGGCAACATCGCCCATGCCGAGGTGCAAGACATGCTCGCCGCAGCCGAGGTCCTGGCCTTTCCGAGCGTGCGCGAGTTTGGCGGTGGCGTCGTGCTGGAGGCCATGGCCCTCGGCGTCGTGCCGATTGTCGTCGATTATGGCGGCCCGGCCGAGCTGGTTGACGAAAGCTGCGGCATCAAGATCCCGCTCTCCGACCGGCAGGGTGTGATCGCCGGCACCCGGGCGGCCCTGCAGGATGTGCTGGCGGCGCGCGCAAGGCTGCCGGCAATGGCGGCAACCGCCCGGGCGCGGGTTGCGGCGCATTTCACCTGGGCAGAGAAGGCGCGACAGGTGAGCGATGCCTATGACCGCGTTCTGTCCGGTGGACCCGTGGCCGGCACGCCGCTGATCCGTCGATGAGTACTGCTGCGATGCTTTGATCCAATCCTGCCGATTGGTCATCCGCGTTAGTAGATGAGAAAATGTCAGTTCTGGGAGGTCCGAATGAGCCGCTATGCCGATGTTTATGGGGCCTGGAAGGCCGATCCCGAAGCCTTCTGGATGGCGGCGGTGGATGCGGTCGACTGGGACGTAAGACCGACACGGGCGCTGGATGACAGCCAGGCGCCGTTCTACCGCTGGTTTGCCGATGGCACGGCGAATACCTGCCACAATGCCATCGACCGGCATGTGGCCGCAGGTCATGGGGAGCGCGTGGCCATCATCCATGACAGCCGCATCACCGGTACCCAGCAGCAGATCACCTATGCCGAACTGCAGGCCAAGGTGGCGCGGCTCGCTGGAGCGCTGGCCCGGTCTGGGGTCGAGAAGGGCGACCGCGTCATCATCTACATGCCCATGGTGCCCGAGGCTGCCATGGCGATGCTTGCCTGTGTGCGGCTCGGGGCGGTGCATTCGGTGGTGTTCGGTGGCTTCGCCGCCAACGAACTGGCGGTGCGGATCGACGATGCCAAACCCAAGGCGGTGATCGCCGCCTCTTGCGGGCTGGAGCCGGGGCGGGTCGTTCCCTACAAACCAATGGTCGATGGCGCCATCGAGATGGCGACGCACAAGCCCGAATTCTGTGTGATCCTGCAGCGCGAGGAGCACCGCTGCGACCTGATCGCAGGGCGCGACCACGACTGGCATGGTTTCCAGGACGGCGCCGAAGACGCACCCTGCACCCCCGTCGGCGGGGCAGATCCCGTCTATATCCTCTACACCTCGGGCACGACCGGGCAGCCCAAGGGGGTGATCCGGCACAATGGTGGCCACATGGTCGCGCTGACCTGGTCGATGGAGGCCGTCTACGGCGTTGGCCCCGGCGATGTGATGTTCACCGCCTCGGATGTCGGCTGGGTCGTTGGCCACAGCTACATCGTCTACGGGCCGCTCCTCGCGGGTGCCACGACCATCATGTTCGAGGGCAAGCCCATCGGCACGCCTGATGCCGGCGTGTTCTGGCGCATCATCGCCGAGCATGGGGCCAAGGTGATGTTCACGGCGCCGACCGCCTTCAGGGCCGTCAAGCGCCAGGACCCCGAGGGCGCTTTCATCACTCAGACGCCCATGCCGACGCTGGAGCGGCTGTATTTCGCGGGCGAACGGGCGGATCCGGCGACGGTCTCCTGGACGGCGGAGAAGCTTGGCGTGCCGGTGATCGACAACTGGTGGCAGACCGAGACGGGCTGGCCCATCGCGGCCAATCCAGCGGGTCTTGGCATCATGCCGATCAAGGAGGGCTCCCCCTCGGTCGCGATGCCGGGATACGACGTCTGCATCCTCGACCCCGAGGGGAACGAGCGGGCGCGCGGGGAACTGGGCGCGATCGCCATCCGCCTGCCGCTGCCGCCAGGCACGCTGCCGACGCTCTGGGGCGCCGATGCGCGGTTTCGCAAAAGCTATCTCGACCGCTTTCCCGGCTACTACGAGACCGGCGATGCGGGGTATATCGACAATGACGGGTACCTTTTCATCATGGCGCGCACCGATGACGTCATCAATGTCGCGGGCCACCGCCTGTCCACCGGGCAGATGGAAGAGGTCCTGCTCCGCCACAACGACATCGCCGAGGTTGCGGTGATCGGCGCGCAGGACGCGCTTAAAGGCCAGGTACCCGTGGGCTTTCTCTGCCTCAACGCCGGCTGCAACCGCCCGCCGGGCGAGATCGTGGACGAGGCTGTCGCGCTCGTGCGCAAAGAGATCGGGCCCGTCGCCTTCTTCAAGCAGGCGGCCGTGGTCGAGCGTTTGCCCAAGACCCGCTCGGGCAAGATCCTGCGCGGGACCATCGCCAAACTCGCCGACGGGGAAACTGTCAAAGTCCCCGCCTCGATCGACGACCCTGTGATCCTGGATGAACTTGCCACGGCGCTTGGCGGTCTCGGTTTCCAGCCGGGTAAGGCGATGGCCGAGTAGACCTCGGGCGGCGCAGCGCTCCGCTGGGCCCGAGACATCACGCACCCGTGACGCGCGCGGCAGCTTGCCGTGGCGCGTACTCTGCGTCAGATCCAATGGGGTATGCGTGTCGCATTCAGGGACGCGAGGCCTGATGGTCCGGCGCCGATTATGGAGTGGCGGATGCTCGACGGCATGAAAGTGCTGCTTGCTGAGGACAATCCAACCAACGTGCTCGTCGCACGCCACATGCTCGAGAGCCTCGGTGCGAGCGTGACGGTGAGCCACGATGGGCTTGAGGCTGTCGCTACCGCAGGGCGCGAGCCCTATGACCTCCTCCTGATCGATATCGAGATGCCTGGGATGTCGGGCGGTGACGTCATCCGCCATGTGCGCAATGGCGCCGGGCCCAATGCCGGCACAACGGTGATCGCGCTCACCGCCTATGTGGGCCCTGCCGAACGCGCGGCCGTACAGCAATCGGGTGCCGACGGGCTGATCAGCAAGCCGCTGCTCTCGATCGATGGCTTCGGCCAGGAGATCCTCGATATCATGCGTGGCCGCCGCGTGTGCGCGGCGAGGGAAGCCTCAGGCGATCGGGATGTCGTGGCCTGGTTGCTCGACGGTCGGCCGCTTGGCGACGTGCAGGTGTTCGATGCCTCTGTGATGGACGGTTTCGCCCGGCTGACCGGTCCCGACCGGGTGCAAGGTTTGATCGCGCAGGCGCTTTCCGATCTGTCGGTCGAGGTTGCGACGCTGTCGACCGCCTTGGACGAGGGTGACGACGACACCGCGGCGGCTGCGGCGCATAAGCTCTGCGGCATGGCCGGGGCGGTAGGGGCGCAACGGCTAGATGCGGTCGTGAAGACGGTCCAGACGCGCGGGTTGTTCAATCGTAATCCACCGCTGTCCGCCTTTATTTCTGCTGTCTGGCACGATACCGAGCAAGAATTACGAAGTTGGAAACCGTCCTAAAGAGCGGCAGAACAGTCATTCTTAGTGGTTACTTGCTACTAAAAATATCATCTTTAATTTTCGATCTTTTATCGCCGTTCTTGGGAAAATCCCTTTGAATTAGACCTCATGCAGTACCGATAGGCCGATATCGCTTGCCACGACGCAGACTTCGTGCGGATGTCTGTGGAAGTGCTCACCAATAGACTTGCCTTTCTGAGCAATGCTCCATCCTTCCGCTAGACGGAGGGTCAGGACAACCAAGGGGGCGAAAAGACGTGGCAGACACTGATCAAAAAGCACGGGCCGCAGGCCAGGTACGATCGCTCACGCGGGCGCTCTCGCTGATGCGCCATCTCGCGGCGGCGAATGAGGGTATGTCGCTGACCGAACTGTCAGAGGCCGCGGGTCTTCCGCCGTCTACGACACACCGTTTGCTGACAACGCTGGAGGCGGAGCGTTTTGTCCGGCCGGACCCGCAGGGGGGTGTCTGGAGGGTCGGTGTCGCGGCTTTCTATGTCGGCGCTTCCTTTGCGCGGTCGCGCGACAAGCTGGCGCTCAGCCGGCCCTATCTGCGACGCCTAATGGAGGTTTCGGGGGAGACCGCCAACCTCTTCGTCGAGAGCGACGGCGAGGCCGTCTGCATCGGTCAGATCGAAAGCCGCCATGCGATGCGCGCCATCACCGGTGTCGGCGGACGGATCGCGCTGCACGCCTCGGGTGCCGGCAAGGTGCTCCTCGCGCATATGGATCCGGTGCGCCGGAACTACCTCCTGAACTCGGTGCCGCTCTCGCGGGTGACCGCTGCGACGGTGACCGACAAGGCCAAGCTCGAAAGCTCGCTCGAAGACGTGCGCAGCATGGGCTACGCCTTCGACGATGAGGAGCACGCGCTCGGCCTGCGCTGTGTCGCAGCGCCCTTGTTCGACGAGCACGGCCAGGGGGTCGCCGCGATTTCGATCTCCGGCCCCTCGGCGCGCATCCCGATGGAGCGTCTGCCGACCCTCGGCCGCATGGTTGCCCAGGCGGCCGGCGAGGCAACGCGCGACTATGGCGGCGCCCTTCCGGTCGCTGCGCAGTAGCGAGATCTGCCCGCGCCGCGGTTCCTGCCGCGGCGCCTGGCGTGTCCGCTCCTGCCCTGCTCAGGTCCTAACCCAGCGTCACGCCCCTCCAGACCTTCAGGCAGGCTCCCGCCAAGCTCTTCTGGCGCGTATCTGTTCCCGACATGACAAGCCCACCAGCGCTGTCGGCGAGGCCCCCGCGGTTGACACGGCAGACGCCGGCCAGTAGACGACCGAAACTGATGATTGGCCTCTTCCGGCGTAGCTCAGTGGTAGAGCATCGGACTGTTAATCCGCTGGCCGCAGGTTCGAATCCTGCCGCCGGAGCCATCGTCGGTACAACATTTCAAAGCACTTAATCGTAGTCACACACCGCCCCGAAGATCGGGAGATCGGGGCTGTGTGTGCGAAAGTGTGCGAAGCGCTCCCGCTTCGAGACGAAAATGACAGTGGATGCATATCCAGAGGCCGTTGAGGATCGTTTGAACGAGATCCGCTTTCTCGGCATCGCGGTGTCGTGCGCCGCAGAGGCCGACGGCATGTCCGACGAGATCAGATCATGCCTCATTCGCCTTGGAATGATGGTTCAAGAAGGCGCAGAGCACCTGCAGAAGCGCCTTCATGTGCATTCGTACGGAAACAGGATCCAATGATGGGCGGTGAAGACAGTGACTCGCCCGAATGCGCAGACCGGATCAACGACATTGAAGGCAACGTAGAAGCCTGGGCAGACATGCTGCTACTGGCTTCTGAGGAAAACACAGCGACCTAGCACCAGCACAATATGATGGCCAGCTACGCTGGCATCATCCGTAACGAGGTTAGGCGCCTCGGCTCCGTGAGTGACAGTGTGATGGTCATTAAGCGTCGCCGTAGCACCCAGAACGCCGAATGAAGTAAGACGGTCCGGTGACATCCACCGCCGGGCCGATTGACGCCACGCGACGGTCCTACGGCCGCTGTGTCAGGTCGGGGTTACTGACCGGACTGCCCGACTAACCGGGGCTTCGCGCGCTTATCTACTCGCTGGGGTAGCCGCCCATCCTCAGATGTCTCGGTTCTTTGCCATGACTGGAGTTCCCCCGGTTTCGTGGACGGTCATGGGCTCGTGGTTTCTAGCCCGGCGAGGGCCTTCCTTTCGTCGTCGATTGGCGCAAGATAGCCGAGCGCGGAATGGCGCCGGCCGGGGTTGTACCAGCCTTCGATGAACTCGAAGACGGCCATGCGGGGCTCGGCCGAGGTGGCGAACTTCGGCCTGTCGAGCAGCTCGCATTCGAGCGTTGCGAAGAAGCTCTCG
>JBCCJI010000017.1:0-91494 GCA_039027855.1 Pseudomonadota bacterium | reverse complement strand
CCCGGGTGGGCCCCGGGCTGTGGACCGCCGGCGCGGGGGGGGGGCGGCGGGGGGGGTGGCGCCACTATACCGCCACCCCCGCCTCCACCGCCACCACCACCACCACCGCCGCCGGAGCTGCCGCCACCGCCACCGCTCAGCATGGTGAACAGGCCGATGGCCGTGGTCATGCTGGCGGCGATCACCAGCACGCGCCATGCCGGCGCGCGGGACCAGAGGCTGCGAGCACTGGCGCCGATCGACATGCCCAACCCTCCCTTAGCGGCGGCTCTCGTAGATCTGGATGTCCTGATCGGTAATCGTCATCAGCGCGTCGTCCGAGATGGCATCGAGATCCTCGGTCTCCTCCGAGATCCGCTGTGCCTGGATCGGCTGCAGTGCCTCGAACACCTGCCGGACGACCCGGGCATTGCCGAAATTCTCGTCCTTCTTGCCGGCGCTCGCGATGTCGCGGATCAGCTTCTCCGCCTCGTGCTCGGCATCCCCGGTCAGGATCAGGTGGTTGGTGTCGACCAGCCGCTTGAAGATCGCAAACAGCTCGTCGCCGCCATAGCTTGGGAACTCGATGGTCTTGGCGATGCGGGACTGCAGGCCGGGGTTTGCATCGACGAAGCGCCGCATCTCGCCCGAATAGCCGGCAAAGATCACCACCAGCCGTTCGCGGTGATCCTCCATATGCTTGAGCAGCGTGTCGATGGCTTCCTGGCCATAAGGATCCGTGTTGCTGGTCGGCCCGCCACCGCCCGCCAGCGTATAGGCCTCGTCGATGAACAGCACGCCGTCGAGCGCCTCTTTCACCGTGTCCGTCACGATCTTGGCCGTGTCGCCCAGATGCGTTCCCACCAGCTTGGAGCGGTCGACCTCGATCAGCTTGTTCTTCCTCAGAAGCTTCAGTTCGTAGAGCAGCTCGCCGACATAGCGCGCCACCGTGGTCTTGCCGGTGCCCGGCGGGCCGGTGAACACCATGTGGAAGGTCAGGTTCGACACCGGCATGTCGCGCTGCTTCCGCTGCGAGACGACGCGGGCGAAGTTGTAGAGGCCGTAGAACTCCTCCTTCACCGATTGCAGGCCGACGAGACTGTATAGCTCGTCGAAGATCTCCTGCAGGCGCTGACCGCCGCGCTGCGCTACCGGGTTGCGAGCGCTCTCGCCGCTGCGGGGGGATGGGGGGCGAATGGTCACGGCGTTACTCCCATGTCTCTTGGACGCGCATCACGTGGCGGCGCGCGATCGGCCGGGCCTCGCCGCCGGGGGCGGGGTCGATACCCTCTTCCAGCCCGATCTCGGTCTCGGCGGTGCTCAGCTGTTCGGCCAACCGGCGGCAGGCCTCGGCATTGTCGAAATCCTCGCCCTGCGCCTCGCGCACCTCGCGGATCAGCGCGCGAGCGGGACGGATGCCCTCATCCTCCAGCGGGCAGCCGATGGCGGTCAGTTCGCGCTGCAGGATCTCCAGCAGTTCGTCATCGTTCAGCGCGTTCAGCTTCACCGGGCGCACCGCCAGCCGGTCGAGCCAGCGCCGGTGCCCGGCATCCATGCGCAGTTTCTCGTCCATCCCCTCGGGCAGGGTCGCGACGATCATGAAGGACTGCGGCTTGCGCTCGGCCACCTCGAGGATCGCCATGCCGGCCTCGACGCCCGGCGGCGTGGCGGCGCCATAGGCATCGGGCGCCAGCAGCCAATCGGCATCGCGTAACAGCAGCGTACCGCCGATCGCTTCCTCGGCCTTCTTGGTCGCGGCCTCCGCCGCGTCGTTGCGGGTGTCGCGGGTGCGCAGCTCGGCGATGTGCGCGCGCTTCAAGGCGCCGAGCCCCGCGAAACCACGCGCGATGGCAAAGGCGGTCTCGGGCACGCCGACGCCGCGCGGGCCGCTGACCAGCACCAGCATCGCAGGCGCCCGGCTGCCGAAGACCTGCCCATCCGCCCCGGCGGCGGCGCGCACCGGCTCGAACAGGCGCGTCTCGATCAGGTCGACCGCCGTCTGCTGACCGATCAGGGCATCAAGGGCGGCATAAGCCTCGGCCATCAGCGTCTCGCGGTCGCTGTCGCCCAAGCCCCCGCGGGGTTGCGATGGCTCGGCCGCGGCGCCCGGCTGATCCGGCGCTGGCGCGACGCTGGTCGTCATCTGCGCGCTCTGGCGATTGGTGATCCAGTCGAGGCCGCGGCCGACGCCCGGCATGCCGCCAAGGCTTGCCAGCGGGCCGCTGTCGTAAAGCAGGGCGGCAAGCACTACGATCCAAAGCACGATACCGATGATTAGCAACAGCGGGCCCATGCCGCCGAGGAACCGGAACAGCAGCATGCCGATCAGCAGGCCGCCGACAATCCTCAGCGGCAGCGGAATGGCCGAGAGCGACATCGCCTCAGAACCCCTCTAACGCGACAATCAGAGACCGGGCGTGACCGGCAGGTTCAGCGTGTCGCCCGGCTGCATGGTCGGCCAGGTGATGGTGGTCGCCCCGGATTTCAGCCCGATGGTGATGCCGCCGCCGCCATCCACCACACCCGTCACCTTGACCACGCCCGAGGCCGGATAGGGGATCGCCAGCGTGGTCGGCGCGTTCAGCGCCAGCACCTCGACGGGCAGGGAGGCATCGCTTTCAAAGCGCAGGATGTCACCGTCCTCGGCATGGGTGTCCCACAGCGTCAGCCAGGCGAGGCGGATCTGGCCCTGCTGTACCTGCTCGCGCACCTGCTCGCGCTGCTCGGGCTCTAGCGGCATGCTTTCGATGGCCTGGTCCACCTGATCGGCGCCGACCATGTCGACCTCAAGCCCACCGCCGGCGACGAAGGCGCTGTACTGCTGCTGCAGCTGCGCGCTCTCGGCCTGGGAGATGTTGTCGCTGCCGCCGCCACCAAGCCCGAAAAAGGCCCCCGCGCCGATCACCATGGCCGCGGCCGCCGCCATCAGATAGGTCATCGGCGCGCCCTTGCGCACACGCTTTGGCGGCTGATCGCGGGGCGGTTCACCCTCGCCACCGCCGCCACCCCCGGCCGGTGGGCCGCCGCGCTCACCCGGACGGGGTCGCTGGCGCAGTTTCTCGGCCGGACGCTGGCGCTGCGGGGGGGTGGTCATCAAATCACTCCGGACGTCTTGCACGCATAGGCCCCATGATGATCAGGCTTTTCCGAGCCCGGTCAACGGCGGGATTTCGCACTGCGTCACGGAATGGGACATCCGGTCCCTGCTGACACCACCGACGTTGCGACAACGCGCCCGCGCGTCGCAGGATCGTCATGCTTAGGGGCTCGCAATCGCCGCTGCGACCGGTACTCTCCGGCTTTGAGAGTGACCCGCCTGGAGTGTGTTATGCGCCTTGCCACCATCCTTTTCTGCCTGTCCGCCCTCGCCGCGCAGCCGGCGCTAGCACAGCTTGCAGGGGGCGGTGGCGGTGGCGGTGGCGGGGGCACCACTGGGGCCGGGCCGCTTGGCGGCGGCGGCGCGGGCTTTCCCGCAGGCTTCACGCCCAGCAGCGATTTCGTCGCACAAGGCGGCCTCTCAGTGCGAATTCTGTTCGTCGGGCGGTCGAGCAACGGCAAGGACCTGACCATCAGCACCCAGATCGTGAATTCCGGCGAGCAGCCGCTCAACGCGGCGCTGATCGGCCCGGAACCGACCGCCATCGACAATTTCGGCGTGCAGTACTCGCTGACCAATATCGCCGGGATCGGACGGTGCAAGAACCTGAGCTATGACTGGGTGTCCGGCTGTATGTCGCACCGCAACGGCGTCCTCTCCAACGCGCATTTCGCCCATCTGCAGCCCGGGGCGACAACCATCATGGCGCTGACCTTCTCGACCGAGGACAAGGCGAGCGAGGCCGGCTTCATGTCGATCTCTATGAACTTTGCCGTGGGCGTGGGTGAGCGCGTCACCGACGACAACCGGGGCGAGTTGCGGAATTTCCCCATCACCTTCCCGATCATTGACCTCGCCGCCGCAACGACCGGACAGTGACGCGCGTCGCGCCGCCAGATCGAGAGAGACCATCCATGCGTATCCTGACCCTCACCCTGCTTCTCGCCGCACTCGCCCTGCCAGCCCGCGCGGCGGAAAACCTCGACCGGGCGGTCGAGAGCCTCGCCCAGCAGCTCATCGACCAGCGCCCCGCCGATGCCGAGCCCATGCGCGTCGCCGTCACGGCCTTCCTGTCGTCGGACCGGCGGACGACGCAGTTCACCAACTTCCTGATGACCGCGCTGACCGGCGAGATGGTGGCACGCTCGGGCGGCAGGTTTCGGGTGATCGAGCGCCAGCAGCTGGAGGCGGCGCTGTCGGAGATCGAGATGCAGAACGTGCCGATCTTCGAGGGCGACAGCGCCCGCGATCTTGGCAAGTTCCTGGGCGTCGATGCGCTGATCATCGGCAATATCACGCCGCTGGCCGACACGATCCGGCTGAATGCCCGCCTGATCCGGGTCGAGACCGTCGAGACCATCGCCCAGGCGCGCGACTGGATCCCGCTGACGCCCACGATCTCGCGCCAGCTCAACGAGGAAGTGCGCCTCGCCCGTGTCCGCGTCGGCGGTGACGGGCCCGATCCGCGGTCGGGCATCTGGGAGGGCACGGGGCGCTGCGGCGACTCGCAGTTCGGCGTGGCGCTCTCGATCATCGTGAACCCCGACGACACCGTCAGCGCGATGCAGACCTATTACGCCACCGGCGGCGGCCGGCTCGAGAGCGGCGTGCTGCAGATGGAAGGCACCTACGATACCGCCTCGGACCGGCTCGCGCTGCAGCCGATGGACTGGCTGTATCAGCCCCAGGGCCACACCGCGCTGGGGATCGAGGGTCGGATGGACCCACAGCGCGGCACCTTCGACGGGAACTATACCGTCGAGGGCTGCCAGTCGGTTTCGCTCAGGCGCACGCGCTGACCCACGCGCCCTAGGGGCCGCGGCGCTGCGTCAGACGCAGTTGCCCGGCCTCTCTCGGGGATAGCGCGCGCCCATGGTCTTTCTCTTTGTCCTGCTCGCCGTCGTGGTGGCGGCCTTCGCCCTGTTGCCCTGTCCCGATCCGACCCCGCCAGCGGGGTTCTTGGGGCAGGGCAGCCGGGTCTGGACGCTGCTGTGGTACCTGATCTTCGGGCTCTATGCGCTTGTGCCAATGCAGAACTTCCAGTTCTGGGCGATGACGGGGCCGATCGTCTTTCCCGGTGCGCTGGCCATCGTCTTCCTTATGAACGGGGGCTTTGCGCATGGCACCTTTCTCATCATCGAGCTGGTGTTAGCGACGCTCTACGTCGGCATGCTGTCGAGCTTCCTGTTTGCCGCCAAAGAGATCTTTAGCTTCTGGCAGTATTGGGGCCTGCGTCTGGCCGGCGCCTTCGTCGTCCCGCTCTACGCCAAGGCGCAGGCCATCGACGTCTCGCAAAGCCTCTGTTGAGGCGCCAAGCAAGCGCTGGGGCTGGGCTCTCAGCGACAGTCGAAATCGACGCTGGGGTATTTCGAGAGCAACGTGCCGCTGATCGGGCCAAGCTGGCTGAGCGGGTTGGTCTGGCCGAGCCCGTCAAGCAGGTTCTGGATCCAGAAGGTGTTGGTATTGGCGCGGGCCTGGCAATAGGCCCACAGCTCCCGGATGGCCCTCTGCTCCGGATCCGGCTCGAATTTGAAGCTGGGGCTGTCGATGATGCTTCGCAGCTGCTGTGCGCTGCGGGCGTTCTCGGCGAAGGCCGTGGCGTTGTTGGGCAGCGTCTCCCAATAAAACGAGATCAGCCCGAAGATCCCCGCCGCGGCCGCAAACTGCCAGGTGAGCGCGGCCTTGGGCGCCATCACCAGGAAGAACAGGAATAAAGTGAACGCTGCCGTCGACAGGAACCCGATATTGGTGAAAGAGGCGAGGCCCTTGAAGTCGGGGAAGAGCTCCCCGCTCAGAAAGCCTAACGCTAGAACAAAGCCGAACAGCAGCTTGATTTCAAAGGGGATACTCACCCGCAGCAGTCCCTCTGCCAACGCTTACTTCGGCAGCTGCAGCCCGTTGATGACCACGTCGGCCGCCTTGGCCTCTTGGTAGGCAGCCCCCTCGTTGTGCACAGCGATGCGCCCGTTAAGGCTCGCCGTGCTGGCCAATGGGACGGTTTCCTGCAGCACCCGCCCCTCCACCGGCGCAAAGCTGAGCACTGCGGTGATGGGCGTGTTCGCCGGCATGCGGGTGAAATCGGTCGGGGCGTAATACACGCAGTCCGACGCCTTGTTCCGCTTCAGCGTGTCGCAGATCCCAACGCCACCAGCGATCGAGGTCGCGGCATAAAGATTACCCATATCGTCGATCATCGTGGGCTGCGGCGCCATCCAGCTCGCAAGGCGCGGGGTGTCTGCCTTGTCGGTGACCGAGACGATCACGCGGAAGCCGCCGCTTGCGGTATCGACAAGAACTCGTGTCGCGATGACATTGAGCCCGAGAAACTCCGAGATCGCGTCGGAGCCTTGGTCGCTGATCTGCGCACCAGCACCGCCGCCGGCAGTGCCGGGCGCCGCAAGCTGGGCCTCGGCCGGGGCCGCGCCCGCGATGGCCAGAGAAGCAAGGCCGAGGGTCAGGAGACGAGCGTCAATCATAAGAACACCTGCGCGTAGTCAATTGGAAAGCGATACCGTCAGTAACCCGGCAGAGGCGTCGCGCCTACCCCGGTGACGGCGGTGTGAACGATCTCAGCGCGTGCGCCCGCCGCCGGGATGGGGTTGCTGGTCCGGCCGCGGGTCCTTGCCGTTGTCCCAGGGATCGGCCCCGTCTTTGTCATAGTCCTTGCGCCCCTGGCGAAAGGCCTGGTCCGGCTCGGTCGCACGGGTTGATCCGTCCTCGCGTCCTATCTCCCAGGGGTCGGTTTCCTGCTTCTTCTGCGGGTCGCGGTCGTCGTCCCAGGGGTCGCGCTCCGGTGCGGTTTCCTGCGCCATCGCCCGCTGCTCGGCCTGTTGGCGCTGCTGCGGCGTCGGGTCTGGCTGCGTGTCGGGGGCAGGGTCCTGTCCGGCCTCGGGCTGGTTCTTGTTCACCATCTCCATCGCCTTCTTGTTCTCGGGGTCTCTGAGTTCGGGGTCGTTGGTTCGGATCATCGTCTGCAGATCGCGCAGCTTGTCCTCGTAGAGCGTTTGTTCCTCAGCAGTCCGGGGCCGGTTGCGCTCCTCCTCCAGCGCATCGACGGCGCTGCCACCGCCGCCACCTGCCTCGCCCACGCCACCGGTCTGGTCACTGTCGTAAAGACGACGCGTCGGCTGGCCGGGGGTCAGGCCACGGCCATGCACCGACACCCGGTCGGCCAGCCCCTTTCTCTCGATCACAGCGACCGAGCGCGGCACGCCCTCGTAGCCCTGATCCTGCACGCCCTGCGGCACCGAGCGGCCAGGCCGGTCGGCGAGCTTGGCCTTGTGATAGCGCATCTGCACGCCGATCTCGCTGTCTTGCCTGCGCACGGCCATCACGCGCAGGTCGACCTCGTAGCCCTCCTCCTTCATCTCCCGGCACAGGGCTTCGGCCTTGTCCGGGCTCTTCAGCGTGCCGTCGAGGATGATGTTGCGCCGCGCGGCCGTGGCGTCCTGGCGCAGTCCGTCGCCCCAGCGCCCCGCATCGCTTTGCACCGCGCTCGCCGCGGTCCGGTCGTTCTCGCGCATCAGCGCCGGGTAGTCGTCGTGGCGATCACGCAGCGCGTCAACATCGATGACGACCGCGCCGCCCTCGGGGGCCAGCTCCTGCTCGGCCTCGGTCTGAAGACCGCCTTTGCCGGCGCCCGGCTGCCCGGCGAGAATGATGATCTTGGGGCGCTCCGCCGGTTCGCAGCGACCGATCTCTTTCGCTGCGATCTTGCGGCGGATCTCTTGGTGGCGATCGTCGCTTAGCCTGTGGTCCTCAACCGGGTCGCGGCTGCCGTTCACGGTGTGAGCCTCAGGGCACGCCGCTCGTCCTCCAAGGCGTCGATGCGCGCCTCGAGCGTCTCGGCAAGCGCGCTGTCTTCGGCCCGTTCCGCCGCGCGCTGTTGGTCGCGAAGCTGGGCGATCTCCCAGGACAGGCGATCTTTCTCACTCTCATAGGCCTCCTCTGCAGCCCGCAGGGCGCGCAGGGCGGCAAGCTTTTCGGGATCGGGCTCAGACATGGGTGTGACTTTCAGACCAGAGACGTCGCGGCAAAGTGAAACGCCTTGCAGCCCAATGCCAGCCCCGGCGGGCGGTGGCTGCTATACGATCACGGCTGCGCCCAAGACCATAGCGCCCGGTCTTTACGCCGATCGCGATTGGAGCCACCGCACCGTATGGCCGGTTGATAACCACCTGGGCAATGCGCGCGCGCCTCTGTCGTTTTTCGTGGCAACGCGATGCGGGGGCGCGCGCCTGCACACCGACCGTGCTGCCCGTCTTTCCGCAGGGTGGGATGGCACGATCCTTGCTGAACTTCTCGCACACGATGTCGCAGCGGGCCATGTCGCCGCGACGAAGGACGAGAAAGCGACAGCAGGGACACCCCATGAAAACAACGCATACCCGGCGCGATGCCTTGCGTCTCGGCGCCAATGTCATGACCGCGGCCGCCTTTGCCTCGATGGGCGGCTGGCGCGCCCTCGCCGCGGCCCAGGGTACGGTCGGCTTCATCTATGTCGGGCCGCGGGACGATTTCGGGTGGAACCAGGCCCACGCCGTTGCAGCCGCCTCGATCGCCGAGGCCGACGGCATCAGCCTGATCGAACAGGAGCGCGTGCCCGAGACCGAGGAAGTGCTGCGTGTCATGGAGAGCATGATCCAGCTCGACGGCGCCAAGGTACTGTTCCCCACCTCGTTCGGCTACTGGCCCTTCATTCAGCAGCTGGCGCCCAAATACCCGGATGTCCTGTTCATCCACGCAGGCGGGCTGTGGAAGCCGGGCGACGAGCCCAACACCATCGGCTATCGCGGCTATATGGAGGAGCCCCACTACCTCGCCGGGATCGCGGCGGGCCGGCTCAGCAAGACCGGCAAGATGGGCTTCATCGGGGCCAAGCCGCTCTACTTCGTCTTCAACAACTGCAACGGCTTTATGCTGGGCGCCAAGTCGGTGAACCCCGACGCCACCACGCAGGTTGTCATCACCGGTGAGTGGAACAACCCGGTGAAAGAGGCCGATACCGTCAACGCCATGGCCGATCAGGGCATCGACGTGATCGTGGCCAATGTCGACAGCCCCAAGGTGGCGATCGAGACGGCCGAGCGGCGCGGCATCCTGTCGGTCGGCTATCACACCGACCAGTCATCGCTGGCGCCCGAGGGGTTCCTGACCGGGGCGGAGTGGAACTGGGCCAAGGGCGGCGAGTTCGCGACCGCGTCAATGACGGGCGGCGACTACCCCAACATCTACCGCGGCGGCTTTGCCCAGGACATGGTCAAGATCAGCCCCTTCGGCGCCGCCGTGCCGCAGGAGGTGCGCGACGAGGTGATGGCCGCCCGGCAGGGTTTCCTCGACAACACGCTGATCCTCTACAAGGGCCCGCTCTCCGATAACGAAGGGAATATCGTGATCCCACAGGGGACCGAGATCTCGAACACCGACAACGACTTCAAGCTGTCGGTGAATTGGTTGGTCGAGGGCGTGAGCGGAGAGACCGGCCTTTGATGAGCCGATCCGAAGCAGAAGATGCGACCCGGCGGGCACTCTCGCCTGCCGGGCCCAATTATGCCGTGTTGCTGGGCGGGCCGGCGCGCGAGGGGATCGAGGCGGTGGCGCTCTCGATCCTGGCCCTGATCGCGGCCTTTGCCCTGTTTGCGGTGTTCGTGGCGGTGCAGGGGCACGATCCGGTGGCGGTCTACCAGATCCTGTGGCTCGGCGCCTTTGGCACGTCGTTCTCGATCGAGAACACGCTGACGCTGGCGGCGCCGATCATCCTGACCGCACTGTGCACGCTGATCCCGGCGCGGATCGGCCTGTTGGTTATCGGCGGGGAAGGCGCGCTTATCATGGGCGGGCTCGGTGCGGTGCTGGCGGGGATGACGATCACCGGGCTGCCGGGCCATATCGGCATCCTGTGGTGCGCGCTGGCCGGCGCGGTGTTCGGCGGCGCCTGGATGGCGATGGCCGGCGCCCTGAAGCACTGGCGCGGGGTGAACGAGACGATTTCGACGCTTCTGCTGAACTACATCGCCATTGCGGTGATGTTCCATCTCGTCACCGGGCCGCTCCGCGATCTCGACGTGGCCATCAAGGCGCAGAGCTATGCGATCCCCGAGAGCTATGCGATGGGCGACCTGCCCGGCTGGTCGGTGCATTGGGGGCTGGTGATCGGTGTCGCGGTGATCGCGGGGGCGCATGTCCTGCTCCGCCATACGGTCACCGGGTTCTCGATGTCGGTGCTCGGCGGCAATCGGCGCGCGGCGCAGATGGCGGGCCTCGATATCGGCCGCCTGACCCTGTTGGCCACGGCGCTGGGCGGGGTGGCGGCGGGGCTTGCCGGCGCGATCGAGGTCGTCGCGGTCCATGGCGCCGTGTCGGGCAGCCTGGCGGTGGGTTTCGGCTATACCGGCATTCTGGTGGCGTTTCTCGCGCGGCAGAACCCGCTGGCGGTGGTGATCGTGGCCCTGATCATCGGCGGGATCGCCGCCTCGGGCGGGTTGTTGCAGCGCCGCTTCGGCCTGCCCGACGCGGCGACCGATCTGCTGCTCGGCATGATCTTCCTCTCCGTCCTCGCCTCCAACGCGCTGGCCGGGCGTCTGCTGCCCGCGCGCCGCTAGAGGGGGCTGCGATGGAGACCGAACTTGGCTACTGGGGCGTGCTGATCGCAGTGATCGGCGGGGCGGTGCGCGTCTCGACGCCCTATCTGTTCGTGGCGCTTGGCGAGACGCTGACCGAGCGGGCAGGGCGGGTGAACCTGGGCCTTGAGGGCACGCTGGTGCTGGGCGCCATGACGGCCTTTGCGACCTCGTATCTGACCGGATCGCCCTGGCTCGGCGTATTGACCGCGGGTCTCGCCGGAACCTTGCTGGGGGCGCTCCATGCCCTCATCTGCAACCTGCCGAGGGTCAACGACATCGCCGTCGGCATCGCGCTGTTCATCTTCGGCACGGGCCTCGCCTTCTATCTGGGCAAGGACTTCGTCGTGCCGCGCGCCGACATGCTGCCCGGTTTGCCGCTGGGCGACTGGTCGGACATTCCGGCCGTGCAATCGGCGCTCGAGATCAGCCCGCTCTTCCTGCTGGGCGTGGCGCTCGCCTACTTCCTGCAATGGGCGATCTACAACACCCGCTGGGGTCTGCTGCTGCGCATGGCGGGCGAAAATGCCGAGGCGGGGCGGGCCCTTGGCCTGTCGGTGCCGCTGATCCGCCTGTCGGCCACCGCGGCCGGGGGCTTCCTGTCGGGCATCGGGGGCGCATTCCTTTCGCTCTACTACCCCGGCAACTGGAACGAAGGGCTGTCGAGCGGTCAGGGACTGATGGCCGTCGCCCTTGTGATCTTCGCCCGCTGGAACCCGGTGCGCTGTTTCTGGGCCTCGCTGCTGTTCGGCGGGGCCACGGCCCTGGGCCCGGCCGTGCAGACCGTCGGCATCGCGTCCGGCTACTACCTGTTCAACGCCGCACCCTACATCATGACGCTGATCCTGCTCATCTGGGCCTCCAGCCCGCGCGAGGCCCTGGTCGGTGCCCCAGGCGAGGTTTCGATCTCGCGATGATGGACCCTAGCGCACCGCCCGAGGTCGAGATCGTCGCCCTTTCCAAGAGCTTCGGCCCCGTCAAGGCGCTGGACCAGGTGTCCGAACGCTTTGCGCCGGGCTGCTTTCACGCGCTCTTGGGCGAGAACGGCGCCGGCAAGTCCACGCTGGTGAAGTGTCTGATGGGCTTTTACCGCGCCGATGACGGGCAGATCGCCATCGCCGGGCGCGAGCGTCGGATCGAGGGGCCGCAGGACGTGCAGAACCTCGGCCTCGGCATGGTCTACCAGCACTTCACGCTGGTCGAGCCGATGACGGTTGCCGAGAACCTCGTGCTGGCGCGTCCCGAGATCCCGGCTGTGATCGACTGGGCGGGTGAGCGCGCGGCCATCGCGCGCTTCATGGAAACCGCGCCCTTCCAGCTCGATCCCAGCGCCACGGTGGCAACGCTGGCGGCTGGCGAAAAGCAGAAGCTCGAGATCCTGAAGCAGCTCTGGCTTGGTCGCAGGTTCCTGGTGCTGGACGAGCCGACCTCGGTGCTGACCCCGGCCGAGGCTGACGAGGTCCTGGCCGAGATGCGCCGGCTGGCCGATGGCGGACAGCTCAGCGTCGTGCTAATCACGCACAAGTTTCGCGAGGTCATGGCCTACGCGCGCGAGGTCAGCGTGCTGCGCGCCGGGCGCCATGTCGGCCGCGCCACGGTGGCCGAGATCGACGAGGCGCATCTGGCGACCATGATGTTCGGCGAGGCGACACCGCGAACACCGGCCGCCCGGGTCGAGACGCCGCCGGCCGCGCCCTTTTTGGAGATCGACCGCCTCACCGCGCGCGGCGATCGCGGAACGCTGGCCGTGGCGGGGGCCAGTCTCGCGGTGTCACCGGGCAAGGTGGTTGGTGTCGCCGGCGTGTCGGGTAACGGTCAAAAAGAACTGGTCGAGGTTTTGGCCGGCCAGCGGGCGGGCGAGGCTGGTGACCTGCGCGTTGACGGCCGACCCTTTCACGGCACCCGCGCTGAGATCGTTGCCGGCGGCGTTTTCCTGTTGGCCGAAGAGCCGCTGCAGAACAGCGCCGTCCGCTCGATGAGCGTGATGGAGAACCTGATGCTCCGCCGCTACGACCGGGCGCCGGCCGCGCGCGGGCCCTGGCTTGACCGGGCTGCGATGCGCCGGATCGCCGAGGGGTTGATCGCACGCTATGCCATCCGCACCGCCGGGGCCGATGCTGCGCTCCATACCCTGTCGGGCGGCAATGTTCAGCGCACGGTCCTGGCGCGCGAACTCTCCGAAGACGTGCGCCTGCTGGTCGCCCAGAACCCCTGTTTTGGCCTCGACGCCTCGGCCGCGGCCGAGATTCGCGCCCAGATCATGGAGGCGCGCAACCGCGGCGCCGCGATCCTGCTGATCTCGGAGGATCTGGATGAGATCCTCGAGCTCTCGGACCGCATCCTGGTGATGTCGGAGGGGCGCATCGTGCATGAATGCCTGGCGGCCGCGGCCGACCGCTATGAGATCGGGCGCCACATGGCCGACGCTGTCGAGGCGACTGAAGCGGGGGCCGCGTGAGCGAGGCCACGTTGATCACCGGCGGGCAGGTGCTGCACGGCACGCCCGCGACCGTGGCGCCCGCCGACATTCTGGTCGACGGGACGCGCATCGCGACGATCGAGCCCGCGGGGACCATCGACCCCTCGCGCGGCCGGCCGCTCTCGGCGGTCGACCGGCTGATCGTGCCGGGTCTCGTGAATGGTCACACCCATGGGCACGGCGCGCTCGGCAAGGGGCTGGTGGGCGACCGTGCACCGCTGGAAGTGTTCCTGACCGGCTCGGGCGCGTCCAACGGCAACCGCACCATCGAGGACAAGCGCTTGACCGCCCGGCTGACTGCGGTGGAACTGGTGCGAAAGGGCTGCACCACCGCCTTTGACTTGTTCGTCGAATATCCCGTCCCCTCGGTCGAGGGGATGGACGCGGTCGCCAGCGCCTATGACGAGGTCGGCATGCGCACGGTGGTGGCCCCCATGATGGCCGACCGCACGCTGTTCGAGGCGCTGCCGGGTCTGATCGAGAGCCTGCCCGAGCCCCACCGCGCCCGCGCAGAAGCGATGAAGACCGCGCCGACCGACACCAGCCTCGCCGCCGCCGAGGCCGTGCTGAAGGGGTGGTCACACGACCGCGAGTGCATCCGACCCGCCGTGGCGCCGACGATCCCGCTGCATTGCTCGGACGCCTTCATGCAGGGCTGCGCAAAGCTGGCCGAGGCCTATGATACGCCGCTGCAGACCCATCTGGCCGAGACGCGGACGCAGCATGTCCTCGGCCTGCAACGCTACGGGCGCACGCTGACGGCGCATCTCGACGCGCTGGGTCTTCTGACGCCGCGTTTCTCGGCCGCCCACGGCATCTGGCTGACCGACGAGGACATGGCGCGGATCGGCGGCGCGGGGGGCGGCGTGGTGCATAACCCGATGTCGAACCTGCGTCTCGGCTCGGGCTTGGCGCGGGCGCGCAAGATGATCGAGGCGGGCGTGCGCCTTGGCATCGGCACCGATGCCTCGAACACATCGGACGGGCAGAACATGTTCGAGGCGCTGCGCCTTGCGGCCTACCTGTCGCGGATCTGCGATGCCGATCGGGGACGCTGGCTCGACGCGGGCGAGGCCGTCACCGCCGCCACCACGGGCAGTGCCGAGATCCTGGGCTTTCGCCATGTGGGCCGCCTCGCGCCCGGCTGGGCCGCCGATATGCTGTTCATCGACCTCTCGCACATCAACTATGTGCCGCTCCGCCAGCCGCTGTTGCAGATGGCCTTTGCCGAGAACGGCGCGGCGCTGCGCTCGGTGATGATCGCCGGGCGCCTGGTGCTGGAGGAGGGGCAGATGCTTACCGTCGACGAGACGGCCCTCCGTGCCGAGGCCGAGGCCGCGCGCGACCGTCTCGACGCGACCAATGCCGAGGCGATGGCCGCCTCGGAGGTCATGGCCGATTTGGTCGGCTGTTTCTGCCTCGCCCATGCGCGCACGCCCTCGGGCATGTGCCGAAGCGTCTGGGAAGGCGACCCGGCCTGATCGCGCCCACCGCGGGCCGGGCCGGCTGCAGGCGCTCTCGGCGGGAGATGGCGGGGCGGGCGAGGGCACGGACGCACCGCAACGGGTTGTTACTCGACAGCCCGCGGTATTCGCGATGAGGTATTGCTATGCGCATTTTCACGCTTTGGCTCGCCATCCTATCGACGCTGGCCGGCCCGGCCGTGGCTCAGGCTCCGACGCCAGCGAGCGCCGACATCGAGGTCGATCTTGAGCTTGTGCTCGCGGTCGATGTCTCGCTGTCGATGACGCAGCGCGAGATCGAGATCCAGCGCCGTGGCTATGCCGAGGCCATCGTCAGCGATGACGTCCTTCAGGCGATCCGCTTTGGTGGCCCCCATAGTCAGATCGCGCTGACCTATATCGAATGGGCGGGACCGTCCTCGCAGCGTCTGATCGTCGACTGGACCCTGGTGCGCAGCCGTGAGGATGCCGAGGCCTTTGCTGCGAAGCTCACGGCGCGCATCGAGTATCCGCTGCCGCGGACGTCGATCTCGGGCATCATCGACCACACGATGCCGCGCTTTGAGAACAATGGCTTCACGGCCGAGCGGCAGGTGATCGACGTCTCGGGCGACGGGCCGAACAATGGCGGTCGACCGGTGCTGGCGGCGAGGGCGGATGCCGCCGCGCGGGGCATCACCATCAATGGCCTGCCGCTGATGACGCGCGAGGGGCGCTATACCCAGTTCGATCTCGAGGATCTCGACGCCTATTACGAGCACTGCGTCATCACCGGGCCGACCGCCTTTGTCATTCCGGTCCTGCGGTGGGAGGATTTTCCCGACGCCGTGCGCCGCAAGCTGATCCTCGAGTTATCCGACAGGCGACCGGCCGGGGCGACGCTGCAGCGTGTCGATGGGTATGACTGCCTGATCGGGGAAAAGATCTGGAACCGGTATTACGGCGATTGGAACTGACGGTTGTCCCGTGATCGCGTGGGGGCGCCCGCGGCCCATCACCCGTTGCGCTGGCGCCTAGCGGGCGGCGGCGCAGGCAGCGACCTCAGTCGGGCGGCATGGTCGGTGGCGGCTGGAGGTCGCCGCGACTGAGAAACCCGCGATCGGTCAGGCTGTCGAGAAACGCACGCAGCGCCGCCCGCTCGGTCGGTGTCGCGCGGAAACCGCGTACGAAATGCGACTTGCCGGGGTGAAGGCGACCGTCGCCGGCAAAGGGGCCCTCGGTCAGGTTCCGCCCGCCGGCGGCATAGTGATCGATCACGGCATCTAGCGTCGCAAGACTGCCATCATGCATATAGGGCGCGGTCAGGGCGATATTGCGGAGCGTCGGCGGTCGGAACAGGCCGCGATGTCGCCGGTTCTGTGTGTGCTCGTAGAGCCCCTGGTCATGCGCCGGATAATCGCCCGTCCCGCCCACATTGTAGAGACCGTTGGAAAAGAAGTGGAAAGGCCGGGCGCCGGGGTCGGTCGTCGCGTCCACATAGGCCGTCGTCAGCATCACGCCGCTATGGCAGTGGAAGCATTCGAACCGCTCGCCGTTGAAGAGCGCGAGGCCCTGCCGCGCTTCGGGGCTGAGCGCGGTCGCGTCACCGGCCAGGTAGCGGTCGAAAGGCGTGTCGAAGCTGGTCATCGTCCGGACGAAGCTGGCGAGCGCAAAGACGATCTTGTTGAAGCCGGGCTCGGGGCTTTCGGGAAAGGCATCGGCGAAAAGCGCGCGATAGGCCGGATCATCGGCGAACCTGGCCAGCACCTCGGGCGCGTTGGCGTCGTTCACGCCAAGCTCGACCGGGCGATCCGAGCGGATCGGGATGTGGATCTGCGCCTCCAGCGTCGTCAGCGACGGGCTCGACCACGTCAGCGTCGGCAGCCAGGCGAGGTTGACCAGCGCCATGGAATTGCGTGGATGGGTCTGCCCGGTCGAGCCCACCGGCCGCCGCTTGCCGTCGGCAAAGGCCAGCTCGGGGAAATGGCAGCCGGCGCAGGACTGCGTGCCGTTGCCCGATAGGCGTTTGTCGTAGAAGAGATGCCGGCCAAGGGCGATCTTCTCAGGCGTTAGCGGGTTGAAATCTGGAATCGGCGGCAGCGCCACGTGGTCTGGCAGGCGCAGCATCGCGCGCAGACGTGGCACTGGATCGGTCGCCGGCTCTGGCGCCGCCAGGCGACCGGGCAGCGCCACCGCGCCCATGACCAGAAGGGCAGCGGCAAGACAGGCGGCCGCTGCCGCGGATCTGCTGAGCGACCCCCTCACGGCAACGGTCGGAACACGCGGTTGGCTGCGGCATCGGCACCGCCCGTGTCCATGTCGAGGCCGAAGACGGGAAAGATCGCCGCGCAATCGGGCTGGCGGCGCGAGGAGTGGCAATCGGTGCCCGGCCGCTCTCCGATGATGGCAAAGGTCTCGGGATCGTAGACCGGCGCGACGAAATCGACGGCGGCGAACAGCGGTTCCAGGTCGACGGCGACCACGGTCTCATCGCTGCCCGCGCCGGCCGCGGTTGAGGCGGGCATGCTCACCGCCGGCGTGTAGACCAGCCCACAGCTGTCGCGGTCGCTCAGCGCCTTCCCCTCGGCCGGGCCGCAATCCATCGAGCCGATATGAAGATAGCCCTCGCCAAAGCGGCCGTCGGTCACGTCGACGGTGTGGTTCAGCACGAAATGGCGGTAGCCGGTGGCCCAGTTCCAGTACATCTCGCCCATCGGCGAGGGCGCGTCCTCGGCCGAGCTGGCGGCGATCACCGCGCGCATCAGATCCTGCGGGACACCGATGCGAAACGAGACTTCGGTGACGCTGCCGCTTCCGCGCTGTCCGGTCACCCGATCGTTTACCCGATCGGTCCCTTCGCCAAAGCTGATCGAGCCCGGGGCGCAAGACCCGCTCGTTGCGTCGGTCAGGTCGATCAGCGCGACCGCCTGCCCATCGCGCGTGATCTGGAACGGGCTGTCACTCAGCGTCGCCGCGATCTCGGTGCCGTCGGCCGTACGGAAAGCGACGTCGCTCACGTAGAAGCGCAGATCGCTGATCCCGATGGTCATGTCACCTGCCGGTCCGAGCCCGCTGAGCGGTGCGGTGCAGCCGACGGGCATGTCGCCATGCATCGCCACGAACCGCAGTGAAAAGGGCACGGTATCGGCGGCTGCGGTGCCTTGCGCGCCGAGGCTGAGGGTGGTGACGGCGAGGGCGATGACGGATTTCAGCATGCTCTGCACTCCGGTGCTGTGCTGCCTCTCGGGCAGTCTGTGCCACGCCTGCGTCGCCCCGGACGGGTGACGGCTTGGCGCGGCGATTGTGCCAAAGGATCGGCGAGATCGGCTGGCTGGCCACAGGCGCGGCCTCGGCTGGCACTCCCGCCCGTTCAAAACGTCACTTTGACCCGCCCCGTCACCGTGAGGGGCTGGATCGGCGCTGTGTTGCCCTGGAACTGGAAGTTGGGCACGAACACGTCGGTATCGAACAGGTTGTCGATGCCGACAGCCACCTCCACCGGCCCCCGTCGATACGACATCTGCGCATCGACCGTGGCAAAGGCATCGGTGGTGAAGGTGTTGCCAAGGTCCCCGGGCCTGCTCGACATCGCCGTGACCCCCAGACCGAGGCCGAGGCCCGTCAGCGGACCGTCGAGCACATCGTAGCGCGCAGCGACGCGGCCCGAATGCTTCGGCACGCGCTGCAGGTCGTTGCCCTTGAACGGGCTGTCCTTGTCGACGATCTCGGCATCGGTGAAGGCATAGGCCGCGAGGAAGCGCCATTCGGGCGCCGGTTGCCAGACAAGGTCCAGCTCCACCCCGCGCGAGCGTTGATCGGCGACCGAGAGAACGCCGGCCTGCGCCGCCACCGTCGCCAGCACGGCCGCGTCGTCGCGCTTCAGGTTGTAGGCCGCCACGCTACCCGACAGGCCCAGTTCCGGCCGGTCGAAGCGCAGCCCGATCTCGACCTGCTCACTCCGCTCGATGGCGACCTCGTCGACGGTGAAGAAGCTGAAGCTCGCCGCCACGCCCTGCGGTGTGCGGAAACCCCGCCCCCAGCCGACGAAAGGCGTGAAGCCGCCGCCCACATCCACCGCAAGGCCGACCCGCGGGCTCAGGATGGTGTCGGTGATATCGGGGATGCCCTCGGTTTGGATATTGGTGCGCGAGACGGACAGCGCGCCCAGCAGATGCACCCGGTCGAAGAAGGTCGACTGGCTTTGAAAGATGCCGGTCGTGGTGTCGAGGTTGAGCCCGAAGGGAGAGGGAACCGTACCGCTGTCGAAAGGCGCCGACTGGATCACGTCGAGATCGGTGGAGGCTGGGCCGAAGCCGAAGAAGCTCGCGCCGTCGGTATCGGTCGACTGGTACTCGGCCCCCAGCAGCAGCGTGTGTTCCCAGAAACCGGTCGGCTTCGCCTCCCAGACCACCTCGCCGCCGACATCGAAGGTGTTGAGCTGCAGGATTTGGGTGTTGTCGGTGCGCACCGTCTCGCCCGGCGCGCCAAAGCCGAACAGATTTACGCCGGACAAGGTCGTGTGCTGGATCCCGTCGGCATTCTGATAGCCGCTGCGGAACCGTCCCGTGATGCCGTGGCCAAAGTCGTGCTCGGCCAGGATGTCGACGCTATAGGCCTCCAGCACGGTATCCGGTTGGTCGAAGGCAGCCACCGCATCCCGCGCCTCGAAGCCCGGCGCCGGGGCGTCCTCGCCGAGCGTCGGCAGCCCGTTGTAGAAGTTGAACTCGCTGCGCTGATAGCGCCCGCGCAGCGTGACAGCGGTTGTCCCGTTGTCCCATTTCAGGGTCGGGAACACGCCGAAGCTCTCGTCATCGGCCTGGTCGACGAAATCGTTCGAGGTCCGGTAGTCGCCGGTGACGCGGAAGGAGAGATCACCGTCCTCGGTAATCGGCTGGTTCACGTCGAAGGCGACATTGTAAAAGTCGAAACTGCCGATCCCGCCCTCGATGCTGTAGGTGGGCGTGCGTTCCGGCGTCTTCTCGACGATGTTGATCACGCCCGAGATCGGCGCGCCATTGGCAGCAGTAAAGAGCCCTGAATTGACGCCCTTGGTGACCTCGACCCGCTCGATATTGATCGTGCTCTCGAGATCGAGGCCCTGGTCGAAGAAGGCGACGCGCCCGTTCACATAGGCTTCGGTGAACTGGCCGCGGATCAGGAAGTTGCCGTCGAGCTGCTGGGTCCGCTCGCGTCGCTCGATCCCCTGCACGCCCGAGACGTTGCGGATCACGTCGCTGACGCTGTCGGCCTGCTGGTCCTCGATCACCTGGCGGGGGATGACCTGGATCGACTGCGGGATCTCTTCGATCGGCGTCCGGGTGCGGGTCGCGCTGTCGGCGGTGGTGGCGCGCCAGCCATCGGCGGGGCCGGCGGGCGTGTCGGTGGTCTCGCCCTCGACAACGATTTCGTCGAGCTCAATGGGGGATGTCTGCGCATGGGCATGCTGCGCTGCAGCCTTGGCCGCAAGCGTCACAGCGAGCGCGCCGAGCGCCGCCCTGGTGATGGTCGTCATGGGTCTCTCTCTTCGGTTCCGATCGCGTCGCGGCTCAGAACAAAGCGGGAGGACCTCGTGACGGGGGGTGGCGGAAGGCGCGCGCCAGCGGTGCGAGCAGTGCCGGTAACCCCGCGGGCGCCGTGGTGTCGTGCAGGGCAGTGGGCAGGCCCATGCCGCCGGGCGGCGGCGCGAAGAATGCGCCGAAGACGGTGCAGGCCTCGCCGATGACGGCGGCGCTGCCCGAAGGAGCGTCGATCGGTGTCGGCGCCCCGCCGTCATCGTCGAGCGCCATCTCGACATAGGTGATGACGCCGCCCGCGCAGATCGGCACGAGGATGACACCGGGCTTGGCCGAAACACCCGCCGCCGCGCTTGCGACGACAAGCGGGCCGAGCAAGGCCTTCAGCAACAGGCAGAGCAGAACGACGGCGGTGGTTCCCCGCCTTCGGCTCGGTCCCAGCGCTCTTGCCCGCGTCGCCATGCCGACCATGGACACCGAGATCGCGCCGTTAGGCAAGCGCTCTGATGACATCAGCGGCCGGTTGTCTTGACAGCGGCGGATGGCGGCGCGGTCAGCGATTGGGCGCCTGAGATCCGCGCCTCACGGCCGGCGGTGTCGTCTGGCCCGTGCCGTGTCGGGCAAAGCTGTGCCGCGCTGGGCAAGCCTTGTCAGGGCGGCCCTTCTTCGTCACCAAGGCGAGCGCTGGTGGAAAGGAGCCCGGTGATGCATCCGGCCATGAAGATCGTCATCGTGACCGAGCGGTCGATCCTCGACGGGGTGGCCGAACTGCTCGAAGCGCATGGCGCAACGGGCTACACCTATACCTCGGTCGGGGGGAAGGGCAGTCGCGGCAAACGGCGGGTGCACCGCGCCCCGCAGGTCGCCGGCATCCTTGAGAATGTGAAGATCGAGGTGATCGTGTCGGATCACGACACGGCCGAGGCCATCACCGCCGCGGTGGTCGAGGCGTATTTCGAGCACTATTCCGGCATCACCTATGTCGAGCCGGTCGAGATCCTGCGCCCCGGGAAATTCAAGGTCTGACCGGCGGATACGCTGGCCGGGCGCCGGGCACTCAGAAGACCCATTCCGCGAGCGCGATGAAGAAGGGTATGCCCAAGCCGATGGCGATGGGCGTGCCGACGCTGGTCGAGGCGCCGATATAGCTCGACGGGTTGGCGCTGGGGATGCCGGCGCGCAGCGTGGGCGGGCCCGAGATGTCGGAGGAGGATGCGGCGAGCACCGCCAGCAGCACAACGCCGCCCGGGCTGAAGCCCGTGAGCAGGTGGATGCCATAGCCAAGGCCGAACGCCAGCAGACCATGCACGAGCGGCATCACCGCGGCATAGACCGCATACCACTGCGCCACGCGGCGGAGTTCGTTCAGCCGCTGCCAGGCCTCCATTCCCATGATGAGCATCAGCACCGACAAAAGCCCCCTGAAGAGCGGGTCGTAGAAGGTCTCGAACACCCGTTCGGGCCGCGACAACAGCCCGAGCAGCAGCCCGAGCAGAAGTGCCGAGAGCGCCGCACCCTGCAGGCTGTCCTTGACGATGGTCCAGACCCCGACGCGCCGGCCCTTGCAGGTGGTGGTGCCCTGCCGCTCGGTATGCATCCGCGCCAGCACGATGGCGAGCACGAGGGCGGGGATGTCCATGAAGGGGTAGAGGGCCGGCACCCAAGCCTCGTAGGCGATGCCTTCCTGCTCCAGCAGCACCATGGCGACGCCGAGGGTGGAGGCGCTGACAGCCCCGAACAGACCGGCGGTGGCGATGGCGTCCTCGCGCTGTATGCCCGGCAATTGCGCGAGGGTCAGGAGACCGAGGAGGACGATCCCGGCGCCGAGCAGAACCGCGGCCAGCGCCGGGAGGATCATGTCGGCGAGCTCAGCGTTGCGGATCTCCATCCCGCCGTTCAGACCGATGCGCATCAGCAGCATGAACACCGCGAAACGATAGATCGGGTCGGGGATGGTCAGCTTGGAGCCTGAGGCCGCCAGCAGCACACCGCCGAGCAGGAAAGCCAGTGTCGGTGACTGAAACTGGCCGGCGACGCGCATTAGGAACTCGACAAAGGCCTCCACGCTGTCCCTCGCTGGTTTGCTCTCGTCGGTCTCGACACGCGGCCGGCCTTGGCCAGCGCGCTGCGTGATCAAGCCGCCATAGTCGGAAGCTATCCCCCACGGCAATGGCGATCACGCCACCCCAAGCGCCGCCCCCTATGTCGCCCGAGCGCTGCCTCGCCACCGGCAGGGCAGACAGCGGTCTCACGGCTCCGGGTCGTCGCCCAGCAGATAACGCGGCCCGGACCCAAGGCTCGCGGCGCTATCCCCGGAGTTGTGCAGCGCGCATTGATCGAGCGACAGGCATCCACAGCCGATGCAGCCATCCAGCAGGTCGCGGAGCCGAGCGAGACCCTCGATCCTGGTGTCGAGCGCACGGCGAAACGCCCGGGAGAGGCGCTCCCAGTCGCGTTTGGTCGGGGTCCGGCCGTCCGGCAGTGTCGCCAAGGCCGCGCGGATCTCGGCGATCGAGAAGCCGAGGCGCTGGGCGATCATGACAAAAGACAGGCGGCGAATGTCGGAACGCTCGAACTCCCGCCGGCCCGAGGCGCTGCGCCCCGGTCGGACCAGCCCCATCGTCTCGTAGTAGCGGATCGCCGAGACCGCGAGCCCGGTGCGCCGCGCGACATCGCCGATCGAGATGGTGGCCATGAGCGCGCTCCGATCTTGCCCAATGTGTCACTGCATCGGGCAGATCGCGCTTGTCCTCAACCATGCTTGAGGCTGCAGACCGCGTTGCTCCAGCCCCTGTACCGCGGGGCGAGCGAGGACGCATGGCCATCGACGACCCTGAGAAAAGTGTCTCGGCATCGGCACGGGCGGTGAGAGAAAGCAGGATCACAGAGACCGCGATGCCCCGCTCGGCGCTGACCCGTATGGTGGCGGCAGCGGGGCTGACCAACCTCGCCGACGGTGTGGCGCTGGTGGCCTGGGCCTGGCTTGCGACGCTCCTCACGCGCGACCCGCTGCTTGTGGCGCTGCCGCCCGTGGCGCTTAGGCTGCCCTGGCTTCTGCTCGCGCTGCCGGCGGGTGTGGTCGCGGACCGGGTCGATCGGCGCCGGCTTCTGCTTGTGATGGACGCATTGCGTGCCTTGGCGTTTGGCTTGGCGGCGCTCGGCCTCTGGTCGGCGACACCGCTGCCACCGGCGCCGCCATCGGGCGCGAGCGATCCCGGCCTGTTCGCTCTCCTGATCTGCTGTGCCCTATTGGTCGGGGCGGCCGAGGTGTTCCGCGATACCGCGGCGCAGACCATCCTGCCGGCCATCGTGCCGGCCGCGGCCCTGGAGCGGGCGAATGCCCGGCTCTTCACCGCGGAAATCACCGGCAACGCGCTGCTTGGCCCGGCGCTGGGCGCTTTCCTGATCGCTGCGGCCGTGTGGCTGCCTTTTGACACGAACGCGGTGCTCCTCGTGGTGGCGTGGGCGGTGGTGCGCGGCCTCAGCGGACGGTTCGCCCCACCCAGCCGGATGCGCCAGGATTGGCGAAAAGATCTGGGCGAGGGCATCGCTTTCATGCGCGGACAGGGTGTCCTACAGCTCCTCGCCGCCGTGACGGCGGTCTGGAACCTCTTTCACCAAATGGTCGTCATCGCCCTCGTGCTGCATGGGCAAGAGAACCTCGGTCTCGACGCACCGGCCTATGGCATGATCCTCGCCGCAGGCGCCTTCGGCGGTGTGACCGGCGGGCTGGTGGCCGAGCGTGGGGTTCGGCGCATCGGTCCGGGGGCGGCGGCGCGGATCTCGTCGCTGTGCTCGGCCATCGGGTTTGCGTTGATCGGCCTCGCACCGGATGCACTCACACTCGCCCTGGCGCTCGTTTTCTTCGAGTTCACCAGCATCTTCTGGAACGTCGTCTCGGTCTCCTATCGCCAGCGCGTGGTGCCGGGTGCTCTGCTCGGCCGCGTCAACGGGATCTATCGCCTGTTGTCCTGGGGCTCGATGGCTCTGGGCTTGCTCCTCTCTGGGGTCGTGGTGCGCGCGGCAGAAACGCTGGTCGTGCGCGAGACGGCGCTGATTGTCCCCTTCGCCCTCGCCGCGCTCGCCGTCCTCGTGCTGACCATCACCGTCTGGCGGCGCCTCGGGCGAGGTTTCGGCGCCACCGCGGAAGCCAAACGCTTGGACTGAGTACAGCCGGTGTGCGCGGCCGCTGCCGCATCGCAGGGCGCGCGCCCGGCCCGAGAGATCGTGCGAAGGCATCGCAGCGAACCAGAAGCCCGGCCTTTTCCGCGTCTCATCAGTGCGAAGGTGACATCCCGGCTTTGACATTGGGCATGGCAATACCGCCAATGCGGTCAACCAAAACGTATAAGCGCCCCGCAGGAGGGCGTCAGGGAGGATCGAATGACCTATCTCCGCCTCGCATCGGCCGGGCTGGTGGCCGCTGCGCTCTCCGCCGGTGCCGCCCTCGCCGACAGCTTCCCCGAGCGGCCGATCAACCTGATCGCCCCCTTCAACGCGGGCGGTGGCACGGACCTGCTGCTGCGCGGACTGGCACCGCATTTCGCCGAAGCGGTCGGCGGCGATGTCTTCGTGTCGAACATGGCGGGTGGCTCGGGCACCGTCGCTGCCTCGGCGCTGCAGGGTCAGCGGCCCGACGGGTATCAGCTCGGCTACTTCTCCATCACCGTCTCGACGATCCAGCCCCAGATCCGCGACGTGCCCTATGGTGTCGACAGTTGGACGCCGATCTGCTCGATCGCGGCCTCGCCGACGCTGCTCTTTACCTCGGCGGATCAGCCTTATGAGACCGCCGCCGACGTGGTGGCCGCGGCCGAGGCCGATCCGGGCGGCCTCGTCTATGGCTCGTCGGGCGCGGGTGCCATGACGCATCTGACCGCCGTGGCGGGCTTTGCGGGGCTCGGCATCATCGACGACATGACCCACCTGCCGTTCCAGGGCTCGGGCCCGGCCGTGCAGGCGCTGACCGCCGGCACGATCCAGTTTTTCGGCGACACCGAACTGCTCATGAACCGCGGCGATTTCCGCCCGCTGATGGTGTTCAACGACACCCGGCTCGAGAACTACCCCGATGTGCCGACAGCTGCCGAGGCGGGGATCGAGGCGCCGCTGAACGAGCTCTATCTCTGGGGTGGCCTGTTCGCGCCCGCGGGTGTGGAGGCCGAGGTCGTCGCCACGCTTGAAAGCGCCTGCGAGGCGGCCGTCGCGTCGGACGGGTTCAAGAAGTTCGCGGCCAATTCCGGCACCGTCATCAACTATCGCGGCGCTGCGGCCTTCGATGCCTTCTTCCGCGAGCAGTACGAGGCCAACACCGTCCTGATCGAGGCGGCCGGCCTGAAGTAAGGCGCGGTATCGGCCCCGGGGTCCGGCCATCCTGCCGGGCCCTGACAGCGCGGACGCATCATCATGACAGCTCTTTTGTCCGAGCGTTGCCTGACCCTCTTGGCGATCCTGATCGCCGCGGCGGCCCTGATGGCAACGACCTTCAGCGCGGAGTACCAGGCGCTGGGCGCGGCTCAGTCGCCGGTCTTCTTCCCGCGCATCATACTCGGCGTGATGATGGTGCTGTGTGCCATCGCCACGCTTCAGGATCTACGCGCCGGCACCCGGGCCGGCTCGGTCGAGCACGTGATTGCCCTCATCGTCTTCGTGCTCGCGGCACTGCTTTTCGCCAATGCCATCACGCGGATCGGCTTCATGCTGAGCGGGGCTGCCTTCTCGGCCGTCTCTCTCTGGATCTTCGGCATCCGGCATCCGCTGGCCATCCTCGCCTATGCCCTCGCGGTGCCGGGGGCCATCGTGTTGCTCTTCAATCATATCCTCGCGCTGCCGCTGCCCACCGCACCCTTCACCCACCTTTTCTGACGGAGTGCCGAGATGCTCGCCGCGATCCCCGACGCGCTGGCCTTGCTGATGACGGCGGAGGCGCTGCTGACGCTGCTCCTCGGGACGGTGCTCGGCATCGTGCTCGGGGCGATGCCGGGGATCGGCTCGACCGTGGCCGTGGCGATGGTGCTGCCCTTCACGCTGTCGATGGGGCAGGCACCGGCGATCCTGCTGCTGCTCGCGGTCTATGCGGGCTCGGTCTATGGCGGCTCGATCTCGGCCATCCTGATCAACACGCCCGGCACGCCTCAGTCGGCCGCCACCTGCTTCGACGGCTACCCCATGGCGCAACGGGGCGAGGCGGGGCAGGCGCTTGGCTGGGCGACGGTCGCCTCGGTCGTCGGTGGGTTGGTCTCGGCGGTCGTGCTGTTGCTGGCGGCGCCGCAACTCGCGGCGCTGGCGCTGAATTTCGGGCCGATCGAGACCTTCGCCCTCGTCCTTCTCGGCATGACTTGCATCGTCTCGGTCTCGTCAGGATCGCTGGTCAAGGGCCTGTTGGCGGCGACGATCGGCATCCTGCTCGCCTCGGTCGGCGGCGACCCGATCACCGGCCAGCCGCGCTTTACGTTCGGCAACTGGCAGCTGATCTCGGGCTTCAACCTGCTCGCCGTGGTGATCGGGATCTTTGCGCTGTCCGAGGTCTTTGTGCGCGTCGGGCGCAAGGTGGAGGCGGTGAGCGACCTGGCGGCGTTTCGCGGCATCGTCCTGCCCGCCTGGCGCGACTGGTCGGGGCGCAAGAAGAACCTCGCCAAATCCGTCCTGATCGGCAACGTCATCGGCGTACTGCCGGGCACCGGCGCCGCGACGGCAGCCTTCATCTCCTATGCCGAGGGCAAGCGCTCCTCGCCGAACCGCGCGGGGTACGGCCAGGGCGAACCCGACGGCATCGTCTCGTCCGAGGCCGCCAACAACGCGGTGACCGGCGGCGCGCTGGTGCCGACCATGGCGCTTGGCATCCCGGGCGATGCGATCACCGCCGTGATGCTCGCGACGCTGACATTGCATGGCATCACGCCGGGGTTCCGGCTGATGGAGGATAACCCGACGCTGATCGCGGCGATCTTCGCGGGGTTCTTCGTGATCAACCTCCTGCTGCTGCCGCTGGGGCTGGCGCTCAGCCGGATCGCGGCGCCGATCCTGCGCATGCGCGAGGGGTTCATGATGACCGGTGTCGTGCTGCTCTGCGGTGTCGGCATCTATTTCGTGCGCGGCAATCCCTTCGATCTGCTGGTGATGGGCTTTGCCGGCGTGCTGGGTTTCGTGCTCCGCCGGCAGGGCGTGCCCATGGCGCCGCTGGTGATCGGCATGGTGCTCGGCCCGACGCTGGAGCTGACACTGCGCCAGGGCCTGATCTTGTCACGCGGCGATATCACGGTCTTCGCCACCGGGCACCCGATCGCCGCTGGCCTCTTCGTCGTGACCGCGCTGGCGCTCATGCTCCCGCTGGTGCGCGCGGTGATGCGCCGGCCGGCCTAACCGGCACCGAGCGATCGCCCTTCATCACAGGGCGTGTTGGGCAAGCCGGTCGTAGTGCGGCATGAGCGGAGCAACCAAGCGCTCCAGCGCCGGGTCAAGCGTCGGTGCCGGGGCGTCGTGCGGCGTGAAGCCGGTCGAGGCGTTGACCGCGGCGTACCAATGCGCGGCCCACACACCATCGGTCGCGCGCGGGCCGGGCGGCCAGGCGAGCATCGCGGTGTCGAAGGCGAGGCCAAGCGCGCGGCAGAGCTTCGCGAGGGTCCGAGCGGGCGCCCGCCGGATATCCGCCGCATCCACCACCGGCGGGCAATAGCCGAGCATCGCCGTCGTCGCGTCGAACAGCGCCGCCTGCCGCTCGATGCCGAGATCGGCCGGCGTGAAATCCGCGCGCTTGGCGGCGTAACTGGCGGCAACCTCGCGCGGATTACGGATCAGGAAGGCAACGGCGGCACCCGACATCCAGTCGAGCAAGATCGGCGCGACCATATGGTGGGTCATGTGCTTCTCATAGCGGATGCGCCCGGCGGGTGCCGGCGCGGCACAGCTCTCGGCGACCTTCCGCCAGTCCGGCTCATGCGCGGCCAGGATCTCCTCGCGCATGGGGTGCTGGGTGCCCGTGAGCGCGAGATACGCGGCGTAGAACGGCTCATCGACGACATCGGTGTCGGCACGGTTGCCGAAGCTCCGCATCATCGCCGTCGAGAGGTTTCGCGGACCCGACCACATCACGACCCGCATCAGGCCGCGCCCGTATCGGCGCGCACGAGATCGGCATAAAGCGCGCTCAGCCGGCGTGTCACTGGGCCGCTCGGGCCGCCCGTGGTGGTGATGCTGCCCGTGCTCCCTTGGCCGCTCGGACCACTACCGATGCGCCTGCCGTCGATCTCGCTGACCGGGGTCAGGCCCCCGAAACTGCCAGTCAAAAACGCCTCGTCCGCGCCATAGGTGTCGAACAGCGAGTAGTTCCGCTCAGAGACCGGGATCGCGTTGTCGCGACAGAGGCGGATCACGTTCGCCCGCGTCACGCCGTTCATGCAGTAATCGCCCGTCGAGGTCCAAACCATGCCCTTGCGCACGATGAAGAAATTGCAGGCATTGGTGGTGTTCACAAAGCCATGCGGGTCCAGCATCAGCCCCTCGTCGGCGCCGGCCTGTTCGGCCTGCAGGCAGGCGAGCACGCAGTTCAGCTTGGAGTGGCTGTTGTACTTGGCATCCTGGCTCATCGGCAGGCCGCGCACCTGGGGGACGGTGGCAAGGCGCACGCCACGTTCCCAGACGGCGCCTGACGGGGTGGAATGCTCCACGATGATCACCACCGTGGGCCCGCTTTGCGACAGCGAGGGATGCTGGAAGGGCCGCGTCTTGATCCCGCGTGTCACCATCAGACGGCAATGCGCGTCGGTGGTGATGCCATTGGCCTCGGCCGTGCGGTTGAGCGCCTCGAGCACCCCGGCCCGGTCCATCCCGATATCGATTGAGACGGCGTGCAGGCTTTCGAACAGCCGGTCCATATGGGCATCGAAGAACGCCCACTGGCCGTTGTGCAGCCGCATCCCCTCCCACATGCCGTCGCCGAGCAGGAAGCCTGAATCATAGACGGAGATCTTGGCCTCGGCCCGTGGCACGAGGGCGCCGTTCACGTAGATCAGGATATCGAGGTTCCGCCTGTCCTCGGCAGCGTCGTGGGTGGTCGGGCGCTCGCCCTCGTTGCGGCTCATGGCACGGCCTCCTCTCTTGATCAGGGCCCTAACACCGCCCCTCGGGCGCTGCATCTCATGGCAGCGGACGGCCATGCCGCCATGCCGGCGTCACCTTATCCGTCAGCAGCCCCTAAACACCGGTCGAATGCTGCAGGATTTCGGTGCTTTACGCCTCTGGCGCGCGCGCTGGCAGCGGTGCGCCGAAGACAGTGCCATTTCTGGACAATCGAACGGCTTATCGCCAGAACTGGACCGTCGCTGGTCTTGGTGGATTGCAGGCATCATTCGGTGATTGCTGGGTTTGTGACGAAATGATTTCGTCATTTCTAAAAAAACATTGTTTGACGAGGGTATCCGCCAGTTTTACGCTTCGTTGCGGGTTTATGGTGAGGTCGATTGAGACCGGGCGTTGGTGCGTAAGAGGGTTTTGGAATGCGTCTCTTGTTTCGAACTGGCGATGTTACCTGCGGCGTGGCTTTTCTATTGCTTGGTGTGGCCTCTGGTGGCGGCTCGGCCCATGCCCAGTGCGCACCAGATCCGGTGGCCGATGGTGGCGCGATTACTTGCGCCGGTGTCGATGGCGACGGCGTGAATACGTCGGGCGCGGACAATCTCACCATTACCCTGCCAGACGGCGCCGAGATCAACGCCACGAATGCTGCAGGCTTTGGGCCAAGCTTCGGTTTGGTGACCACCGGAGACGACTCGCAGGTCACCATCGACGGCCTCTTGACCACCGTGGGGCAGGCCGGCGGGCTGCAGATCATCGGTCTTCTCATCGGAACGGGCAGCACGGTCACGGTCGGCGAGACCGGGCAGATCACGGCCGCCGATCCGGGCGATCGCGCCATCGAGATGCAGCGTGGCGGCCGGCTCGTGGTCAATGGCCTGATCATCTCGAACCAGGACAACACCGGGCTTCTCGATATTCCGCCGCTGATCTTCGCCGCACCGAACACCCAGTTCGAGATCGGCGTCGACGGGGAGATCCGGTCGAACGGTGTCGCAACCGACGTCTTCGCCTTCACCTTCACGGAAGCGCGCGGCGTCTCGCTGAACAATGCCGGCCTGATCGAGACGACCGGCTTTCGCGCCGACATCTTTCGCGAGACGACCGCGAACGACAGCACTTTTGTCAATTCGGGGACGATGCGCACCGAAGGCCAGGATGCCGAAGCGCTGTTCATCAATGGTGAGTTTCTGCCGAACACGGTCGTCAATAGCGGTCTGATCGAAACGCTCGGTCAGGGGGCCGCTACCCTCTCGGTCGGCGCGAGCAACGAGCTCACCAACAGCGGCACGATCCGCGCCGAGGGTCTGGTTGCCGAGGCGGTGGAGCTTCGGGGCGGTGGTAACGCCTTCACCAACACCGGGACCATCGTGAGCACCGGCGAGCGCGGCATCGCCGTGCTATCGCGCGACGTCGACAACGTGATCGTCAACGAGGGCACGATCTCGAACACTGGGCCCGGCGGCATTGGGTTCGACAGCAGCAACCAGACGACCCTTACCAACCGCGCGACCGGTCGCATTCTGGCGAGCGGCGAGAACGGTCAGGCAGCCAGCCTGAACAGCGATGACATCACCAATGAGGGGCTGATCGAAGCCAGCGGGACGATGGGCGTCGCGATCGAACTTGGGCGTGATGGCGTCGTGACCAACACCGGGACCATCAGCGCGACGGGCGCGGGCGGCGCCGCGATCACGGTGAACGATTTCGGCGATACCAACACGATCTTCAACGACGGCGGCACGATCAGCGCGAGCGATGGCCCGGCGATTGATTTCAGCAATGTTGAAGAGTTCGGCTTCCCGCTGTTCTTCTCCGTCACCAACGCCAACGGCGGCACGATCAGCGGCGGGACGGGCACGGCTTTCCTTGGCGGTGAAGGCACCGAGATCTTTGCCAATAACGGCACGGTCACTGGCACCGTTTTCCTCGACGACGGTGACGACATGTTCGCGACCGCGGTCGGATCGGCGTTGAATGTGACGGTCGATCCTGGGCAGGGAGACGATGCGCTTGGCGTGTTCGCCACGGGGAGCGAGACGGTGGATTTCGGCACCGACGCCCTCGATGGCACGCCGTTCGAGCGGGTCGGTGTGTTCGGCGCGGGCTCTGGCGCCGACATCACCACGACGTCACCTGCCCCGCTGCCCTTCGGGATGGCGCTATATGGTCAGGGTAGGCTGACCAACGAGGCCGACATCGCGGTGCCCGGCAGCGGCTCGACGGCGGGGCTTGCGGTTCTCTCGGGCACGGTGCAGCGCGGGGTCACCTTCGAGCAGTTCCTGCAGGTGGAGAACGACGGCACGGTCTCGGCGCCGCGCGGTGCCGAGATCTTCGGCAGCGAGACGCTGTTCACCAACAACGGCAGCATCACCGGCACGTCGGGGCTGGGGATCTTCGCCTCCGGCTCGAACCCGGTGATCCTGAACACGCAGACCGGCACGATCACCGGCACTGGCCGATCGATCGAGCTGGAGTTCGGCGGCGCTGTGCTGAATGCCGGCCAGATCAACGGCTCGGTCGATATGTTCGGCAGTGGCGGCATCTTCCTGACCGACGTCGCCGGAAACGGGCAGTTGACCGGGCAGGTCAACAATCCCACGGCGCTTGGCCTGTTCTCCGACACCGATGCCACGGCCGTGTTCAATACCGACGGGTCCTTTGCCAATGAGCCGGCGGGCAACACTCCCGAGAACGCGGCGGCCGTCGCGCTCGGCGCCGATACCACGCTGCAGGTGGCGGTGACCGGTGGCGGTACCCTGACGCTGCCGCTGGTGGTCGGCGGCACGGGCGAGGTGGTCATCAACGACGATATCACCGCGCTTGGCGATCCTGCGTTAAGCAATCTGCGCGGCCTGAATTTTCAGGATGTCGCCCTCGATCTCATCAACAACGCGACGCTGTCATCGACGGGTCTCTTCGACAACATCGTCGCGCTGGACCAGGCGGACAGTTTCACGAATGCCGCCGGCGGCGCGATCACGGGCAACGCCGAAAGCAACGGCAGCGCCGGTATCGAGGGCACCGTCCAGAGCGCGCTGACCAATGCCGGGGCGCTGACGGTGACCGGGCGGAACTTCCTCGTCGGCATCGACGTCTCGCCTTTCGATGGCGGGGAGAGCGACGCGCCGACCGTCATCGAGAACAGCGGTTCGGTCGAGGTCAGCAACAGCACCACCTCAGCGCGCGAACTGATCGGCATCGATGTCGAGAACCTGCTGAACGAAAGCGAGATCACGAACAGTGGCTCGGTGACCGTCACCGCGACGGATTCGGAGCTCGCCATCGGGATCACCAGCGGCGACAACCAGGCAACCGATACCGAGGTGACGATCACCAATACCGGCACCGTCACGGTGACAAACACCGCGACGGACGACCCGAGGACCATCGGTATCGAGGCCGGGCTGCACAGCGAGGTCAGGAACGAGGGCACCGTCGATGTGGCAGGCCGCGATGCGATCGGCATCCTCTCGCAGGGTGGGGAGACGGTAACCAACAGTGGCACGATCACCGTCTCGGGCGACAATGCGCAGGCCCTGCTGATCGACACGCAGGCGGCCGATCTCATCAATAGCGGGGTGATCGAGGTCACCACCGGGACAAACAGCGAGGCCCTGGTGATCTCGCGAACCGCGACCATCACCAATAGGTCGGGTGGCATCATCCGCGGCGTCGACACCGCCATTGCCGCGACCAGCGAGTTCGACCGCCTGTCCGACCGCTTGACGATCATCAACGAAGCCGGAGCGCTGATTGAAGGTGAGACCGTCATCAGCGGGGGGCGTCAGTACGATATCACCCAGGGCGGCACGATCATCGGCGATGTGCTGCTGGGCAGCCTCGATGACCGTTTCGCCGCCGCCGCGGGTTCGGCAATGACCGGCGACCTCTCGCTCGGAAGCGGGGATGACACTGTCATCCTGCCAACTGGGGCCACGCTGACCGGCGATGTCGATACCGGGCGCGGCGACGACAGGGTGGAGCTCGGCGACGGGGCGATCAGCGGCCAGCTTCTGCTCGGTGAGGGCGCCGATAGCGTTCAGCTCGACACCCCCGACATCGCGACGGATATCGACGGCGGCAGCGGCCTGGATACGGCGCTCTTCGAGCAGGCAACCGGAAGCGAGGCGCTGTCCCTCGCCGCCGTGTTCTCGGCGGTCGAGCGCTTTGAGCAGCGCGGTGGTGTTACCGTGACTGTCAGTGACGACGGGCGCGGCGATTTCGAAAGCTACCGGATCGAGGGTGGCGCCCTGATCGCCGATGGCGATCTCAGCGGGCTCTCGGCCGAGCTTGCCAATGGCGCGCTGCTTGGTGGGGACGGTCGCGTCGGCGATGTCGTGGCCGATATGTCCACGATCGATCCGGGCGGCGTGCCCGCGCTCGGTAGCCTGGCCTCAAGCGGTGACGTCACCTTCCTGCCGGGCTCGACCTTCCGCATCGATGCGAGCCAGACATCGGCCGACTTCCTGGATATCGAGGGCGCTGCCGATCTCTCGGGCGGCACGGTCAGCGTGTTTATCGACGGCCCGATCACGACGCCCGTGACCCACACCATTCTGCGCGCCGATGGCGGTCTCGCCAGCAGCGCCTTCCTCGCCGTGCTTGATGACAGTGCCTTCCTGACCTCGACGCTCAGCTATGACACCAGCAGTGTGTTCCTGACGCTGACACCGGACGACGACCCCCCGGGCGGTACGCTCAACATCGTCGAGCAGACGGTGCAAGTGACCGGCGATCCGGTGGTCAACGCGCAGACCGTGAGCCGCACCGTGGCGCAGGCATTCGTTGTCCCCGATGGCGGTGGTACGGTGGTGGTGCAATTGACCGAGGCTGGCGGCAGCGTGGTGATCGGCGAGGTGGCCGGAACCGCGATCGACACCGGCAGCGCCTCCGCCATCGGCGTACTCGATGCTGGCACGGCGCCCGCCGGGGTCACGGCGCCGCCGCTCACCGTGGTCGATCCGGACGGCCTGACCTCCTCGGGGCCGGTCGGCGTGCCCGTGACGGTGCGGCGTGAGGATGGGCTCGTCACCACGACCAGCGCCTCGATCACCGTGACACCGGTGGGCGATGCCGTCGTGCAGGCCCCGCCCAACCCGACATCCTGTGCGCAGGTGACGGTGCTGTCGGGCACCGCCACCTGCACGGTGACGACGACCGAGACCACCTCGGAGACCGCCACGGACGTCACCTTCCTCGACGAGGCCGTCGTCACTGAACTCCCACTTCGCAGCCTGCTGGACACCTTCGCCGATGTGCCGGCGGTGGTGGCCGCGCTGACACCGCTTCTGCCGAACGAGCTGACGCTGACGGATCTGACGCCGAACCAGGATGCGGTGGGCCGCAATCTGAACGCGCTGGCAGCGTCGGGCGCGCTCACGGGCACGGCGCTGGAGCCGGTTTTCGATACCCTCTCGGCGCTGGAGGGTGAGGCGCTCGCCGCAGCGCTCGACCAGCTTCACCCCGAGCCCTACGATGCCTGGACCGAGGCCGGGATCGAGGCGGCCACCCGCTGGCACGATCGGGTGCGCGCCCGCTTGGCGGCCATGGCGCCGCTCGGCAAAACCGGTGGTGAGCCGGTGGCCGGACAGGATTTTGGCGTTTGGGTGTCGGGCGCAGGCGTCTCGGCGTCGCGCGATGGGGGCCGTTCGAACATCGACCCGGATTACACCGCCTTCGATGTCCAGATCGGCATCGATGCCCTGGTGGCAGAGAACGTGATCGTCGGGGCCTCGGGCGCCTTCTCGCGCACCGATATCGACGTCGACAGCCGGGCAAACGGCGATCTTACGGTCTTCGAGGGCGGGCTTTACGCCGCCTATATCGACGGTCCCCTGATGGTGAATGCAGGCGCCGCCGTCGGACGGGCGAGCGGTGATATCACCCGGCGGGTCAGTTTCGAGGGTATCAGCGAACGGCCCAAAGCCGATGTCGACTGGACGCAGTTCTCCCTCCATGCCGAGGCCTCGTGGCGCCAACCGGTGGGTCCTGCAACGCTGCGCCCCTTCGCGGGCATCGAGCTGGTGCACTGGTCGGGCTATGACGTGACCGAGAAGAACGGCGGTGCCGTAGCGCTCGAGGTCGACCGGGACAGCGACACCCGGGTGACCTCGCACCTCGGTTTGGAGGTTGCTGGCGACATCGCACTCGACGGCGTGGTGCTGAGCCCGAGGGCCTCTCTCGCGTGGCAGCATCATCTGAGCGGTGCGGATCGCGACGTCGACGCCCGTTTCACCGCAGCGCCTTCCGGCAGCCCGGGCTTCACCGCCGAGGCCGAGACCGATCGCAATGCGGCGGCCGTGTCGGTTGGGCTCGATGCCCGTTTCGACCTCGGCGATATGACGCTCAGTGTCGGCGCCGCCTATGACGGCGTGATCAGCGGTAACCAGAACAGCCACGCGGGCATCGCACGCGTCATGTTCGAGTTCTGAGTGAGGTTGTCGGCGTGAAGCGTGACGTATGGTTCCGCCATGACGCGCCACAGATGCGATAGCGCTGGCGGATGACGCGTCAGCGAGCGCTATCAAGGCCGCCCGAGGCTTAGTTGATCCACTCGACCTAGTCTCGCCACCAGTGACCTGAGGCAGGAGGCCCGCGGCGAACCCAACCGCTATGGCACGCGATGCGATAGTAATCGCCACGGCATGGAGCCCATCTCCTGTCCTTTCAAGAACCGACGCCACATCACGCCCCACCAAGACCGCTGCCCCAAAGATGTCATGTTCGGCATCGCGCCGGGAGCAGCCATCACCTCATGATGACGAGGTCAAACGAGCCCGGAACCTCGGGAAGGCCATGCCGATGCCGACGCCGGCTCTTTGGCGGTCCTAAAGCGCCGCGATGCCGATGACGCTTATGCCAGCAACGGTGGGCCTGATCGTTCGCTCAGATTTCGATCGTTCGGACGCCGCGCCACTGATGGAGATCATCGACGCCCGCAAGTGCCCGTGGCTGCGCTTTCGCCTCCAGCGGAACACGGATCTCTCTGACCTCGGTCGCCCGCACGAGATCGCCGTCGAGGTGACGGAGGTTCCCATCGAAGGTCACATGCCGCTCTATACCGACCCGCCTGAACGTTGGGCGGCGATCGCCGGTTTCCTGTCCCGCAAGGAGGGCGCGCCATGACACCCGAAGACTTCGTCCGCTATCCGACCGGCAACCTGTGCAATGCCAGCGCGGCGGTGCGTGCGGTCTCATCGGCGCTCAGACCGCTGATACCCGGCAAGCGGGTGGCCGGGCGGGCGCGCACCGCGCGGATTGCGCCGGGACAAAACGATGCCATCCACCGCGCGGTTCACGAGGCGTCGCCGGGGGACATGCTGGCCGTCGATGGCGGCGCATCCGATCGCTTTGGCCCCTTCGGAGATCTGTTGGCCGAGTGCTGCAGGGTCCGCGGTGTGGCTGGGGCCGTTTTGGACTGTACGATCCGCGATGCCGTCGATATTGCCGCCCTCGACTTCCAGGTCTTCGCCCGGGGCTACCACCCAGAGGCCACCGCCAAGACGGAACCGGGAGAGGTCGATATCCCCGTGATGTTGGGTGGCGTGCCCGTCCATCCGGGCGACATCCTGGTTGGGGATGATGACGGCGTCGTCGTCATCCCTGCCGGTGAGGCCTCACAGGTGCTCGACCGCGTCGCCGCCGTCGCAGCGCGCGAGGAGCAGATCCGCGCCCGCATCCTTGCGGGTGAGAGCACCTTTGACATCTTCGGCCTTGGGCGCGGTTGAGCGCAGGGGAAGAACAGCAGGAGGAGCGCATGAGCCGCCCGGATACCTTCTTCAACTTCGCTGATCTAAGCGCCGGCATCGCGAGGACCCTCGCGCCCGGCATCGACACGCGCATCTTCACCGGGGAGCATGCGATGCTCTCCGTCGTCAGTTTCCAGCCCATGAGCGTGGGGTCGATCCACAGCCATGCGGAGGAACAATGGGGCGTCCTGCTGCACGGCAGCGGCACACGCATCCAAGGCGGCGTCGAGGTCCCCGTCGGCAGCGGCGATTTCTGGCGCACGCCGGGCAATGTCGAGCACGGCTTCATCGCCGGTCGGGATGGCGCGACCGTGCTCGACATCTTCGCCCCACCGCGTGAGGCCTACCGCAGGGCAGGCTCCGGCTTCGCCTGAGCGCGATTGGCGGGCGTAAGGCGCGCAGTGCGTCGGGTCGTTGCGCCATGGGTATCGCAACGTTCTGCACATCTGCGATGCGGGCAGACTGGCGGGGCACACTCTCCGCGCCAAACTGGGCCGTCCGCTGCCCGCGTTGGGCGCAGCTCAACCCCTTGGCCGTGAGGAGCGTGGAAGCGCGAACCGACAAAGGTCCCGCGCGCGCGAGGCTTTCTCTCTGAGGCCGGCCTGTGAGCGCCGCGCTCTCGGCGTGAGTGCTCCTGGTAGCATCGTCCCGCACACGTCACGGAACGCTAAGTTCGCGTGCAGCGGAGCGAGCGCGCGGCAACGTCTCCAGCGCTCGGCCACCTGTGTTGCATCGCGAGCCACACAACGCGCGGACTGCTTGCCCGCTGACCGGGCGTCCAGCGGCAGGGGCTCAGGGTGACGTATCCCTCACGTCGGTCAGAAAGCGGTCGAAGTCTTCGCTCGGCAGGCTGAAGTTCTTCTTGTCCTTCAAGGGCGCCTTGATCGACGCGTAGAAGGCTTGAGCGGCCGCGTTGCTGCCGTCGGTCGCCCAGTCGACCCGTATGCAGCCTTCGTGTCGCGCGGTCTCGACCAACGCTGCAAGCAGGGCCCGGCCGACACCCATGCCCCGTCCCGTTTCGGTGACAAACAGTTCTTTCATGACCAGCGCGATCCCGGTGCCGGCGGGAAAGGACAGGGCCCAGGTGGCAAAGCCGACGGGCCTGTCGCCATGAAAGGCGAGCGTGCAGGCCATGTGGCGTTCCGCCTTGAGGAGCGAGAGAACCCGGTCTTCTTGAGCCGACGTGGCGGGCCCGATGGCGTAGTGGGCCAGACAGGCGCGGTGCAGGGCGCGAAACGCCTCGGCGTCCTCTGGGTCCTTCGGGCGGAATGGCCGAACGGAGAGATGCATGATCAGCCCTGCTTCCGTTTTGCTGAAATCCGTCGTGACATGACCTGCGTGGCGTTTGCTCGCAAGCCGGCGCCGCGGGTTTCCTGACGCGTGACCACACAGCTCTCGACCCCATGCAGGTTTGCAACGACGTGCCGGTCAGAAATCCGAAGCGAAACAGGACTGTTACCGCTGTCTCGGGTTGTGGCGAACGGCGTGGTGCCGGAGCTTGGTCGCCATGTCTGAGCGAGGGATGCAGGGTGACGCGGTGATCTCGCGCTGTGGGCGGTATCGCTATCGCCTCAGACGGTGGTGGAGCGACGGTCCAACATGTCTTTTCATCATGCTGAACCCATCGACCGCAGGTGCCGAACGGAGTGATCCGACCATCCGGCGCTGCATCGGTTTTGCGAAGCGCGAGGGTTGCGGCGCCTTGAGCGTGGTCAACGTCATGGCTTTCCGCGCGACCAGCCCCGCCGATTTGCCCGAAGATACCGCGCTTGCCCGGGGGCCACGGAACGCTGCCCATATCCGTCGTGCGATCGGCGATGCGGACGGCCCGATCATCGCGGCCTGGGGTGCGCACCCCAAGGCGGAACAGGCCAGTGACAGGGTCCTCCGCCAGGTATCGCGCGCCGGCCGGCGGCTCTTTGCCCTTGGCCTCACAATGGGCGGTGCGCCTGGGCATCCACTCTACATCCGAGCCGACGCACAGCTGGTGCCCATGAACCACCGGCCCGCGCCTCTAGGCCGACCTCAGCGTTGCATCGATCCTCTGGCGCCTACGTCTCGGTACCTGGCTGCCGATCAAGGGTGCGAACTCGGGCGCCAGCCCCTAAGCTAAGTCCGTTGAGATTGGTTTAGGGACGGGAGGATTGTGCCATGACGCCATCGCATCGAGAGATCTGCGAGACCTTCTTCCGGCGGGTCTGGTCGGAGCAGGATGAGGGCGCGATCGACGAGCTGCTCCTGCCGGAGGCCCATGCCAGTGGCCTGACCGAGAGCGGCCTGCCCATGGTCGGGCCAGACGCCTTCAAAGCATTCCATCGCGCGGTGCTGGCGCTGATCGACAATGTGGAGATCATCATCGATCACGCCGTCGTCGAGGGCGCCTGGGCGTCGCTCACCCTGCGCATCGAGGCCACGTCACGCGCGACCGGTGAGAAGATCGGCACGAGGGGCCATATGCTGGCGAAGATCGTCGACGGCAACATCGTCGAGGGGCACAACCATGTCGACTTCATCGCGTTGTTCGAGCAGCTCGGCCTGCTGCCCAAGCACGTGCTGACGACCTGCCTGTCGGGCAACAGCGTCGCCTGACGTCTTGGTCTGGGCTCGGGCTCAGTCAGCATGAGGCGCGACCACTGGGCCGCCGGCAGCCGCAGCATCCGCGGCATCGTGCGTCACCAGCAGGCAGGGCAAGCCCTCGGCGCGAACCCGGTCGAACACGAACCCGCGGATCTGATCGCGAAGCGCAGTGTCGAGCTTCGAGAACGGCTCATCCAGAAGCACGGCGCGCGGTGCCGCCAGAAGGGTGCGCATCAGGCCGACGCGGGCGCGCTGTCCGCCCGAGAGCGTCGCAGGATCGCGATCGGCCATGCCATCGAGACCGGCATCCGCCAGGGCTTGCTCGACCCTCGCGCGCCGCGCCCGGCGCCCACGCACCGACGGGTCGAGCGCGAAAGCAAGGTTGCCGCCCACCGAGAGATGGGGAAACAGCACGTCGTCCTGCAGCATCAGGCCGACGCGGCGCCGATGCGTCGGTCTCGCGGTGATATCTTCGCCGTCGAGCCCGATCGCCCCCTGCATGGCAAAGGCTGGCGCCAGCGTGCCGGTGATCGCACCGAGCAGCGTCGACTTGCCCGAGCCTGAGGGGCCCATCACCGTCAGCACCTCGCCCGGGGCGACATGCGCGTCGAGATCGACCAGCACGCTGTCGCCAAGCCGGACGCGAAGCTGCGAGAGGGTCAAGCCTTCCGGGCGGATCGTCAGGCCATCAGGCATGGCTCGTCATCCCGCGCCGCCGCCGCCAGATGAGCGCTGGCAGCCCCAGCGCCAGCAGGAAGGCCGGCAAGGGGGCGAGCGCTTGCATCAGTGCCCAGACACCGATCACCCGCCGGTCACCGCCAGCCGAGAGCGCCACGGCCTCGGTCGTCAGCGTCGAGACGCGCCCGGCGCCCAGCAAGAGCGTCGGCAGATACTGGCTGATCGACACGGCGATCCCGACCGCCAGCGCGGTCAAGAGCGGCGCGAGCAGCATCGGCAGCCGCACCTGGCAGAGGACCCGCCAAGGGCTCGCGCCGAGCACGGCGGCGGACACTGCCTGTCGCCCGTCCCAGGCCCGCCACGGCCCCGACAGCGACAGAAAGACGTAAGGCAGCACAAAGACAAGGTGCCCGAGCATGACGATGGCGAGGCCCGGCGGCATGCCGGTCCAGCTCGTCGCGATCTGCAGGCCGAAGAGAAAGCCCGTCTGCGGCACCATGAGCGGCAGATACAGGAGCCAGAGTGCCCTATCCCCCGGTACGCCGGTGGTGTGCGCGCCGTTCCGCCTGATTGCAGCACCACCGCGTCGGTGCTCGGTCTCAAGACAGGCGATCGCGAGGAGCAGGGCGATGACGGCGGCGACGAGCGCGATGACAGCCGTTGACAGGGCGGGCGTGGCGATGCCCGGCGCCTCGCGCATCCAGACGCGGGTCTGCAGGCCCGACGGCCAGAAATCCGGAAAGCGCCAGAGCCCTGCCACCGACCAGAGCGCCAACCCGGCGAGCCCCGCGATCACGCCGAGCGACAGCGCCAGCGCCAAAGCTTGCGTGGCCAGCCGCAGCAGCCCGTCGCCCGCATGGCGCCATCCCGCCGAGATCCAGGCCCGGCCCAGGGCGGCGGCCATCCGCTCGAGCCCCAGCCAGATCAGCAGACCGGCGCCCACCAGCCCGACCTGCACCATGGCCCCGGCGGCGGCGCGGAAGCGGAGCGACAGGTCGGCCTCCATCATCCACTCGACCAGAAGGACCGAAAGCGGTGGTGGCGTCGTCGGCCCCAGGATGCGGGCCACATCGACCACCGACATCGAATAGGCGAGCACCGCGAAGACCGGCAGGCGGATCTGCGCATAGACCGCCGGCAGCACGGTTTTGGCCCAGCCCGCCATCGGCCCGTGTCCCGTCGTCAGCGCGACCAGCCGCGTGCGACGGGCATCCGCCTGGCCAAGCGCTGCGATGGTCATCAGCAGCAGGAACGGCACCTCCTTGGCGACCAGACCGGCCACCAGTGCGAGGCCCGCCGGATCGCCCACGATCAGCAGGTCGGGTGGGCGCTCCCAGCCGGTGATGCCGGGGCTGAGCCCCCGCGCGATCCAGCCCGAGGGTGCCACCAGAAATGCCAGGCCAAAGGCCGCCGCCGCATGGGGCACCGACAACAGCGGCGAGAGCGCGCGCTCGACCAGCCCGAAGGCCCGCGTGCCTTGCGTGGCGGCGACAATGGCCATGGTCGCGATGAGCGAGATCAGCGTCGCCAAAAGGCCGGTCGTGACGCTCAGCCGGATCGATGTGTCGATGCCCGGCGTGGCAAAGAACGCCTCGAAGGCGGCGAGGCTCAACCGGTCGCCGCCAAGCGGTGGCAGGTACCCAAGCGCCGGCAGCGCCGTTCCCGCGAGCCCGGCCACGACCGGTCCCAGCATAAGCAGGATCGTCAGCGACGGCCAGAACCCGGGCGCCCGCGGCAGGCGCGGCGGCGCCGATGGTCTGACCTCGGCGTCGTCCAGTGCCGCCACGGGGGGGCGCGCCGTGGCCCGTCCGCCCCCGCCGATCTCCACGGCATCACTCACACCCGCGCCCGGCGCTCATGCACAGCGCCCGAGCACCGGGCCCGACTGGGGCGCTTCACAAGGACCTGCTCATCTCGCCCTGGCAGGCCGGTTACTGGCCGACGCCGTAGCGCGACAGCCAGTCCTGTTCGATGCGGACCATCCAGCTCGGATGCGGCTCGGGCAGGGCGGCGCCCATTTCCTCGGGGCTGAGCGTCGCGATGCCGAGATCAAGCGCTGCGAAACGGGCCTTGTCCTCCCCCTGCAGCGCCGCAACGTCGAGCACGGTGAAATCGCCCCAATGAACCGGGTCCTGCTTCCTCGCCTGCGCCTCGGGCCCCATCAGGAAGTCGGCGAGCACGAGCGCACCGGCATGGGCCGAGGCGTTGTAGGGGATCGCCACGAAATGCGTGTTGCCGATGGTGCCGCCCTCAAGGACGAAGCTCCGCACCGTGTCCGGCAGCTCGAAGTTCGCAATCGCGGCCGAGGCCTCGGAGGGGTAGAAGCTGTAGCCGATCTCGATCTCGCCATCGGCCATGAGCTGGCGGAGTGCCGCGCCGTTCTGCGGATAGGCGGCGCCCTCGCGCCACAGGTTGGGTGTCAGCGCATCCAGATAGGTCCAAAGCGGCGCGACCGCGTCGTCGTAGCTGGCCTCCTCCACCGGGGCCTGCAGCACCGATGGGTCCTCGATCAGCGCATAAAGCGCCTGCTTCAGAAAGGTGGAGCCGGTGAAATCGGGTGGCTCGGGATAGGCGAAGCGCCCGGGGTTTTCGCGCGCCCAGTCGAGGAGCGCGGGGATCGAGCGCGGCGGGTCGGCGGTCACGGCGGTGTCGTAGAAGAACGTCAACTGCGCCATGCCCCAGGGCGCTTCGAGCCCATCGGTCGGCACCGAGAAGTCGTTGATCACAGTCGGCTTGCCCGCGACATCGACATACTGCCAATTCGGCAGTGCCTCGGCCCACGGGCTGCGCAGCAGATCGGCCTCTTTCATCGCGGCGAAGTTCTCACCGTTGATCCAGACGAGGTCGACCGCGCCGCCGGTGTCGGTGCCGGCGGTTTTCTCGGCGAGGACGCGGCTCACCGCCTCGGCCGTATCCGAGAGCTTGACGTGGTTGACCGTAACGCCGAACCGCTCCTCCACCGTCTCGCCGGCCCAGGCGATATAGGCATTGATCCGCGCATCCCCGCCCCAGGCATGCCAGTAGACCGTCTGACCCTCCGCTGCCTCCAACACGGCCTGCCAGTTGTTCGGATCCGGCGCTTCGGCCGTGGCGGGCCCGAGCGCGGGTAGGGTGCCGATCGACGCCAGTACGAGGGCAAGGGCGGTACGCCGGATCATGGTCAGTCTCCCATCGGATGCGTGTGCGACACGCGTGGTCTTCAATTCGGCCGTTGCCGGCGATGCAGACTAGGCCCTCGCCGCGCGCCAGCCCATCCTGCGAAGGGCGTGGATGGCGATGCGCGAGCGTCTGCGGCGCGACATGGTGTCAGCCCGGTAGACGGCTACCACCCTCCCGCCCGGGCGCCGACAGGGAAGCCCGCGGTTTCACATCGAGTTGATGGCCGGGTGAGGGACGATGAGAGGGCGATCCGAAAGCTTAGTGCGGCACAGGGGAGCGCCCGCCGCCACGGTCAGCCCGCTCAGGGCATCGCAGACCCGCTCCCTCCGGCGCCAAGGCTGTTCTCCCCCGTGGCGCCGACCCCTAAGGTGGCCTTTCGATTATCGTCCTCTGCCACCGGTTTGTCGCGACGGGCGAAGGACGACACTTTGCGCCAGCTTTTGCGGAGCGCCGGGTCGCGCTCATGCGGCTCGCCGAATAGGCGAAACTCGATCTGGGCGTTGATCTCGCCCCCCAGCAGAACGATCAGCGCCGAGAGGTAGAGCCACATCAACAGGCCCACGATGGCGCCGAGCGAGCCATAGGTTTCGTTGTAGGTGCCGAAATTGCGCACGTAGTAGGAGAACAGCACCGAGCCCGCGATCCAGAGCGCGATGGCGAAGATCGCCCCGTGGCTGAGCCAGACAAAGCGCGGCCGTGGCTCGGCCGGGCCAAAGCGGTACAGAACGCCGATCGCCAGGATGAGCATGCCAAGCAGGATCGGCCAGCGCGAGAACCGCAGCAGCCATTCTGTCGCCCAGGTCATCTCGACCGGCGAGAGCGCGTTGAACGCCGCCATGGCCCCCGGCAGGACGACCACCGCCGCGGTCGCCAGCACTGCCACCAGCAGCACGAGGAGCGTCAGCGCATAGGGCACGATCATGTTGACGATGAAGTTCCGCTTCACCGTCACCTTGAACACGATGTTGAGCCCCCGGATCAGCGCGCCGACCCCGGCGCGCGCGGTCCAGAGCGTCAGCACGAGGCTGAGGATGGAGGCATAGCCAAGTGATGTGGGCCCGGCCGAGGCGATACCGCGCATCTGGCCCTCGAGGATGGCATACCCACCGGGCGGCATGATCTCCTTCAGGGCCGCAAGCTGGCTTTCGAGGGTCTGAGGGTCGAGCAGCAGGCCATAGAGGGCAACCATCGCCGCGATCATCGGAAAGATCGCGAGAAAACCGTAGAAGGCGACACCCGCCGCCACGAGCGTAAGTTCGTTTTCGCCCATCTCACGAAACACGCCCTTGCCGACGATCATCCAGTCGCGCCAGCCGAAGGCCCGGGGGCTCGCCGGGCGCTCGGCGCTCTCGTCGACCGCCGCCCCGTCCGCCTCTGCAGCCTCTGCCGACGGGGGCTCTTCATGCGCTACCGGCCCGGCCACGTCCTTTGCGACCTCATCGCTTGGTGGCGCCTGGGGCGTGGCGCCGCTCGCCGTCGAGCGACGGTCGGCATGGCTGTCGGGGCCAGTGTCGGGGCCAGTGTCGGGGCCAGTGTCGGGGCCAGTGTCGGGGCTTGCGTCGGCGTTGGTGTCGGCATCGCCGATGTCAGGGGCCGGGACATGCGCTGCTGGGGCGTCGGGCTCTGCGCCCTGGGGTGCTGTCACGGCACTATCGTCCTTCTCAGCCATGGCGCGATCCTGCACAGCTTTGTCCTGTCCGTCATCGATCTTGTGACCCGTCTTCGTCGTCTCAGCCCACGGCGACCGTCCAGGATGTGCGAACGGTTTTCGATGCAACCGAGGGGAGAATGGGGCAGGATACGCCCATGGACACGCGGAATGCTGAGATCGAAACGCTGATCCCCGACCCTCGCCGCACGGAAGGCACGATCCAGCCGGTCGAGATCGGCTTTATCGGCCTCGCCACCGATGCGGTCGGCGGCGAAGACCTAGCAGAGCATCTGGGACGGGGGATCCGGCTGCAGCCGACACGTGTCGCCGTCGACGCCGAGCTCACGCCCGAAACGCTCGCCGACATGGGACCGCGGCTGGAGCATGCCGCCGGTCTGTTGCTGCCGGCGCGATCTCTCAGTGCCATTGTCTATTCCTGCACGTCGGGCACCATCGCGATTGGCCGCGAGGCCGTGACCGAGGCGATCACCAAGGGTCGTCTTGCCGCGGCGCCCCGATCCCGCGAGGCGCTGTCACCCGCACCGGTGATCGAACCTGTGGGCGCGGTGCTCGCGGCGCTGGCCGTGCGTGGCGCACGGCGGATCTCGATGGTCATGCCCTACCGGGTAGATACCGCCGCCATGGTCGCCGCTCATTTCGAGGGCGCGGGTCTCGTCCTGGACCGTGTCGTCACCCTCGGCTGTCCGGGCGACCGGGAGATCAACGCCCTGACGCGCGCGCAGCTGAGCCAGGCTGCCCACGAGGCGCGCCACCCGGCGTCGGAGGCGGTGTTCATCTGCTGTACCGGCCTCGCGACCGCCGGGCTGGCGGCGCCGCTTTCCCGCGCGCTCGCCCTGCCGGTGGTGACGTCGAATGGGGCCCTGGCGCACGCCGTGCGTCGCCGGCTCGCGGTCTAAGTCAGCAGCGCTCGCCTGATCCTCAACGCAGACCCGCCGGGTCGGTGAGATCCGATGGATCGACACCAAGACGCTTAAGCGCCGCCTCAGCCTGCTCCGCGCGAAGGCGGTTGCGTGCATTCTCACGCAGGGTCTTGAGGAGGGTTCTCTCCAGCGTGGCCACTTTGGCCTCTGCAATCGCAAGGGCAGCGGTGGCGCTGCGGGCCCGTCCACCGCCTGCCAATGACCCATGGCTGTTCGCGCTCTGAGGCGTGGCGGCACCCTCGCCATCCTGGCGAAACGGCAGGCGCCCGGGCGCAGTGTCTGCTTGGTCCCGACGGGTCGGATCGAACGGTATTACAGTCACGGCACCCCCCACAGTTCCCTGACGCGCAACAATAAGGCGTCTTCCGGCCATATCGAGCATTGATGTTCCATAACCTCGCGCCATCTCGCGCCACGACACGCGGATTGCCCCATGCGTGAACGATATCGCGGGGCAGTCTTGCCGACGAGCATCAGCCGCGAGAGCGACCATTGACCGAAACCCGAGCTCCCATCCCATCGGACAGCCCTCCGACGCTGCTCTGGCTCCGGCGGGATCTCCGCCTTGATGACAATCCGGCGCTGCATGCGGCGTTGTCTTCGGGTGGCCCGGTCATCCCGGTCTACGTGCTCGATGAGGTGGTCGAGGCACAGTACGGCGCTGCGCCGAAATGGCGTCTTTCCAAAAGCCTCGCGGATCTGGCGAACGGGCTCAAGGCGTCGGGAAGCCGGCTGATCCTGCGCCGTGGTCCTGCGGAGGCGACGCTGCTCACCCTCGCCGAGGAGACGGGCGCGCGCGGCATCGTCTGGGCCCGGCAATACGACGGCGATGCGATCGCCCGCGACACCGCGGTCAAGAAGGCATTCAAGGAGCGTGGCCTGGATGCTCAGTCCGTCAATGGGTCGCTGCTGTTTGAACCCTGGACGGTGGAGACGGGACAGGGCGGCTTCTACAAGGTCTACACGCCGTTCTGGAAGGCGGTGCGCGGGCGCGACCCGGGCGAGCCGCTCGATGCGCCGCGCGATCTTGCGGCGCCCGATACCTGGCCGCGCAGCGACGACCTGGCGGATTGGGGGCTGGAACGGGCGATGCGCCGAGGCGCTGCCATCGTCGAGGCACATGCCAATGTCGGCGAGGCCAATGCCCGGGCACGGCTCGACCGTTTTGTCGCCGGGACGATCGAGACCTATGCCGCTGGCCGCGACCGCCCCGCGATCGCCGGCACGTCCAATCTGAGCGAGAATTTCGCGACCGGCGAGCTGTCGCCCCGGCGCGCTTGGGCCGAGGCGCGCGCCCGCTTCGACACGCTCTCGGGCAAGCCGGCCGAAAGCGCCGAGGTCTTCCTGCAGGAGATCGCCTGGCGCGAGTTCTCCTACCATCTCCTCTACCACACGCCGCGCATCGCCACGGGCAACTGGCGCGAGGAGTGGGACAGCTTTCCCTGGCGCGAGGACAACGAGGACGCCGAAGCCTGGCGCCGCGGCATGACCGGCTATGAAATGGTCGATGCCGGCATGCGCGAGATGTACGTGACCGGCCGGATGCACAACCGGATGCGCATGCTGACCGCGAGCCTTCTGACCAAGCATCTGATGACCCATTGGAAGATCGGCGAGGCCTGGTTTCGCGACTGCCTGATCGACTGGGACATCGCCGCGAATAGCATGGGCTGGCAATGGGCTGCCGGCTCGGGCCCCGATGCGGCACCGTATTTCCGCGTCTTCAACCCCATCACCCAGGCGGACAAGTTCGATAAAAATGCAGACTATCGAAACCGCTTCCTTGCCGAGGGACGAAGTAACCCACATCAAGATGCGCTCGCCTTCTTCGAGGCGGTGCCGCGCGCCTGGGATCTCGATCCCGCCGCCGCCTACCCGGCGCCGGTGATCGGACACAAGGAAGGGCGCGAGCGCGCGCTCGCCGCCTATGCCGAGAGGCGGCGGTAGCGCCACGCAGCGCAAGGCGTGGCATCGCCCCGGTGGCGCTGCGGGACACGCTGTCGGCGCGGCGAGGCGCATCTGGGGCTGAGACCGCAGCGGGGCATCCGCCCCAGCGGTGCTACGGGACGGCGGTACTGCGGGCCGAGGGGCCGGCCGAGGGAAAGACGAGGGGAAGACGACCCATGAAGATCGCAATCGTCGGCGCCGGTATCAGCGGCCTCGGCGCGGGGCTGGCGCTGTCGGCAGACCATGAAGTCAGCCTCTACGAGGCCGAGGATCGGGCCGGCGGCCACGCGTGCACCCTGACCGTGCCGTATCCCGATGGCGAGCAGCCGGTGGATGTCGGCTTCATCGTCTTCAACGCCCGGAACTACCCCAATCTCTGCGCCCTGTTCGAGCATCTGGACGTGCCCTCGACATGGTCGGACATGTCGTTCGGCTTCTCGCTGAACGGCGGCGCGCATGAATATGCCTGCGACAATCTCGATACGTTGTTCGCTCAGCGCTGGCGGGCGCTGGACCTGCGCCACGTGGCCGGTCTGCGCGAGATCCGCCGCTTCCAGACCACGGCGCCCGGTCAGCTGGAGGCGGGCGCGCTGGATGGCCTGAGCTTGGCCGATTGGCTGGCGGCCGAGCGGTTTTCCGACTGGTTCCGCGACCGCTTTCTGCTCCCGATGGGCGGGGCGATCTGGTCGACCTCCACCAAGGCGATGCTGGCCTTTCCGGCGTCCAATTTCGTGCGCTTCTTCGTCAACCACGACCTGATGACGGGTCTCGCGCCGTCGCAGCGATGGCGCACGGTCGAGGGTGGATCGATCCAGTATGTGCGCCGGATCCGCGCGAAACTGGGTGACCGCCTCCATACCGCCCGGCGCGTCGTCGCGGTCTCGGGGGGGGTGATCGGCGATCTCGGGGACGGTGCGGCGCGCCCGGCCGCATTGCGCTTCGAGGATGGCGTGACCGAGCGTTTCGACGCCGTGGTGATGGCCTGCCACGCGCCGCAAGCGCTTGCTCTGATCCGCGCGGGCGGCGCGCCGGATGCGGCGCAGGAGGACGTGCTCGCGCGCTTTCGCACATCGGATAACCGCGCGGTGCTGCACGGAGATCCGGCCCTAATGCCAAAGCGGCGCAAGGTCTGGTCGTCGTGGAACTTCTTGTCCGAGGGCGCTGCGGCCGATGCCCGGCGCCCGGCACAGGTCAGCTATTGGATGAACCGTTTGCAGGGCATCCGCGAGGATCGCCTGCTGGTTGTCAGCCTGAACCCCACAATCGAGCCCGATCCCGCCCTGACTTATGCCGAGGCGTCTTGGGCCCATCCGCTCTATGACGAGGCGGCTTTCGAGGGTCAGCGGCTGATGGACGGCGTGCAGGGACGGGGCGGGCTCTGGTATGCCGGGGCATGGCTCGGCTACGGATTTCACGAGGACGGTTTGCGCGCTGGCCTGCGCGTGGCCGAGGCCCTCGGCGCACGCCCGGTCTGGGCGCGCGACACCGGCCAGCCGTTGGCGCCACCCCTGGCCGCGGCGGCCGAGTGAACCAGCGCCTTCACCCGCGCGCCGCGGCGGGCCGCCCCGGCAAGACGGCCGCGGTCTGCGACCTCGGCGAGGCGCCCCTCTCCACGACCCACCGGGCTGAGGCCGGGCAATCGGTGCATGCGGCCGCTCGGTCGGAGGAGCAAGCGCAGGCCAGCACGGCGCGCGAGCAGATCACCGCCTGCATCTACCGCGGCCATGTCATGCATATGCGTCTCCGCCCTTTCCTGCATCAGTTTCGCTACCGGGTGTTCTCGCTCCTACTCGATATCGACCGGCTGGAGGAGACCTGCAGACCGCTCAGGTTGCTGGCTCTCGACCGTTGGGCGCTCCTCTCTTTTCACCGGCGCGACCATGGCCCAAGGGACGGGAGCGACCTGAGACCCTGGGTCGAGGCACTCTTGGTCGATGCCGGTCTGAGCGCGCGCCCGGCGCGCATCTGGCTGCTGAGTTTCCCGCGGCTCTTCGGCTATGCCTTCAATCCCCTCTCGGTCTATTGGTGCCTCGATGAGCGGGACTGCGTCTATGCCGTGGTCTATGAGGTGAAGAACACGTTCGGCGATCAGCATCCCTATGTGCTGGCGATCCATGCCGATGATCCCGCGCCCGCCCGGCACGGCGCTGCCAAGGCGTTTTTCGTCTCGCCTTTCCTCGATATGGGGCAGCGCTACCGCTTCACGCTCGCCCGACCGGGCGAGCGGCTTGCCATCCGGATCAGGCAGGGGCACGCGGGCGATCCGCCGGGGCAGGACTGGTTGATCGCGACGCAGACCGGCGCGCGCCGCGCCCTGACCGACCGGGCGCTGATCGCCGCCTGGGCCGCGCATCCCTTGATGACGCTCAAGGTGATCGCCGCGATCCATTGGCACGCGTTCAGGCTCTGGCTGAAGGGCGCCCGTTTTCACCCCTATCGCGGTGCCTATCCCACCGATCCGCGCGCCATCGGCGAGATCCCGCGGCGCGCGGCGGTGAAGCCCGCAGCGGCCCGTGCCGCCACCGTCGCATCGAGCGCCGGCGATAGCGTGTTGAAATGAACGGCGGGATTGCTTTGTCGACCGTCACATTTGTACCAAGATTCACCCGCTGACGCCGCCCCAGTGAGACCAAGACCCATGACGATCCAGCGCCCCGCCAGCGATCATCGCCGCTACAGCGCGATCACCACGCCCGAGGATCTGCCCGGAGGTGCTTCCCCCGAAAGTGCCGCCCCCGAAGGCACCGCGCCCGAAGATACCCCGCGGCGACAAGCCGGCAACGCGCCGACGCCGCGCTGGTTCGAGGCCTTCTATGCGGTGCTGAAACGCATCGAAGCAGGCCGGATGGAGATCGTGCTGCCCGACGGGCGCGAGTTCTATGCCGAGGGGCGCCATGCGGGACCCACCGGCCGGATCGTCATCACCGATCCCGATTTCTTCAATCGCATGGCGCGCGAGGGCGAGAACGGCTTTTGCGAGATGTATATCGAGGGGGGCTGGGAGACGCCCGACCTGCAGGCGCTGTTCGATGTCATCCTGATCAACAATGACACCATCGGCCGCGGCTTTCCGGGTCAGGGTCTCGTGCGCCTGTACGAGCGTGTCCGCCATTGGCTGCGCTCGAACACCCGCGCCGGATCGCGCAAGAACATCAGCTTTCACTACGATCTCGGCAACGACTTCTATGCCGAATGGCTCGATCCCTCGATGACCTATTCCTCGGCGCTGTTCTCGGCGCAGGGCGAGGGGCTGGAGCAGGCGCAGGCCAACAAATACGCCGCCATCTGTGACCGGTTGGATCTGCGTCCCGGGCAACGGGTGCTGGAGATTGGCTGCGGTTGGGGCGGCTTCGCCGAATACGCGATCCGCGAGCGTGGCGTTCATGTCACGGGTTTGACACTGTCGCGCGAGCAGCACGATTATGCCCGCGCCCGGCTGGAGCGTGCGGGCCTCGCCGACCGGGCCGAGATCGTGATGCGCGATTACCGCGATGAGCACGGCACCTACGATGCCATTGCCTCGATCGAGATGTTCGAGGCGGTGGGCGAGCGGTACTGGCCGATCTACTTCGCAGCGATCCGCGACCGCCTGAAGCCCGGGGGCAGGGCGGCGTTGCAGGTCATCACGGTCGCTGATCGGCTTTTCGCCGGCTACCGAAAAAGCACTGATTTCATTCAGAAGTTTGTCTTTCCAGGCGGGATGCTGCCATCCCCCGCCGCGCTTCGCCGCGAGGTCGAGCGTGCCGGGCTGGGCATCAGCGGGACCACCGAGTTCGGCGACAGCTACTCCCGCACACTCCGCGAATGGCATGGCCGCTTCAACGAGCGTTGGGACCGCATCCGGACCATGGGCTTCGACGATCGGTTCCACCGGCTCTGGAACCTTTATCTCGTGTCCTGCGCGGCCTGTTTCCTTTCGGGTACAACGGACGTCACACAGATCACGTTAACCAAGCGGGCCTGAGTGCAACGCCTTGACGCTCCGCCAATGTCGGCTCATGCAACGAAGTCGAGCCACTGTGGGGCAGGCTAGGGCATATGCTGACCTTCAGATTCATTTGCGCCGTGCTGATGGCATGGGCCGTGAACTGGGTCATGTCACGCCCCGAAGCTGCGCCGCTGATCGCCGAACTCCCTGAAATGGCAACGATCGGCCCGATCGCCGCTGCGACGGTCGGGTTCGTCAACCTCGCAAGCAGGCAAGGCTGGGGCGTCGTGGTCGCGGTGGCCAATGGTGTCTGGGCGGGGCTCCTGTCGATCGTGGTGTCAGGCGTGTTCTACATGCTCTGGTCGGTCGGTGGGGCCATCGCCTCGGGCGTGGTGGAGGAGTTCTCCACCTTCATGCGCCTCACCTCGGCCGAAATCGGCCCGCTGTTCGAGCTGGTGATCAATGTCCCGCTGATCATTCTGACCATCACCTCGACGGCGGTGCTTGGTGTCCTGTCCGAACTGCTGCACTGGGCGCTGGTGCGCATCCGGCGCAACCGCGATCCGGCGCTCGACGGTTTCGAATAGCGAGGCGTCCGGGCCCTTTTCCCTCCTGTTATGGCGCGCCCGGGCATCAGCCCAACAGACGGCCTGTTCCCGCGGCGCGCGGCGGTGTCGCCGGCGTCGAGAAACGCCGCCTTGGCTTGAAACCCCTTGCTGAACCGTCACGTAGTCCCGGACACGCGACGCCGCTCCGAGGACATGATGCCCGCCACATTGATGGCAGCCTATGCTGCGCCTGCCCTTGTGCTGGCCGCGCTTTACCTGCCGCTCTTCACCTATGTGACGCCGTTCTACACGACCGAGCGTGGCGTGCCGCTGGCCGAGCTTGGCATCGCCTGGATCGCCATTCGCCTGTTCGACGCGGTGTCCGACCCGGTGATCGGCTGGCTCTCCGATCGCACGCCCGGCCGTTACGGGCGCCGGCGGGTCTGGCTCGCGGCCTCGGTGCCGGTGATCGTCCTATCGACCTGGATGGCCTTCGTGCCCCCCGAGGATGCCGGCATCCTCCATGCGGCCTTCTGGCTTTTCATGGTCACGCTCGGCTGGTCGATGGCGCAGACGCCGTTCGCCGCCTGGGGGGCCGAGATCGCGCCGACCTATCAGACCCGGCTCACGGTCACGTCGTGGCGCGAGGCTTTCGTCCTCGTCGGCACGATCGTCTCCACCATCCTTTACGTCGCGGGGGGCGAGGGGGGCGATGGGCTGGTCACCGTGGCGCTCTTCGTGGCCATCGCCCTGCCGCTGACCATGGGCGTCTCGCTCTGGCGGGTGCCCGATCCCGAGCAGCCCCGCGGTGCGGCCGAGGCGCAAGGGCTGAGCGTGGTAGAGGGATGGCGCGCGCTGGCGCAGAACAGGGCCTTTCGGCAATTGCTGGCCGCATGGTTTGTGAACGGCGCCGCCAATGCGCTGCCTGCTTCGCTGTTCCTGTTCTTTGTCGAGGACCGGCTGCAGGCGCCGGATCAAGCCGGGGTGCTGTTCCTGCTCTATTTCGTCTCGGCCATCCTCGGCATTCCGTTTTGGAACTGGGCGGCCGGGCGGGGCATGAAACACCGTGTCTGGGGCGGCGCCATGGTCTATGCCTCGGCGATCTTCGCCATCGTGCTGTTCCTCGAGCCAGGCGACACCACCGCTTTCGCGGTGATCACCGTGCTGACGGGTCTGGCCTTCGGCGCCGACCTCGCGCTGCCCCCCGCCATTCAGGCCGACGTGATCGCCGCCGATACCGCCGAGACGGGCGCCCGGCGCGCGGGCATTTTCTTCGCGCTTTGGCAGGTGGCCACCAAGACGGCGCTCGCCGTCACCTCGGGGCTCGCCTATGTCACGCTGGATTTGTTCGCTGGGTTCCAGGCAGGGGCGGGGGCGGAGAATAGCGAGATGGCGCGCTGGACCCTGACGCTGCTTTACGCGGGTGCGCCCATCGTGCTGAAGCTGATCGCGGTCATGCTCATGTGGCGCTTCACCCTCGACCGTGAGCGTCTGCAAGCCATGGGCATCGCCTAATCAAGCGGTATCGCGGCTGGTCGCCGCGATGAGGGTTGCTGGGGAAGCCATCCCGGGCCGCGGTGCGGGCCGATGGAACGCTGCCGTCGCCGGGAAGACGCCGCAGACTGCTCCCGTGCGGTCGTTTGTGGATGGCGGGCCGCTCTCAAAGGTCAAGCTCGCGTTGCCAGAGGCCCGAGCGACCTGATCCTGCCCGACATGCGTTCAACGTTCCAGCGTGTCCCAGCCGGTGGCCTTGCGGACGGCCCAGATATAGGCGCGGTTCGGCAACAGGCCGATCAGCCGAAGGATGAGCGCGAAGACCGCCGGGAAGCGGATCTCGAAGCCGGGCTTGGCGAGCCCCTCGGCAATCCGTTCGCCAGCATCCTCGGGTTTCATCAGGAAGGGCATCTCGAACTCGTTGACCGAGGTGGCATCGGTCTCGACAAAGCCGGGGTTGATCACCGAGATCCGCACGCCTTTGGTCGAGAGATCCATCGCCAGCGCCTCGGCCATGGAGATCACCGCGGCCTTGGTCGGCGAATAGGCCACCGCGTCTGGCAGGCCGCGATAGCCCGCGACCGAGGCCATCAGCGCCACATGCCCGTCGGCGCGCCCGATCATATGGGCCAGCACCGGCTCGAGCCCGTTGGCGACGCCCTGGACGTTCACATCGAGATGCGCTCGCACCACCTCGGCATCGAAGGCTTGTGCCTTCATCGGTGTGTAGATGCCGGCATTGAGCACCGCGAGCGCCAGGGGGCGCTCGGCTGTTATGGTCTCGACCAGCGCGCGCATCGAGGTCAGATTGGTCACGTCGCCGGGCGCCGGCACGATGCGCCCGGTCATGCCTTCGGCCTCGGCGGCGAGCGCCTCCAACGCATCGGCGCGGCGGGCAGTGGCATGCACGTCCCAGCCCCGGCGGGCGAGCGACAGGCAGAGCGCACGGCCGATCCCGCCAGAGGCGCCGGTGACCCAGGCAACGCCATCCGCGGGTGTCATGATCTTCTGCCAGATACTCATGGAACCTCCGGAGGGGGCGTTGGTCAAAGGTGATCGCGGCGAGGCCCCGCACCCGTCGGGCGGGCCCTGCCTGACGGGGATCTAGCGCTGGTGACGCGCCTTGCCTGTCCGTGAGACGGCTGCGCGGTGAGGGCGCGGCCGGCCTGAGCTGCCCGGGCTAGCTGCCAGCCTGCCAGAGGCCTGCAATCGAGCCCGAGGCCTCGCTCAGCGCATACTCGGCAGGCTCGCCACCGGCATCGAAGCGGCAGCCGCTCCAGTCGCCGGCGCTGTCATAGATCAGCACGTTGCCAAGCTCGCCGCCCATGGCAAAGGCACCGGCCTCGCCCGCCACGGGGCGCGGGTCGATGGCGATCGGTTTGCCCGATTGGGACGACAGCCAGGGACGCCGCTGCATCAGGTCCACGCTATGGTAGGTCGTGGCGACCGCCTCGCCCGGTTGGGTGCCGGAAAAGCCCGAGCCATCCACCGCCAAGCCCTCGCCCTCGCGCTGGATGCGCACGAAATCGTCGGTACCGTCATCGTTGGTTTTGCTGTCGAGGCGCACGAGCTGCCCACCCGACCAGCGCTCGGCCACGCTCATCTCGTAGCGGTAAGCGGCAATGCCGAGCACCCGGACAACGAGTTCGATGTCGATGTCGAGGGCGAAGCCGTCGGCGTCTTGCCGGGCGCTCAACCGGTGGCGACCGATGTCGCGACCCGCGCGGAGCACGCGAAACTCACGCAATGCCGTCGCCTCGGCCTGCGCGCGCGCAGGGCGGAAAACCGGCAGCGCGGCCGAGAGCGCTGCCACCGGCAGCGCGGTCATCAGAGTACGTCGGTGCATGGGTGTCTCCCTCGGCAGGGTGCGTTGACCGGGGCACGCGGTGAGCGCGCCCCTTCTCGCCGTGGGTTACGCGCCTATTCCCCCAAAAGGTTCAGCGCGCGCGAAAAACGTCCGGTAAAGCGCAGGCTCCCTTCCATCACGATCAGGCAGACACAGGTCTCCTCGCCGACGATGCTCGGGTGATGGTCGTCATCCTCGTCATTCACCGCGACATCGCCCGCCTTGAACACGCGGTCGCCATCGGCGAGCGCGCCTTGCATGACCAGTGTGACCTCGCGCCCCTCATGCGTGTGCTGGGGGATTTTCGCGCCGGGTCTGGCGCGCAAAAGGCTGACATGCTCGCCCTCGAAGCTGTCGAGCACCGCCTCCGACACGCCGGGCAGGCGGAAGCGCCAGCGCGGTGCTGTGCCGTTGAGCGCCCGGCGCAGGGGCGCCGGCATCCGGTCCAGTTCGTCATCATGGGTATGGCGAGGTGTTACGCGTGCCTCGGCGCGCGCGCAGGGCAAATGATCCAGCTTACCAAGCGTGCGCGCGAGCAGGTCGCTGCCGACATCGCGCGGCTTGGCATCGCGCAACAACGCGCCGCCCAAACGCTCCATTTCGGCCACTTTCGCCCGGGCCGAGGGCGCGTAGGTCAAGTGCGACGCGACCAGCAGCGACAGCCCCGGCGTCGCCGATCCGCTCGCATAATCCGTCAAAAGCGCCATGGGCGCCCCATGCATCGTCATCGTCCCGTCCGTCTCTGCCGTCGTCCCGTATCGATGGCCTATCGATGGATTAACCCTTCGTCGCCGTGTGGTGCTTATACGCACCGGGTCGCAGTTTGGATCTGCTTTCCGAGAAAAAGTGCGCCGAGCCCGTTTGGCAACTTTAATAAGAGCTGAATCGCATCGTTGAGCATCGATACGTTTCTGATCGGAACGGCAGATCCATGACACTGTTTTTCTTCGGAACTCTTCGCGACCGGGCGCTGCTGGAGACGGTGATCGGCCGGCACGTCGCGGGTATCGAGATCCGTCAGGCTTGGGCCAAGGGCTATGGCACGCGGCGCGTTGCTGGCGAGGGCTATCCCATGCTCCGTCACGCGGCCGGGGAAGACGTCGAGGGCGTCCTTTTCACCCCGCTGACCGAGGCCGAGCGTGGCGCCATCGCGTTCTACGAAGAGGCGGAGTACGGCCTGAGTGCCATCACCGTCGAGACCGAGGCTGGCCCGGTCGAGGCTCAGTTCTTCGATGCGACCGACAAGCTGATCGCCAGCGATGCCCCTTGGGACTTCGGGGCCTGGTACGGCGCCGACGGCCAGGGTTACGACCGTCTGGTGGCGCTGGAAGCCGCGGCCGAGCTGATGCCGCTTGCCCAGACCGTGCCCGTCGAACGGATCGACGATTACTGGCCTGCCATCATGAACCGGGCGCGCCAACGGGCCACGGCGCGTCTCAGCCAGCCCGTGTTGGGTGAGATCCGCCAGCCTTTTCACCTGGGCGAAGACGTGGTCTTCGAGGCGGAGGAGCGACCCTTTACCGGTTTCTTCGCGGTCAGCCGCCACACTCTCCGCCATCGCCTGTTCTCGGGCGGCATGAGCGCGCCGCTCGATCGTCTGACCGTGGCCTGGGGCGATGCGGTGACGGTGCTGCCCTATGATGCGCAGCGCGACCGGGTGCTGTTGATCGAGCAGTTCCGGCCAGGGCCTGCGGCGCGGCGCGATCCCAACCCCTGGTGCATCGAGGTGCCGGCGGGGCGGATCGACGACGACGCCGGGGTGGAAGCCGCGCTCCGCCGCGAGGCGCTGGAAGAGGCGGGCATCTCGCTCGGCCGGCTCCATGCGCTGCCGGGGTACTACCCCACGCCGGGTCTGGTCACGGAGCATCTGAGCGCCTGGATCGGCGAGGCGGATCTGTCGGACACCGCGGGCGGGCTGCACGGGGCGGCCGGTGAGGGTGAGGATATCCGCACCATCGTCCTTGGCGTCGATGCGGCGATGGCGGCGCTCCGCGATGGCGCGGTCAACACGGCGCCGGCGCAGCTTCTCCTGCTCTGGCTGATGCTGGAGCGCCCACGTCTTCGCCGCGACTGGGCGGGGATACTGGGCGGGGATTAAGGGCGGATAGGAGCATCTGGGCCCATCCACGGGCGGCGATGCTGCCATGCGCGCCGCATAAGCGGGTGCTCTCGCGGGGCTGTTGCCTTGTTGTCCCGCGCGCCACGGCCTAAGTCCGCCCGCGCGGCCCGCCCCGCGGCACCGGCCGGCGAGAACCAGGGAGAAGCGCGATGACCGTCTATCAGGACCTGCCCGATGCGATCGGTCACACGCCGCTGATCCGCCTCAACCGTGTCTCCGAGGAAACCGGTTGCGAGATCCTCGGCAAGGCCGAGTTCATGAATCCCGGGCAATCGGTCAAGGACCGCGCCGCGCTCTACATCATTAAGGACGCGGTCGCGCGTGGGCAACTGAAGCCCGGTGGCCTGATCGTCGAGGGCACGGCCGGCAATACCGGTATCGGGCTCTCCCTCGTCGGTGCGGCGATGGGTTTCAAGACCGTGATCGTGATCCCCGAGACGCAGAGCCGTGAAAAGAAGGATATGCTGCGCCTCGCCGGTGCCGAGCTCGTCGAGGTGCCGGCAGTGCCGTTTCGCAATCCGAACAACTACGTGAAATACGCGCGTCGCCTGGCGGAGCAGCTGGCGAAGACCCATCCAGAGGGCGCGATCTTTGCCAACCAGTTCGACAATATCGCCAACCGCCAGGCCCATATTGAGACCACGGCGCCCGAGATCTGGGAGCAGACCGGCGGCAAGATCGACGGTTTCATCTGCGCCGTGGGCTCGGGCGGCACGCTGGCCGGCGTCGCCGAGGGGCTGCGGGCGCGCCGCGCCGACATCAAGATCGGCCTCGCCGATCCGATGGGCGCCGCCCTCTACCACTACTACGCCCACGGCGAGCTCAAGGCAGAGGGCTCCTCGATCTCGGAAGGGATCGGGCAGGGCCGCATCACCGCCAATCTGGAGGGGCTGGCGGTCGACCATCCCTTCCAGATCGCGGATGCGGAGGGGTTGAAGATCACCTTCGACCTGCTCCGCGAAGAGGGGCTCTGCCTCGGGCTCTCCTCGGGCATCAACATCGCCGGTGCCGTCAGGCTGGCCAAGGCCATGGGCCCGGGCCACACCCTCGCGACCATCCTGTGCGACTACGGCACGCGGTATCAAAGCAGGCTCTACAACGCGGCGTTTCTGGCCGAGAAGGGCCTGCCTGTGCCCGACTGGCTCGACGCCCGTCCGGCCGATCTGCCCACCGTCTTTGCCGACGCCTGATGCGCGCGTCTGGCGCCATGGCAGCGATCAGCCCTGGGCGCCGGCGGGCAGGGCGATCCGGCAGCGGGGCCGGCGCCATGCGCTTGATCGCGGTTGCGCTGATCGGGTTGCTGTTCCTGCTGCTCGCCGCGCCGCAGGCGCTGGCGCAGAACGACGCCCCGCTGCCGGCGCCCGGCATCGCGATCAACAGCTTCGACCGCGAGGCGACGCGGATCGAGGCGATGATTGCCGACCGCGACACCGAAACCGACGATCTGCCGGCGATGCTGCGAACGCTGACGGCACAGCGCGATCGCATTCCCCCGCTGAAAGACCGGCTCGAGCAGGAGATGGCGCCGCTCCGCCAACAACTCGAGGCGCTTGGCCCGCCGCCGGGCGAGGGCATGGTCGAGGCCGAGAGTGTCGCTCAGGAACGGGGTGCGCTCACCGGACAGCTTGCCGAGGTGGAGGCCCTGTCGCTCCGTCTCGACCAGGCCGATGCCCGTGCGGTGGCGCTGATCGACCGGGTCAACGACCTTCGCCGCCAGATCCTGACCAATCGCCTGACCACGCGCGAGACAAGCCCGCTCGCCCCGTCGATGATCCGCGGCGCGCTCGCCGGTTTCGCCGATCTCGCCAGCACGCTCCAGCGCGAAACCGCCCGCGCGCTGGAAGCCGAGAGCATGGCGCCGGGAGCGGTGGGGCTGCGCCTTCTTGGCCCCTTCGTGGTGGCGATCTTCATCGGCGTCGCGCTGGCGATGGCCCGCCGGGCGCTGACCGATCGGCTCTCGGGGCTCGTGCATGACGAGATGCCGGCCTCGCGGCGCATCCTCGTCGGCATCGGTCTGACGGCCTCGCGCCTGCTGCTGCCCGCGCTCGCGGTGACGGTGATCGCGCTGCTGTTCGTCCAGTCGGGTCTTCTCGGCCCCCGCGGCCAGGCGCTGATCCTGTCGCTTGCCGGAGCGGCCAGCATCTTCGTCGCGACTTTCGCGCTCGCCACGGCGTTTTTTGCGCCCCGCCTGCCGGCGCTCAGGCTCTCGAACCTCGATGACCGCTGCGCCGCCAGCGCCACGCGCTGGAGCCTGGTGCTCGCGGCGGTCTACGGGCTCGACGGCCCTTTCGCGGCCGAGGCCGATACCGTCGACCTGGCCTTCGAGAGTTCCACACTCGCCAACTTGGTGCTGCTGAGCTTCGGCGGCCTCGCACTCTGGCGCTTTGAACGCGCCATCGGCCGGGTGCAGCCGGCGACGCCCGTCGAACCTGACAACGATCCCTCCGAGAACGCAGATGCCGAGCCGGAAGAGCGCGGCGTCGGCATCTCGCTGATCGAGATCGGTCGCTTCCTCCTGCTTGGCGTTGCCGTAACAGCACCGGTGCTGGCCGTCGCGGGGTATTTCGCAGCCTCGCGCTTCATCTTCTACAACCCGCTTGCGACCGCCGCGCTCATCGGCGTCTTCGTGCTGCTCTTCACTGTCGTCCGTTCGGCGGTTGAAAGCGTGATGGTCAATCCGGCCCAAGGCGGCGCGCCAACAGGAGCTGCCCAAACGGGTGGCACCCAGACGGGTGGCGCCCAAACGGCGAGCGCCCAAACCGTTGGTGCCCAGGGCAGCGATCAGGTCCCCTCACGCCGCCTACGTCTGATCCCGGTGATGGTGGGCTTTGTCCTGGTCTGCGCGGCGGTGCCGCTGATTGCGCTCATTTGGGGGGCGACCAGCGGCGATCTGCTGGCCGGCTGGCAGCTCGTGCGCACCGGTGTGACCGTCGGCGATCTGCGCTTCCAACCGCTCGATTTCTTCGTCTTCATCGGCGTCTTCGCCATCATCTACCTGATCACCAACGTGATCCGGCTGGTTCTGGCGCGCTCGGTCCTCCCTGTGACGGGGCTCGACGCCGGGGGACGCGCCGCCGTCACGGCAGGGATCGGCTATCTTGGCGTGATCCTGGCCGGTCTCGCGGCGGTCACGGCGACCGGCCTCGACCTCTCCAATCTCGCGATCGTCGCCGGTGCCTTATCGGTCGGCATCGGTTTCGGCTTGCAGACGGTGGTGTCGAACTTCGTCTCCGGGCTGATCCTGCTGATCGAGCGGCCGATCAAGGCGGGCGACTGGGTGCAGCTGGCCTCGGGCATGGGCTATGTGAAACGCATCCAGGTGCGCGCGACCATCATCGAGACCTTCGACCGCGCGGCGCTGATCGTGCCAAACCAAGAGCTGATCGGCTCCACCGTGATCAACTGGACGCACAACAACCTCAACGGCCGGATCATCGTCGCGGTCAAGGTCGCCATGGATGCCGACCCGCGCGAAGTGGAGCGGATCATGCTCGAGGTCGCACGCGCCCATCCCATGGTCCTCCGTCGCCCGCAGCCCTTCGTGCTGTTCCGCGGCTATTCCGACTACGCGATGCTGTTCGAGGTGCGCGCCGTACTGCGCGACGTGAACTGGATCCTCAACTGCCAGTCGGACTTCTATTTCGAGATCCACCGCCGTTTTGCCGAGGCCGGGATCGTCATCCCCGTCCAGCAGACCCGCGTTGCGCTGGAGCACCCCGCGCTGCCCACCCCGGGCGATCCCGCCCGAGACCACCCCGAAGACGTGGCGCAGGCGATGAACCCGGCAGGCGTTCCTGATGGCGATGGGGATGGCGCGGGTATCGGCGACGGTGGTGGCGATGGCCGTTAGACGCGGCTCTGCCGCAGCCGTTGCAGTCCGCCGCCGCTGGGTGCAGAGCGACGTGGCCCAAAGCGCAGGAGACCGTGATGACCGAGCCGCTGTTTCGCGATGATGCTTACCTTGACCGCTGCAGGGCGACCGTCACCGCGGTGACCGACGACGGCGGCGTCGTGCTGGATCGGACGGTGTTCTATGCCATGGGCGGTGGGCAGCCCGGCGATACCGGCAGGCTCGTCTGGGAGGGGGGCGAGACCGCGATTGCCAATACCCTCAAGCACGCGGACGGAATCGCCCATCTGCCGGTCGAGGGGGCGGCCAACCCACCGGTCGGAGCTGCAGTGGAGGCGGTGCTCGACTGGGAGCGGCGCTTGCGCCACATGCGCTGCCACACGGCGCTGCATCTGCTCTCGGTCGTGATCCCGCTGCCGGTGACCGGCGGGGCGATCGGCGCCGAGAAGGGCCGGCTCGATTTCGACATGCCCGATGCACCGGGCGAGAAAGCCGATCTCGAAGCGCGCCTGCAGGCACTGATCGCAGGCGATCACCCGGTGAGCACCGAGTGGATCACCGATGCCGAGCTTGAGGCCAATCCTGGCCTTGTGAAGACCATGACCGTGAAACCGCCCATGGGTGAGGGGCGCGTGCGGCTGGTGCGCATCGGCATGGGCGAGGCGACCGTCGACTTGCAGCCCTGCGGCGGAACCCATGTGCGCCGCACTGGCGAGATCGGTGCGATCAGCCTCGGCAAGATCGAGAAGAAGGGGCGGCAGAACCGCCGCGTCTCGATCTTGATCGGCTGAACCGAGGCGCGCTGTCGTCCCCATCGCCGCGGATGGCGTCGTGAACAGGTGCCATTCGCAACCGATACTGCGGCAAGACGGCGTGGGCCCTTGAAAACTCACGTCTTCCGCGACATCTGCGGCGGCGCGATGGGGCGCATTCCGGCAACCCTGATGGCCAGACGAGGATGGATGGCGCCATGGATGGCACGTATCCCGAGCGCGCGACCCATGGCGGCCTCAGCCACGGGCCTATGCAGACCCGACTGCGCGATGTGCCCGACTGGCGCTATCTGCTGCACGAGGTCTATGAGCTCTATCGCTCGACCGGTGCCGGCGGGTCCGAGGCGATCCGCAGCCACCAGCGCCGGGTCCGCGAGGCGATCAGCCGCGCGATGAAGGCGAATGCCGCCGTGCTGGAGCGCGTGCCCGAACAGCGGCCGGTGAACAAGCATCTGACCCGGGCGTTCGATGTGGGGCGACGCAGCATCTGCGAGCCTACGGTGACCGCGATCCACAACGTCGCCGATCGCCTCGCCTGGCAATACGGCTACGACCGGGTGCCGCGGGGGCTGATCGAGAACTTCGCCTGGTGCGAGTTCGCCGGGCCCTTCGGCCCGATCGAGACATCCGAGGTCATCATCGGCCAGGTGCTGTTCGCCCCGGGCACCATCTACCCAGCCCACGCCCATGACATCGCCGAGAGCTATGTCGTGTTGTCGGGTGCCGTCAGCCAGAACGACGATGGCGTGTTCATGCCGGGCTCGATGCTGTTCAACCCCGCCGGCCGGCGCCACCGCATCACCGTGGGCAACCGCAACCCTGCGCTGCTGCTCTATGCCTGGCATGGTCACCCCGACAGCCTGGCGGGCCAGAAAATGAGTTTCCGCCGGGCCTGATCTCCCCGACTGATCGACGACCCGACCGAACAACGAGGCGGCGTTTACGCCAATGCACATCGTATCGCGGCGACCAGCCGCGATTCCGCTTCGTTTCCCCAAGCCTTCCCCCAAGCCTTCCCCCGCGCAGTTGCCACGGCACCGACCCCGGACTAGAGCAGGGATCGCGCGGAGGGAGGATGCGATGGCGACCGGACCCGGAACCGAAGAGGCGACGCTTGTCTCGACCGAGTGGCTGGCAAGCCGTCTGGGTGCGCCTGATGTGCGCGTGATCGATGCGTCCTATTACATGCCCGACGAAGGGCTCGACCCGCGTGCCGAGTATCTGGCAGCGCACATTCCCGGCGCCCGTTTCTTCGACATCTCCGAGATCTCGAACCCGCATTCCAGCCTGCCTCATATGCTGCCGCCGATCTCGAAATTCGTGAGCCGGGTGCGCGCGATGGGGATCGGCGATGGACACCGCGTCGTCGTCTACGACCAGAAGGGCCTGTTCTCCGCGGCCCGTGTCTGGTGGACCTTTCGTCTCTTCGGCCACAAGGACGTCGCGGTGCTGGATGGTGGCCTGCCGAAATGGATCGCCGAGGGCCGACCGGTCGAGGAAGACGCGCCCGACCCGCGCGACCGCCATTTCACTGCCCGGCGCGACGCCTCGATGGTGCGCGACGTCACGCAGGTGGCGCTTCAGGTAAAGCTTGGCGAGGAGCAGATCGTCGATGCCCGCTCGCCCGGCCGTTTCGCCGGCGAGGAAGTCGAGCCGCGCCCAGGGCTGCGCTCGGGCCATATCCCGGGTTCGATGAACGTGCATTACCGGACGCTGCTGAACGACGACCAGACGGTGAAGGACAATGACGCGCTCCGCGCGGCCTTCGAGGAAGCGGGCGTCGATCTCTCCCGCCCGGTGGTCACCAGTTGCGGCACCGGCGTGACCGCCTGCATCCTGACGCTCGCGCTGACGCGCCTCGGCCATGGGCGCAACGCGGTCTATGACGGGTCCTGGGCGGAATGGGGTCTCTATCCCGATCTCGCCGTGGAGACAGGGCCGGCCAAGCCACCCGAGACTTCTGGTGGCTAGTGCCGAGGCTGCAGGGGCGCCATGAGCGGCGAGAGCTACACCGTCACCTATCTTGAGATGTCCGCGCGCCCGCGTGTTCCCATTCCGCCGGCACCGACGGGTGCCGCGCTCGCGATTCTTGCCGCCGAGGCACCGCCGGTCGACTGGTTTCTCTACCTCTATCGCACCGTGGGCGCCGCCTGGCAGTGGAGCGATTGGCTGAAGGCGCCCAGGGCCGATCTCGAGGCCTTCGTGGGTGATCCGCAGGTGCGCATCCACACGCTGATGGTCGACGGCTGGCCCGGTGGGTTCTTCATGCTCGACCACCGCAGGCTTGGCGTGACGGATCTGGCCTATTTCGGCCTCGTGCCCCAGGCGATCGGGCGCGGCCTTGGCCATTGGCTGTTGGCAACCGCGGTCGATGCAGCCTGGGCTACGCCAGGGACGGTGCGAGTGACGGTCAATACCTGCACGCTCGACCACCCGCGCGCCCTCGGCCTGTACCAGCGCATAGGCTTCAGCCCGGTGCGCCAGGAGGTCAGGCTGTTCTCTGATTGACTGTGCCCCAGGGGCGCTTTGTCGACCCCACCGCTCGGGCCAGAGGCGCCTGCGCGAAGGCGGTCACGTGGTCGCCGCGTCGCCTCAAGATGGGCGCCGAGGTCGCTCAGCGATGCATGCCTCACGCGACTTTCCGACAGGCAGCATAGCGCTTCATTTAGGGCCGGGCACTTGGGTTGCGATCCCGACTGATCTTCCGCAATCGCTGCGACCGCTATGGGCTGAAGTCCCGTGTCCGGTGTCGCCCTCAATCCACTGAGATACTGAGGTTTCTTTGCCCAACGGCGGCCCGCACCTGAGGCAATCACAACACATGGCGGTCTCAGATCGCTTGAACACCAGATATGGTGGATTTCGGGTTGACCTGCGTAACGATTCCCTCAATCTTGGGGTTCGAAGCGACGCACCCACTACAAATGGTGTCGCGGGGATCGGATGGGGGTATCCTCCCCCACCACCACAACAAAGACGATAGGCCGCATCTGGTTGCTGCCGACGGCGCCGGTTGCGCCGCCGCGGAAGCTGTGCCGGGTCGGGACGAGGGGCAGGGCCATGAAGATCGCACGTCGCTTTACGACCGATGGACAATCACCCTACGAGGCTGTGCCGTTCCGCACGGCGACTTCCGAGATCCGCAATCCTGACGGGTCGACGGTGTTCAAGCTGGAAGGTTTCGACGTCCCGGCGAACTTCAGCCAGGTGGCGGCCGATGTGCTGGCGCAAAAATACTTCCGCAAGGCCGGCGTGGCGGCGCGGCTAAAGCCGGTGCGCGAGAAGGGCGTGCCGCAGTTCCTGTGGCGCAGCGTGCCGGACGAGAAGGCGCTGGCTGAGCTGCCGGAGGACGAGCGCTACATCGGCGAGACCTCGGCGCGTCAAGTGTTCGACCGGCTGGCCGGCGCCTGGACCTATTGGGGCTGGAAGGGCGGCTATTTCACCGGCGAGGCCGACGCTCAGGCCTATTTCGATGAGATGCGCTACATGCTGGCGCGCCAGATGGCGGCGCCGAACTCGCCCCAGTGGTTCAACACCGGCCTGCATTGGGCTTACGGCATCGACGGTCCCTCCCAGGGTCATTTCTACGTCGACTACCGCTCGGGCAAGCTGGTGGCGTCGGACAGCGCCTATGAGCACCCGCAGCCCCATGCCTGCTTCATCCAGTCCGTCGCCGACGACCTGGTGAACGAGGGCGGGATCATGGATCTCTGGACCCGCGAGGCGCGCCTCTTCAAATACGGCTCGGGCACGGGCACCAATTTCTCGGCACTGCGCGGCGAGGGCGAGAGCCTGGCCGGCGGTGGTCGCTCCTCGGGTCTGATGTCCTTCCTCAAGATCGGGGACCGGGCGGCCGGGGCGATCAAGTCGGGCGGCACCACGCGGCGCGCGGCCAAGATGGTGATCTGCGACATGGATCACCCGGATATCGAGGCCTTCATCGACTGGAAGCTTCGCGAAGAGCACAAGGTCAGCGCGCTGGTCGCTGGCACCAAGGCGCATGAAAAGGCGCTAGGTGAGATCTTTACTGCGATCCATGGCTGGGACGGCGCCGAGGCGGATGCCTTCGAGCCGAAGAAGAACCCGCAGCTGAAGGACGCGCTGAAGGCCGCGCGCCGGGCAATGATCCCCGATGCCATGGCAAAGCAGTGCATCCAGTATGCCCGCCAGGGCGTGACCTCGATCTCGTTCCCGGTGCTCGACACCGATTGGGACAGCGAGGCCTACCTCACCGTTTCGGGCCAGAATTCGAACAACTCGGTGCGCATCACCGACGGCTTCCTTGAGGCGGTCGAGGAGGGCCGGCCCTGGCCGTTGGTCAACCGCACGACGGGCGCCGTGGCCAAGACGGTCGATGCGCGCGCGCTGTGGGACAAGATCGGGCAGGCCGCCTGGGCCTGCGCCGATCCCGGCGTGCAGTTCCACGACACGATCAACGACTGGCACACCTGCCCGGCCGACGGGCCGATCCGCGCGTCGAACCCGTGCTCGGAATACATGTTCCTGGACGACACAGCCTGTAACCTCGCTTCGCTGAACCTGATGCAGTTCGACAGCGACGACGGCTTCGATGTCGAGGCCTACGAGCATGCCGTGCGCCTCTGGACGCTGACGCTCGAGACCTCGGTGCTGATGGCGCAGTTTCCGTCCAAGGAGATCGCTCAGCGCTCCTACGACTACCGCACGCTGGGTCTGGGATACGCCAATATCGGCGGCCTGCTGATGACCAATGGCTTCGGCTATGACAGCGACGAGGGCCGGGCGCTTTGTGGTGCGCTGAGCGCGATCCTGACGGGTGTCAGCTACGCCACCTCGGCTGAGATCGCGGGCGAGGTCGGGCCCTTCCCGGGCTACCAGCGCAACGCCGAGAGCATGCTGCGCGTCATGCGCAACCACCGCCGCGCGGCCAATGGCGAGGCTGAGGGCTATGAGGACGTGCGCACGCTGCCCGTCGCCCTCGATGCCGCATCCTGCCCGGATCCGCGGCTGGTCGAGCGGGCGCGCCTCGCTTGGGATGCGGCGCTGGCGCTTGGCGAGCAGCACGGATACCGCAATGCGCAGGCCAGCGTCATCGCGCCGACCGGCACCATCGGGCTTGTGATGGACTGCGACACGACCGGGATCGAGCCCGACTTTGCGCTGGTGAAGTTCAAGAAGCTTGCCGGCGGCGGCTATTTCAAGATCATCAACCGCTCGGTGCCGAAGGCGCTGTCGCAGCTGGGCTACGGCGACAACTCGATAGAGCAGATCATCGCCTATGCGGTTGGTCGCGGCACGCTGTCGGGCTCACCCGCCATCGACCACGAACGGCTGATCGGTGTGGGCTTCGGCCCGGATGAGATCAGCAAGGTCGAGGACGCGCTCGGCTCGGCCTTTGACATCAAATTTGTGTTCAACCAGTGGACGCTGGGTGCCGAGTTCCTGACCGAGACGCTGGGCGTGCCGGCGGAGAAGCTGGTCGACCCGACCTTCGATCTGCTCCGCCACCTGGGTTTTTCAGCGGCCGAGATCGACGCCGCCAACACCTATGTCTGCGGGACGATGACGTTGGAGGGCGCGCCGGGCCTCGACCCCGAGCACCTGCACGTCTTCGACTGCGCCAATCCCTGCGGCAAGAAGGGCAAGCGGTTCCTCAGTTACGAGAGCCATATCCGCATGATGGCGGCGGCCCAGCCGTTCATCTCGGGCGCGATCTCCAAGACGATCAACATGCCGAACGAGGCTTCGATCGAGGACTGCCTGGCGGCCTACAAGCTCAGCCACTCGCTCGGCACCAAGGCCAATGCGCTTTACCGCGACGGCTCCAAGCTCAGCCAGCCGCTGTCCGCCGCGCTGATCGAGGATGATGCCGACGACCTGGCCGAGGCGGCCCCCGCCGCGCGCGTGGAGACCGTGGTCGAGAAGATCGTCGAGAAGGTGATCATCCGAGAGGGTGCCGACACACGCGGCAACCGCGAGAAGATGCCGGATCGCCGCCGCGGCTATACCCAGAAAGCCGTCGTCGGCGGGCACAAGGTGTATCTCCGCACCGGCGAGACGGCCGAGGGCAAGCTGGGCGAGATCTTCATCGACATGCACAAGGAGGGCGCCGCCTTCCGCGCGATGATGAACAACTTCGCCATCGCCGTCTCGGTCGGCCTGCAATACGGCGTGCCGCTGGAGGAGTTCGTCGAGGCCTTCACCTTCACCCGGTTCGAGCCGGCGGGAATGGTGCAGGGCAATGACAGCATCAAGAACGCGACCTCGATCCTTGACTACATCTTCCGCGAACTGGCGGTCAGCTATCTCGACCGCACCGACCTTGCCCATGTGCCCATGGAGGGGCCGCGCTTTGACGAGATGGGCGGCGGCGAGAAGGAAAGCGCGCTGAACGAGCCTGAGGAGGAGAGCGCGAGCTCCGCGATCGCGCTGGTGCGCCAGGTCGCCTCGACCGGCTATCTGCGGGGCCGCGCGCCGCAGCAGTTGGTGGTGCTGCCGGGCGGGCAGGCGCCGGTGAGCGCCGACAACCTCGCCACGCCCGCGGCCGCGGCGCTGGCGGCGGTGGAAAGCCATGCGGCAGGGCTGGCGGGCGCCGCGCCCGCTGTGGGGCAGGTGGCGACCGCCGTCCTTGACCGCATCGCGGAGGCCCGGATGAAGGGTTACGAGGGCGATGCCTGCGGCGAATGCGGGAACTTCACCCTCGTGCGCAACGGCACCTGTCTCAAGTGCAACACCTGCGGCGCCACGAGCGGCTGCAGCTGATCGGAGCGGATCACATGGCAAAGAACACGGGCAACAACTTCCGGCGTGGTGCTGTGACTGGTCGCACGCAGCACCAACATGGTGATGGCCGTTGGCAGAAGCGCAATGAGCGTAACGGTCAGTGGATGGAGAAGAAGAAGAGCGCCGGCCCTTTTAAGGGCGTAGCGAAGGAACCCGATGGTCGCGACACACCAAACGCCTGAGGCATCCCCATAATATGGAGTTGGGGGTGAGGCGAGTGGGGCCGGTCCAGCGTCTGCCGGCCCCGCTCAAGAACACCCCCCGGCGTCGGATCAGGGAGCGGGCAGAACCTTCGAGCAGGTCTAAAGACTGAGCCCCTGACGACGGCGAAAGGGCGGCCTCCCCGAGGTCGCCCTTTCTGCGTCAGACAGCCGGCGCGCAGCGGTTCTGCGCCCACGAAAAAAGGGCGCCCCGGTCGGAGCGCCCTTCGCCGTGCCTTATGCCCTCTCGTGGCGGGACGTCAGCCCACGAGGCTGCCGCCAAAGATGAAGAACACCAGTGCCGCGATCACGACGCAGAGGCCGCCGATCACGAAGGATTTCACACGCGTACGAGTCGCACTCTGTTCAGCCATCGGGATCCCCCTTCTCCGATACGTGCTGAAACGGTACGCGCACAGGTGACGCTGCGCAAACTTCACCGACGAAAAGCCCGTATTTTGCAACCGCTTGGTGAGGCTTTCGGTGCGGTTTCGATCAGAAATGGCAGGGAAAGGGCCAATCGGGCCCGTCTCTGCCGGATCAGATGCTCAAGCTGCGCGGTCTCCTCGACAGTATCGCGCGCATGCTCAGCCGCCGAGACCCGTGCGCATGAGGGCGCGTCGCAGTGCCGGAACGCGGGCGATCGCGCCGACGCCGAGCGACCGGAGACCGATCAGCGGCGCATTGGCCGTGTGCGCGATCCGGTTCAGCAATTCGGTCCCACCAACGCGGAGCGCGATATCTGGCATGCGGGCGCGGCTATAGGCCGAGAGCAGGTCGGGCGCGCCGATATCGCCGCCCGCCGCGGCACGCTCGGCCACGAGAGACGCCAGTGCCTCGCCATCGGCGATGCTGAGATTGGCGCCCTGTGCACCGGTGGGCGGCACGACATGGGCAGGCTCGCCCACCAGTGCCAACCGTTCGCCATCGAGACGCAGCGCAATCTGGCTGATGACGGGCCAGACCGCCCGCTTGCCCGCGAGGGTGAGTGCGCCGAAGCGGCCCATGGTCTCGGCGGTGAGCGCTGCCGAGAGCGCACCGTCCTCCATGGCCATGAGCGTATCCGCCCGCTCGGGGCTGTTGACCCAGACGACCGACGAGGCCGGCTGCCCCCCAATATTCGGCAGCGGCACCAGCACCAGCGGCCCGCCGGGCCGATGAAACTCGGTCGAGACGCCGTCATGCGGCTCGGGATGGGTGATGGTCAGGACGAGCGCTTTCTGCGGATGCGCCCAGCGCCGCACAGGGATGCCCGCCGCATCGCGCAACTGGCTATCACGCCCGTCGGCGGCGATTACCAGCCGGGCGTTGACGCGGCGCCCGTCGCTCAGCCGCGCGACCGCGTCATCGCGCCGTGGTATGACGCGTTCGACGCTGACGCCGCTCGCCAACTGGCCATGCGGGCTGTCTTGCAAGGCCTCGGCCAGGGCCGCGCGTGCTATCATGTTGCGGATATTGAAGCCGAAGGGCGTGTCGCTGCCTAGTTCGCGCGCGGCAAAACCTGCCTCTGCCCGGGTGACCGGCGCCGCGCCGGCGGCCATCCCGCTGCCGCCCTCGGCGCTGACGATTCGCATCTCGGCCAGGGGTGTCGCCTCGGGCGCCATGCGCGGCCAGGCGCCGGCGCGGCGAAAACTCTCCATGCTCGGCATGAGAAAGGCGGTGGTACGCCGGTCGGCTGACGCCTCCGCCGCCGGGTCGCTGGCCTCGGGTTTCGGATCGGCGCAGAGCACGCGGTGCCCGGCGGCGGCGAGGCGTGCCGCCACCGACAGCCCTGCGATGCCGCCGCCAGCTACCAGCACGTCAGTCTCTAACTTATCCATGCTGATGATTTATCGTCCATTTCCCTCGCCTGCCACCATTCCGCGGCGTGCTGCGAAGAACTGGCGCAGCAGTGCAGCCGAGCGGGTTGCGTCGATCTCACCATAAACCTCGGGGCGGTGATTGCAGGTTGGCTGGGCGAAAACCCGCGCGCCGTGGGCGACGCCGCCACCTTTCGGATCATCGGCGCCGTAGAACAGGCGTGCGATCCGCGCATGGGCGATCGCGCCGGCGCACATCGCGCAAGGCTCTAGCGTCACCGTTAAGGTGCATCCCGTCAGCCTTTCGCTGCCGAGATGCGCTGCGGCAGCGCGGATCACGAGGATTTCGGCATGGGCCGTGGGATCGGCGAGTTCGCGCACCCGGTTGCCGGCGGCGGCGAGCACTGTCCCGTCAGGCGCGCTCACGACGGCGCCGACCGGGGTTTCGCCCCGCAGGCCGGCCGCCTCGGCCTCGGCCAGGGCGCGGGGCATGTGGCTGTTGAACTGCATGAGCGCGAGCTTGACCCATTCGAGGGCAAGGTCCAAGGCGGAGCTGCGCGGCAGGAGAGCACCATGGCAGGACATGATCAGCGGGGCCGCCAGGGTCAAGGCGCACAGGATAAGCCGCACGGGCGCGACGGGTCGCGGGCGGCGCCCGATCCTGATGGCGCCCGTTCTCTGAAGAACGCCGGGGCCGGGGCGTCCCGGCCATCGGCGGCGAAACCGCCGCCAGCGACGGCGCGCACCTCGAGGACAGCCGAAGTGTCGTCCACGCCCGAGGGTGAGCGCATCGCCAAGCGGATCGCCCGCGCCGGTGTCTCATCGCGCCGCGATGCCGAGCGCTTGATTGAAGCGGGCCGCGTTCGCGTCAATGGGCGGCGCATCGACAGCCCGGCGCTTAACGTCACGGCGCAAGATCGTGTGGAGGTCGATGGTCGTGCCCTCTCCGAACCCGAACCGCCACGCCTTTGGCGCTATCACAAGCCTGCGGGCCTTGTGACGAGCGCGCGGGACGAACAGGGTCGCGCCACGGTTTTCGACCGTTTGCCCGAGACGATGCCGCGCGTTGTGTCCGTCGGACGGCTTGATCTCGCATCCGAGGGTCTGCTTCTCCTCACCAATGACGGCGATCTGAAACGCCGTCTCGAACTCCCTTCCACCGGCTGGTTGCGCCGATACCGCGTGCGTGTGCACGGCGCACCCACTGATGCCGTGCTCCAGCCGCTTCGAGACGGCATTGCCGTCGATGGAGAGCGTTTTCAGCCCATGAGTGTCTCCATCGACCGCCAGCAGGGGGCCAATGCCTGGCTGACCGTTGGCCTGCGCGAGGGGCGCAACCGCGAGATCCGCCGCGCGATGGAGGCCGTTGGTCTCGGCGTCAACCGCCTGATCCGCATCAGCTACGGTCCTTTCCAGCTCGGTGATCTCTCCACCGGCGCGGTCGAGGAGGTGCGACCCCGCGTGCTTCGCGACCAGCTTGGGTTGGCTGATGTACCTGGCGGCGGCACGCGGCGTGGGCGCGACCAGACAGGCACCACTGTCGCAGTGACAAAAACCATGGCGGCAGAGACCAAGCCGGCGACCAAGCCGGCAGGGGCCAAGCGGGGAAAACAACACCCGGCTCTACCTTCGTCCGGCCGCGTTAAACGCTAGACCCAGCCAGAGACCCAGCCAGCCCTGAGCTGAAGTGCCGCGAATGCTCGCAGCCTCATCCGCGGAGCGTGCCGTCTCCGCCGCTGGTTTGGTCTGTGTGTGTTTTGACGTGCCGACGCCAATAATGCTCAGCGCATTTCGAGCTCCTTCTTTCTGTGCCTTGGGCGCGATGGGCACTATCTTCCGCCACGACTTGGGGATAAAGATGTTCGCTAAATGTTCCGTTAACGGGAGCCCACAATGAACGCATTCAGCGCCCCGATTGCCGAACAGATCTGGGACATGAAGTACCGACTCAAGGCGCCGGGCGGTGATCCTGTCGATGTGGATGTGGCCGCGACCTGGGACCGTGTCGCCGCGGCGCTTTCGGCGGTCGAGCTCGATCCTGGGCAATGGCAGCCGCGGTTCCGCGCGGCACTGGAAGGGTTTCGCTTCCTGCCCGCTGGACGCATTCTCGCCGGTGCCGGAACAGGCCGAGAAGTGACGCTTTTCAACTGCTTCGTCATGGGTGAGATCCCCGATAACCTGCCCGCAATCTTCGATCATTTGCGCGAGGCGGCGGTGACCATGCAGCGGGGGGGCGGTATCGGTTACGATTTCTCAACCCTAAGGCCGCAAGGTGCACGTGTCGCGGGGGTGGGTGCCGATGCCTCTGGACCGGTGTCGTTCATGGATGTGTGGGACGCGATGTGCCGCACGATCATGTCGGCCGGGTCACGCCGTGGCGCGATGATGGCGGTGCTGCGCTGCGATCATCCGGATATCGAGGCGTTTGTGGCGGCCAAGGCTGATCCGGCGCGCCTGCGGAACTTCAATGTATCGGTCGCCGCGACCGATGCGTTCATGACTGCCGTGAGGGAGGATCGTAACTGGGATCTGGTCTTCGAGGGGCAGGTCTACCGCACCATCCGTGCGCGTGCTCTCTGGGCGCAGATCATGCGCGCAACCTACGACTACGCCGAGCCCGGCGTGATATTCATCGACCGGGTCAACACCGCAAACAACCTCGCCTATTGCGAGACCATCGCTGCGACTAATCCCTGTGGCGAGCAGCCGCTGCCGGCCTATGGCGCCTGCCTTCTGGGCTCGATCAACCTTGCCGCGCTGGTCCGCAATCCGTTCTCGGAAAGCGCGGGCATCGATGCCGCCGAACTGGCCCAGCTGGTCGCGACATCGGTACGGATGATGGACAATGTCGTCGATGCCTCGCTCTTTCCGCTGGAGGCGCAGGCGCGTGAAGCGATGGCCAAGCGGCGTATCGGTCTCGGGGTCACGGGCCTTGCCGATGCGCTCGCCATGGCGGGGCTGCGCTATGGCAGCGCAGAGGCCGTTGCGCAGACGGGACGCTGGCTTAGGGCGATCCGCGACGCGGCCTATGACGCGTCGGCCGATCTCGCCGCAGAGAAGGGCGCCTTTCCCCTGTTCGAGGCCGAGCCGTTCCTGGCAGCCGAGCAGCCCGCCGATCTGCAGGAGACGACACGTGACAAGATCGCAAAACACGGCATCCGTAATGCGCTTCTGACGTCGATCGCGCCGACCGGGACGATCTCGCTTTTTGCGGGGAACGTTTCTTCGGGGATCGAGCCGATCTTTGCGCTCTCCTACACCCGCCGCGTGCGACTGCCGAATGGGAGCGAGGCGAGCGAAGAGGTGCAGGATCACGCGGTTTCGGTCTGGCGCGCGCTGCATGGCGATGCGCCCCTGCCCGATCATGTCATCACGGCGGAGGATCTCAGCCCGTCCGATCATATAGCAATGCAGGCTGAGGCGCAGCGCTGGGTCGACAGCTCGATCTCGAAGACCGTCAACCTCTCCGAGAATATCAGCTTCGAGGATTTCGAGGCGGTCTACCTCGACGCGTATGAGCAGGGCTGCAAGGGCTGCACGACCTATCGCCCGAACGCGGTAACGGGATCGGTGCTGAGCGTAGAGCCTGCCGAGCGATCAACTGAGGAGCCAGGGTCTGGGCCGGTGGAGCCCGCCGAGGCGGTCGCGACGCTGCCAGAACGCCAGACTGGGCTTCTCTCGGCCGATCCGCTTGACCGGCCCGAGACGCTGGAAGGCGTGACCTACAAGCTGAAATGGCCCGACAGCCCGCATGCGATGTATGTCACCATGAACGACATCGTCACCGAAGCGGGGCGTCAGCCCTTCGAGATCTTCATCAATTCGAAGAACATGGAGCACTATGCCTGGACCGTGGCGCTCACGCGGATGATCTCGGCGGTCTTCCGGCGCGGCGGCGATGTCTCCTTTGTGGTGGAGGAGCTGAAGGCGGTCTTCGACCCGCGCGGCGGCGCCTGGATGAAGGGGCGCTACGTGCCCTCGATCCTCGCCGCGATCGGTGGCGTGATCGAGCGGCACTTGGTGGAGATCGGCTATATGGAGGGGCGCGCCGGGCTGATCGATGCGCGTGCGAGCGAGGAGGCGGTCGCGCCGCTTGGCACCGATCATGCCCACCGCCCCGCCGACGGCCCGGCCCCGGCGAGTTGCCCTACTTGCGGCAGTTTCAATACCCAGCTGCGCGACGGCTGCGAGGTCTGCCTCGACTGCGGCTATTCGAAGTGCGGCTGAAGATGGAGCGATGAGCGAGCACCCGCTGGAGTTCTACGCCGGATCCTGCACAGGCAACAGTTTCGGTGGTGGGCCCGTTGCATTCGTCGGGATGCATTTGACCCTTCGCGCCCCTCTGATCCAAGGGCCTGCTCGGTCGCTTTGGGTTGACATCCACTACCGCTGGATAGGCCGGCCGCGCTGTCATCGAAGCGTTCTTTCGTCGGTGGAGGACCACCATGCAGCGATGGAGCGGCTGCCGAAGCGACGCTTCATGCGCAGTAAGGGCGAGATGACGATCGACTGGCCCGCGGGCCGGATGAATGCTGACACTGTCTTTGACCTTTATCGTCAGCACATGACACCTGATCATTTCGATGCAGCCTTTGATGATCTTCTCGGGGCCGTCGACTGGGCATTCGGCCGTCTGAAACCAGCCGATGGCATAGACGGCCCGGCGATCATGGAATGGCTGCGCGCCGTTAGGTCCGAGGATCGAGGCGACACCGATGCACTGCAGCGGATGCTGCAAGCGGATAGCGCCGCCGAAGAGGCCGCCCGCAAGGCACGGCTTGCTGCCGACCCGTGGTCCATCGTGGATGTTGACTGGGACCGGGTGCCGGACAAGGCCCGGGCGGTGCTCGACCAACCGTCGGACTGGAGCCTGAGTGATGATTTCGCGCCCCACGGCACCGATACTGGGGCGGACATGCTTGCCGATTGGCGGCGCTATAGCCGTGACCGTGTGCTGCGCGCCGCACAGCGGCTGATGGACAACGACCGGAGCCTCACGCCGGATGACGATCCCAACCTGTACCTGGAAGTGGCGCTAGCGCTCGCCTTTGGGCATCTGAAGAAGACTGGTGCTGTGCCGGCCCAGATCATCGCCGATACCCGAGAGGCGCTCGCCAAGGCGCTGGAGACGCCGGAGGATTTCGCTCGGCCCGAGTTCGCCGGGGAATGGGTCGGGCGGATGCGCCGCTACGACGCCATCCTGGGCGCGATCACGCCTTAGTCTGTGGGCGATCAGGCCGCTCCACCGGGTCACGCGGCAGGCTCGACCCGCCTGGACAGCGACACCGCAGGTGGGCGGGCTCTAACGCCCTGGAAACACTCCGGCGGATGCTGCGCTCGAAAACGTCTTTGCGAGCGACCCGATCGCAACCACCCGCGCCCGATGCTCACCTAGTCGTCGCTGTCCGGCATGTCGTCGACGGGTGCGACCAACCGGCTATGCGCCTCGCGCTTGCCGATGGCGGGGTCGGCCGCAGGCGCAGCCGGAGGACGCGGGGCGGTGCCGCCTTCGCTTCGCAAATGCATCGGCGGGGCGAGGCCGTCCTTGCCCTCGCCCATCCAGATCGTCATATGCGGGAACGGGATCTCGATGCCCTCGGCGTCGCAAGCCTTTTTCAACAGCTCGTTGTATTGCCGACCGACACCCCATTGCGTGCCAGGTGTCGTGCGGACCCGTGCCCTCAGCACCACCGCGCTGTCACCCAGTTCCTGCACGCCGAACCATTCGAGATCGCCCGAGATCTTGTGGCGCCATTCGGGATCGGCGCGCATCGCGTCGAAACAGCGCTGCATCACGGCCCGGCCGGCGTCGATATCCTCGCGATAGGCGATGCCAAGATCAGCGACGTGATAGGCGAAGCTGCGCATGTAGTTCGACACCATGTCCACGCTGGAGAACGGGATCACGTGGAAGACGCCATGCAGATCGCGCAGGCTGACCGAACGGATGGTGAGCTTCTCCACCGTGCCGGTCGTGCCACCCACGGTGATCACGTCGCCCACATTGATGGCGTTCTCGAACTGGATGAAGATGCCGGTGATGATGTCCTGCACCATCTTCTGCGCACCGAAGCCGATGGCGAGGCCGAGCACACCGGCCGAGGCGATCAGCGGCGCGATGTCGATGCCGATCTCGGACAGCGAGAACATCAGCGTGATCACCACGATGGCGATAGTGCCGGCGTTCTTGAGCAGCGTCAGCAGCGTCTGCTCGCGCGCGGTGGGTGACCTGTCCCAACGCGGTGTCAGCCGGAAATCGACCCACGATGTCATCGCGAGCCAAATCGCAAAGGCGGTCAACAGCATGATGAAGACGCTGATCAGCGTCGCGGTGGCGTCGCCGCCAAGCTCGCCATCCAGCCAGGCGCGCAGGTCGAAGAGCCCCACGATCGAGGTGGCGAAGGCGATCACCGTCACGAGAATGACAAAGCGGATGATCTTAAGAAACAGCGGCACGAAAGTGTTCAGCCGCCGCTCCAGCATCGGAAGGCTTTCGCTAACGGCGCCTGGCACCTTGACGCCCCGTGCCGCTGCCCGCGAAAGCGCGCTGGCGGTCAAGCCACCGACCAGGGCGACGCCGAGGATGCGCAGCGTGTCCGACAACACGGGCATCACGTGCCCGGACTGGCTGACCGCAAAAACAAAGAGCAGCGCGAGATAGGCGAGGATGGCGATCCAGAGATAACGCGCTGCCTGTGCCATGAGGCCGAGCGTCATGTCCCCATCCTGCGCTTTGGCCTGTTTTTCCAGCCAAACCGTCGGCGCCTTGCGGTTGAGCACCACGAGGATGGCGGTGGTGATCAGGACCGCCACGAAGATGACCACGGCCGCCGCCCGGCCGGTGAACAGGTTCACCACCTCATTGACCAGCGGCACGATCATGAGCTGGCCGTAGCCGAGGATGCTGAGCAGGACGTTCGACCACCGGGCCCAGTACCGCGCCGCCCCATCAGACAGGGGCAGGGGGCGGAGCCGTCCCTCGCTCGGCGCGATGCCCGTGCGCACCAGCACCTTGATCATCTCGACGACAACGAAGGCGTTGAGGAACAGCGCCTCGTGGATCGATATGTCGCCCGCGGTCCCGCGGAGGAACAGCGCGATGCTGTAACCAGAGGCCAAGGCCATCAGCACGGTCGCCGCATCAAGCGCCACGGAGAGCAGAAAGACCCAGACCTGACGTAGAAAGCTGCCACCGGCCGCGCCCGTCCCCAGACGGCGCCAGATCGGGCGGGCGATGATGCGCAAAACGAGAAAGACGGCAAAGGTCGTCAGGAACGTGACGGCGATATCGCGTCCGATGGCGGCGACATCTTCCATCTCGACCCGCGCAAAGCCCGCAAGTCGGCGCTGTGTTGCCGACAGACCGGCAAAAAACCGCGCTGTGCCATCGGCGAAATCCGATGCCGCCTCGGCCGTTGTCTCGGCGATCCGGCGGCCGAGCGACAGACGTCGTGGCCCAGCGTCGGCGCTAGCGTTGGCGCTAGCGTCGGCGCCAGCCTCGGCGGTCTCGCTGATCTCGTCCCCGGGCGGTCGGGCGTCGTCGGCTTCGGCTGCTTCCGCCTCCACCTGCAGGGCCATTTCACCCTGCTGCTCGTTCATGGCCTCCAGTGCTCGGATCAACCGGTCGCGCGCGGCGCGGTCGCTCAGCACCTCCACCAGAGGGTCGGCGGCGCTGTCTGCGTTGCCGCTGGCCCCGTCGCCAGCCGGGGTCGCCGAGGGTAGGCGATTGATGCCACCCGCCCCGGTTGCGATGCCGCGCGGTGGATGGATGCGCGCGTCAGGCTGGGTCGCTGGTGCCGTCTCTGTCGCAGCGTCATCAACGCCTTGCGCCGCCGCATCGCGCACACCACCTGAGTTGAACAGCATCGCTGTGCACAGGATCACGAGCGTGAGTGCCGAGATAAGCGCTGGGGTTACGGGGCGGAGTGACAGGGTTGGACGGCGCATTTGGCAGCTCTTGCCTTCAAGCTGGACGACACCCACCGCGGCGGTCGCGCACAGGCATTACGGTGTCACGATGAAGACGCGGTTGTAGCGTCTCTCGCCAAGGCCGCCCAGTCCGGGCGGGCTCAGCTGTCGCGGTAATGCTACAACAGATCGGCGCGCCGGCGGGGGGCCAGGCGCAAGGTATCCGAGGGAGATAGACCAGAATGCTCGACCTTCTCGACGGCGGAAACGTCATCTTGATTGCGGCGCTTGCCTTCGCGGCTTTCGCGCTCGTCTTAGTAGCGCGGACCGTGCGCTCGGTGCCCCAGGGCTATCAGTACACGGTGGAACGCTTCGGTCGCTTTGTACGCGTCATGGAGCCGGGGCTCCGCTTCATGGTGCCGCTTATCGAGAGCATCGGTCACAAGCTCAATATGATGGAGACGGTGCTCGATATCGACGGGCAGGTGGTGATCACCCGCGACAATGCGCAGGTGCGCGCCGATGCGGTGGCGTTCTATCAGATCGTCGATGCGCCGCGCGCGGCCTATGAGGTGCGCAACCTCGAACTGGCGCTGCAGAACCTGTCGATGACGAATATCCGCTCGGTCATCGGCGCGATGGATCTCGACGACGTGCTGTCGAACCGTGACCTGATCAATTCAAAGCTCCTGCAGATCATCGATGACGCGGCGACGCCCTGGGGGGTGAAGGTGACGCGTGTCGAGATCAAGGATCTGGAGCCGCCCGCGGACATTGTGCAGGCCATGGGCAGCCAGATGAAAGCCGAGCGTGAAAAGCGCGCCGAGGTGCTGACCGCCGAGGGCGAGAAGCAGGCCGCCATCCTCAAGGCCGAGGGTCTGAAGGAAAGCCAGATCCGCGAGGCCGAGGGCCGGCGCGAGGCGGCCTTCCTCGATGCCGAGGCGCGCGAGCGCCAGGCCGAGGCCGAGGCGAAGGCCACGCAGATGGTGTCCGAGGCCATTGCCGAGGGTGATGTCCAGGCGATCAACTACTTCGTGGCGCAGAAATACACCGATGCGCTCGCCGAGATGGGCGCGGCACCGAACACCAAGACGATTTTCCTGCCGATCGAGGCCGCAGGCATCGCCGGTGCCGTCGCCGGTATCGCCGAGCTGACCGGTGCGCGCGGCGGCAATGGCGGCGGCTCGGGCTCGTCGGGCGGTGGCGGCGGTGGTGGGGGCGGACGCAGCGCTTCGTCGACGCGATCGCCGTCGAACACCGCGGCCACGGCGCTGCCGGGCAATATGACCACCGACGCCAAGCCTAACAGGCCCTGGGACAACTGAGGCCTGCGCGATGCCCTGGAACCTTCTCCTTTTCGGCTTTCTGACCGGCATTTCGCCCTGGTGGTGGATCGCGGCGGCCATGGTCCTCGGCATCTTCGAGGTGGTGACGGCGACCACCTACCTGCTGGGCCCGGCGGCGGCGGCCGGCACGGTCGGCGTCATTCTCTTGTTGGTGCCCGAGCTCTCGGGCACCTGGCAGGTGACGATCTTCGCCATCGCGATCCTCGTCTACACGATGATCGCCTGGGTCGTCGCCAAGCGCCTGAAGCAGGGCGACGACAGCGCCGCCGGCACGCTCAACCGCCGTGGCTACGACCTTATCGGGCGCGAGGCAGCGGCCGAGGCCAGCTTTGCCGCCGGGATCGGTCGCGTGGTGATCGACGGCGTCGGCTGGCGCGCGCGTCTCGACGGTGTGCCGTCGGCGATGCCCGACGCAGGCGCACGCATGCGCATCGTCGGCGTCGATGGCGCAACACTGGTAGTCGAGGCGCTTTAGCCGGGTGGTCCCCGTCCGATGATGGGCCCAAGGGCGGGGTTTGCCCCTGGGACCCTTAGGCTGTCGTCGTGATCGGTGGATCCATGAAGAAATGGTGGAAAGCCACGATCTTTCCCCGAGCGACCCAAAAATGGCCTTGTTCTGCCGCCACTTCGATCCTTGGCGACGAAGACCAGGCGTTGGGGGCTGGGGTTTTGGCGCTGGAGAGCGAGGCGTCCCGGTGCGGCCATTTTCACGCCGCACCGGGACGGGCTCTGACAAGCCGGCGGGGCGCGCCGGAGCAGAGGGGGATGCACATGATCGATCGTCGGATGAGGGTGAGCGCCCCTGCCGGTGCTGTAGTGGCGTTCGGGCTCGCGGTGGGGGCTGCAAGCTTCGCGCCGACCGAGGCGGCAGCACAGTCGATTTCCTGCGGCGGCAGCTACCAGGTCCGCGCCGGTGATACACTTTCGGAGATCGCCGTGCGCGCTTATGGCGCTGGCCGGTTTGGCCCAATCTTCGAGGCCAACCGCAACCGGATGTCGAGCCCGCAGCGCCTCGAGGTCGGCGTGACGCTGTTCATCCCGTGCCTCGACGGGCGGGGCCAGCCGCTGCCGGAGGGGGTGCGCCCCGAGAGCGCGCTGACCCAGGCTGAGGCACCGAGCCGCACGCCCGACATTGAAGAGGCGCCGGTCGAGACCGCGGCACTCGCTGCGCCGACGGACACTCCGACCTTCCGCACTGCTCCAAATGCACTGAGCGCGGCGATCATCGGCCAGGTGCCAGAGGGTCAAACCGTGCGCCTGCTCGCGGTCAACCCGTCAGCACCGTTTGTCGGCTATGACCTGCCCGAGGGTGGCATGCTGACCGAGGTCGTGCAGCGTGCGCTCTATCGCTCGCCGGTGCTGCTCGACTTCGACGTGACCTATCGCGGCGGTGAGACGCTGACGGACGTGGCCGGTGGCGGCTTCGATCTCGGCTTTCCAGTACGTCGTCCGAACTGCGAAAGCCCCACTCTGCCGGCCGACGCCGAGGCGGTGTGCGCCGACTACTTCTTTTCATCGGCGATCTACACCACCGGCATCTCGATGTACGTGACCACGACGGGCGATTTCGTCGATGCCAGCCAGGCGAGTGATCTGCAGGGTGCCCGGCTCTGCCGTCCCGAGGGCATGGCGATCAATGATCTGCAGGCATCGGGCCTGACGAGCGGCTATGTGAGCCTCGTCCGCGCCCGAGATACGGTCGAGTGCTTTTTGCTCCTGACCAACGGCGATGTGGGCGTCGTCTCCGTGTCGCCCGAAGAGGGCGAGGCCGCCATGGAGCTGATGGACGACACGCGCCGTATCGCGCGGATCGACAATATCGGCGAGGGCCAGGCCGTGCATGTGGCCGCGCCCCGGAGCGCTCCCCTCGCGCAGGCCTATATCGAGATCATTAACGAGGGCTTGTCGGAAATGCGCTCGAGCGGTGAGTACGACGCGGTGGTCCAGAACCACCTGACCTTCGCCCGCATGAACTGACCAGGGGCGCGCCGCGCGCCACATCAAGCGAAGACGCCGTCGCAGTTTCTGCGGCGGCGTCTTGGTTTTAGCGGCCTGCGATCCGCCTCACCTTATCGTCGAGCGACAGAAGGTCGGCGTCGTCGATGCCCAGTTTGCGGAGCTCGGCGACGGTGTTGTGCAGATACTCGGCGTTCGGGCCCCTCGGCCCTTCCGCCGCCGCGATGATCGACGCCTGTGCATCGAGGTCGAGCACCCCCGCATATTGCGGATGGGTCCGGTCGAGGATGTAGCAGATGGCGTCCACCCGCAGGCCAGTGGGTACACCGGTCTCCTCCAGCAGCGTGACGGGATAGAGCACCTCGAAGTAGCTGCGCGAGACGAGTTCCCGCTCGGCGAGGTAGTCGCGCACCGGCGCGTCCTTGGTGGGGCAGACGCGAAACGCCTGTCCCACGCAATGGGCGTTAGGGTCCCAATCAAGACCCAGCACGAGCCCCGGCCGCTCGGGTGTGCCGCGGTAGTGGATCGAGGTCAGCCCGAAACAGCGGCGATACCCGTCGAGGCGTGCGAGGCGCCGCTCGAGATAGGGAAAGCCGGGCTCCCACATCAGCGAGCCATAGCCAAACACCCAGAAGCCCGCCGGCCGCGTGCCTGCGCTGCCCGGTTCGGCACCGCCATCGCCGGTCGTCGCATCCTGCCGATCGTCCATAGCATCGCCCTCCCGCGCGCCGTATATCGCCGGTGCCTGCGGCGGGCAACGCGGCCACCGCGCGGAAAGGGAGAACTGCAGCATGCGCATCGTCGTCATCACGCTCGGCGCCCTCGGGCTTGGTGCGCTCGGCTGGAGCGGGTGGTGGTATGCCGGCGCCAGCGGTCAGGACGCGGCACTGCAGTCCTGGCTGGATGGGCGCGCGGCCGAGGGCTGGCAGGCCGAGGTGACGGCCATCGAGACGACCGGGTTTCCGGCGCGCTTTGCCCGCCGGATCGAGGCGCCGGCACTGGCCGATCCCGCTGCCGGTTGGGCATGGGCGGCACCCTGGCTCGAGATGGAGAGCGCGGCATGGGACCCCACGAACGTCACCCTGAGCTTTCCCGAGGAGCAGTCGTTCGCGGTGCCCGGTGCGCGCCTCGCCGTCACGGCCGAGAGCCTGGACGCGGTGGCTGCGGTCGTCCCGTCGCTATCGCTTCGCCTGCGCGAGGTATCCTTGAGCGCCGAGACCATTGCGCTCGACGCGCAGTCGGGCTGGCGGACCGGCGCCGATCAGCTTTCTCTGGGCGTGGCGAGACGCCTTGACGATAGCGCCCCGCCGAACACCTACGACGTTCATCTGGAAGCCTTCGGCGTGTCGCTGCCTGGCAAAATCGGCCGGGCGTTGACGCCGAACGGCCGCGAGGATGCGCTCGGCACGCTGACGGCGCGCGGCCAGGTGGTTGCCGACCGGCCGCTCGACCGCGACGCGCTTGACGAGGGCGAGATCGGCGCGCGCACGGTGGTCATCCGCGAGGGCCGGCTCGACTACGCCGGGAGCAGCTTCGACATCGACGGGCGTCTCGATGCCGATGAGGACGGCTTCGCCGAGGGGGAGCTCGATATCGAGGCCAAGGACTGGCGCCGCCTCGTCCGGGGCCTTGTCGCTTCCGGCACGATCCCACGGCGCGTGGGCGACGCGATCGAGGAGGCCGGCGATCTGCTGTCGATCTTCTCGCGGGGCAAAGACATCAACGTGACGCTGACCTTCTCCAACGGTGGCGCGAGGGTCGGCCTGATCCCCGTCGGCCGCGCCCCAAGACTGACGACGCGGTGAGAGGTTGAGCAGAGCCCTGTTCGAGCGATGCCATGAGTTGAAGTGGTGCGCGGTGTTTTGCGAGGACCTGCTTACTTGTCTCGGCGCCGCAATCGTCGAGTCGATCGATGCCTCCGACCACGAAGGCGCCAGCTATGTCCAGGACCTCAATAAACCCCCCGCCGAGCATCTGATCGGCCAGTTTGACAGTGTGATCGACGGCGGCACACTCGAACATGTCTTCGACGTCCGCACGGCGCTCAAGACGTTGATGACGATGGTGCGCCCCGGCGGCAGGCTGATCCTTCACAGCCCGGCGAACAACCACCTGGGTCATGGCTTCTTCCAATACAGTCCCGAGCTTTTCTGGCGGGTCTTCTGCCCGTCGAACGGGTTTGAGGTGGAGCATCTTTTCGTCCACGAGGACCATGCCCTCTCGCCCTGGTATGATGTCACGGACCCGGTGAAGGTGCATGGGCGGGTCGAGCTCTCGGCAGATTGGCTCGGCGCGTACATGGTAGTGCAGGCGCGCCGGGTCTCGGAGGTGGAGCCCTTTTCCGCCTCGCCGCAGCAGAGCGACTATGCGCTCTGGTGGGACGATGTCGCGGAGGCGCAGCCGGAGGAGACGGTCGAGGGCGCGCGGGTCCCGCAGATTCCACCTCCGCAAGACAGTGCTTTCCACCACGCGCGCGCCAAGCTGATGCTGGGTAACCAGGGGATGCTGCAGCCGATCTGGCGACTGGCGCACCGCATCAGGCGCAGCCGTACGCGCAGCTTCAAATCCCAGCCCGAGCGGTTCCGCCGCCGTCAGCGCGTCTGAGGCTATCGCCTGGCGCCGCTGGCCTGGTGATGTCCGTTCCTTCTCGGCTCACAGCGGCCCGGCGATCACCGGAAAGCCACCGCCAGCCGTGAGGCAGGGCGTGGGCAAGACGCTGCCGCCAACCACCGGTCCCGTTGGTACTGCCGGTGGCGCAAAGGTTGGGACCGGCCCATGGCCGAGGACGTTGCTCACCGTCTGGGTTATCAGCCAGGCCGATGCGGCAGCCGCCACGCAGTTGCCGACGTTGTCGCAAAGCGCCCGCGTCTCACTGTCATCGATGGCATCGGGCAGCGCGTTCTTGATGCGCGCCGCCACCTTGCTGCCCACGGTGATTTCGGCCGCATAGGCCGACGGGCAGACGGCGAGGGGCACGGGCACATTCGGTGTCGGCGGGGCTTGGGGCCCCGGATAGGCGGTGAACGCTGGATACCAGGGCAAGCCGGGCACCATCACGCCGCTCCGCCATTTGTCGAAGGCCGCGCCGACCCCCGCCGCGACCGCTTCGCGGAACTCCAGTCTCGCGCCGCTCAAGCCTGATGCCGAGGGGGCGGCGCTGATCAGCGCCGAAAGACCAGGGCCCTGCAGGCAGCCGGTCGGGCCTGTCGCCGCGGCCGCGAAAATCGTGATCTCTGCAAAATGCGCGCTGATCCGAAAGGTATCCACCGCTTCCTTGACGCTGCTAAGCATCTTGTTGCGCAAGGCCAACCGCTCTCCCGCGGCCAAGCCATCGCTGGCGGCAGCGTCGTTGCTACTGCCATCGTCGAACAGGCCTTCGGTCCCTTGATCCGCTGGATCGTTCCCATCGACTGCGCCGTTGCCAGGTCTCTGGCCGTATCGGCCGAGGCCCCTGAGCTTGGTCTGCACGCTCGCCGCGATCTGCCCTGACTGTGCGACGCCATATGCATTTTCCATGATGGCGCGCTGGCGGACCGCGAGCTTTTCGGTCGTCGAATGAAGCTTGGCGCTCGCAACAGGCGGTTGCTTCGCGGCCCGCGCCACCTGCGCGGTGCTGCTTGGCGACGCGGCACGTTTCATCGGTTTCGCCGCGCTGCTGACGCCGCCATGATCGCCTCGCGTGAGCCGGATAGACTGGGGCGGGCGCAGTGGGCGTGAGAGACGCGGCATCCGCCGCCCGGTTGCGAGCTTGATGAAGAGCGCCACAGCTGCCTCCATGCCGGAAATGCATCCAGGATCGTCACTGCGTGAACAACTATAGCGCGAAACTTGCCCTTAGGTTAGTCCCCTTTTGCATGCTGCCGGTGGTTCCAGACGCGGACGTGCCCCGGTCTTTCCGTGCCTCAGCGTGGTGCGCCAAAGCCGCCGCCGGGCTCAGCCGCCGGTTTGGGCGTCAGGTTTATGGCGATGGAGATGCGCTCCTCATCGCCGGTGTAGAGCCTGACGGCGTGGCTGAGCCATGAGGGGAACAGGATGAGCATGCCCGGTACCGGGCGCACCGTCTCGGCCATGCCGACCGATTGCCCCCCGGCTGAGGCAAAGGCCAGGTTGGGCGCGAGCATGGCGGGGCCGATCCCCCGCGGATCGGCGATCTCGAACTCGCCACCGAGCGCCGGATCGTGCGCAGCACCCCCGTCGCGCACGTAATAGGTGGCCGACCAATAGGCGCCCGGATGGGTGTGGAACTCGTTGCCCTGGCCCGCACGGTTGACGTTGGCCCAGGCATTCATCAGCCACTCGACCCGCGCCGGGCGGCCATCACGCGTGACGGTCATCTGGTCGGCGACCTTGATGCAGGTCTCCAGCACGGCGCGGCCGGCATCGCCTGACCAGGCTTCGAAATCCGTAGGGCTTTGCCAGCCGCCGCCGTGGTTCGAGTGGTGGACCGAGGCGACATCGCCCTCGCGCGCGGCGATGGCACTGGCGAGCGCGTCGTTGATTGCGGCGGCGTTCGGCAAGTGCACGATGGCGATGGGGGTCGGGAACAGGTTACGGACCTGGATGCCGGCCTTTTGCGCCGCACTCCCTGGCTGCTGCTGGTTCATCGCCTCTGCTCCCGCATTTGCGCGTCTTTCGCCAGTCGTGGCCTCAGTCCGGGTCTCAGTCCTGGCGCCCGGCGCTGACACGTCCAAAGTCGGGTGCGTCCACATCCTGTCCGGCATCGAGGATCGAGCGGCGGACGGCGCGCGTTCGGGTGAAGTAGTCTTCAAGATAGGCCGCGTCGCCCTTGCGGATCGCGCGTCTCAGAACGAACAGCTCTTCCGTGAAGCGGCCGAGGATATCCAGCGTCGCCTCGCGGTTGTTCAGGAACACGTCGCGCCACATCACCGGGTCCGAGGCGGCGATGCGGGTGAAATCGCGGAACCCCGCCGCCGAGTACTGCACAACTTCGCTGTCGGTCACGCGGCTCAGATCATCTGCGACGCCGACCATGGTGTAGGCGATGGCATGGGGCACATGGCTGGTCACCGCCAGCACGAGGTCGTGGTGATCGGGCTCCATCTCGGCGGTCTTGGCGCCCAGCGCCTGCCAGAAGGCCGAGAGCCGCGCGGTTGCGGCCGGCTCGGTGGCTGGCAGCGGCGTCAGCAGGCACCAGCGGTTGTCGAAAAGCTCGGCAAAACCGCTTTCGGGTCCCGAATGCTCGGTGCCGGCGAGCGGATGCGCGGGCACGAAATGCACGCCGGGGGGCAGGTGGGTGCGCATCGCCCCGATCACCGATCGTTTGACCGAGCCGACATCGCTGACCGTCGCCCCTGCTTTCAGGTGGGGGCCCATCGCTTCCGCCACACTGCCCGAAGCGCCGACCGGCACGCAGACGATGACCAGATCTGCCCCCGCGACGGCGCCAGCGATGTCTTCGTGGACGGCGTCGCAGAAGCCGAGGCGCGCCGCCGCCTCGCGTGTCGCGGCGCTGCGGGCGGTGCCGACGATTTCTGCGGCGGCACCCGCGCGACGGGTGGCGTGGGCGATGGACGAACCGATCAGACCCAGCCCAACCAGAGCGACACGATCGTAGAGCGGGGTATCGAGGCGCATGGTCTCGGCCTTCGGCCTGGGGGGCTCGCCATCCATCGCCGTCACGCCGTCGCGGCGTTCCGGTGCATGAACGCGCGCACCGCCGCCGCCACTGCCTCGCAGGCCGCCTGATCCCCGATCGAAATGCGCAGATGCCGAGGAAGGCCATAGCCACCCATCGCGCGGACGATCAGGCCCGATGCCTCAAGATGCGCATTCAGGGCCACCGTGGCGCTGCCGGCATCGACGAGCAGGAAGTTTGCGTAACTCTCGGTGACGCCGAGCCCCTGCGACCGGAGCTGCTCGGTTAGCCAGGCGCGCAGGCGATTGTTGTCATCGCGGCACCGCGTGACCCAGGCGCGATCCTCGATAGCCGCTGCACCGGCGGCCAGTGCCGGCGCCGACACGTTGAAGGGCCCGCGCACCCGGTTGAGGACATCGATCACATGGGCCGGTCCATGCGCCCAGCCGAGGCGGAGCGCCGCCAGACCGTGGATCTTCGAGAAAGTGCGCGTCGCAATCACGTTGTCGCGCTCGGCCGAAAGGGTCAGCCCGCTGTCCTCGGCCGGGTCTTCAAGGTATTCCGCATAGGCGCCGTCGACGACCAGCAGGGCCTGCGGCGGCAGCGCATCGGCCAGACGGGTCAGCGCTGCCCGGCCGACCATCGTGCCGGTGGGGTTGTTGGGATCGGCAATGAAGACGAGGCGCGTTCGCGCACTCAGCCCGGCAATCAGCGCGTCGATATCGGTGGTGAGCCCATCATCCGGCGCCGATTTGTAGGTCGCACCCGCCGCCAGCGCCGAGAGGCGATACATCAGAAACGCATGCTGGCTCGACAGCACCTGGTCGCCCGCCCCGGCATAGGCCTGGCAGAGCAGCGCGATGATCTCATCCGAGCCCGCGCCGCAGACGATCCGCGCCGGGTCGAGACCGTGCACCGCGCCGATCGCCGCGCGCAGGGCTGCGGCACCGCCGTCGGGGTAGAGCTCAAGCTTGTTCGCGCAGGCGGCCAGGGCCGCGCGCGCTGCCGGGGAGGGACCATGCGGGTTTTCATTCGATGAGAGCTTGATCGCGCCCGGTGCCGTCGCGCCCTTGCCACCCACATAGGGCGCGATCTCCATCACCCCGTCGCGCGGCCGGATCGTCGGATGGGCAACCCTGTGGGGGGTCGCGTTGCTGTTATCGGTTTCGCCCATCGTGTCCGCCGCGTCTGTCACTGCACCGCAATCGCCTAGCGCGTCTCACCTGTCCGGGGAAGGGCATGCGGGCGCGCAGGATCGGCGCGAGGTGAGTCTTGGAGAGGCCGCAGAGGTCTTCGTGCCGCCCGCCACCCGGTCCCACTACCACACTTCGGGACAGAAGCAAGGCGAAAAGAAGGCTTCATGACGCGCCGGTTGGCGTTTGTTCACCCAGAATGCAAGCAAGAGTATGTATCTCGTTGAAACAAACAGCTTTAAGGGGAAGAAATCGCTTGTCGGTTGTGCGCATTTCGCGCGACACTGCCACAGTGTTTCCCAAGTCGAGGCGTACCCATGGTTGCAGAGCGAGTGACATACCTGCGTGTTTTGGATCGCGAGGCGGCAGTTCGTCAGTGGGGTCCGGCGGCCCGAAGTGCGCGTTGGCGCCGGAAGATGTCGCTCAACCTGGATACGATGGCGGGGACGCCGCTCGGTGAGCTCGTTCCCGGCCTGAGGGACGTAGAGGGGTGGAAACCGATGAACGTCGCGCTGGATATCAACGCGCAGGGCCCGATGCGGGTGATCGAGGCGCCGGCCGCGCCTCGGACGATCGAGGAGACGGGGCTCGAGGAGGGCTTCCTCATCGATCTGCTCTGCAAGACGATTTACCGCCAGGGCATTGAGCGCGCTACCGAAATGGCGAAATTCACCTGCCTGCCGGTGAACGTGATCGAGCAGCTGCTCGAGGTCATGAAGAACGCCAAGCTGATCGAGACACTCGGCCAGTTGGGCGCCTCGATGCGCGCCGAGATGCGCTGGGCGCTGTCTGGTAAGGGCAAGGAATGGGCGATGCAGGCGCTCGCCCAGTCCGAATATGTGGGCCCGGCGCCGATCACGATCGAGCAGTTTAGTCAGCAGGTAAGCCGCCAGTCGATCCGCCACGAGCGGCTGACCGAGGCGATGCTGCGCGATGTGCTGCAGGGTATGATCTTGCCCGATTCGCTTTACGATGACCTTGGCCCGGCGGTAAACTCGTTCTCGGCCATCTTGCTCTACGGCCCGCCGGGCAACGGCAAATCGACGATTTCGAACGCCGTCTGCGAGGCGTTCCGCGACACGATCTTCATTCCGCACGCCATTGTGGTCGAGCGCCAGGTCATCGTCGTGTTCGACCCCACCGTGCATGAGCCGCTGGCCCATGCGCCGGCCGAGGATAGCGACGTCGGTGGCCTCCGCCGCGCGCGCCCGCACGATCAGCGTTTCATGGCCTGCGCGCGGCCTGCGATCACGACGGGCGGCGAACTGACGCTCGACATGCTGGATCTGAGCTTCAACCCGATCGCGCGCACCTATGAAGCGCCGATCCAGATGAAAGCCATGGGCGGTGTTTTCGTCGTTGATGACTTCGGTCGCCAGCGCCAGACGCCCCAGGAACTGCTCAACCGCCTGATCGTCCCGCTGGAGGCCGGTGTGGACTACCTCGCGCTGCAGACGGGCCGGAAATTCCAGCTGCCCTTCGATGCGCTGGTGGTCTTCTCGACCAACATCCCGCCTAAGCAGCTGGTGGATGAGGCGGGTCTTCGCCGTTTGCGCTACAAGATCCTGATCGACAGCCCCTCGCGCGAACTATTCATCAAGATCCTCGCCTCCACCGCCCGCAAGTCGGGCATGGAGATCGACGAAGACCGCGTGATGTTTATCTTCGACGAACTCTACGGCAAGACGCCTGAGGCGAAGCTGCAGGGCTTCCATGCGCGGTTCTTCTGCGACCAGGCACGCGCGCTGCATACCTATCTCGGCAGCACGCCCGAGCTTTCTGAGCGCGCCTTGAAACGCGCCTGGGGGAACCTCTTCACCAGCGAATGATCACGGCCGCTTGATGATGAGAGGGCGCGTCGGCTGTGCCGACGCGCCCTTCTTCGTGCCGTCGGACAAGGCGAGATAAGCGGAATCGCGGCTGGTCGCCGCGATGAGGCTTGCGGGGGTACTCTTGGGCTGCCTCAGGCGCGTCGCACCGGCGGTGAGACGTTGTTGCCGGCATCCTTGCAGATGGGCTGGAGAGAAGCCGCGGGCGGCTTTTGATCTGGATGTTTAGTCCCTGCGTGTGATGGCGTATTGTTCTGCCATTGCGCGAAGGAGGCTCTAGGGGCCAGGTACTCCGCGGACGCGCCGCGACCACACGCGCTGTCCGAGCAGCGATACAGCGATCGACGGCTTCGACTGCGGCGCTGGGTCGGAAGTACGGCGTGAACCCGAAAACCATCGCCAAATGGCGGGGGCGCCAGAGCGTCGACGACGCGCCGATGGG
>JBCCJI010000016.1:0-93598 GCA_039027855.1 Pseudomonadota bacterium | reverse complement strand
TTCGCGATCGTCTCCACAACCAGCATCCCAATCTCGGCCCCCGATAACCTCGGGAGCACGGTGGACCCCATTGCCAGGGGGGTCCCGATTGGACGCCGATCACCCCTCAGACGGGGTCCTTATTCCACGCCGATCCACATTTTGGCACGGCGCTCTCTCGGCGGGCTGCGCGCCAAGCGGTCTTTCAGAGCTCAGTCGAAAGGCTCATTTTCGCGTGTCCGCAAGTTGTCGGAGCGCCGTCAGGCGGGCGCCGTTGACGCTCAGTGGCGATCCAGCGGCCAGCGCTTTACGGCGCTCATGGCGCCGTGCTCCGGGCAGGCGAGTGCCCGGGATCGCGCTCAGCCGATCCAGAAACCCGTCGATCCGCTGCTGCCAGTCCGACCCACCACCAAGCTGCGCGGGATCGAGCGCCATGAGGAACTCGCCCCCGACCGGTGGGCCGCCGTCAGCATTGTCAGCGGCGCCTGCCTCGTCGCTGAAAGGGCCGCCGATGGCACCGCCTGCGAGGATTTCGATGAGCAGCGCAATGGCCGCGCCTTTGTAGCCGCCAAAGGGCAGTTGCGCCCCTTCGAGAATACGGGCCGGGTCGGTGCTCGGCGCGCCATCGGGCCCAAGACCGACGCCCTCGGGCACGGCGCGCCCGGCCTCGGCCGCCAGCATGATGTCTCCGCGCGCCATCGCCGCCGAGGCCTGGTCGACCACGAGCGGCAGGCGGCCGGGTCGCGGTACCGCATAGGCCAACGGGTTTGTCCCGAAGAAGGGCCGGGCACCGCCCGCTGGGGCGACCATGGGCGTGGCAACGGTACAGGCGAAGCCGATCAACCCCTCGGCCGCGATCGCCTCGACCTCATGCCAGAGCGCTGCGAAGTGATAACAGTTGCCGATCGAGAGCACGGCCACGCCCGTCGCCCGCGCGGTCTCGCAAAGCGCGGGGATCCCGGTGGCAAGCGCCAAGGGCGCGAAGCCGCCAGCCGCATCCACCACCACCGAGGCCGGTGCGGGGCGCGAGAGAACCGGCACCGCCTGTCCGTCGACCTTTCCCGACCTGAGAGAGGCCACGTATCCGGGAACGCGGAAGATGCCGTGACTGTGGCTGCCATCCCGCTCTGCGGCGGTGACGGTGTCGGCGACCGCCCTGGCCTGCGCATCGCTTGCCCCGTGCCCCAGCAGAGCGGAGAGAACGAGAGCGTGCAGCTCGGCTTGGGCGATCTGCGCGAGGCTGTCGCTCGTCATGGGCTCTCTCCCTGCCACTCGTCTCTGCCGTCGAGACACGCTAGATCATGCTCATCGGCAGCGGGAGAGGCCTTGCGATGGGCGATCACGGACAATGGACGCGGCCACCGGCGACGCGTGCGCGCCTGATGCCGGTGCAGGCGTCAGACCGGCAGGGTGTGGCGGGCGCCGGAGATCATAAGAACGCTCGGCGCGGCGATGGCGCAGAGGAGACCGACACGGCATCGCCCGCGGACTGGTTGTCCCGACATCGGGCCACAATTCTGCGCGGGCGTGACCTGGCCCATGTGCTGATGCCCTTGGCACCGCCGCCGGCGCGCGTGCCGCTGATCGCGGCGTCGCTGGCGGCCGAGGGTCTGATGCTTGCCGATGATTACCGACAGCAGCGCGTCACACCGCGTGAGGCTGGCTGGCGCAGTCTCGGCGTGGTGCTCGACGGTGTGGGGCTCGCGGCGGTGTCGTCGATCGCGCCGCCGGCACTGGCGCGCCGGGCTCGCGGTCTCGCCCTCGTGCGCGCGACCTATGCGCGCCTTGACCGTATGAGACAGCAGGGCGGGCGCTAAACGAGCGCCTCGATCAGGCGCGCCGCTCCGGCTTGGCCAGACAGCCAGGCATGTTCGACCCCGTCGCCCAGGCACCAGTCGCCGGCAAGTGCCAACCGCGTCGCGTCATCCCCGGGCGCTGCCTCGCCCAACGGCGACGCGGCATAGGCGTAGCGCCAGCGATGACCGGCAGCATGGTCTGGAGGCGGTGCGCCGGTTGCCCCGCAGAAGGCATCGGCCAGCGCCGCTGCGATCGCCTCCTTGCTCTCGTCAATGTGGTCTGCACTCCAGCCGCTGCCTGCGTGGAGCACCCAGCGCTGCATGGGTGCGGCGTCTCGCCACGGTTTGGCCGAATGCGGAATGGCCTTGGCGATGATGCCACTGGGTAGTGTGGCCTGCACGCGTTCAGGAGCGACGGGCGCGACATAGCCGATCATCGCGCTTGCCACGGCGGTCATGGTGACCGACGCCGCGCGGGCCGAGAGCGCCGGGTGCGCCTCTGCCAAGAGTGCCGCCGCCTGAGGTGCGGGAACCGCGATCACGAGTGCGTCGACGGTGACACCGGCGACGTGCCAACCATCGGCGCTGCGGCGCGGCGGGGTGACGGTGACGGCGGGGTGGTGGGTGACGGTGTCTGGCAGCCGCATTGCCATAGTGCGGGCAAAGCCGCTGGCGCCCGGTACCCCGGTATAGATGGGTCCCTCGCCGTGGGTGAGCAAGAAGCCGGCGCCGTCTGGCCATGCGGTGGCGCCGCCGTCACCGGCGATCTCGGCGACATGGGCCGAGAAGGCGGGATCACCGACCGTGAAGCCCGGCGCGCCGTGATCGAAATCCCCAGCATCGCTGCGCCTCGTGGCGAGGCGGCCGCCAAGGCCTTTGCTTTTGTCGAACAGACTGATGCGATGACCGCGAGCCGACAATCGGCTGGCCGCCGACAGGCCAGCGACGCCTGCACCGACGATGCCGACATGTATCTGCGCGCCGTCGTTTTTTGTCATGATGCCCCTCTTCGGATCGCGCGGGTCACCTTGCCGCGTCGGCCCCGGGCATCGCTGCTGTTGCGGTGCTTAGCAAGGCCTGGGTGGCGGCTCGGTCAGGACGCACCCCGCCGTCGTGGCGCGGGCGTTGCATTGGCGAGCGAAGGGCGGTATCGGCCCTCACGCGCCGCGGTCGAGCCCGAGGCGTGGAGGTGAAGGGGTGTAGCTCAGTTGGTAGAGCGACGGTCTCCAAAACCGTAGGTCGGGGGTTCGAGACCCTCCGCCCCTGCCATCACCGCCCACGGCATCCTATATCGTCGTGGTCCGCGCGATGCCGCGATGCCCAACGGACTACCGAGAGGACGCGATGAAGAACCCGGTCGATTTCGTCAACGAGGTGCGTGCCGAGGGCGGCAAGGTCGTTTGGCCGAACCGCAAGGAGGCGGGTCTGACCACCGCGATGGTCTTCGTGATGGCGACGATCGTGGCGATCTTCTTCTTTTTCGTCGATCAGGTGCTGTCGATCCTCGTCGAGTTGCTGCTGAGCATCTGACGGACCCGCATGGCAAAAAGGCGAACTCGGGCCTTGCCGTTGCACGTCTGCTCGGCTAACTCGCCCTCTCTCACTCAGGAGCTGCAGTCCGAATCGCCGTGATGATCAGCGGTGCGACGGGTGGTGCGGTGCGGAAAGGGTCGCGGATCCGATGACGGCGCGCTGGTATTCGGTGCATGTGCTCTCGAATTTCGAGAAGAAGGTCGCCGAGGCGATCCGCGAGGGTACTGAGCAGCATGGGCTGACCGAACAGATCCTTGAGGTCATGGTCCCGACCGAGGAAGTGGTCGAAGTGCGCCGCGGCCAAAAGGTCAATGTCGAGAAGCGCTTCATGCCTGGCTATGTGCTGGTGAAGATGGAGATGACCGACGAGGCCTATCACCTGATCAAAAACACGCAGCGCGTAACGGGGTTTCTCGGACCCATGGGTCGCCCGACGCCGCTTCGCGATGCCGAGGTGGGGCGCATCCTGAACCAGGTCGAAGAGGGGCTGGAGCGGCCGCGCCCGTCGATCACCTTCGAGGTGGGCGAGCAGGTGAATGTGACCGACGGCCCGTTCGAGAGCTTCACTGGCCTGGTCGAGGATGTCGACGAGGAGAACGCGCGCCTCAAGGTTACGGTGTCGATCTTCGGCCGCGCGACGCCGGTGGAATTGGAATACTCGCAGGTCGCCAAGGCGTCATAGCGAGATCGCCGGTGGGAGGCGTGGGCGTCGCGACGTCGGCTGCTGTACCACCCTTTCGTGAACGGAGGCCGGCGCGCCGGACCTTCAGGGAAGTGGAGAGAGACCGATGGCCAAGAAAAAGGTCATGGGCCAGCTGAAGCTCCAGGTGCCGGCGGGCAAGGCGAACCCTTCGCCCCCGATCGGCCCGGCGCTCGGTCAGCGTGGCATCAACATCATGGGCTTCTGCAAGGAGTTCAACGCCAAGACCGGCGACATGCAGCCGGGCGCGCCGTGCCCGACGATCATCACCTATTATGCCGACAAAAGCTTCACCTTCGAGATCAAGACGCCCCCGGCGAGCTTTCTGTTGAAGCAGGCGGCCAAGCTCAAGTCAGGCGCCGCGAAGACCGGTCGGGAGACCGTGGGCACGGTGACCCGCAAGCAGGTGCGCGAGATCGCCGAGGTCAAGATGAAGGACCTCAACGCCAACTCGGTGGAGGCCGCGATGCTCATCATCGTCGGCTCGGCGAAGTCCATGGGCATCGAGGTGAAGTGATGGCGAAGCTCGGCAAGCGCATGAAGGCGATCAAGGAAGCGACGGCGGACAAGGGCCCGCTGCCGCTGGAGGAGGCTGTGGCGCTCCTCAAGGCCAACGCCAAGGCCAAGTTCGACGAGACGATCGAGGCGGCGCTTAACCTCGGCGTCGACCCCCGCCACGCCGATCAGCAGGTGCGTGGCGCGGTCACCCTGCCGAACGGTACGGGTAAATCGGTGCGTGTCGGCGTCTTTGCCCGCGGGCCCAAGGCGGATGAGGCGCGCGAGGCCGGTGCCGATGTGGTCGGTGCCGAGGATCTGATGGAGACGGTGCAGGGCGGCACGATCGAGTTCGACCGCTGCATCGCGACGCCGGACATGATGCCCATCGTCGGGCGCCTCGGTAAGATCCTGGGCCCCCGCGGCCTGATGCCCAACCCCAAGGTGGGCAGCGTGACGATGGATGTGAAAAAGGCGATCGAGGACGCCAAGGGCGGCCAGGTCACCTATCGCGTGGAAAAGGGCGGGATCATCCATGCCGGCGTCGGCAAGGCCTCGTTCGACGATGCGAAGCTGGTGGAGAACATCCGCGCGTTGGTGGATGCTGTGAACAAGGCCAAGCCGTCGGGTGCGAAGGGGACCTATATGAAGAAGGTCTCGATCAGTTCGACCATGGGCCCCGGTATTACCGTGGCGGTCGACAGCATCGCCGCCGGCGAGGCGGCACCTGCGGCCGAGTAACGGTCGCGATACTGAGATCCCCCGGGCGACCGGGGGTGTCCCGGGTGCGGGCCACGGCTCAGCACCCGCCTGTCCGAGACGGTGGGCAGCCCTGATGGCGCAAGGCCAAACGGGCGGAAGTCCCGCCATAGACGGGGACTGGACGGGAATGACGGCGGGGCCTTCCCCGCGGTGATCCTGGTCGGGACCCCGGACGGGACCCGAAGAGCGCCCGGCCCCGGTGCGATGGGGGCCAGGCGAAGTGAGCCGGCGGCGGCGGAGATCCGTTGTCGCCAACTGGAGAGAGACTGTGGATAGAGCCCAGAAAGCACAGGCGGTCGACGAGCTTGGCCGCATCTTTTCGGACTCTGGCGTCGTGGTGGTAGCCCACTACGCCGGCCTCACGGTCGCGCAGATGCAGGATTTCCGTGCCCAGATGCGAGAAGCTGGGGGCGGGGTCCGCGTCGCGAAGAACAGGCTCGCCAGGATCGCCTTAGAGGGTAAGCCCCAGCAAGAGATGGAGGCGTATCTGAAGGGCCAGACCGTGCTGGTCTACTCCGAGGACCCGGTCGCAGCCGCCAAGGTTGCGGACGAGTACGCTAAGACGAACGAAAAGTTCCAGATCGTCGGCGGCTCGATGGGAGAGGTCGTGCTGGATCCCGCTGGGGTCAGCAATGTGGCGAAGATGCCGAGCCGCGAGGAGGTCATCGCCTCGCTCGTCGGTTGCATCATTGCCCCGGCCGCCAACCTCGCGGGGGCTGTCACGGCGCCTGGTGCCAATCTCGCGGCGATCGCCCAGACCCTCGAGGAGAGGGAAGAGGCCTGACGCGCGGACGTGGGCCGGCCGGTGGTTTGAACCACGGCCCGGACCCCACGAAGACAACTGGATACGGAAGAAAAACCCATGTCGAAGATCGAAGAACTTGCCGAAAACCTCGTCGGCCTCTCCCTTCTGGAGGCGGTTGAGCTCAAGAACCTGCTGAAGGATAAGTACGGCATCGAGCCGGCGGCCGGTGGCGCGGTGATGATGACTGGCCCTGCTGGTGACGGCGGCGAAGCGGCGGCGGCCGAGGAGAAGGACGAATTCGACGTCATCCTCGTCGAGGCGGGCGCGAAGAAGATCAACGTGATCAAGGAGGTCCGTGCGATCACCGGTCTCGGTCTGAAGGAGGCCAAGGACCTGGTCGAGGCTGGCGGCAAGGCGGTGAAGGAAGCCGCGCCGAAGGGCGAGGCCGAGGAGATCAAGAAGAAGCTTGAGGAAGCCGGCGCCAAGGTCGAGCTTAAGTGAGCTTTCGCACCGGCAAGTCCGCCGGCTGCGCATGAGAATGTGGCGGGATCCGCGGGGCGCGCCCCGCGGATCCCGTCCGCGTCGTTTCGGGCCCCTTTACCCGGCATAAGTCATAAGGGGCCCTGAAGGACGCGGACTGCCGTACGAGACGTGGCCGGCTGGGGCGCCGGTTGCCCGGATGGACGGCACGACGCGCTGACAAGGTGACGGGCCCGCCGCCCCGCGGCCCGGCATCGATGACAGGGGATCCGAGCTGCCCATGGGACAGATGTTTTCCGGCCGCAAGCGCATTCGGAAGTTTTTTGGCAAGATCCGCGAAGTTGCGGACCTGCCCAACCTGATCGAGGTTCAGAAACGTTCTTACGACTATTTCCTTGAAAGTGGCGACACCGGCAGCCCGGTGGACGGGGAGGGGCTGCAAGGCGTCTTCCAGTCGGTCTTTCCGATCAAGGACTTCAACGAGACGGCGGTGCTGGAGTTCGTGCGCTACGAGCTTGAGCCGCCGAAATACGACGTTGAGGAATGCCAGCAGCGCGACATGACCTACAGCGCACCGCTGAAGGTGACGCTGCGCTTGATCGTGTTTGATGTCGACGAAGAAACCGGCGCCAAGTCGGTGAAGGACATCAAGGAACAGGATGTCTACATGGGCGATATGCCGCTCATGACGAACACCGGGACCTTCGTGGTGAACGGGACCGAGCGGGTGATCGTCAGCCAGATGCACCGCTCGCCCGGCGTGTTCTTCGACCATGACCGGGGCAAGACGCATTCCTCGGGCAAGCTGCTGTTTGCCAGCCGGATCATCCCATATCGCGGCTCCTGGCTCGATTTCGAGTTCGACGCCAAGGATGTCGTGCATGCCCGTATCGACCGTCGGCGCAAGCTGCCGGCGACGACGCTTCTGTATGCGCTCGGTCTCGATCAAGAGGGGATCTGCGACGAGTTCTTCGATCGCCTGGTCTTCACGCGGAAGAGCGAGCACTGGGTGCTGCCGCTGAATGTCGACCGTCTGCGGGGCCTCACGCCGACCTATGATCTGGTCGATGCCGCATCGGGTGAGATGCTGGCGAGCGCGGGCCAGAAACTGACGCCACGTAAGCTTAAGAAGATGGCCGAGGACGGCGTGACGCAGATCGTGGCGCCGTTCGAGGCGATCCATGGCCGCTTCGCCGCCGTCGACATGATCAATGAGGAGAACGGCGCGATCTATGTCGAGGCCGGCGACGAGTTCACGCCCGACATCGTGGAGACGCTGATCGAGGCGGGCTTCGATGAGATCCCGACGCTCGACATCGACCAGAGCCACGGTCCGTACATCCGCACGACCCTCGCGGTGGACAAGAACGTCAGCCGCGAGACCGCGCTGCTTGACATCTACCGCGTCATGCGCCCGGGCGAGCCGCCCACGCTGGATGCGGCGGAGGCGATGTTCCGGTCGCTGTTCTTCGATCCCGAGCGCTATGACCTCTCGGCGGTCGGCCGCGTCAAGATGAACATGCGCATGGACCTGGATGCCCCCGACACGCAGCGGACGCTGCGCAAGGAGGACATCCTGTCGGTCGTCAAGGCGATGGTGGAGCTGCGTGACGGCAAGGGCGAGGTCGACGATATCGACCATCTCGGCAACCGCCGCGTGCGCTCGGTCGGCGAGCTCATGGAGAACCAGTACCGTGTCGGCCTGCTCCGCATGGAGCGGGCGATCCGTGAGCGCATGAGCTCGGTCGAGATCGACACGGTGATGCCGCAGGACCTGATCAACGCCAAGCCGGCGGCGGCGGCGGTGCGCGAGTTCTTCGGCTCGAGCCAGCTCAGCCAGTTCATGGACCAGACCAACCCGCTGTCGGAAGTGACCCATAAGCGCCGGCTTTCCGCGCTTGGCCCGGGGGGGCTGACCCGTGAGCGGGCGGGCTTCGAGGTGCGCGACGTGCACCCGACCCATTACGGTCGCATGTGCCCGATCGAGACGCCGGAGGGTCCGAATATCGGGCTCATCAACTCGCTCGCGACCTTTGCGCGGGTGAACAAATACGGCTTCATCGAGACGCCCTATCGCGAGGTCATCGACGGCAAGGTGACCGACAATGTGCGCTATCTCTCGGCGACCGAGGAGATGCGCCACACCGTCGCCCAGGCCAATGCGCGCCTGTCGACGGAGGGGACGTTCGAGAACGATCTCGTCTCGACCCGCAAGGCCGGCGACTTCCAGCTGAGCCCGCGCGAGAACGTGACGCTGATCGACGTCTCGCCAAAGCAGTTGGTCTCGGTCGCCGCGGCGCTGATCCCGTTCCTTGAGAACGATGACGCCAACCGCGCGCTCATGGGCTCAAACATGCAGCGCCAGGCTGTGCCACTGGTCAAGGCCGAGGCACCGCTGGTCGGCACCGGTATGGAAGGCCGCGTGGCCCGCGACAGCGGCGCTGCCATCACTGCGCGGCGGGGCGGCGTGATCGACCAGGTCGACGCCATGCGCATCGTCGTGCGCGTCACCGATGACATGATCCCGGGCGATCCGGGGGTCGACATCTATCGCCTGCGCAAGTTCCAGCGTTCGAACCAGAACACCTGCATCAACCAGCGCCCGCTGGTGAAGGTGGGCGATCGGGTGAAGGCGGGCGACGTGGTGGCCGACGGGCCGTCGACCGATCTTGGTGAGCTCGCGCTCGGCAAGAACTGTCTCGTCGCGTTCATGCCGTGGAATGGCTACAACTATGAGGACTCCATCCTCATCAGCGAGCGTGTCGCCAAGGACGATATCTTCACCTCGATCCACATCGAGGAATACGAAGTGATGGCCCGCGACACGAAGCTCGGCCCCGAGGAGATCACCCGCGACATCCCGAATGTCGGCGAGGAGGCGCTGCGCAACCTCGACGAGGCGGGGATCGTCTATATCGGCGCCGAGGTCGGGCCGGGCGACATCCTCGTCGGCAAGATCACGCCGAAGGGCGAGAGCCCGATGACGCCGGAGGAAAAGCTCCTGCGCGCGATCTTCGGCGAAAAGGCCTCGGATGTCCGCGATACCTCGCTGCGCATGCCGCCGGGCGACTATGGCACGGTGGTGGAGGTGCGCGTCTTCAACCGCCACGGCGTGGAGAAGGACGAGCGCGCACTGCAGATTGAACGTGAGGAGATCGAGCGTCTGGCCCGTGACCGGGATGACGAGCTCGCGATCCTGGAGCGCAACATCTACGCCCGCCTGCGCGAGCTAATCGACGGCAAGAAGGTCGTAAAGGGGCCCAAGGGCATCCGCTCGGGCTCGGTCGTCGATGATGCGCTGCTGGAGCCGCTCAGCCGCGGTCTTTGGTGGCAGTTGGCGCTGGAGGACGAAGCAGCGGCGAGCGAGATGGAGGCGCTGAACAAGCAGTTCGACGCTGCCAAGCGCGTGCTCGACACCCGCTTCGAGGACAAGGTCGAGAAGGTCCGGCGCGGCGACGACCTGCCGCCGGGCGGCATGAAGATGGTCAAGGTGTTCGTCGCGGTGAAGCGTAAGCTGCAGCCGGGCGACAAGATGGCCGGCCGCCACGGCAACAAGGGCGTCATCTCCCGCGTGGTGCCGGAGGAGGACATGCCGTTCCTCGCCGATGGCACGCCGGTCGATCTGGTGCTGAACCCGTTGGGCGTGCCAAGCCGCATGAATGTGGGCCAGATCCTCGAGACGCATATGGGCTGGGCGGTGCGCAATCTCGGCCAGCAGGTCTCGGAGGCGCTCGATGCCTACAAGCGCCATGGCGACATGACGGCGGTCCAGGATGCGATGAAGCTCGTCTACGGCGAGGATGTCTTCGCGGACGCCACTTCGGACATGACCGAGGGGGAGATGATCGAAGCCGCGGACAATATCCGCAGCGGCGTGCCGATCGCGACACCCGTGTTCGACGGCGCCAAGGAGGGTGACGTCAACGAGCACCTGAAGATGGCGGGTCTCGACGAAAGCGGTCAGTCGATCGTCTATGACGGGCGCACGGGCGAGGCCTTCGCGCGGCCGGTGACCGTGGGCATCAAGTACCTGCTCAAGCTGCACCATCTGGTGGACGACAAGATCCACGCGCGCTCGACCGGGCCGTACAGCCTTGTGACGCAGCAGCCGCTGGGCGGTAAGGCCCAGTTCGGCGGACAGCGTTTCGGCGAGATGGAGGTCTGGGCGCTGGAAGCCTATGGCGCGGCCTACACGCTGCAGGAGATGCTGACGGTAAAGTCGGACGACGTGGCCGGCCGCACCAAGGTCTACGAATCCATCGTCAAGGGCGAGGACAACTTCGAGGCCGGCATTCCCGAAAGCTTCAACGTGCTGGTCAAGGAGATCCGCTCTCTCGGCCTGAACGTCGAGCTGATGGACAGCGAGAGCGACGAGTGACCAACCGGGGGCGGCGGCCCATCATGCCGCCGCCTTGTCCAGCCCCGGTGCCGACATGCGGTGACGGGGGCCAGATCAAGGCCCGACAGGGCGACGGAGACCGGTGATGAACCAGGAACTGAGCAACATCTTCCAGACCGCCGAGGCGCCGAAGACCTTTGACGAGATCAAGATCTCGCTGGCGAGCCCGGAGCGCATCCTTTCGTGGTCGTACGGCGAGATCAAAAAGCCCGAGACGATCAACTACCGTACGTTCAAGCCGGAGCGTGACGGGTTGTTCTGCGCGCGCATCTTCGGACCGATCAAGGATTACGAGTGCCTGTGCGGCAAGTACAAGCGCATGAAGTACAAGGGCATCACCTGCGAGAAATGCGGTGTGGAAGTGACCCTTGCCAAGGTGCGGCGCGAGCGGATGGGGCACATCCAACTCGCCGCGCCGGTCGCGCATATCTGGTTCCTCAAGTCGCTGCCCTCGCGCATCGGCCTAATGCTCGACATGACGCTGAAGGATCTCGAGAAGATCCTGTATTTCGAGCAGTATGTCGTGATCGAAGCCGGCATGACGGAGCTCACACCCGGCCAGCTGCTGACCGAGGAGGAATACCTCGACGCCCAGGATGCCTATGGTGAGGACGCGTTTCGCGCCGGCATCGGGGCCGAGGCGATCCGCGAGATGCTGGCTGCGATCGAGCTGGAGAGCGAGGCAGAGCAGCTGCGCGCCGATCTGGCCGAGGCCACCGGTGAGCTGAAGCCGAAGAAGATCATCAAGCGGTTGAAGCTGGTCGAGAGCTTCCTCGAGTCGGGCAACCGGCCCGAGTGGATGGTCCTGACCGTCGTACCGGTCATTCCGCCCGAGCTACGCCCGCTGGTGCCGCTGGATGGGGGCCGCTTCGCCACCTCGGATCTCAACGACCTGTATCGTCGCGTGATCAACCGGAACAACCGCCTGAAGCGGCTGATCGAACTGCGCGCGCCGGACATCATCATCCGCAACGAAAAGCGGATGCTGCAGGAGGCTGTTGACGCCCTGTTCGACAACGGCCGCCGTGGTCGGGTCATCACCGGCGCCAACAAGCGGCCGCTGAAGTCGCTCAGCGATATGCTGAAAGGCAAGCAGGGCCGCTTCCGCCAGAACCTGCTCGGCAAGCGCGTCGATTTCTCGGGCCGCTCGGTCATCGTGACGGGGCCTGAGCTCAAGCTGCACCAGTGCGGCCTGCCGAAGAAGATGGCGCTGGAGCTGTTCAAGCCGTTCATCTATTCGCGCCTCGACGCCAAGGGCCTTTCCTCCACCGTCAAGCAAGCGAAGAAGCTGGTGGAGAAGGAGCGGCCCGAGGTCTGGGATATCCTGGACGAGGTGATCCGCGAGCATCCGGTGCTGCTGAACCGCGCGCCGACGCTTCACCGTCTTGGTATCCAGGCCTTCGAGCCGGTCCTGATCGAGGGCAAGGCGATCCAGCTTCACCCGCTGGTCTGCGCCGCCTTCAACGCCGATTTCGACGGTGACCAGATGGCGGTGCACGTGCCGCTGAGCCTCGAGGCTCAGCTGGAAGCGCGCGTGCTGATGATGTCGACCAACAACGTCCTCTCGCCGGCGAACGGCAAGCCGATCATCGTGCCCTCGCAGGACATGATCTTGGGCCTCTACTACATCTCGTTGATGAAGGAGGGTGAGCCTGGCGAGGGCATGCTGCTGGCCGATCAGGCCGAGATCGAGCATGCGCTGCAGGCGGGGGACATCAACCTGCACACGAAGATCGTCACCCGCCACCACACGGTGGATGAGGGCGGCAACAAGGTTGTGCAGCGGGTCGAGACAACGCCCGGCCGGATGATGATCGCCAATCTCATGCCGAAGAACGCCAAGGTGTCTTTCGACATCGTCAACCGCGTGCTCCGCAAGCGCGAGGTCGGCGAGGTGATCGACACGGTCTACCGCCACTGCGGTCAGAAGGAGAGCGTGATCTTCTGCGACCGGATCATGAGCCTCGGCTTCCACCAGGCGTTCAAGGCCGGCATTTCGTTCGGCAAGGACGACATGGTGATCCCCGAGAACAAGTGGGAGATCGTGAACACCACCCGCGCGCAGGTGAAGGAGTTCGAGCAGCAGTATCAGGACGGCCTGATCACCAGCGGCGAGAAGTACAACAAGGTCGTCGACGCCTGGGCTAAGTGCACCGACAAGGTCGCGGGCGAGATGATGGAGGAGATCAAGGCGGTCAAGCACGACCCCGAGACCGGGCGCCAGGAGGAGGCGAACTCGGTCTATATGATGTCCCATTCGGGCGCGCGTGGCTCACCGACCCAGATGCGTCAGCTGGCTGCGATGCGCGGCCTGATGGCCAAGCCGTCGGGCGAGATCATCGAGACGCCGATCGTGTCGAACTTCAAGGAAGGCCTCACCGTGCTCGAGTACTTCAACTCGACCCATGGTGCGCGTAAGGGCCTGGCCGACACGGCGCTGAAGACCGCGAACTCGGGCTACCTGACGCGGCGTCTGGTAGATGTGGCGCAAGACTGCATCATCAAGACCTTCGACTGCGGGACCGAGGAGGGGATCACCGCCGAGCCGGTGGTGGATGGCGGCAACGTCATCTCGTCCATCGGTGAGCAGGTGCTCGGCCGCTTTCCGCTGGAGGACATCATCCATCCGGTGACCTCGGAGGTGGTGCACCCGCGCGGCGTGCTGATCGAGGAGGCCGAGGCCGCGGCCATCGACGAGGCCAATGTCCAGGCGATCAAGGTCCGCAGCCCGCTGACCTGCGCGCTGAAGGACGGGATTTGCGCTACCTGTTACGGCCGCGACCTGGCCCGCGGCACGATGGTGAACGAGGGCGAGGCGGTGGGCATCATCGCGGCGCAATCGATCGGCGAGCCCGGCACGCAGCTGACGATGCGGACCTTCCACATCGGCGGCGCAGCCAACGTCTCGGACCAGTCCTTCCTGGAGAGCACCCAGGAGGGCCGGGTCGAGTTCCGCAACGCCTCGCTGCTCGACAACCCGGACGGCGAGACGGTCGTCATGTCACGCAACATGCAGATCGCGGTCACCGACGAACAGGGCAAGGACCGGGCGACTTTCAAGGTCACCTATGGGACCAAGCTGCTGGTCGAGGACGGCTCCGAGATCAAGCGCGGCGCGCGCCTGGCGGAGTGGGATCCGTACACGATCCCGATCCTGGCCGAGCGGACGGGTAAGGCGAAGCTCATCGACCTGATCCCCGGCGTCTCGGTGCGCGAGGAGACGGACGAGGCGACCGGCATCAGCCAGCGCATCGTCAGCGACTGGCGTTCCGCGCCCAAGGGCAACGAACTGCGCCCGGCGATCACGGTCGAGGACGAGAACGGCGATCCGATGCGCCTCGAGAACGGCAACCCCGTGCATTACTTCATGTCGGTGGACGCCATTCTCTCGGTCGACAACGGCGATGCGGTGCAGGCCGGCCAGGTGCTGGCCCGTATCCCGCGCGAGGGTGCAAAGACCAAGGACATCACGGGCGGTCTGCCGCGCGTGGCCGAGCTGTTCGAGGCCCGGCGTCCGAAGGATCACGCCATCATTGCCGAGATCGACGGCACGGTGCGCTTCGAGAAGGACTACAAGAACAAGCGCCGCATCGTGCTCGAACCGCTCGATGAGACGATTGAGAAGAAAGAGTACCTGATCCCGAAGGGCAAGCACATCACCGTGCAGGAAGGCGATGTGATCCAGAAAGGTGAGTACATCATGGACGGCAATCCGGCGCCGCATGACATCCTCGCCATCATGGGGATCGAGGCGCTGGCCGCTTACCTCGTGAACGAGATCCAAGACGTTTATCGACTGCAGGGCGTGAAGATCAACGATAAGCATATCGAGGTGATCGTCCGCCAGATGCTGCAGAAGATCGAGATCTCGGCCTCGGGCGACACGACGCTATTGCCGGGCGAGCAGGTCGACCGGACCGAGTTCGACGAGATCAACGAGAAGATGGAAGCGCAGGGCAAGCGGCCCGCCGAGGGGGCGCCGGTCTTGCTCGGCATCACCAAGGCCAGCCTGCAGACCCGCTCCTTCGTCTCGGCGGCCTCGTTCCAGGAGACGACGCGCGTGCTGACCGAGGCTTCGGTGCAGGGCAAGCGGGATCGCCTGATCGGTCTGAAGGAGAACGTGATCGTGGGTCGCCTCATTCCGGCCGGTACGGGTGGGGCGACCACGCGTCTCAAGGTCGAGGCGCAGCGGCGCGACAAGAAGATCGTCGAGGAGCGTCAGGCCGAGGCGGCCGCGGCGCAGGAGGCGCTGGAGGTCATCGATGTCGAGGAGGCGCCGGATCCCTCTGATCGCGGCGGGCCCTCGGGTTTCGGCGAGATCTTCTGAGAGCCGACGAGACCCGGGCCGGCTCCTTCGGGAGCCGGCCTTTTCCTGACGCGCCAAGGCGAAGCGGGCGGGGGTCACCATGGACACGCGGCCTGAGTGTGCCGTCGGTCGCGCGCCGACGTCCTTTGAACGGGCCATGAGCATGCTCTTCCACCGCTGGCCACTGTTGTCGGGCTGCGGATCGCTCGCCTCGAGCAGGCTTGCCTGCAGCCTTGTGCCAAGAGTGCCGGATGCCGTCTGGGGCAAGGTGGCGGGCTATGATTGCCTCGTGCCGCTCGATGATCTTGTGGGCCGCGCGATCTTGCTGGTCGGCGATCTCGACCGGAAAGTGACCTGGGCGCTTGACCGACTGGTGCGGCCCGGGGACACGGTGCTGGATGTTGGGGCGAACCTCGGGCTCGTCTCGCTTCTGATGGCGCGCCGGGTAGGGGCCGAGGGGCAGGTGTTCGCCTTTGACCCGTCGCCGCGGATCCTTCCCTACCTCCGTGCGACGCTCGCCGCGAACTCTGGCCTTCCAATTGTCTTGGAGGACCACGCGCTTGGGCGCACCGAAGACCGGCTGACGCTTCACGTTCCGGCAGGCAATGCAGGCTGTGCGTCGCTTGTCGAGGGGCGGGCCGGTGATTTCTCGGTCGAGGTTGCCGTGAGGCCCTTGAGTGCCGTCTTTGCCGATCGCGGGATCACCAGGGTCGACTTCATGAAGATCGACGTGGAGGGTTTCGAGGCGGAGGTTCTTCAGGGCCTCTTCGACGACGCTTCGGCACCGCGTCCCTGCGTCATCCTTTTCGAGGAGAACGCCCCCGCGACGAGCCTATCGTTCGGGTTGCTGCGCGATGAGGGCTATCGGCTCTTTGGGTTGCCGAAGCGGTCGTATTTCTCCGTCACCCTTGTCGCCGACGGGAGACCGGGTTTTGCGGATTGCCACGACTACATGGCTTTGCGGGCTGATCTCCCGGCGAACCGGACGCGTTTTCTCGCACCGTCCGGCATTTGATCCGGTGATGAGGGCGGCCCTAGGCCTGTAGGTTGCCGGACTGTAAGAGCGCGAGGCCGGTCGTCTCCTCGCTCTCTTATGTGCCCGGCACGGTTCGTGACAAGGTTCGCTCTCGCTCCCTCGTGGCAGACGGGTCGCCACCGTCGCCGCCATCGAGGGGAAAAACGGCACAACAGGGCCATTCAGGGCTTATTTCGTTGCGCTGGCAATGAAGATGATGCCACTTTCAACCTGTGTAGCGGTCCGTTGCTGACGCGCTCGATCTGGCGTCACGAAGTGGCGATCCAGGGCAGTTTTGCCGCTTGACCCCCTATGACACCATCAGTATAAGCCGCGCACTCGCGCAGAGTGCTGCGCATTTATGGCTATCCGCCTTACAGACGACGGTGATGACCTCGGGGACGAGGTCCTCTCAGTAAGGCGCTGCCGGGGGCGTCGTTGCCCTTCAGCAGCGTCGCGCACGCTTTCGGGTGTGCGACAAACATGCGCGATGTACCGCGGTGACGGGACCCTCTGGGTTCTGGGCGGATGGGACCGATAGACGAGGGCGAGGCGAGCGAATGCCGACGATCCAGCAGCTGATCCGCAAGCCGCGGCAGCCGAAAGTGAAGCGACAGAAGTCGATGCACCTGCAGGCGTGCCCGCAGAAGCGCGGGGTTTGCACACGCGTCTACACGACCACGCCGAAGAAGCCGAACTCGGCGCTTCGCAAGGTCGCGAAGGTTCGCCTGACCAACGGTTTTGAGGTGATCAGCTACATCCCCGGCGAGGGTCACAACCTACAGGAGCACAGCGTCGTGCTGATCCGCGGCGGTCGTGTGAAGGACCTTCCGGGCGTGCGCTACCACATCCTCCGCGGCGTGCTCGATACGCAGGGCGTCAAGAACCGCAAGCAGCGCCGCTCGAAATACGGCGCCAAGCGTCCGAAGTAAGGAGGGCAGTCCATGTCCCGTCGCCACCGCGCCGAAAAACGAGAGATCCTGCCGGACGCCAAATATGGTGACCGCATTCTCACCAAGTTCATGAATAACCTCATGTATGACGGCAAGAAATCGGCCGCTGAAGGCATCGTCTACGGCGCCCTGACCCGCGTTGAGGGGCGTCTTCGCCGTGAGCCGGTAGAGGTCTTTCACGAAGCGCTCGACAACATCAAACCGGCGGTTGAGGTGCGCTCGCGCCGCGTTGGCGGAGCCACCTATCAGGTGCCGGTCGAAGTGCGGCCCGAGCGTCGAGAGGCGCTGGCCATACGCTGGCTGATCACGGCCGCGCGCGGCCGCAACGAAAACACCATGGAAGAGCGCCTCGCCGCTGAACTGATGGACGCCTCGCAGAACCGTGGCGTCGCCGTCAAAAAGCGCGAAGACACGCACAAAATGGCCGACGCCAACAAGGCGTTTAGCCATTATCGCTGGTAATTTACCCGCAAGCCTGAGGATCTAACGATGGCCCGCGAATACTCGCTCGAGCGTTACCGCAACTTCGGTATCATGGCGCATATCGACGCCGGTAAGACCACCACGACCGAGCGTATCCTGTACTACACTGGCAAGTCTCACAAGATCGGCGAGGTGCATGACGGTGCCGCGACGATGGACTGGATGGAACAGGAGCAAGAGCGCGGCATTACCATCACCTCGGCGGCGACGACGACGTTTTGGTTCCGTACTGAGGATGGCAGCACGCCGGACGGTCCATATGGAGACACGCCCGACGATGCTAAGTTCCGCTTCAACATCATCGACACGCCGGGTCATGTCGACTTCACCATCGAGGTGGAGCGTTCGCTCGCCGTGCTTGACGGCGCCGTATGCGTGCTGGACGCCAATGCCGGCGTCGAGCCGCAGACCGAGACGGTGTGGCGTCAGGCTGATCGCTACAAGGTTCCGCGGATCGTGTTCGTCAATAAGATGGACAAGATCGGTGCTGACTTCTTCAACTGCGTGAAGATGATCAAGGACCGTACGGGCGCCACGCCGGTGCCGGTGCAGTTTCCGATTGGCGCCGAGAATGACCTTGAGGGCATGGTCGATCTCGTCACCATGAAGGAGTGGGTCTGGAAGGGCGAGGATCTTGGCGCTTCCTGGGTGATCCAGGACATCCGCGCCGATCTTGCCGACAAGGCCGAGGAACTGCGCGCCGCGATGATCGAGGCGGCGGTCGAGGTTGATGACGACTGGACCGAGAAGTATCTCGAAGGCGAGGAGCCTAACGAGCAGGAACTGCGCGATCTCCTCCGCAAGGGCACGCTGTCGCTGAGCTTTGTGCCTGTGCTCTGCGGCTCAGCCTTCAAGAACAAGGGCGTGCAGCCAATGCTGAACGCGGTGATCGATTTCCTGCCGGGCCCGCTCGACGTGCCGGCCTACATGGGCTTCAAGCCGGACGATGAGACTGAAGAGCGGAACATCGAGCGCAAGGCCGATGATGCGATGCCGTTCGCGGGGCTTGCCTTCAAGATTATGAATGATCCGTTCGTGGGCTCGCTGACCTTCACCCGGATCTATTCGGGCACGATGTCCAAGGGCGACAGCATCTTGAACTCGACGAAGGGCAAGCGCGAGCGCATCGGGCGTATGATGATGATGCATTCGAACAGCCGCGAGGAGATCGATAACGCTTCGGCCGGCGATATCATCGCGATCGCGGGCCTGAAGGAGACGACGACCGGCGACACGCTTTGCGATGCGTCCAAGCCTGTCGTGCTGGAGACGATGACCTTCCCCGATCCGGTGATCGAGATCGCCATCGAGCCGAAGTCGAAGGCGGATCAGGAGAAGATGTCGGCCGGCTTGCAGCGCCTGGCGGCTGAGGACCCGTCGTTCCAGGTCTCGACTGATATCGAGAGCGGTCAGACGATCATGAAAGGGATGGGCGAGCTTCACCTCGACATTCTGGTTGATCGCCTGAAGCGCGAGTTCAAGGTCGAGGCGAATATCGGTCAGCCGCAGGTCGCTTATCGCGAGACGATCAGCCACGAGCACGAGATCGACTATACCCACAAGAAGCAGTCGGGCGGCTCGGGCCAGTTCGCGCGCGTGAAGCTGGTGATTACGCCGACCGAAGCGGGCGAGGGCTACAGCTTCGAGAGCAAGATTGTCGGTGGATCGGTACCGAAGGAGTATGTGCCCGGCGTCGAGAAGGGCATCCAGTCGGTGATGGACAGCGGTCCGCTGGCCGGCTTCCCGGTGATCGACTTCAAGGTGGCACTGATCGACGGTGCGTTCCACGATGTCGACAGTTCGGTGCTCGCCTTTGAGATCGCGAGCCGCGCGGCGATGCGTGACGGCCTGAAGAAGGCCGGCGCCAAGCTGCTGGAGCCGATCATGAAGGTCGAGGTCGTGACGCCCGAGGAGTACACGGGCGGCATCATTGGCGACCTCACCAGCCGTCGTGGTCAGGTGCAGGGGCAGGACACTCGCGGCAACGCGATCGTCATAGACGCCTTCGTGCCGCTGGCGAACATGTTTGGCTACATCAACAACCTGCGCTCGATGTCCTCGGGCCGTGCGCAATTCACCATGCAGTTCGACCACTACGATCCGGTGCCGCAGAACATCTCGGAAGAAATCCAGGCAAAATACGCCTAGGTCTCCGAGCCAAACGGGTGGTTGGGGAGACCTACTGTTCCAAAACCCGGGCATAAAGAATAAGCCGCGACTAACACTGGTGGTCTCGGCTCCGCCGGCGGACAGGGGTTCGTCGCCTGAGGATAGAGAAGACTAGGGCGTTTACGAGCCGCCCGGACCATGGAGGCCAAGATGGCGAAGGCAAAGTTCGAGCGGAACAAGCCGCATGTGAACATCGGGACGATCGGTCACGTCGACCACGGCAAAACTACGCTGACGGCGGCAATCACGAAGTATTTCGGTGAGTTCAAGGCCTATGATCAGATCGATGGCGCGCCGGAAGAAAAGGCGCGCGGCATCACCATCTCGACCGCGCATGTGGAGTACGAGACGGAAGCCCGCCACTACGCCCATGTCGACTGCCCTGGCCACGCCGACTACGTTAAGAACATGATCACGGGTGCCGCCCAGATGGATGGCGCAATCCTCGTGGTGAACGCGGCTGATGGCCCGATGCCGCAGACGCGTGAGCACATCCTGCTCGCACGCCAGGTCGGTGTGCCGGCGCTGGTCGTTTTCTTGAACAAGGTCGACCAGGTCGATGACGAGGAGCTTCTCGAGCTCGTCGAGATGGAAGTGCGCGAGCTGTTGAGCTCTTACGACTTCCCCGGCGACGATATTCCGATCGTGGCGGGCTCTGCGCTGGCGGCGATGGAAGGCAACAACGCCGAGATCGGCGAGGAGAAGATCAAGGAGCTGATGGCTTCGGTGGATGAGTACATCCCGACGCCGGAGCGCCCGATCGATCAGCCCTTCCTGATGCCGATCGAGGACGTGTTCTCGATCTCGGGCCGCGGTACCGTTGTGACCGGTCGCGTTGAGCGCGGCGTGATCACCGTCGGTGAGACCATCGAGATCGTCGGCATTCGCGACACGCAGTCGACCACCTGCACGGGTGTCGAGATGTTCCGCAAGCTGCTGGATCGCGGTGAGGCCGGCGACAATATCGGCGCGCTGCTGCGCGGCATCGGCCGCGAGGATGTCGAGCGTGGCCAGGTGCTCTGCAAGCCGAAATCGGTGACGCCGCACACGAAGTTCGAGGCCGAGGCCTACATCCTCACGAAGGAAGAGGGTGGCCGTCACACGCCGTTCTTTACCAACTACCGTCCGCAGTTCTACTTCCGCACGACCGATGTGACGGGCACGGTGGAGCTGCCCTCGGGCACCGAGATGGTGATGCCGGGCGACAACGTGTCGTTCACGGTGCAGCTGATCGCCCCGATCGCGATGGAAGAGAAGCTGCGCTTCGCCATCCGCGAGGGTGGGCGCACGGTTGGCGCCGGCGTCGTCTCGAAGATCCTCGAGTGAAACTGGTCAAAACAGGGCACGGCCGGGCATAACGCCTGGCCGTGTCTTCTTTTTCGGCAGGCCGCAACTGGGGCCACGGACGATCAGAAAGGCCCCTCTTTGGTTCCCGGGGGCGTGTGAGGCGACGATGCAAGGTCAGAACATAAGAATCCGGCTGAAGGCCTTCGATCACCGCGTGCTGGATGCCAGCACGCAGGAGATCGTGAACACGGCCAAGCGGACGGGTGCCCAGGTGCGCGGGCCGATCCCCCTGCCGAACAAGCTTGAGAAATTCACGGTCCTCCGTGGTCCGCATATCGACAAGAAGAGCCGCGAGCAGTTCGAGATCCGGACGCACAAGCGGCTACTCGACATCGTGGATCCGACGCCGCAGACGGTCGACGCGCTGATGAAGCTCGACCTCGCCGCCGGTGTCGATGTCGAGATCAAGCTCTGAGGAGGCGAGAGACATGCGCTCCGGAGTGATCGCGAAGAAGCTGGGCATGACCCGTCTGTTCATGGCAGACGGCAAGCAGGTTCCGGTGACTGTCCTGCAGATGCAGGCGCTACAGGTCGTGGCCCAGCGCACGGCTGAGCGGGATGGCTACACGGCCGTGCAGCTTGGCACGGGTGCGGCGAAGGCCAAAAACGTGTCAAAGCCGATGCGCGGCCATTACGCCAAGGCGCGCGTCGAGCCGAAGCGGCGGCTGGCGGAGTTCCGCGTGAGCCCTGACAATATGATCGGCGTCGGTGAGGAGATCACCGCCGACCATTACTTTGCGGGTCAGTATGTGGACGTGGCCGGCACCTCGATCGGTAAGGGCTTTGCCGGCGCTATGAAGCGGCACAATTTCGGCGGTCTGCGGGCCAGCCACGGCGTCTCGATCAGCCACCGCAGCCACGGCTCGACTGGCCAGTGCCAGGACCCCGGCAAAGTGTTCAAAGGCAAGAAGATGGCCGGCCATCTGGGTGCGGCGCGGGTGACCGTGCAGAACCTGGAGGTCGTGCGCACCGACAGTGAGCGTGGCCTGATCATGATCAAGGGCGCAGTGCCTGGGTCGAAGGGTGGCTGGGTCACGATCAAAGACGCGGTCAAGAAGCCGGTGCCAGAGAACGTCATCCTGCCCGCGGCGCTGAAGTCGGCAGCCGAAGAAGCCAAGCGGGCGGCCGACGAAGCTGCCGCTCAGGCTGCGAAGGAGGCCGAAGAGGCCGAGCGCGTGGCGGCCGAGGAAGCGGCGGCGCTGAAGGCGGCCGAGGCGGACACCGCGGCGGGCACAGGCGACGATAGCGGTGCGGCCGATGGCGGGAACGCTCCCGATGGAGGCGACAAGTGAAAATCGACGTCATCAATATCGACGCCGGTGAAGCCGGCGAGGTCGACCTGGACGATGCCGTCTTTGGGGTAGAGCCACGCGCTGACATTCTGCACCGCGTCGTGCGCTGGCAGCGCGCGCGCAAGCAGGCTGGTACCCACAAGACGAAGTCGCGTGGCGAGGTCAGCTACTCGACGAAGAAGATCTATCGCCAGAAGGGCACCGGCGGCGCCCGCCATGGCGACCGCGCCGTCAGCCAGTTTCGCAAGGGCGGCACTAGCAAGGGCCCGGTCGTGCGGAGCCACGCGCATGACCTGCCCAAGAAGGTGCGCGTACTCGGCCTAAAGATGGCGCTGAGCGCGAAGGCGCGCGAGGGCAAGGTCGTGGTACTCGATGAGGCTAAGCTGGCCGAGGGCAAGACCAAGAGCCTGCGCGAGAAGGTCGAAGCGCTCGGCTGGACGTCGGCGCTGGTGATCGACGGCGCTGAGTTCGATGTGAACTTCGAGCGGGCGGCGCGCAACCTCGACAGCGTGCATCTGCTGGCGGGTGCCGGGGCCAATGTCTACGACATCCTGAAGAACGACACGCTCGTGCTGACAAAGGCCGGTCTCGCCGCTGTTGAGGCACGGTTTGCCGCGAAGTCGGTTGAGGAGAGCGCGTGATGGCCGAGAAGTCAGAGCTTTACGAGGTGATCCGCAAACCGATCATCACGGAGAAGGCGACATTGGCGGGGGAGAACAACGCCGTCGTCTTCGAGGTCGCGCGCGCTGCGAGCAAGCCACTGATCAAGGAAGCGGTAGAGACGCTGTTCGGCGTTAAGGTGAAGGCGGTGAACACGCTGCGCACTCAGGGCAAGGTTAAGCGCTTCCGCGGCCGCCTCGGCCAGCGCGACGAAGTGAAGAAGGCTTATGTGACCCTCGAAGAGGGCCACTCCATCGACGTGACCACTGGGCTCTGACGGTGGGTTGGAACCCCACCCTACGGAGAACGCGGTAGGGTGGGGTTCAACCCCACCGTCTGGACGAGACTGCAAAACGGAAGACAGCAAGCATGGCGTTGAAATCATACAACCCGACGACGCCGGGCCAGCGTGGGCTGGTTCTGATCGACCGTTCGGACCTTTGGAAGGGCCGTCCTGAAAAGACCCTCACAGAGGGCCTGACGAAAAAGGGCGGGCGCAACAATACCGGACGGATCACGGCGCGTCGGATCGGCGGTGGGGCCAAGCGGCTCTATCGCGTCGTCGACTTCAAGCGGACCAAGCGTGACATGGCGGCGACGGTGGAGCGGATCGAGTATGATCCTAATCGCACGGCTTTCATCGCGCTCATCAAATACGAGGACGGCGAGAAGGCCTATATCCTCGCGCCGCAGCGCCTCAGCGTCGGCGACACGGTGATCGCGGGGGCCAAGGTCGATATCAAGCCGGGCAACTCGATGCCCTTTGCGGGCATGCCGATCGGGACGATCGTGCACAATATCGAGATGAAGCCGGGTAAGGGCGGGCAGATCGCCCGTGCGGCCGGCAACTACGCGCAATTCGTCGGCCGCGATGGCGGTTATGCACAGATCCGGCTCAGCTCTGGTGAGCTGCGCATGGTGCGCCAGGAATGCGTGGCGACGGTGGGCGCGGTCTCGAACCCCGACCATTCGAACCAGAACTTCGGCAAGGCCGGGCGCACCCGCCATATGGGCAAGCGTCCTGCCGTTCGCGGTGTCGCGATGAACCCGATCGACCACCCGCATGGTGGTGGTGAGGGGCGCACCTCGGGTGGCCGTCACCCGGTGACCCCCTGGGGCAAGCCCACCAAGGGCCGCAAAACCCGCAAGAACAAGGGTACCGACAAGTTGATCGTGCGCTCGCGCCACGCGCGCCGTAAGTAAGGAGAGACGGAGATGCCTCGTTCCGTCTGGAAGGGTCCGTTCGTCGACAGCTATGTGCTGAAGAAAGCACAGAAGAGCCGCGACTCGGGCCGTAACGACGTCATCAAGATCTGGTCGCGCCGCTCGACCATTCTGCCGCAGTTCGTGGGCCTGACATTCGGCGTGCACAACGGCAAGAAGCATGTCCCCGTCTCGGTGAGCGAGGACATGATCGGGCACAAGTTCGGCGAGTTCTCGCCGACGCGCGCCTATTACGGTCATATGGCCGATAAGAAGGCCAAGCGGAGGTAATCGGAGATGGGCAAGGACAAGAACCCGCGCCGCGTCGCCGAGAACGAGGCGATGGCCATGAACCGCATGCTGAAGACTTCGCCGCAGAAGCTGAATCTGGTGGCGGGCCTCATCCGCGGCATGCCGGTGGATAAGGCGCTGGCTGCGCTCACGTTCTCGAAGAAGCGGGTGGCCATCGACGTGAAGAAAACGCTGCAGTCGGCGATTGCGAATGCGGAGAACAACCACGGGCTCGATGTCGATGAGCTGGTGGTGGCTGAGGCATGGGTCGGCAAGAACCTGGTACTGAAGCGCGGTCGCCCGCGCGGTCGCGGCCGTTTCGGCCGCATCCAGAAGCCGTTCGCCCAGATCACGATCAAGGTCCGGCAGGTAGAGGAGCAGGCCTGATGGGTCATAAGGTCAATCCGGTCGGCCTGCGCGTCGGCATCAACCGTACCTGGGACAGCCGCTGGTTCGCCGATGGGGCTGAGTACGGCAAGCTGCTGCACGAGGATCTGAGGATCCGCGACTTCATCAAGAAGGAATGCGGCCAGGCCGGCATCAGCCGCGTTCTGATCGAGCGTCCGCACCGCAAGTGCCGGGTGACGATCCACACGGCGCGTCCGGGCGTGATCATCGGCAAGAAGGGCGCCGATATCGAGAAGCTGCGCCAGAAGGTGGCGTCGCTGACCGATAGCGAGCTGCACTTGAACATCGTGGAGATCCGCCGGCCGGAGCTCGACGCGCAGCTGGTGGCGGAGAATATCTGCCAGCAGCTGGAGCGCCGCGTCGGTTTCCGCCGCGCCATGAAGCGCGCGGTGCAGAACACCATGCGCATGGGCGGGCAGGGTGTCCGGATCAACTGTGCCGGGCGTCTCGGCGGGGCAGAGATCGCGCGGACCGAGTGGTATCGCGAGGGCCGTGTGCCGCTGCACACGCTGCGCGCCGATATCGACTATGCGCTGGCCGAGGCGAAGACCGCTTACGGGATCATCGGAGTCAAGGTCTGGATCTTTAAGGGCGAGATCCTGGAGCATGATCCGTCGGCCCGCGACCGGCTGGAGCAGGAGCGTCAGGAAAGTGGCGCCGGTGGTGGTGGCGGGCGTCAGCGCCGCGACCGTGACCGCTGAGGCCGCCTGAGGAGAAAGAACAATGCTGTCGCCGAAGCGCACGAAATTTCGCAAGCAGCACAAGGGCCGCATCAAGGGCGAGGCGAAGGGCGGGTTTGACCTGAACTTTGGCTCATACGGTCTGAAGGCCGTCACGCCCGAGCGGGTCACTGCACGCCAGATCGAGGCCGCTCGCCGGACCATGACGCGCCACATGAAGCGTCAGGGCCGGGTGTGGATCCGCATCTTCCCGGACGTTCCGGTCACGCAAAAGCCGACCGAGGTTCGCATGGGTAAGGGCAAGGGTTCGGTCGAGTACTGGGCGGCCAAGGTTAAGCCCGGCCGTGTCATGTTTGAGATCGACGGCGTGGCTGAGCCGATCGCTCGCGAGGCCTTGCGTCTGGCGGCGATGAAGCTGCCGGTACAGACCCGCGTGGTCACCAAGGAAGACTGGTAACGCGGTCTGAACCCCGCCGCGCGTCAGAGCGTGCGAGAGGCGGCGAAATTCGAGCCCCCGACTCGGTGTCGGGGGCTTGCGCATTGGGGGTGATGGGCGTACGAGCCTCGCCACCTAAGGAATCCACCGGGTTGTTGGTCACCCTGCCGCAATGGGTCGGGGCCATCCGGTGTTTGTGAGAGACGAGGACGCTGGGCGATGGACGCCGAAGAATTGAGAGGCAAGACGCCGGATGAGCTGCGCGATCAGCTCGAGGCGCTGCGCAAGGAAGCGTTCAATCTGCGCTTTCAGGCGGCCACGGGTCAGCTTGAAAACACTGGTCGTGTGCGCGTCGTGCGCCGCGACGTGGCGCGGGTGAAGACCATCCTGAACGAGAAGGCCGCAGAAGCAGCCGCAGGCGCTGGGGCCGCTGCCGGCGCGGGGGATAACTGAGATGCCAAAGCGTATCCTGCAGGGCACGGTCGTCAGCGACCAGAACGCCCAGACCGTGACCGTGCTGGTGGAGCGTCGCTTCACCCACCCACTGATGAAAAAGACCGTCAAGCGCACCAAGAAGTATCGCGCCCATGACGCCAACGACGCCTACAAGGTGGGCGAGACGGTGCGTATCCAGGAATGTGCGCCGGTCAGCAAAACCAAACGCTGGGAGGTTGTCGAGAAGGTCGGCTGACCTCCCTGACATCCCCCGGTTCGTCGAAACCGCAGGTACCGCGACTGGCGCGGGCCCCTGCAGGTCGGGAGAGCCTCAATGATCCAGATGCAATCCAATCTGGACGTCGCGGACAACTCCGGCGCGCGCCTGGTTCAGTGCATCAAGGTGCTGGGCGGTGCGAAGCGGAAGTATGCGAGCGTCGGCGACATCATCGTCGTGTCGGTGAAGGAAGCGATTCCGCGCGGCCGCGTCAAAAAGGGCGACGTCCGCAAGGCTGTCGTCGTGCGCACCGCCAAGGAAGTGTTCCGCGATGACGGGACGGTTATTCGCTTCGACCGTAACGCGGCCGTCATCCTCAACAACAACCTCGAGCCGGTCGGGACCCGTATATTCGGCCCCGTGGTGCGTGAGCTGCGCGCGAAGAACTTCATGAAGATCATCTCGCTCGCGCCGGAGGTGCTGTGATGGCGGCCAAGCTGAAGAAGGGCGACAAGGTCGTGGTCCTGAGCGGCCGCGATAAAGGCAAGGAAGGCGAGATCACGCTGGTGATGCCCAAGGAGAACCGCGCCGTGGTCTCCGGCATCAACATGGTCGTGCGCCACACCCGCCCGAGCCAGGGAAGCCAGGGCGGCCGCATCCCGAAGGAAGCGCCGATCCAGATCTCGAACCTGGCGTTGATCGACCCGAAAGAGGGCGGGCCAACCCGGGTCGGCTTCCGCTTCCAGGACGACGGCACCAAGGTTCGCTATGCCAAGAAGTCAGGGGAGGTGATCGATGGCTGACGGTTCGCAATACGTCCCGCGCCTGCGCCTTCATTACCGCGACACGGTCAAGCCGGCGATGAAGGAAGAGTTCGGCTACAAGAACGACATGATGATCCCGGCGCTCGACAAGATCGTGCTCAATATGGGTGTCGGCGAGGCAGTCGGTGACAGCAAGAAGATCAAGGCCGCGCATGACGACCTGATGAGGATTGCGGCTCAGAAGCCGGTGATCACGAAGGCCAAGAAGTCCATCGCCGGCTTTAAGGTGCGTGAGGAGATGCCGCTTGGCGTCAAGGTCACGCTGCGCCGCGACCGCATGTACGACTTCATGGATCGCCTGGTGACCGTCGCCATGCCGCGCATCCGCGACTTCCGCGGCGTGAATGGCAAAAGCTTCGACGGTCGCGGCAACTACGCCATGGGCATCCGCGAGCACATCGTCTTCCCCGAGATCGATTATGACAAGATCGATCAGATGTGGGGGATGGACATCATCATCTGCACCACGGCGCGCACTGACGCCGAAGCGAAGGCATTGTTGAAGCATTTCAACATGCCCTTCCGGAACTGAGCGCGGGGAGATCGGACATGGCCAAGGTATCGATGGTCGAGCGCGAGAAGAAGCGCAAGAAGCTGGTCGCCAGGTACGCTGCCAAGCGGAACGCCCTGAAGGAGATCGCCAAGGATGACGATCGGTCAATGGAGGAGCGGTTCAAGGCGAGGCTGAAGCTTGCGAAACTGCCGCGCAACTCCTCGCCGACGCGGCTGCACAACCGCTGCGAGGTGACAGGCCGCCCGAAGGCCTATTATCGCAAGCTTCGCATGAGCCGTATCGCGCTCAGGGATCTGGCCTCGGTCGGCCAGGTGCCGGGCATGGTCAAGTCAAGCTGGTGAGGGCACGCAGATGAGCATGAATGATCCGCTCGGCGATATGCTGACCCGCATCCGCAACGCCCAGCTTCGCAACAAGCAGAAGGTCACCTCGCCCGCATCGAAGCTGCGTGGCTGGGTGCTCGATGTGCTGGTCGAGGAAGGCTATATCCGCGGCTATGAGCGTTCGGAGCCCGAGCCGCACAAGCCGGTCTTCGAGATCGAGCTGAAGTACTTCGAAGGCCAGCCGGCCATCAAGGAACTGAAGCGCATCTCGACCCCCGGCCGCCGCAGCTACAGCGGCTCAAACGCCATCCCGCAGGTCCGCAACGGTCTTGGCGTCGCGATCATGTCGACCAACCGCGGCGTGATGACCGACCACCGCGCTCGCGCCGAGAATGTCGGCGGCGAAGTGCTCTGCACCGTGTTCTGAGGAGGGATCATGTCACGCATTGGCAAGAGGCCCGTCCCTGCGCCCAAGGGCGTCGAGTTCAAGATCGAGGGCCAGACGGTCACGGTGAAGGGCGCCAAATCGGCCCAGACCTTCACCGCCGATAACGACGTGTCGGTGGCGCTGGAAGACGGCGCGATCGTCGTCAAACCGAACGCGCCCACCAAGCGCGCCAAGCAGCAATGGGGCATGACGCGGACCGTGATCGCGAACATGGCGCAGGGTCTGTCCGAAGGCTTCACCAAGGAGCTTGAGCTGGTTGGCGTCGGCTACCGCGCACAGATGCAGGGCAAGCAGCTCAAGATGGCGCTTGGCTACAGCCATGACGTCATTTTCGACGTGCCGGACGGCATCGACATCGCCTGCCCTAAGCCGACCGAGATCGTGATCAAGGGCTCAGACGCCCAGGTCGTGGGTGAGACGGCGGCCAAGATCCGCGACTGGCGCCGGCCCGAGCCCTACAAGGGCAAGGGGATCCGCTACAAGGGCGAGTTCATCTTCCGCAAGGAAGGCAAGAAAAAGTAAGGGGCGCGAACCATGGCACTTTCCAAGCGAGAGCTGTTCGTCAAGCGCCGCCTGCGCGTGCGCAACAAGCTGAAGAAGGGCGCGGCCGGCAAGCTGCGCATGTCGGTGCACCGCTCGTCGAAGAACATTTCGGTGCAGATCATCGACGATGTGCAGGGCCGCACGCTCTGCGCCGCCTCGTCGCTGGAGCCCGGGCTCGGCGTGATCGGCAAGAACAATGTCGAGGCGGCGGGCAAGGTCGGCGCGGCGATCGCCGAGCGGGCCAAGAAGGCCGAGATCGGCGATGTGTATTTTGACCGTGGCGGCTTCATCTTCCATGGGAAGGTGAAGGCGCTCGCCGATGCCGCCCGTGAGGGCGGTCTGAAGTTCTGAGGAGGGCCTGATGGCTGAACGTGAAGGACGACGCGACCGGCGCGGCCGGGATGACGACCGCGATCCGGAGTTCCAGGACCGCCTCGTTGCGATCAACCGCGTCTCGAAGACGGTGAAGGGCGGCAAGCGCTTTGGCTTCGCGGCGCTCGTCGTCGTGGGCGACCAGAAGGGCCGCGTGGGCTTCGGCTCGGGCAAAGCCAAGGAGGTGCCGGAGGCGATCCGCAAAGCCACTGAGGAGGCCAAGCGCACGATGATCCGTGTGCCGCTACGCGAAGGGCGCACGCTGCATCACGACGTGCAGGGCCGCCATGGTGCGGGCCGCGTGGTCATGCGCTCGGCGCCGGAGGGTACTGGCATCATCGCCGGCGGTCCCTGCCGTGCGGTGTTCGAGATGCTCGGTCTGAAGGACGTGGTCGCAAAGTCGACCGGGTCGCAGAACCCCTACAACATGGTGCGTGCCACCTTTGCGGGGCTGAAGGACGAGTACTCGCCGCGGATGGTTGCAGCACGCCGCGGCAAGAAGGTCGCCGAGATCCTGCCACAGCGCGATGACCCGAAGCCAGCGGCCTCCGAGGCGCCGGCCGAGGCTGTGGGAGCGGAGGCGTAAGTCATGGCCAAGACGATCGTCGTGAAGCAGATTGGCAGCCCGATCCGCCGCCCGGCCAAGCAGCGCGCGACGCTGGTGGGGCTGGGGCTGAACAAGATGCACAAGACCCGCGAACTGGAGGACACGCCCTCGGTCCGTGGCATGGTGAACTCGATCCCCCATCTCGTCGAAATCGTCGAGGAGCGGGGCTGACGAACCGCGTGGTGGCGCTAGCGCCACCACGTGCCGCGACCCGGCAGGGCCGCTCTGGCGTTATGGTCTGAAAGCGGGCGGGGCGGACCATGAAGTTTGAGGCGGAGTATGTCGAGGTTGTCGATAAAGTCATCGACGAGATCGGTGGCTTCGATCTCCGTCCGGATAACTCCACGCAGACCGAAGATTCGACCTACCTGCGCCGCCACCGTCACGAGTACCTGCGCACGGTGCAGGACGTGGATCGCTATTTCGAAGGCCGGCGTGATCGGCGCGTTTTCGAGATCGGCGCGTTCTTCGGTGTCGTGTCGATCGCGCTCAAGCGTCTCGGCTATGACGTGGTTGCCTCCGACGCGCCGGAGTTCATGGAGATTCCCGAGCAGATCGAGCGTTTTGGGCGTGAAGAAATCGCGATCGACAAGATGCGGCTGCAGGATTTCCAGCTCAACGGCGCTGATGAGGCGTTTGACTGCGTCATCATGTGTGAGGTCCTCGAACACCTCAACTTCAATCCGCTGCCGCTCCTGAAAGACATCAATCGGGTGCTCTCGCTGGGCGGGCTTTTCTATCTTTCGCTGCCGAACCAGGCACAGATCCGCAATCGGCTTGGCGTCTTGCGGGGCCGGGCGCTCGGGATCGATGCGGCGTCGTTCTATGCCCAGTTGAGGCCTGGCAGCAATGAAGTGGTCTATGGTCACTGGCGCGAATACACGATGCAGGACGTTCTCGAGCTGACGGGCCCGCTCGGTTTTGAAAGTGTGGGGAAATACTACTTCTCCTATGGCGAGACTGACGATAACAGCGCGCTCCGCAAACGCGCTGGGCGGCTGTTCTACAAGATGCTGCCGCAACTCAAAGAGAACCAGACGCATCTGCTCCGCAAGCGTGAGCGCGTGGATCTTCCGTTCACGATCCCGGGCACGGTGCACCCCACGCTGCGCTCGATGTGAGGGGTCTTGCGGTGCTCTGGGGCTCGGCATATGCAGCCGCTTCGGAACGCTGTTCCGACTGAAGAAGAGCAAGAAAAGCCGTGGTCTGCAGGTGTCGCTTCGCCTGTTGCATCCGGTTATAGGAGAAGCGAGATGAAACTGAACGACCTGCGCGATAACCCAGGCGCGACAAAACCGAAAAAGCGGGTGGGCCGTGGTCCTGGCTCGGGTCTCGGCAAAACCGGCGGCCGGGGTATCAAGGGCCAGAAATCCCGCTCGGGCGTGGCTATCAAGGGCTTTGAGGGTGGCCAGATGCCGCTCCACCGCCGCTTGCCGAAGCGCGGCTTTAACAAGCCGAACCGTGCGAAGTTTGCGGTGACGAACCTCGGCAACATCCAGGTATTCATCGAGGCCGGCAAGATCGACGCGGCGCAACCGATCACGGAAGACGTGTTGGTGACGAGCGGCCTGATCCGGCGCAAACTGGACGGCGTTCGCGTGCTTGGGCGCGTGCTGGCCGATGACGGTGGTAACGCCAAGGCGCTGCCCAAGATGACGCTCGAGGTGACCGGTGCCTCTGCCTCCGCGGTTGAGGCGGTACAGGCGGCGGGCGGGACACTGACAACCGCCGCACCCAAGAAGAGCGATGCAGCCGAAGCGTGAGATGAGGTCGCGGCCTTAGACGAGATCAAGTCCACCGTGAGGGCGGCATCCGGGTAGGCTGTCTTGGGCGTCATTTCGGATGCACTGGAAGATGCCTGAGTGTGCTACCCCTGCCACTCAGCTTGATTGTGCCTATGTAGGCCGGTGAGACGGGTTGTCGGTGGGACGGTTTGCAACCCTGCCGTCACCCGGTAAAGGTGCCTGTTGGTGGAACGGTCTAGGCCGCGCCACTTAACGCGAGAGAGGTCCGCATGGCTTCAGCCGCCGAACAAATGGCTCAGAACATGAGCTGGAGCGCCTTTTCGAAGGCGACAGAGCTGCAGCAGCGGATCCTTTTCGCGATCACCCTCCTGATCGTCTACCGCGTTGGCACCTTCATCCCGATGCCGGGCATCGACACGGTGCAGCTCGCCGCCTTCATGGAGCAGACGCAGGGCGGGATCATCGGCGTCTTCAACATGTTTGCCGGCGGCGCCGTGGGTCGCATGGCGATCTTCGCCCTCGGCATCATGCCCTACATCTCGGCATCGATCATCATGCAGTTGATGACCTCGATGGTGCCCGAGCTCGAGAAGCTGAAGAAAGAGGGCGAGTCGGGCCGCAAGAAGATCAACCAGTATACCCGGTACGGCACGGTGGCGCTGGCGACCGTGCAGGCCTACGGAATTTCGGTCGGCCTTGAAGGGCAGGGCCTGGCTATCGACCCGGGCTGGTTTTTCCGCGCATCAGCCGTGATCACGCTGGTCGGCGGCACCATGCTGTTGATGTGGCTCGGCGAGCAGATCACCGCGCGCGGGATCGGCAACGGCATCTCTCTGATCATCTTTGTCGGCATCGTGGCCGAACTGCCCGGCGCGCTGGTTCAGTTCTTCGAACTCGGACGGACAGGGCAGCTGAGCGCCATCGCCGTGATCGGTATTCTGCTGCTGGTCGTCGGTGTGATCTACGGTGTCGTCTTCATCGAGCGTGCTCAGCGCCGCATCCTGATCCAATACCCGCGTCAGCAGCAGGGTCAGCGTATGCGTGAGGCGCAGTCCTCGCACCTGCCGCTCAAGATCAACACGGCCGGTGTGATCCCGCCGATCTTCGCCTCGTCGCTGCTGTTGCTGCCAACGACGATTGCGAGCTTTGGCGCGCAGGGTGTCCAGCAGGGAGAGGATCTCGGCTTTCTCGGTCAGATGGCGTCGCTGTTGGGCCATGGCCAGCCGCTGTTCCTTGTGCTGTTTGCGGTGCTGATCGTCTTCTTCGTGTTCTTCTACACGGCTGTGGTCTTCAATCCGGACGACGTGGCCGAAAACCTCAAGAAGCATGGCGGCCACATCCCGGGCTACCGGCCGGGCAAGCGCACGGCGGAGTATCTGGACTATGTGCTGACGCGCCTGAGTGTGATCGGTGCGATCTACCTGGTGATCGTCTGCCTGTTGCCCGAACTGCTGATTGCCGAACTAGCCGTGCCATTCTACTTCGGCGGCACCTCGCTCCTCATCGTGGTGTCGGTGACCATGGACACGATCACCCAGGTGCAAAGCCATATGCTGGCCCATCAGTATCAGGGCCTGATCGAAAAATCGAAGATCGGTGGTCGCGGCCGGCGCCGACCGACATAAGACGGCCCGGTAACGCGGCCCGTAGAGCCGCGCCGGAGAACGGTCGGGACAAGGGAGAGACGCCGTGAACATCATCCTTCTTGGCCCGCCGGGTGCGGGCAAGGGTACGCAGGCCCAACGCCTGGTGCGGAGCCACGGCATGGTGCAGCTCTCCACCGGCGACATGCTGCGCGCAGCCGTATCGGAAGGCAGCGATATCGGGCGGAAGGCTAAGGCGGTGATGGAGGCGGGGCAGCTCGTCTCGGACGAGATCGTGACCGGCTGCGTCTCCGCGCGCCTCGATCAGCCAGACGTGGCGGGTGGGGTGATCTTCGACGGCTTTCCAAGGACCACCGCGCAGGCCGAGGCGCTGGATACGCTTCTCTTGGACAAGGGCATGCAGATCGACGCGGTGATCGAGATGCGGGTGCCGGACGCGTATCTGGTGGACCGCATCAAGACCCGTGCGGCCGAGACCGGTGGGACACGTGCTGACGACAATGAGGAGACGCTGAAAAAGCGCCTGTTCGTCTACCACGCCGAGACGGCACCCCTGATTACCTACTACCGCGCATCGGGCAAGCTGGTCAGCATCGACGGTACGGTTGAGATCGACGCGGTGACCCGTCAGATGACCGATGTGCTGGACGCCGAAAAGGCGGGATAGACAGCGATCCTCGCCACTTGGTGATGCCGCATCCGGGGCATTGTCCGCCGCGGTGGAAAAAGACTTGACAGACGGGTTGACCGCAGACCGCCCCTGCGTATATTCGCGCGCCTCGGGACGGGTTTGTTACCGCCGAGGCATCCGAATGATGGTTGCCGGGTCATGCAGACCGGTTTGCCCCGACGGGGCTGGTTTGACGCGCTATGACCCCGGCTGCCGGGGCACCAGAGAGAACACGGAGCACGAGCCTTGGCCCGCATCGCTGGCATCAACATCCCCACGAACAAGCGCATCCATATCGCGCTGACATATATCCACGGCATCGGCGCGACCACGGCGCGCCAGATCTGCGACGCGACGAATGTGTCGACGGATCGCCGGGTGAACGAGCTCAGCGATACCGAGGTTATGGCGATCCGGGAGCATATCGACCAGAACGTGCAGGTCGAGGGCGATCTGCGCCGCGAGGTGGCGGTGAACATCAAGCGGCTGATGGACCTGGGTTGCTACCGCGGTCTGCGCCACCGTCGCGGTCTTCCAGTTCGCGGCCAGCGCACGCATACCAATGCCCGCACCCGCAAGGGTCCCGCGAAGCCGATCGCCGGCAAGAAGAAGTAAGGAGAGGGGCATGGCTCGCGAAAAGCGTTCCGCGCCGCGGCGCAAGCAATCGAAGAACATCACCTCGGGCGTCGCCCATGTGAATTCGTCGTTCAACAACACGATGATTTCGATCACCGATGCGCAGGGCAACATGATTTCCTGGTCGTCGGCAGGGATGATGGGGTTCAAAGGCTCGCGCAAATCGACGCCCTATGCGGCTCAGGTCGCCGCCGAGGATGCGGGCCGCAAGGCGCAGGACCATGGCATGCGTACACTCGAGGTGCAGGTGCAGGGTCCCGGTTCAGGCCGCGAAAGCGCGCTCCGCGCGCTGCAGGCGGCGGGCTTCACGATCACCGCGATCCGCGACGTCACGCCGATCGCCCATAACGGTTGCCGTCCGCCCAAGCGCCGCCGCGTCTGACGTGGCAGGCCGCTGGGCCACGGTTTTGGTGTTCGGACGGGCCCGCTCTGCCATGAGCGGGTCTGTTCGTTTCCTCGGGGGCGGCGCGTCCCGGATCGGCGCGTCGCGGGCATGGAGGACGTCATGATCCACAGGAACTGGCAGGATCTCATCAAGCCGACGGCACTGCGCATCACCGGCGATGGTGATCAGAGTGTCAAGGCAACCGCTGTGGCCGAGCCGCTGGAACGGGGCTTCGGCTTGACGCTCGGCAATGCGCTGCGGCGCGTGCTTCTGTCCTCGCTGCAGGGGGCCGCCGTTACCGCGGTGCAGATCGACGGTGTTTTGCACGAGTTTTCGTCGGTCACCGGCGTGCGAGAGGACGTCACCGACATCGTGCTGAACCTCAAGGGTCTGGCCGTTCGGATGGACAGCGAAGGGCCGAAGCGCCTGCAGCTGTCGGCGACCGGACCAGGCGTCGTGACCGCGGCCGATATCACGCCGATCGGCGGCGTCGAGATTGTGAACCATGATCACGTGATCTGCCATCTCGACGACGGTGCCTCGGTGCATATGGAGATCACAGTCGACACAGGCAAAGGCTATGTCGCCGCGGATCGTAACCGGGCCGAGGATGCGCCGATTGGGCTGATCCCGGTCGATGCGATCTACAGCCCCGTGCGCCGCGCCTCCTACAAGGTGGAGCCGACGCGCGAGGGTCAGGTGCTCGACTATGACAAGCTCTCGATCACGGTGGAGACGGATGGCACGCTGAGCCCGGAGGACAGCCTGGCCTATGCCGCGCGGATCCTGCAGGACCAGTTGCAGACCTTCATCAATTTCGAAGAGCCGAAGGAAGCGGGCCGCTACGACAGCGACGAGGAGCTGGAGTTCAACCCACTGCTGCTGAAGAAGGTCGATGAGCTCGAGCTTTCGGTGCGCTCGGCCAACTGCCTGAAGAACGACAATATTGTCTATATCGGCGACCTCATCCAGAAGACCGAGGCGGAGATGCTGCGCACCCCGAACTTCGGCCGGAAGTCGCTGAATGAGATCAAGGAGGTGCTGACCACCATGGGTCTGCATCTCGGCATGGACGTGCCTCAGTGGCCGCCGGAGAACATCGAAGACCTCGCCAAGAAGTTCGAGGACCATTTTTAAGAGGTGGGGTCGAACCCCACCCTACCGCGACCCCGTAGGGTGGGGATCCTCCCCACCTTCGGACCCTGGGCGAACGCCCCAAAGAGGCCCCGGGAAAGACCCGGACCAAGGCCGCCACAAAGTATAAAACCCGTGGACGGAGATGAGAGATGCGCCATCGCAATGGCCCGCGGAAGCTGAACCGCACCGCCGAGCACCGCAAGGCCATGTTCGCCAACATGGCCTGCGCCCTGATCGAGCATGAGCAGATCAAGACGACCCTGCCGAAGGCCAAGGAACTGCGCCCGGTGGTCGAGAAGCTGATCACGCTTGCAAGGGTTGACAGCGTGCACAACCGCCGACTCGCGACCTCGAAGATCAAGCAGCACGATATGGTGAAGAAGCTCTTCGACGTGCTCGGGCCCCGTTACAAAGAGCGGCCCGGCGGTTACGCGCGCGTTCTGAAGGCGGGTTTCCGCTATGGTGACATGGCGCCCATGGCGATCATCGAACTGGTCGAGCGCGATGAGGATGCCCGAGGGCAGAGCGACCGCGCGCGCCAGGAAGCGCAAGAGGCGCTGGCCACCTACGACGACTGACCGGCTGTGGCGCGGCGGATGCCGCGACGGGCGATCAAAGGCGACGTGTCAGGGAGGGGCGGTGATGAGCGATCTGTTCGACCGCCTCGACCCGGCTGAGACCAGCGGCCCGCGAACTGAACCGCAGCCGACACCGGGGCCGCAGCCGCTTGCCGAGCGTCTGCGGCCTTCGCGTCTGGAGGACGTGGCGGGCCAGGAGCACCTGCTGGGCGGTGAGGGCGCGCTTGGCGCGATGCTGGCGGCGGGCAGCCTCGGCTCGCTGATCCTTTGGGGCCCGCCCGGCTGCGGCAAGACCACCATCGCCCGGCTGCTCGCGGACCATGCCGAGATGGTCTTCGTGCAGGTCTCGGCGGTCTTCACCGGGGTCGCCGACCTGCGAAAGGTGTTCGATGCGGCAACGGCGCGCTATGCCAATGGCCGACAGACGCTCTTGTTCGTCGACGAGATCCACCGCTTTAACAAGGCGCAGCAGGATGCGTTCCTGCCGCATATGGAGGCGGGACGCGTGGTGCTGATCGGCGCCACGACCGAGAACCCGTCCTTCGAGCTGAACGCCGCATTGCTGAGCCGCGCACAGGTCCTGCGGCTTGTGGCCCTGTCGCCTGAGGCGCTGGACGCGCTGCTTGTGCGGGCTGAGGGGGCGCTTGGTCTCCTGCCGCTGTCGCCCGATGCGCGCGCGGCGCTGATCGACATGGCTGCGGGCGACGGCCGCGCGCTCATGACGCTGGCCGAGCAGGCGGCGACGCTTGGCCCCGATCCGGCCGATCGGGCGACGCTGACGGCCCGGCTCAACCGTCGCGCGGCGCTGTACGACAAGTCGGGCGATGCGCATTACAACCTGATCTCAGCATTGCATAAATCGGTCCGCGGCTCTGACCCGGACGCGGCGCTCTACTGGTTTGCCCGGATGCTGGAGGGGGGCGAGGATCCGCGCTACTTGGCGCGGCGCATCACCCGAATGGCGATCGAGGATGTCGGCCTGGCCGAGCCCGAGGCCGCGCGCCGCTGTCTCGATGCCTGGGACATCTACGAGCGCCTCGGCAGCCCGGAGGGCGAGCTCGCGCTGGCCGAGGCGGTCGTGGCGCTGGCCCTCGCGCCGAAGTCGAACGCGGTCTATGCGGCGTTCAAGGCGGCGCAGCGTGCCGCGCGCGAGACGGCGCATCTCCCTCCGCCCATGCATATCCTGAATGCGCCGACCGGGCTGATGAAAGAGCAGGGTTTCGGTGCGGCTTACGCTTATGACCACGACGCTGAGGACGGGTTTTCGGGGCAGGACTACTTTCCCGAGGCCATGGCGCGCCCCGCGTTCTATGCCCCGGTAGAGCGGGGGCACGAGCGAGAAATGGCACGGCGCCTCGCGTGGTTCGCAGCGCGGCGTGCCGAGCTCCAGGCTGGCGGTCCCCCGGGAGACGGCGCATGAATGCGGTCTTCGCAGTGGCTCTGGGCGGCGCCGTTGGAGCCTCGGCCCGTTTCCTCGCCGTTGGCGCAATCAGCCGCGCGCTGCCCGGGTTTCCCTGGGGCACCATGATGGTCAATGTCGCGGGATCGTTGATCATGGGGCTGCTGGCGGTCGTGCTGCTGGAGAAGGGTCAGTTTGGGCGTTTCGCGCCGTTTCTGCTGACCGGCGTGCTGGGCGGGTTCACCACCTTCTCTGCCTTCTCGCTCGATGCCCTCTTTCTGGTGGAGCGCGGGCGCATGCTGGCCGCGGCGGGGTACATTGCCGGTTCGGTCGCGGCGTCTCTCGCGGCGTTGGCGCTGGGTCTTTGGCTTGCGCGACGGGTGCTGCTGTGAGCGGTGTTGCCCAGCTTACGGTAGGCGACGATGAGGCGGAGCAGCGGCTCGACCGCTGGCTGAAACGGCGTTTTCCCCAGGTGACGCAGGGCATGGTCGAGCGCTTCTGCCGAAAGGGTGAGCTGCGCGTCGATGGCGGACGGGTAAAGGCATCGACCCGCGTGGCGCCCGGCCAGACGATCCGCGTGCCGCCACTGCCAGAGGCGCTGACTAATGCGAGGGATGAACGGCGTTCAGCGCAAGCCCCGGCCCCGGATCCGGCACTGGTCGCCGATCTTAAGGCCCGCATCGTCTTTCATGACGATGACGTGCTGATCATCGACAAGCCCGCAGGCCTCGCGACACAAGGCGGGACAGCGCAGCGGGTCCATGTCGATGCGGCGCTCCGCGGTCTCCGTTTTGGGCGCGAAGAGGCGCCGCGGCTGGTCCACCGGCTCGACCGCGATACCTCGGGCCTCCTGGTGTTGGCGCGGAGCGGTGCTGCGGCGACGGCGCTGACCAAGGCGTTTCGTTCGCGCTCGGTCGAGAAGACCTATCTGGCGGCCGTTGCCGGACAGCCGAAACCGGTCGCAGGGACGATCCGCTGGGGGGTGGTGAAGGCGGGTGGGCATGGCGCGGAGAAGATGCGCCCGGTCCATCCCGACGAAATCGATGTCACCGACGGCGCGCAGCATGCGGTGACCGAGTATCGCGTGGTCGAGATGGTGGGCGGCCGGGCCTCGGCCGTGCTGATGCGCCCGCTGACCGGGCGGACCCACCAGCTGCGCGTGCATATGGCGGCGCTCGGCACCCCGATCGTCGGCGATGGTAAATATGGCGGGCGCGGGCAGGAGAACCTTGGTGACGGTTGGGGCGCCAGCCTTGGCCGCGGTCTGAGCCGCAAGTTGCACCTGCATGCCGTGCGGCTCGATTTTCCGCATCCGCGAAAGGCCGGGCACCAGGTATCGGTCAGCGCACCGCTCCCCGATCACATGGCGCGTACCTGGGAGATGCTGGGTTGGGACGTCCCGGCCGCGTTCGACCCATTGGACTGAGCCCTTGAGCCAGGCGGGATCGCGGCTGGTCGCGGCGATGAGTCCCTGTTGTGCTTCGCATCACCGCGCTGCCTGCCCAAGGCCAACGCAGATGTGAGGGTTGCCCAAAAGCCTGATGGGCTTGGGGTAACCCGGTCGGTCCGCCCATCAGGCGTTTCTTGCCTTGAGGCCGGGCAGGGATCGAGCGGGCCCGGCCCGTCGCTGAGGCGACGCTACACTCGCCGAGGGCGCCGGGCCTGCGTGCGCCGCGGGATCATTCGATGACGAGATCGGCGTGCAGGGCGCCGGCGGCATCGATCGCCACGAGAATATCGATCATGTCGCGTGGGCCGATGCCGAGCGCGTTCAGGCCGGAGACCAGATCGGCGAGCGTCGTGCTCTCATCCACGATGGCGAGACGATCGGTGCCATCGACATCGATCTGGATATCGGTGCGGGGCACGACCACCGTCTCGCCCCGGGCGAAGGGGTTGGGCTGCACGGCGAGGGGTGTCTCCTCGACGCGCACGGTCAGGTTGCCCTGGCTGATCGCGACCTTGGAGATCCGCACGTTCTCGCCCATGACGATGGTGCCGGATTTCTGGTCGATGATCACGCGGGCGGGGCTGTCGGGCGCGATGCGGAGAGCCTCGACCTCGGCGATCAGACTGGCCGGGGCAAGGCCTGCGCGGGCCACGTCAAGCTCGACGCTGCCGGGGTCGCGCCAGCCGGCGACGGGGCGGCCGAGATGGGCGTTGATGCGCTCCACGATCCGCCGCGCGGTGGTGAAATCGGGGTCGCGGAGCACGAGGCGGAGCCGCCCGGCCGCTCCGAGACCGTGGTCGATGGATCGGTCGAGCCGACCGCCCCCGGGGACCTTGCCGACCGTGGGCACGCCTTCGGTCACTGCGGCGGCCTGGCCCTCGGCGGTCAGGCCCGAGATCACCACGGCGCCGCTGCCGACGGCATAGATCTCGCCGTCTTCGCCGTAGAGGGGCGACATCAACAGCTCACCGCCGAGCAGGCTGGAGGCGTCGCCCGCAACCGCGACCGAGAGATCGAAGCGCGCGCCGCTGGAGGGGAAGGGCGGCGTCTCGGCGGTGACAAGCACAAGGGCGGTACTGCGCCCTGTCAGCCGGATGTCCCGGTCGATCGGCAGACCGAGGCGGTCATACCAGGCGATCAGCGCCTCGCGCGTCGCATCCGAGCGCGCGAGATTGTCGCCCGTGTCGTCGAGCCCGGTGATGAGACCGTAGCCCACAAGGCGCACCGGGGCGGCGGCCTCCAGCGTGACGAGATCCTTGATCCTGGGCTGGGCGAGGCCGACGGCTGGCGCCAGCACAAAGGCGGTGGCGAGCCAGAGGGTGAGGAAGCAGACCGTCGCCGCGACGACACGGCGGGCCGCGACCGTGGCGACAGCGGCTCTCGCGCGGCTCTCCTGGGCGCGGGGCCTCATCGCAAACGCTCGGAGATGTCGAGCGACAGGATCCGGGCCAGCGCATCGATCGAAGCCTCCAGCTGCGACTGGGCCTGGAAGAGTTCCACCGACGTCTCCAGCGGATCAGCGACCAGTGCGTCGCGGCGCTCCTCCAGCAGCAGATCGCGGCGGGTTTCAAGAAAGGTTGCTGACCGCTCGAGCCGCGCTTCGAAGGCGCCGAGCCGTGCCTGCCCCTCGATCTGACCTTCTGCGGCGGTCTTCAGCCCGGCGGCGGCCTGCTGCAGGGCGGCGGTGGTCTCGCCCGGCGTGGTGCTGTCGGCCTTCAGCCCGATGAAAAGCGGGCGCAGCACGGCGGTGAAGGCCTGTTCGGTCGCGAGGCTCTCGGTGGTCAGCGCATCGGGCGTGATCTCACCCAGTGGGCCGGTGATGGTGGCCCGGGGCGTGGCAGAGCCTGCGAAGACCGCATCGACCAGCGGCGCGTTGGCGGTGAGAAAAGCGTCGAACTGCTCGTTAAGCGGGTCTGAGGTCGGCACGTAGGCCGAGATCGCCGTTGTCAGCGTATCGAGCGCCGCGGTGTCGATGGGCGGCGTCGTCGATGTGGCACCGGCGAAGACGAAATCCCGCCCGACCGAGGTGTTCATGAGCGTGGCCATGTCGGCCAGCGTCTCTGTCGCGCGATCCCGCACAGTGTCGGTGCCGGGCTGCGCGCCCTCAGTCGTTAGGATCAGCACCTCGGCCAGCGCATCAAGCCCCTCGCTGACGGCGCCGAGGGCGACCTGACCGCTTTTGGCCAGCCGTTCGGCCGCGTCGTGCTGTACCAGCAACGCCGCGTCCAGGCTGTCGCGGGCCTCGGCCTCGGTCAGCCGCGCCGTGCGGCCGCCGGCATCGGCGACGGGATCGGCTGCGAGGCCCGAACCGAGGGCGTCGTTCAGCTGTGCCAGTCGCCGGTTCAGCGTCTGTTGCTGATCGACGGCGGCGGGGCGGGCGCTTTCCTGGCGAAACCCGAACTCCATGGGACTACCTCGCGATGGCGATCAGCTCGTCGAGCATGCTGATCGCGGTGTTGAGGACCTGCGCGTTGGCGCTGAAATAGCGTTCGACGAGGGTGCTCTCGACGATCTCGGCATCGCGGTCGACGCCGGCGATCTCACCCTCCAGTGTCGCGAGGCTCTGGCGCCGGGTCTCGGCGATGTCGTCCGCCTCCTCGGCGTCGAGGCGGGCGCGTGAGAGGGTCTCGCCCAGATCGGCGATGCCGGCGGCGACTGAGGCGGGATCGACCGGGCCGCTGGCGCCGCCGGATCCGCGCAGGGCGGCAATGGCGGCACGGGGCAGGCTGTCGTTGCCCACCGTCGTGGGCGGCAGGCCGTTGATGCCGTCGCGCAGCAACACCTCGCCCCCCGGCGCGGCGAGCGCTGCATTCAGCTGAAGGCGCCCCGCACCGCCCGGGGGCGCCGCGCCGCCCGTCCGCAGGGGATCGACGAAGATGCCTTGCTCGCCGGGCGCGAGCGTCGGATCCACCCCGGGCCCGGTGAAGGCGTCGACGAGCTGACCGGCGATGCGATCGAGGGCGTCGAGCGCCGCGGGGATCGTCTCGCTCAGCAGCGTCGCGCGGGCGCCGAGCGCGCCGCTGCCCGCAAGCGTGTCGAGCGCGACGACACGTTCTCCGACCCGGATCGCGGGGTCGCCGCCTGGGGTTGTTGTTGTTTCGATGGCGGTGTCGGCGCCGACGCGCAGGATCTCGTTGCCGAAACGGATGGCGACCGTGTCGCGCGAGGTGCCGGCGGCGAGCCCGGCCGCCACGGGGACCGTCGCGTTCAGCCTGTCGATGGCGAGATCAGCGACATCGCCCGCCTCGGCGCGAAGGGCGCCGACCGGGTCGCCGATCCCGCGATCGGCGCTGGCGATGGTGCCGACGGCATCCCGGATCGTGGTGAGATCGGCCTCCAACGCGGCTTCGGCGCGCGCCTGTTCCGCTGCGATGGTGCTGTAGGCGGTGTTGATGGCCTGCACCAGATCGGCCAGCCCGTCGCGGGTATCGCGCTGTGTGGCGCTTGAGGACGGATCGGCCTGCAGGAGCGCCAAGCCTGCCACCGCGCGATCCAGCCGCTGGGCGAGGCCATCGGTGTCACCGAACTCACCCACCGCGGCCGCGATGCGCGCGGTGGCACCGGCGAGCTCGCCCGCGGCGGCGGCATCGGCATCGGCATCGCGTCGGTCGGCCTGGATGAACGGATCGCCCGCGCGTTCGATGACTGCGACCCGCACGCCCGAGACGCCGAAACCCGCCGTCGTCTGCGCGGTCTTGTTGGTGTGGCCCGGGGTTTGGGCGTTGGCGATATCTTCGCTGGCGACGGCCAGCCGGCGCTCTGCAGCGGACAGACCGCTTTCGGCGATGTTGATGGCCTGTAGGATGCTCATGACGCCTCCGTTCGTGGCGCGGCTGGGTCGCCCGCGGCGGCGCGTCCGCCGCGGGGCAGGGGGGCGGCGTTACCGCTTCAGGTTCGTGGTCTCCTGCAGCATTTCGTCCACCGTCCGGATCACCGTGGCGTTCGACGAGTAGGAACGCTGCGTCTGGATCAGCTGCGTCAGTTCACGCGCGATATCGACATTGCTCTCCTGCAGTGAGAACCCCTCGATCGTGCCGACCGAGGCAGTGCCGGCGTCGTAGAGCGTCGCGTTGCCCGAGGCGGTGGTGAGCGAGAAGGTCTGCGCCATGCCGAGATCGAGGCCATCCTGGTTCGGCACGTCGACCACCGGGATCTGATACAGCGCGATGTTGGCACCGTTGTCGTAGACGCCGCGCAGGAAGCCGGCATCGTCCAGCTCCAGCCGGGCCAGCGCCCCCGCGCTACTGCCGTCGGAATCGACTGAAATCGCGACGAAATCGCCGGCCACCTGGGTGATGCCGGGCCGCTGCACCGTGCCGCCGGCGAGCCCGCCGATGAAGATGTCGATGGGCCCCGAGGCGGTGTTGACGTTCAACTCGCCGTTCGCGGCGGTATAGCCGCCCCCGCCGGTGACGGTCAGCGACTGGATCTGTCCGGCGGTCGGCGTGGCGTCGCTGAACACCAGGTCGAACTCACCGATGGGCGTGCCGGTGGTGGAGGCGCTGTCGGTGATGCTGAGCGACCAAGCATTGCTCTGACCAGTGGTGGCCACGTCCGGAGTGAAGGTCGCGGTCAGCTGCTCGGTCGAGCCGAGTGGGTCGAAGTAGTTGAGCTGGATCGTATACGGGTCCCCAGCGCTGCCCGCTGCCGTGTCGAAGGAGGGCAGGTTCACGATCAGATCGGCTTCGCTGGTGCGGATCGGCTCGTTGAGGAAAGGTACGATGCGCACCGGTTCCAGATCGTCGGGTCCGGTGCGCACGACCGTGGTTGGCAGCGTGCCGTCCGGGTTGGTGCGCCAGCCCGTCAGCGCGAGGCCGGTGCGGGTGGTCAACAGGCCCTCGGCGTCGCGGGAGAACGCCCCGGTCGTGGTGAGCATGAAGGGCGGGTTCAGGACCCCTTCGCTGGCCGCGATCGTATCGGTGACCGGCAGGAAACCATTGCCGGAGATCGCGAGATCCAGCGCCGAGGTCGTGGCCGTCAGCGTGCCGGGCGTCGCGATGTCACGGACCGCGTTCGACCGCACGCCACCGGCGGTGTAGCTGTTGGCGGCGTTGGGGACGATCAGGCTTTCGAACTCGACATCGGCGCGCTTGTAGCCGGTGGTCGACGCGTTGGCGATGTTGTCCGAGATGGTGGCCAGACGGCTGGCATTGACCTGCAGGCCGGCCACGCCGGCGCCGAGCGAAGAAGAGAGCGTCACGCTGAAGTCCTTTCAGGGTTGTCCGGAGGTCTGGCCGTTGCCCGTGGGCAAGGCCGGGTCGAAACGGTGATCGTCTTCTCAGCGACCGCTTTCGGCGGCGGTCAGCAGCTTGATCGCGATGCGGCGGTTGCGGGGATCGGCGGGGTCGGGGACCGCGAGGTCGGTCGCCCCTCGGCCGATCACGGCCGTGATCCGCGCCGGATCGACGCCGGCGGCGATGATCAGGCGCCTTGCGGCATTGGCGCGATCGGCGCTCAGCTCCCAGTTGCCGTAGGAACTGCCGGGGGCAAAGGGCACGCCGTCGGTGTGGCCGATCACCTGCAGGCTGTTCGGCAGGTCGGCAATCGAGGTGGCGACCGCGGTCGCGAGGTTGCGCAGGATCGGCGTGGGTTGGGCGCCGGCGCTTTCAAACAGTGGCTCGTCGACCAGATCGATGAGCTCGATCAGCAGGCCGTCGGGCAGCGTGGAGACCATCACATGGCCGTCCTCGGCCAGGGCACCGACATCAAGCGGTGTCTCGGCCGGACCTGCGCCGCCGGTGCCAGCGCCGTCCTCGCCGGCAGCGCCATCCGCCTCAGCACCGGTGCCGGCGGGTTCCACGGCTCCCTCAGGCGCATCGCCATCGAAGCGGATCGCGTTTTCGGGCGCTTCGGCGGCGCCGCTGGCCGAGACGGGAATGTCGTTGCGCGGGGGCACGCCGGTATCGGACTGACCGGCGCGGTTGGCCGGAGAGAAGACATCGGGCCCGCCCATGATCCCGGCGCCCCCGCCCGAGTTCATCGAGATCGGGAAGGTTGGATCGAAGTAGTTCGCCAGTCCAGCGCGCTGCTCCTCGCTCGTGGCGTTGAGCAGCCAAAGCAACAGGAAGAACGCCATCATCGCCGTGACGAAATCGGCATAGGCAACCTTCCACGCTCCGCCATGGTGACCATGGTCATGGCCACCATGCTTTTTCTTGATGACGATCGGTGCGCCCTGTTGCGCCATACCGCATCCCCCCCGAGTGCCCAGGCACGACACTGCTAGCGCCGATTGATTGATACGTGGTTGATGGCAACGCAGGCCGGAGGGGCCGCACAGGCTATTGACGCGATGGCGCGTCCGCTCCCCATTCACCCGATGCTTACTGAGACCATCGAGAACACCTGAGCGGTGCCATCGGCCCGTGCTGTTCGGGAAGGGATCCATGGAAAACGGCGTGCTCGCGCGGAAACTGCGCGGCCCGAAGATGCGGCTGGCCGGCTTTCCGTCCATGGATCCGCTCTGCCATACCTTCGCGTCGATCGCCGCCACGCGCACGCGGGCCGAGCTAAGGCCGGGTATCGACGTCACGGTTTTCGGCTACGAGGTGCTGCGCCATGGCGATTACCTGCGAGGGCTCCGCGCGCCTTCGGCGATCTACTTGCTCAGCTATGCGGCGCGGAACGGCGCTGGGCTGATCAAGGCGCACCCGCGGCTACTCGGCAAGGTGCTCGACATCTATCTGGGCGGTGACGGCAGCTTTGAGGAATCGAATTTCGCCCGCAGCCTGACGGCCATCGACCTTGCCATCTATGGACGTTTCGTCGATCTGATAGCCCGTTGTTTTGACGAGGCGATCATCGAGCTCTGCGGCCGCTCGGCCATCGGTCAGGCCAAGCGGGCGCGGTTCGAGCAGATCCCCGGTATGGTCAGGATTGCGCCTGACAATTCAGAGATCTTCGTGATCAAGCTCAACTACCATGTGGGCGACGACAAGCGCGGTGCCGGTCTCGATTTCGTGGTGCCGGTCTCGACGCTGGAGCCGCTGAAGCGTGATCTGACGCAGGCGCAGACGGCCTCGGACAGCAATCGCGGTGTCTGGGCCGAGCATATGCTGTCTCAGGTACTCTCCACCCAGATCCCGCTCACCGGCACCATCCCGGTCGGGCGCATGACGGTTGGAGAGTTGAGCGCGCTGAGAGCAGGCGATCTGATCGCCCTGCCGCCCCATGGTCTGGACCGGGTGCATCTGATCGCCCGTGGGGAAAACCGACCGATCCTGGTCACGACCGGGCGGTTGGGGTTGCATGATGAGAGCAAGGCCATCCGCCTGCACGACGCCCCCGATCCCTCCTTCATCGCGCCGTTGCAGGCCACCATCGAGAACGCATCTTCGCCCGAGGGTGGCATCGACTTTCCCAATCTCGCCACGGGTCTGGCGCCGGCTGCGGGCGCCGCTACCCCGGCCGCGGAGACCGGCAAACCACCATCGTGATCGCGCTGCGGCCCCACTGCGGCCCCGCTGCGGCCCCGCCACTCCCCCCGCCGCTACGCTGCCGCGCTTGAGCCTAGGACGGGGGTGTGGCCTGCTGACATGCATCGACTCGTGGCATCCGGCATTCACCATGCGCCACGGGCGCGGGAGGGCGGCATGGCATGGCACCGGTTATCCGAGGGGCGGCAGATGCTCGCCAAGGCATTCATGGTGGCTGGGCTCGTCTTGAACCTGGCTCCGACCGCCGAGGCCCAGCAGGCCCGGCATCTGTTTGGCGCGCAGCGCGCCGGCGATGGAGCAGCGCCGGCTCCTATCGGCAGCTATGCCGCGGGATGTTTGTCGGGCGGGCAGGCGCTGGCTGAGACGGGGCCTGGCTGGCAGGCCATGCGGCTCAGTCGCAACCGCAACTGGGGTCATCCCTCGATGATCGCCTTCATCGAGCGGCTGGCCGACAGGGCGCAGCGCATTGGCTGGCCGGGCATCTATGTGGGCGACATCAGTCAGCCGCGCGGTGGGCCGATGATCTCGGGTCATGCCTCGCATCAGATCGGGCTTGATGCCGATGTCTGGCTACGCCGCCCCTCCGAGCAGCCGCTCAGCCGGGGGGAGCGCGAGCGCATCGGCTCGGTCGATGTCGTGGCCGCCGATGGGCGCACGGTGTCGTCGTATTTCTCGCCCAGCCATCACGCGCTGATCCGCGCGGCCTCGGAGGATGACGCGGTGGCCCGCATCTTCGTCAATCCGGCGATCAAGCAGGCGCTCTGTGACGCGGCGCCGGCGGGCGACCGGCTGTGGCTGCGGAAAGTGCGCGCCTGGTTCGGCCATGACGCGCATTTCCATGTGCGCTTGACCTGCCCGACCGGGACCGAAGGGCTTTGCGTCGATCAACCGCCGCCTCCGCCCGGCGACGGCTGCGGGGCCGAGCTGGCCTCGTGGTTCATGCCGCCCGACCCCAACGCCAAGCCGCCAAAGCGCAGCGGCCCGCCGCGAGGGCGCTATATCGCGCTCGCCGATATGCCGGGTCAGTGCGCGCGTCTCGTGCGCTAGGCTGCGCGGGCGCATCGGGGTGATTGTCGCAGGCTGTGCTGAGGGATAAGGAACCACGGCTCACGCGTCGCCTGGCGCCCGAGCCCCTGGATTTCGCGGAGACCCCCCGATGACTTATGCCAGCCTGATCGCCACGATCGACGCCGCCTTTGACGCGCGCGACACGGTGAGCCCCGCCACGACCGGCGATATCCGAGACGCGGTGACCGAGGTTCTCGGCGATCTCGACGCAGGGCGCGCCAGGGTGGCAGAGCGGGGCGATGACGGGCAGTGGTCGGTCAATCAGTGGGCCAAGAAGGCGGTGCTGCTGTCCTTCCGGCTAAATGACATGGCGCCGATCCCGGGCGGGCCTGGCGGCTCGACATGGTGGGATAAAGTGCCCTCGAAATTCGACGGCTGGGGCGCGGCCGAGTGGCGCGCGGCAGGCTTTCGCGCGGTGCCGAACTGTGTCGTCCGCCACTCGGCCTATGTCGCGCCGGGCGCGATCCTGATGCCCTCTTTCATCAATCTCGGCGCCCATGTCGGTGCCGGTACCATGATCGACACCTGGGCCACCGTCGGCTCCTGCGCGCAGATCGGCGCCAATGTGCATCTGTCCGGGGGCGCCGGGATCGGCGGCGTGCTCGAACCGCTGCAGGCAGGGCCCGTGATCATCGAAGATGGGTGTTTCATCGGCGCGCGGGCCGAAGTTGCCGAGGGCGTCATCGTGCGCGAGGGCTCGGTGCTGTCCATGGGCGTGTTCATCGGTGCCTCCACCAAGATCATCGACCGCGACAGCGGCGAGGTCTTCATGGGCGAGGTGCCGGCCTACAGCGTCGTCGTGCCTGGCTCACTGCCCGGCAAGGCATTGCCCGACGGCACACCGGGCCCGGCGCTCTACTGCGCGGTGATCGTCAAGCGCGTCGACGAAAAGACGCGCTCCAAGACCTCGATCAATGAGCTGTTGCGTGCCTGACAGGGTGGCCGAGGGATCTGCCGGCCCGGCAGTGGCGGACACGGTGCATATCCTGATGGTCGAGGTCGGTCGCAAGGAGGGTGACGGCTTGCCGGAGGATGCCACCGGGGCGGCGCTTGTCTGCTATTGCGCCGCGCCGACCGAAAAGGGTGCGGTGGATGCCACTGTGCAGGTGCTCCGCGAGGCCGGGCTTGCGCCGCTGCAAGTCGAGGCATGGGGCACGGTCGACGCGCCCGATGCGCCCGAGGGCTTCGCCCTCGATAGCGCGATCGCGACACGCGCGGCGGCGGAGAATGCCGTGGTCGTGGCGCATCTGAATACCTTCACCACCTGACGGTGATCCCATGAGCGATTTCGCAATCGACCCCGTGGCCCTGACGGCTGACCTGATCCGCTGCCCCTCGGTGACGCCGGCCGAGGCAGGCGCGCTCGATCTGCTGCAGGGGGTTCTGGAGGGGGCAGGGTTCGCCTGCACCCGCGTGCCGCGTGGCGACGTTGAAAACCTGTATGCCCGGTTCGGGACGGCTGAGCCCTGTTTCGCCTTTGCGGGTCATACCGATGTGGTGCCGGTCGGGCAGGTCGACGACTGGTCTGTGGAGCCGTTCAGCGCCGAGATCCGCGGGGACCGGATGATCGGGCGTGGCGCGGTGGACATGAAATCCGGCGTCGCGGCCTTTGTCGCCGCCGCGATGACCGTCGCGCCCCGTGTTGGAGAGCGCGGATCGATCGCGCTGATCATCACCGGCGACGAGGAAGGGGATGCGGTTGACGGCACGGCCGCCCTGTTGGACTGGATGGCAGCAGCGGGCGAAAAACCCGATTTCTGCGTCGTGGGTGAGCCGACCTCGGCCAATGTCATGGGCGACCAGATCAAGATCGGGCGTCGCGGTTCGACCACTGCCTTTGTCACGGTCACCGGGCGACAGGGTCACACGGCTTATCCCGACCGGGCGCTGAACCCGCTGCCGGCCCTTGCGCGGATCGCAGCACGGCTCTCCGCGTTGACGCTAGATGAGGGCACAGCGCATTTCCAGCCCTCGACCCTCGCAGTCACGACCATGGATGTGGGCAACCCGGCGAACAATGTGATCCCCCGCCAGGGGCGGCTGACGCTCAACATCCGCTTCAACGACCGCCATTCGGCTGCATCTCTCGCCGCTCTTGTGGACGGCATCGCCGCGGAAGAGGCGGCACGCGACGGGATTGAAGCATTAGTCTCCTGGCGGGTGACAGGCGAGGCGTTTCTCACCCAGCCCGGCGACCGGGTGGAGCAGATCGTTAACGCTGTCAAAGTGACGACCGGTACGACCCCCACGCTTGGCACGGGGGGTGGGACGTCGGATGCACGGTTCATTCGCGCCGTCTGCCCTGTCGTGGAGTTCGGCCTTGTGGGGCACGGCATGCATGCCGTCGATGAAGGTGTCGAGATTTCCCAGATCCCTATTTTGGCAGAGGCTTATGCCGCGATGCTGACGCGCTTTTTCGATCTGTGATGGCGGTGTCGTCGCCATGAAAAAAGCCCGGGCACACGGCCCGGGCTTAGATGTTTGACGCTGATCCGGCGATCAGGCGGCTTTCGCCTCTAGCACCGTGTCGATCTTCTCCGCCGCAGCGCTCTCATCAAGCTCCTCGACGGCCGCGAGTTCGCGGGTCAACCGCTCCAGCGCGGCTTCGTAGAGCTGGCGTTCCGAGTACGACTGCTCGGGCTGGTCCTCGGCGCGGTAGAGATCGCGCACCACCTCGGCGATCGAGATGAGATCGCCCGAATGGATCTTCTGCTCGTACTCCTGCGCGCGGCGCGACCACATCGCCCGCTTGACCTTGGCGCGGCCGCGCAGCGTCTCGAGCGCACGATCCACCAGATCAGGGCTCGACAGCGGGCGCATGCCGACAGAGGCAGCCTTCGCGGTGGGAACGCGCAGCGTCATCTTGTCCTTCTCGAAGGAGATCACGAACAGTTCGAGCTTCATGCCCGCAACGTTCTGCTCCTCGATGGACACAATGCGGCCAACGCCGTGGGCCGGATAGACCACGTAATCATTCGCGCGGAAGTCACCACCGTGAGTGTTCTTTTTAGCCATGCTATCTCCGGTCCCAGGATCGCCCCTGTCCAAATGGACGTGGCCGGGGAAATGGCCGGGGCGCAAAAAGCACAGCACCCAAGGCCTTGTCCCTCGAGTGATGTGGCAACACACTAGTGTTTAGAGCCGACACACGGGCCAGCAGTTTCTTCACGAATTGGACATATAGCAGAATCAGGCGCTTGTTTCCAGCGCCTGGGCCGAAACCTGTTGCTTTGATCAAGCTCACGCAGCGGCAATAACCCGACAATTTCTGTACGAGATCATTGCGAAGCATGCACCGGCATCTACCGAAAGGCCCCATTGCCCGGCCCCGAGCGTTCCACGCACCGCGCTGCGTCGGGTCACGCCAGCGGGGTGATCAGTCGCCCTCGCCGGGTGTTTCCGAGAAGTGCTTCTCGAACTTGTTCTCGACGCCGTCATACTCCTCAGCGACGTCCATGGCGTCCTTCTTCTCGGTAATATTGGGCCACTGATCGGCGTATTTCTTGTTCACGTCGAGCCAGAGTGTCAGCCCGCCCTCGGTATCCGGACGGATGGCATCGGCGGGACATTCCGGCTCACACACCCCGCAATCGATACACTCGTCGGGGTGGATGACGAGCATGTTCTCGCCTTCGTAGAAACAGTCGACCGGACACACCTCGACGCAGTCCGTGTACTTGCACATGATGCAGTTGTCGGTGACGACGTATGTCATGACAGATCCTGAACGCCTGCTTGAGTGTCACTCTATATGGACACCTCCGGGCGAAGAACTAGGCCATGGCGTCGCGACGACGCAATACCTCACTCACCCTTGTGTGCGCCGCAGTGCGGAAAGCTGCGCACGCTCGCGCCGGTCAGGCTTGGCACCGGGGCGCGGTGCCGCGATGTCCTCGGGTACCGGTGCCCTGCCGGGCGGTGGTGGCAAGTCGAGATCGGTGTAGAGCGTCGCCGCCTCGCTCGCCGGGCCGCGCCGGGTGCCGATCGCCTCGACCCGGACGGCGCGGACCCGTTTGCCCTGTGGGAAGCTCAGTTCATCGCCGGGCGAGACGGCCTGCGCCCCTTTGGTGCAATGGCGCCCGTTGATCCTGAGACGCCCCGATTGCGCTACGTCGCTGGCGAGCCCGCGTGTCTTGAAAAAGCGCGCGTGCCAGAGCCATTTGTCCACGCGGAGGCGAGATTTCAGATCCGCGATTTCGTTCACACTCAAAGGCTTACTTGTTCTTTAGCTTTGCGAGTACGGCGAACGGGCTATCGGGGTCCATTGGCTTTTCAAACCGCTTTGTGGGTGGCTTGCCGGCACCCTTCGGGCCGCCTTTGCGGCCGTCGTGGCTGCCGTCTCCGCGTTTTCCTTTGCCCTTCTGCGCGCCCTTGTTACCGGGCCTGCGCTCGCCACCTTCGGCGGCTGCGGTGCCGGCACCATCATGCTGACCCTGATGCTGTCCCGGCGCACCGCCGCGCCGCGCCCCGCCCTGTCGCGCGCCTTGGCCGTCGCCGGAGTATTGCTGACGGCCCTTGCCCCCGCGACGGGCCTGAGCACCCGGGCGATCACCCTCTGCTGCACCGCGGCGCGGGCCCCGGTTCGGGCGCCCACGCGGTTTGAGCGTGAAGGTATAGAACACCTCAATTTCGACCGCGGTCTGAGCCTCGGTCTGAGGCTCTGGCGCATCGGGGAGCGATGCTGGCTTGGAGGCGTTTTCGGGGTCCTCCACGGCGGGAGTGTCAGATGTACTAGACGCTTCAGTCTGTTCTTCGCCCGGCGTGGCGGTGGCGCCTGCGATCGGCTCTTCGGCCGCTGCCGTCGGCTCGACCGATCCCCCCGGCGTCTGTTCGGCTGCCGTTTGTTCAGCGTCGGCCTCTGCCGCGCCCGTCTCTGTTGGGGCGGTGGTGTCCGCCGTCGCCGCCTCTGTGTCAGGCGCCGTCACCTGCTCCGAAACCGGCTCCGACACCGGCTCCGCCACGAACTCTGGCATCGTCTCTGTCGCCGAGAGCGTTTCCTCCGGCTGCGGCTCAGTCGCACCGCCGTCAGGCGCCTCGTCTTCGGTCGTACCGGCCCCATCGGCAGTCCCGGCGACCTCCCCAGGCGCCACCTCTGCGACCGGGGCCCCCGAGGTGGCACCCGACACCTCGGCCGGCTCGGCGGCCGGCTGATCGGTGGGCTTCTCAACACGGGCGGCCTTGGGTCGCTCGCCCTTTTCGCCCTGAAAGCCAAGGCCATCCATGAGTTCGGCGAACTGCGCCAAGGTGCAACCGGTGATCGACAGCATGTCGGGCGTCGCCTCGAATCCGCCGCGCACGTCCATGGGCCGCAGCATATCGGCCAGTCGTTCCAGCATGTCGATGCGAAGTGCCCGCGTCCCGCAGTTGCGATAGCCCGCCTTGGGCCAATAGGCGGCGGGCCGCCCGGGTTCGACCAGCACCGTCACCTGGCCCGGCGGCGGGGGCGCTGGGATATCCTCAAGGCCCTCGGTCAGCGCCCAGAGCACGAGGCGCAAGCGCGTCGGTGCGGGCTTCAGGAGCGCCGGCATAAAGACGTGGTGCTGCCCAAAGCGCACACCGTGCTTGCGCAGCATCCCACGCTCGTCCTGGCCAAGCGCCTTGATCTCCTCGGCGATATCGCGCCGGGGGATGACCCCCATCGCCTCGGAGAGCTGGAAGGCCACGCCGCGCGCGAGGCCGGTCACGGTCTCATCGGCCTGCATGGCGAGCATCGGCTCGAACAGTGCCTTGGCCCGCCGATCCAGCCAGTGGGAAATCCGCCGCTCCACCTTTTCGCTGACGGCGGTGTCAGCGATGTCATCCACAAAGACCCGGATGCGCGGGCTAAGCGGTGTGTCGCCCTTCTCCAGCCGGCCGATGGCATCGGTGCGCCACATCAGGGCACCCTGCTCGGTCATGGCGAGCTCACCATCGGGCGCGTTGTAGAGCTTGTCCGCACGGCGGCCGAACTCGGTCTGCAGCGCCGCCAGCGACGCGCTTTCGAGTATTTTCTTCTCGGCACCGACAGCCTTTTCGTCGGGGGTGAAGCGAAAGCCATCGAGCCGGCCGGCAAATTCGCCCTCGACCGTGACTTCGCCCTTGTCGTTCACCTCGGCCAAGAGCCGCTCCTTCTGCTTCAACCGGCGCATCAGCACCGACGTGCGGCGGTCGACGAAACGCTGCGTCAGCCTCTCGTGGAGGGCATCGGACAGCCTGTCCTCGACCGCGCGGGTCGCCTCGCGCCAGGCCGCGGGATCCTCGAGCCACGAGGCGCGGTTGGCGACATATGTCCAGGTCCGGATAAAGGCGAGGCGTTTCGAAAGCGCATCGATGTCCCCATCGACACGGTCCAGACGCTCCACCTGCCCGGCCAACCAGTCCGAGGGTATTACGCCCGGATTCCCGGATAGAAAACGGTAAATCCGGCCGATAAGACCTGCATGATCCGAGGCCATAACTTTTCGAAAGTCAGGGATCTGACAGCAGTCCCACAGCAGACGTACACGCGCGGGGTGGTTAGCGCTTTTGCGCACGTCCTGATCGGCCCAGAGCAGCCGCAGCACCGCCAGATCCTCGGCCTCGCGCGCGCGGGCCAGATCCTCGGCACCTTCCTCCGGGCGGGGTGCGCGCTCCAGGCTTTCGATCAGCCGGTCAGCATTGGCGAAGTCGAGATCGGAGTTGCGCCATTGCAGCCGGTCGAGCGGCTTGAAGCGGTGGTTCTCAATGGCCTCGACCAGCTCCTCCTCGAAGGGGCTGGCCTCGCCGGTCACGCCGAACGTGCCGTCATCCTTGTAGCGCCCGGCGCGACCGGCGATCTGGCCGATCTCGTTCGGCATAAGGTGGCGAAAGCGGTGGCCATCGAACTTCTGCGTGCCGGCAAAGGCGATGTGGTCGACATCGAGGTTCAGCCCCATGCCGATGGCATCGGTGGCCACGAGGTAATCGACCTCGCCCTCCTGGTAGAGCCTGACCTGTGCGTTGCGGGTGCGGGGGCTGAGCGCGCCCATCACCACCGCGGCACCGCCCCGCTGGCGGCGGATCAGTTCGGCGATGGCATAGACCTGATCGACCGAGAAGGCGACGACGGCGGTGCGGGGTTTCAGGCGCGAGATCTTCTTGGGTCCGGCGTAAGTGAGTGTCGAGAACCGCTCGCGCGACATGAAGCGGGCCTTGGGCACCAGGCTCGCGATCCGCGAGCGCACGACCGAGGAGCCCATGAACATCGTCTCGCGCCTGCCGCGGGCGTTCAGCAGCCGGTCGGTGAAGACATGGCCGCGATCTGGATCGCCGCAGAGCTGGATCTCATCGACGCCCACGAAATCCGCCATGCCATCCAGCGGCATCGCTTCGACCGTGCAGACGAAATACTGCGCCCGGGCGGGCATGATCTTCTCTTCGCCCGTGATCAGCGCAACGACCGAGGGCCCGCGCTTGGCGACGATCTTGTCGTAGACCTCGCGCGCCAGCAGGCGAAGCGGCAGACCGATCACGCCGGTGCGGTGGCCGAGCATCCTTTCGATGGCGAGATGGGTCTTGCCGGTGTTGGTGGGGCCGAGGACAGCGGTGATACCGGGGCCATCGACCCCCGCGGGTGCGTTCATCTCGCGCTCACTCCGGCCGGACCCTGCGCCTTCGGCTTAGGGGTAGCGGCGTGTCACTGCAAGTGAGGCGAGGGGCTGGCCGGCAGCCAACATGACAGCACGTCAGCTGTCGCGGCCCTCGACATCCTTGGCCAGCCGGTCGATGCCGGCCTGCGCCCCGGGCTGGTTCGGATGGATCTCCAGCACACGCTGGAACACGCGATAGGCCTCAGCATCCTGCCCGGTGCGGTCGAGGATGATGCCAAGGCCCGAGAGCGCGCCGAAATGGCGAGGCTCGAGCGCCAGCACCGCTTCGATATCCGCGACCGAGGCGCCATAGCGGCCTTGCAGGAAGTAGACGGTGGCGCGCTGGTTCCAGCCTTCGGCGAATTCCGGCGCGAGGCGCACGATATCGTCGAGATGGACGAGCGCCTTCGCGTAATCCTCGGCTTCGATCTGCTCGCGCGCGCGGCGCAGCAGGTAGTCGATGGAATCCGAGCCTGAGCGACGCCACACCCGCCAGATTTGCGACTGCACCACCGACCACGCCGGCTGATCCGGGTCAGAGAGCATGTCGAACAGCGCATCGAGCTGCGCCTCGCGCGCCATCGTCTCGGAGGGCAGGTCGAGCGATTGCAGACCCTCCTCGTCCAGTGCCTCCTCGTCGGGAGACGGCATCTGGGGCAGCGCCTCGTCGGGCAGCGCGCCATCATTCTCGGGATCGGGCAGGACGGGAACGTCCTGCGCTTCGATCACCGGCGGATGCATCGACGAGGGCCCGGCCATCACCCCTGCGGGCGCCAGAAGCAGGGGCCAGGTGACGAATGCGTAAACGACGTGGCGGCAGCATGGGTATGTCATCTTGGAAAGTGTAGGCGCGACCACTAGGCATGCAAGCGACGCATGCGCGATGGCCGGTCGCAGGGCGCGCGCCACGCATGGCGGTACTGAAACCGGGGCGCCGAGCCCATAGATGACAACGGGTCCAGGACCCGGGAGGAGCGAGCGGATGTCGGATCTGGAGACGGCGGTGGCCAAGCTGCGCGAGAAGCTGGACGGCACGGATTTCGCCGGCAGCGTGAAGTTCGAAGTCGAGGGGACGGGCGCCATCATGGTCGATGGTGATGGCGTGCGCATCGGCGAGGGGGAGGCGGAGATCGTTGTGAAGGGCGATCTCGACACCTTCCGCGACCTGTTCGGTGGCGATCTCGACCCAACGCAGGCCTTCATGACCGGGCGTATCGAGATCGAGGGCGAGATGGCGGCTGCGATGCAGCTGGTGCAATACCTTTGACGGCGGCGATGCCGGGGGGCGCAGCTGCGGGCTCGGTCGCCACGGCGCCGCCCGCCACCGACCCCGCCACTGGTTCCGCCACCAACGATGCCGGGCATCGGCCCATCGTGCCTCTGCCGCCCGGTGCGCGTGCCTGGGATCTTGGGCTCGACCTGCTGGCTGAGGACGGCGTTGCTCTGCGTGCAGCGCTTTGGAACCCAGGCGGGCCACGCGGTCTCGCGCTGCTGCTCAGCGGCAGGGTGGAGTTTCTGGAGAAGCTGGCCCTAGCGGCGACGGCGCTGGCCGACCGGGGCTATGCGGTGGCGGTGCTCGACTGGCGGGGCCAGGGGTTGTCCGAGCGGCTTACCGACGATCCGCGCCGCGCCCATGTGGGCGATTTTGCCGAGTACCACCGCGACCTGGCGGCGCTTGTCGCCCATCCAGCGGTTGCGGCCGAGGGGTCCGTTCGCATCATCGTCAGCCATTCGATGGGTGCCTGCATCCTGCGCGGTGCCTTGGCCAAAGGCGTGGTCACGGCGGAGAAGCTGGTGTTCTCGGCACCCCTCGCGGCGATCCGGATGCACCCGGTTGCCGCGGCTGTGGCACCGCTTTTGATCTATGCCGCGCGCTGGCTCGGGTTCTCTCGTCTCTGGCCACCGGTCTACAACCCGGGCCGGCCGTATGTGCTCAAGGGTTTTGCCGGAAACTGCCTCAGCCGCGATCCGGTGCTTTATGGCTGGTACGAGAACACGACGCGTACCGAGCCCAGACTGGCGCTTGGCCTGCCCACGCTTGGCTGGCTGGCGGCGGCGACCGACGCGATGGCGGCGAACCGGGCCATGGGCGGCACCGGCATCCCGTCTCTCGTCCTCCTCGGCAGCCGCGAGGGCGTGGTTGACCCCAAGGCGTCGAAAGCGATGGCCCGGCGGATCGAGGCGCGGCTGAGTGTGATCGAGGGCGGGATGCACGACCTGTTCATCGATGCCGCACCGATCCGCGCCGCGGTCTGGGACGAGATCGACGCGTTCCTCGGCCCTAGCGCGTGAGCGGCTTTCGTGTTGCGGCTCAGCCGGCTGAGAGGATTGTCCGCGCCGCTTCGGCCAATTCGGGGGTCGCCGCAGCGATGACCTTGCCGCCCCATCGGCAATCACCACCTAGCCAGTTCGTTACCACGCCGCCCGCCGCTTCGACCAGCGCCTTGGGTGCCGCGATGTCATATGCCTGCAAGCCGGACTCGACGACCAAATCGATCTGACCCGCCGCGACCATCGCATATCCATAGCAGTCCATGCCGTAGCGGATCATACGCACGCTGGATTTCAGCCGGTCGAAGGCCGGACGGTCGGCGTCGTCGATCAGTTCGAGTGCCGTGGTCATCATGGTCGCAGCAGCCAGGTCGCGGGTGTTGCGCACGGTGATGGGCCGGGTCTCTCCCGCGCGGCTCAACGTGGCGCCCTGGCCGTGGACACCCAGAAAGCACTCATCCGTCCAGGGGTGATCGACGAGGCCAAGGACGCCGCGCCTGCCGTCATCGAGCGCGATCAGCGTCCCCCAGGTCGGCAGGCCCGAGATGTAGGCGCGGGTGCCGTCGATCGGGTCGATCACCCATGTGAGGCCAGAACGTCCCTCGGATGCGGCCTGTTCCTCTCCCATGATGGCGTCATCGGGCGCCTCGGTGGCGAGGATGGCGCGGATCGCGGCTTCAGAAGCGCGGTCGGCTTCGGTGACCGGATCGAAATCCGCCTCCGGCGTCTTGTCGTCGGCCGCCAGGTCCGAGCGGAAGCGGGGGAGGGTCTCGGCGCGCGCCGCAGCGGCAAGGCGGCGTGCGAGATCGGCGGTTCGGTCAAGATCCAGTGTCATCGCGGCCCGTCCCAATCGCATCCCGCCCCCGGTGTGGCGTGATCACCCTTGTCGCGCCGCAACATGAGCAGATGATGAGGGGCAGGGGAAGAGGGCGGCCACGGCGTCCTACGGAAACAAGGACAGGCTGTCGCCGAAGTCCGGCGACAGCCTGTTATGGTCGCTGGCTCTCGCGCCTGTCGGTGCTGCCAGTGGTTGTCGTGCCGTTGGCGCGGGGCGCCGGTGTCTCAGGCGGCCTCGCCGAGCACGCGGGCCAGGTCAAAGAGGCGGCGGCGCTGCGTCTCGGGGATGGCGTAGTATGCGCGGACGAGTTCCAGTGCTTCCTTGTCGGTCAGCATGGCGTCGTCGCGCGCCTCGTTCACGGTGTTGTCCAGCCCTTCGAAGAAAAAGGACACTGGAACCTCAAGCGCCGCCGCGACATCCCAGAGCCGCGAGGCCGAGATGCGGTTGGCACCCGTCTCGTATTTCTGGATCTGCTGGAACTTGATGCCGACTTTCTCGGCAAGCTGCTGCTGCGTCATGCCGGTCATCCAACGACGCTGACGCACTCGCTGACCCACATGTACATCGACCGGATGGCTCATTGACTGCTCTCCCTAGGTTCAACCCGAGCTTGTTTTTGATCCTAGTCTTAAAAAGGGCAAAACTAGGTTTTGGAAAGCCCCAGTGGACGTTCTGACTTCGTTTTTCCAAGATCTGTCACCAGACTTTACATTTCAATCAGTTAGCAGAGTCTTAATGCCACCTATGGTTGTTTATATTGAAACCAATGCGACTCCTTGGCGGTACCGTGCCGCGATTGCTCCAAATTGGGCAGCTACCGCCATGATTGTTCCGTCTGCTGAAGCAATCCTGCAGACATGAGGCATGTCTCAACTTGGGATTGTTTCCGGGTGATTCGTTCAGAGTTGCGCGGCTTTTTGCAAGGCACAAAAAAATGCTGCAGGGCAGCATTGCCCGCAGCCGTGATGCTCTTGCCGCTTATCGAGGAGGGGTGGGGCGTGTCGGCGCGGCCCGCGCGGCGCGCTCCGAACCCCGTCAGCTCGCCGCGCGGGCCGCGCGCTTGCGCTCATGCGGGTCGAGGTGGCGCTTGCGCAGCCTGATCGCATTGGGCGTGACTTCGACCAGCTCGTCATCGTCGATGTAGGCGATGGCCTGTTCCAACGTCAGGCGCGTCGGCGTGGTGAGCTTCACGGCATCATCCTTGCCAGCGGCGCGGATGTTGGTCAGCTGCTTGCCCTTCAGCGGGTTCACTTCCAGATCGTTGTCGCGCGAATGCTCGCCGATGATCATGCCCTGATAGACCGCCTCCCCGCCGCCGATGAACATCTTGCCCCGGTCTTCCAAGTTAAACAGGGCGTAGGGCACGCTGTCCCCGCTCTCCATCGAGATCAGGACGCCAGCGCGCCGCCCGGGGATCGGGCCGCGCCAGTCGGTATAGTCGTGGAACACGCGGTTCATAACGCCCGTGCCGCGCGTGTCGGTCAGGAATTCCCCGTGGTAGCCAATCAGCCCGCGCGAGGGGACATGGGCCACGATCCGGGTCTTGCCGGCCCCGGCGGCGCGCATCTCGGCCAGATCGCCTTTGCGAAGCGCCAGCTTCTCGACCACCGTGCCGGCATACTCCTCATCGACATCGATGGTGACTTCTTCCACCGGCTCCAGCCGGCGCCCGTCCTCGTCGCGGAGCACGACCCGCGGACGCGAGATCGAGAGCTCGAACCCCTCGCGGCGCATGTTCTCGATCAGCACGCCCATCTGCAGCTCGCCCCGGCCCGAGACCTCGAAGGCCTCGCCGCCAGGCGTGTCGGCAACCTTGATCGCGACATTGCCCTCGGCCTCGCGCATCAGCCGCTCGCGGATCACGCGGGATTGCACCTTTGAGCCGTCACGCCCGGCGAGCGGGCTGTCATTGATGCCGAAGGTGACCGTGATGGTCGGCGGGTCGATCGGCTGGGCGGGCAGGGGGGCTGCGACACTCGGGTCCAGCAGGCTGTCCGACACGGTGCTTTTCGCCATGCCGGCGAGCGCCACGACATCGCCGGCCGCCGCCTGCTCGACCGGCTGACGGGCAAGGCCGCGAAAGGCCAGGACCTTCGAGACGCGGAAGCGCTCGACTTCCTTGCCCTCGCGGCTCAGCGCGCGGATCTGCGTGCCGGGCTTCACGCGCCCGGCCTCGATCCGGCCGGTCAGCATGCGGCCGAGGAAGTTGTCGCTCTCGACCGTTGTGGCGAGCATCTGAAACGGCTCATCGGCGCGGTTCGCGACCCGGGGGCCAGGCACGTGGTTGACGATCAGCTCGAACAGCGGCTGCAGATCCTCGCGCGGGTCGTCCAGTTCCTTGGCGGCCCAGCCCGAGCGGCCCGAGGCGTAGAGCACCGGGAAATCCAGCTGCTCGTCATCGGCATCAAGCGCCGAGAACAGATCGAACACCTCGTCCAGCGCGCGGTCGGGCTCGGCATCCGGTTTGTCGACCTTGTTGAGCACCACGATGGGGCGGAGGCCGAGGGCCAGCGCCTTCGACGTGACGAACTTGGTCTGCGGCATTGGCCCCTCGGCGGCGTCGACCAGCAGCACGACGCCATCGACCATGCTGAGGATACGCTCCACCTCACCGCCAAAATCGGCGTGGCCGGGCGTGTCGACGATATTGATCCGCGTCTCGCCCCACTCGACCGAGGTGCATTTGGCGAGGATGGTGATCCCGCGCTCACGCTCGAGATCGTTGCTGTCCATCGCCCGCTCGGCGACGGCCTGGTTGTCGCGGAACGCGCCCGACTGCTTGAGCAGCGCGTCCACGAGCGTGGTCTTGCCGTGATCGACATGCGCGATGATCGCGATGTTGCGCAGCGCCATGGGGCGTCTCCTCAAGTCTGTGGGGGTCGCGTCGTGCGGCCTGCCATGGCCGAAAGCTGGGGCGGGGGCAAGCGAAGTCCCGTCAGAAATAGGTGTCGCATCACGCCTTTCGTGCTGCGCTGCGTCACGATAAGCGCAGCGGTGCGCGGAAACTCGATGCTCGGTAGGTTGGCGCCCGATAAACCGGCGCCCGATAAGTCGGCGACCGATGAGGCGGCGCCCGATAAATCGACGCTCGGGCAGAATGCGCGTGGTGCAATGCATGGGGGCGGTGCGATGAAGGCGATGCGGCTTCACGAGATCGGCGCGGCGCTGACGGCAGACGAGGTCGAGGTGCCACCCCCGGGGCCCGGCGAGGTGGCGATCCGGGTGGCGGCCTGCGGTGTTAACTTCGCCGATACGCTGATGCAGTCGGGGCGCTATCAGGAGAAGCCGGCCTTGCCGTTCGCTCCGGGCCTGGAGGTCGCGGGCGTGATCGAGACGGTGGGCGCGGATGTGGACCTCTCTACTGGCACGCGCGTGGCCGCGCTCTGCGGCAGCGGGGGCATGGCAGAGGTTACGATCGCCCCTGCTGTCACCTGCGTGGTATTGCCCGACGCCATGGAGATGACGGCCGCCGCGGGCCTGCAGGTCGCCTATGGCACCGGCCATGTGGCGCTTGCCCACCGGGCCCGGCTGGAGCCGGGAGAGCGGCTGCTCGTGCTGGGCGCTGCCGGCGGCACGGGGCTCGCGGCGGTGGAGGTCGGCGCGCTGATGGGTGCCGAGGTGATCGCCGTGGCGCGCGGGGCTGAGCGGCTGGCCACGGCCAAGGCCGCCGGTGCGCATCACGTAATCGATAGTGAGGACGGCGATCTGCGCGAGCGGGTCAAGGCGCTGGGTGGCGCCGATGTCGTCTATGATCCGGTGGGCGGCGAGCAATGGAAGGCGGCGCTGCGGGCGGCCAACCCTGAGGCGCGGCTGATGCCCATCGGCTTCGCCTCGGGCGAGGTGCCGCAGATCCCGGCCAATATCCTTTTGGTCAAGAACCTCGACGTGATCGGGTTCTATTGGGGTGCCTATTACAAGTTCCGACCCCAGGTGCTGACCGAGAGCTTTCGCCAGCTCATCGCCTGGGTCGAGGGGGGTCGGCTGTCGCCGCGCATCGGGCATGTCCTGCCGCTCGACCAGGCCAACGACGCTCTCGCGCTGCTGGCCGAGCGACGCGCGACCGGGAAGGTGGTTTTGACGCCCTGATCCAGCTCACGTCCGGCCCTGGTGCGGCCCGTGATTAACCCGTGAGGCCACCCCTTTGTCAGGCCACGTCCAGGCGTCGCGACGGTCCATAGGCCTCGCGCACGATCCCCGCCAGCGCCTCCAGCGGCGCGTTCCGAGCCGTCGCGCGGACATACATGTTGATCAGAGTGATCGGCAGGCGTGGCAGGCCGCCATCCGGGCCGATGATCTCGAACTGCGGACCGGCGGCATGGGCGATCATCGCGTGGACGGCGAGATCGGCCGATACCGATGCCTCGACCGAGCGCGTCGAGCTGGTGTCGACCGCGTTCTCCCAGGCGATCCCCGCCTCGTCGAGGGCGCGCTGAGCCCAGGGCCGGAACAGGCATTCGCGTTCGAAGGCGATGCGGAGCGGGCGCTGGCGATGGGCATTGCCGCCGGGGGCCCCGATCCAGACGATCTCTTGCGTCGACACCGTCTCGGCCCCGTTCGGCGCGCCGTCCTCGGTCGTCAGGATCAGGTCAACACCGCCCGCATCCAGCATTGCCTGCAGCTTTCGCGTGTTCGACGAGATCAGATGCAGGCGGACGCGCGGGAAAGCCCGATCAAAGCGCTGCAGGATCACCGGGACATGCGGATAGACGATGTCGGTGGGCACGCCAAAGCGGATCTCGCCCTCGAACTCATCGGCCGTCATTCGGCCCAGTGCCTCGTCATTCAAGGCGAGCAACCGCCTTGCGTAACCGAGCATCAGCTCACCCTGCGAGGTGAGCGCAATCTGTCGGCCGGAGCGATCGATCAATGGCTGACCGAGCCCGTCTTCAAGACGCTTCAGCTGCATCGAGACGGCAGACTGCGTGAGGTTCAGCTGATGCGCGGCCTTCGTTACCCCGCCGAGATCGGCGACGGTCACAAGACTGCGCAGGGCGGTGAGGTCGAGGTTTCGGATCATCATCGCTTCTCGTGATGCTTGTGCCCAGAATCATTCATTTGAAGAATGCTTCTGAGAGCACCATAACATCATCATCCCTGATGTGGGGATGTAAAAGCATCATCATTTGCGATGGAGGATGCCATGATGATCGATATTCTGACCGCACCGATCCGTTCGATGTTCCAGCCGCGTGTCCGCGTGGCCCCGGGCACTTCTCAGGGTCTCGGGAAGCGCATCGTCAAGTGGCTCTCGATCATGAATGAGCGCCGGCGCCTCGCGACGCTCGATGAGCGTATGCTGCGTGATATTGGCGTCGCGCCCGAGCAGGTCTCGGCCGAGGTCGAGCGCCCCTTCTGGGACGTCACCAGCCGGCGCTGAATCGGCCCGCTTCCCAGGTTTCGGCCGGGGTGTCCCCAGGGGTGTCCCTGCCCCCGGCCGAGCCCGTCACTAGAGTGTAGTGGGCGAGGGCATCGTAGTGAGGCCGCTTGCCGAGACGCGAGCGGAAGAGCGTGAAGCCGCCGACCTCAAAAGGTGCGACGCGAAATGACAGCCTCCCGCTGACAAACGCCCGCAGGCGCGCCGCGTCCTCGCCAGACATGCCCTTGCCAAAGCGGGCCAGTGTCACGTGTGGGGTGTAGCGCCCCGCCTTGGGCGTCACGCCCGCCTGCCGCGAGGCTTGCACGACCTTGGCCTGCAGATGGTCGAGACCGGGATCGGCGGTGACGGTGGCATGCAGGCTCGTCGGCTGGCGACCGCCGAACACGTCGACACCGTTCAGACCCACAGAAAATGCCGGCGCTCTGATCGCTGACAGCGCCGAGTGCACGTCTTCCAGCACCGTTGTCCGGATCTCACCCAGAAAGGCGAGGGTGATGTGGAAGTTCTCCGGCGGCACGGCACGGCCGACCGGCAGGCCCGCCTGCGCCCCTTCCAGCTGCCAGACCGCCTGACCGGGCAGGCTGAGCGCGACGAAGGCACGGATCATCAGTCTTTGCCGATCCGGTCGATCAGCAGCAGGACTTGCGGCCCGATCGCCTCCACCATCCGGGCCACGCCCTCGGCATTGGGGTGGATACCGTCGGACTGGAACAGGGCGCGGTCCGCCTCGATCCCCGCGAAGAACGAGGGATGGAGCAGGGCGTCATGGGTCTTGGCAAGCTCGGGATACATGGCGTCGAAATCGCGTTTGAAATCGGGGCCGTAGTTGTTTGGCGCCTCCATGCCGACCAGCAGCGCGGGCAGATCCCGGTCGCCGACCCCATCCAGCATCGCGTCCAGGTTGGCCCGGCTTTCGGCCGGCGGGATGCCACGTAGCAGATCGTTGCCACCAAGCGCGATCATCACCGCATCCGCTCCATCGGCCAGTGCCCAGTCGAGCCGCGCCTTGCCACCCGCGGTGGTGTCGCCCGAGACGCCCATATCGACGACCGAGGCCGCGGGGTGGCCGTTGTCGGCCAGCCAGGCCTGGAGCTGTGGCACAAAGCCCGTCCCCTGCTCCAAGCCATAGCCAGCAGTCAGGCTGTCGCCGATGGCCACGATCAGCGGGCCAGCATCGGCGCCAGCATCGGCAGCGGCCGGGCCGGTGCCACCGGCAGGCAGAAAGACGGAACCCGCCAGTACCCAAAACGCCGCGACAATGTTGCGGCGCAGGGATGACGACCCATCTTGCCGCTTTGTGAGCGACGGGCATTGGGCCCGGCTGGAACGGTCGACAGACCGGGCGAACGGACGGAAGAGGCGCATGGCCGATACTCTGATTTCCCTCGGAACCGTTGGACTGAGCTTGCCAAGCCAGGCGGGCGATGTCGAGATTTTGCGCGGTATCGATCTTGCGATCGATGCGGGTGAAAGCGTCGGCATCATCGGTCCCTCCGGCTCGGGCAAGTCATCGCTCCTGATGGTGCTGGGCGGTCTTGAGCGTGCGACCGCCGGCCGGGTTGAGGTATTGGGCCAAGACCTGAGTGCAATGGATGAGGATGCCCTGGCGCGGCTTCGACGCGAGGGGATGGGCGTGGTCTTCCAATCCTTCCACCTGATCCCGACCATGACGGCCATCGAAAATGTGGCGACGCCGCTTGAGCTTGCAGGCCGTGACGACGCTTTCGAGCAGGCGGCCAAGCTGTTGGGTGAGGTCGGCCTTGGTCATCGGGAGGGGCACTATCCCGCACAGATGTCAGGGGGCGAACAGCAGCGCGTGGCTTTGGCGCGCGCGCTGGCACCCGGGCCGCGATTGCTGCTCGCCGATGAGCCGACGGGCAATCTGGATGGCAAAACCGGCCAGGCGGTGATCGAGCTGCTGTTCGGCCTGTCGGGCGACAAGGATGCGACGCTGGTGATGGTGACGCATGAGCAACCGCTGGCAGAGCGTTGTTCTCGCGTGATTTCCATGGAGTCGGGCAAGATCGTCGGAGATACCGGCACGGCTGCGCCAGCCGAGATCACGCCGAATGCTGGAGAGGCCGCATGATCGCGGCCCTGCGCGCCCGGATGGCGGCGGAACTGGCCGAGGCCAACCTCCATTTCGCCTGGCGTGTCGCAAAGCGCGAGCTGCGCGGCGGCCTGGCAGGGTTTCGGATCTTCTTGGCTTGTCTTGCGCTCGGCGTGGCTGGGATTGCGGCCGTGGGCTCGATCACCGCAGCGATCCAGGCCGGGCTGGCGGCTGAGGGGCGCACGATCCTCGGCGGCGATGCGTCGATCACGCTCACCTACCGGCGGGCGAGCGCCGAGGAGCGCGACTGGATGGCGGCCCAAGGCGTCGTGTCCGAGGTTGCCGATCTCCGCTCGATGATCGGCACGGTGGTGGAGGGCGGCCCGCCCGACCGGGCACTGGCCCAGGTCAAGGGCGTCGACGGGGCCTATCCACTCTATGGGGCGGCCGAACTAGAGAGCGGGCGCGCCCTGCAGGACGCCATTGCCGAGAACGCCGCGAACGACGGCCGCTGGGGCCTTGTGGCCGAGCGCGCGCTGGTCGAGCGGTTGGGCGCGCAGGTTGGAGATCCGGTCAGCCTCGGCACCGGCACCTTTACGCTGACCGGCGTGATCGCGGTGGAGCCCGACGCCGCGGCGGGCGGCATGGCGCTTGGCCCCCGCGCCATCGTGGCGAGCAATGGCCTCGCCGCGGCGGGGTTGCTCGGCGAAGGCACGCTCTATGAGACGCTCTACCGCATCCGCCTCGACCCGTCGGCCAGCCTCGACGCCATCGAGCGCGACTATGCCGAGCGCTTCCCCGAGGCCGGCGGGCGTTGGCGCGACCGCGATAACGCCGCCCCGGGGATCGCGCGCTTCGTGCAGCGGATCGGGGCTTTTCTGGTGCTCGTCGGCCTCGCCGCGCTCGTGATCGGCGGCGTGGGTGTCGGTGCCGCCGTGCGCGGCTACCTGACGCGCAAAGTGCCGGTGATCGCCTCGCTTCGCACGCTCGGCGCGCCGGCGGGCACGGTCTTTGCGGCCTATCTCATGCAGGTGGGTGTGATCGCGCTCTTCGGTATCGTGATCGGTCTGGCGCTCGGCGGCGGCGGCATCGCGCTGCTTGGCCCCTGGATCGCGGAGCAACTGCCGGTGCCGGCACGCTTTGCGCTTTATCCAGCGCCGCTGGTCATCGCCGGGCTCTATGGCTTGCTGACCGCGGCGCTGTTCGCGCTCTGGCCGCTCAGCTGGTTGCGCGAGGTGCGCCCTGCCGAGCTGTTCCGCCTGTCGGCTGGCGGGCAAGGTGGCGGTTTTCGCCTGCCGCGCCTGCGGATGACCCTGTTTCTGATCGGGCTCAGCGTCGCCTTCGGCCTGATCGTCGCGGCGCTCAGCGGGGCGGCCAAACTGGCGCTTTCGGTCATGGCCGGCATCGGCGCGGCGCTGGTGCTGCTGCGCGCGGTCGGTTGGCTGGCGGCGCGCGGCGCGGCGCGGCTGGCGCGAGGGCCGCTGGGACGCAAGCGCCCGGTTTTGCGTCTGGCGCTCGGGGCCATCGGTGCACCGGGCGGCGGCGCGGTCGATATCACCATGGCGCTGGGCCTAGGGCTCGGTGTGCTGGCGGCCATCGGGCAGGTCGACAACACCATGCAACGGCTGATCACCAACCAGCTGCCTGCCGGGGCGCCGGCATTTTTCCTCGTGGATATCCAGCCCGATCAGCTCGATCCCGTTCAGGCCCGCCTGGCCGAGATCGGCGGCGTCGAGAGCATCGAGACCGCGCCCATGCTGCGCGGCGTGATCACCGAGCTTGAAGGCATCCCGGCGCGCGAGGCGGAGATCGACCCGGGCGCAGCCTGGGTGCTGCGCGGCGACCGCGGGGTGACCTACAGCACCGAGCCGCCGGAGGGCGCAGTGCTGACCGCGGGCGAGTGGTGGCCTGAAGACTACGACGGCCCGCCCCTCGTCAGCTTCATCGACGAGGAGGGCCGCCAGCTTGGGCTCGAGCCCGGCGACGCGATCACCGTCTCGATCCTCGGTCGCCCGATCACCGCGACCATCGCCAACCTGCGCGAGGTCGAGTGGCAGGGTCTCGGCATCAACTTCATCATGGTGATGAGCCCGAATGCCCTGCAGGGCGCGCCACACACGCATATCGCGACCGTCTATGCCGATACCGCGGCCGAGGGGCCGATCCTGCGCGCGCTCGGCACCGAGTTCCTGAACGTCACAGCCGTCGGCATCCGCGAGCAGATCGAGCGGGTGTCGGGCGCATTGGGTGATCTGGGGGCGGCCACCCGCTGGGGTGCGCTGGCGGTGCTGCTGACAGGTCTCGCGGTGCTGATCGGTGCGGCGGGCACCGCGGCCGAGCGTCAGGTCTCGGAGGCGGCGGTGCTCAAAGTGCTGGGCGCCGAGCGCAAGACCATCCTCGCCTCGCTGGCGCTCCGCGCAGCGCTTTTGGGGGCCGGTGCGGGTGTCGTGGCGCTCCTTTGGGGCACCGTCGCGGCCTGGGGCGTGGCGGAATTCGTGCTGGATGCCGAGTTTGCGCCGGCGCCCGGTCAGGCGCTCGCGATCATCCTTGGCGGTGCTGTCTTGAACCTCGGCGCGGGTCTGGCCTTCGCCGCCCGCCCGCTCAGGCTGCGCCCGGCCGGGGTGCTGCGCGTGCAGGCGGGGTGATGGCGGTAGAGTGCCAGGTCGCGAAAGGTGCGGAAAGAAGACGCCCCCGCGCGAGAACGGCTTGAAAAATGGCAACCGGATCGCTTTATGATTGGGTCGAGAACGCGCGGCCGGCCGCGACCGTCTGTCTTGCTCTTTGGAGGGAATTCTAAATGGTGAACCCGAACTACGCGCAGGGTGGTGCCGTTGGTCAGCGCTCCGCTGCCATCGACGCCGGTCTTCAGGCGCACATGACCAAGGTCTACGCGCTCATGGGTGGCGCGATGGTTCTGACCGGATTGGTCGCCTATGTCTTCGGCATGGATCTGAACGCGCTAGTGCGCGGGCAGGAGACCACGCTGATCCCCGCAGGCCTGCTGGTGTCGCTCTATGCGTCGCCGCTCAAGTGGGTGGTGATGCTGGCGCCGCTTGGCATCGTTTTCTTCTTCGGCGCAATGATCAACCGCCTGTCGGTCGGCACCGCACAGATGATTTTCTGGGCGTTTGGCGCACTGATGGGCGTATCGATCGCGTCGATCTTCGCCGTCTACACCGGGATCTCGATCGCGCAGACCTTCTTCGCGACCGCCGCCGGTTTCGGTGCGCTGTCGCTGTGGGGCTACACGACGCAGAAGGACCTGTCGGGCTGGGGCTCGTTCCTCTTCATGGGTGTGATCGGTCTGCTCATCGCCTCGCTGCTCAACATGTTTTTCTTCGAGTCGAGCGCGATGCAGTGGGCAATCTCGCTGCTGGGTGTGCTGATCTTCGCAGGTCTGACCGCTTATGACACGCAGAACATCAAGAACACCTACCTGGTCATGCGCACGCAGCCCGGTGGTGAGGAGTGGCTGGAGAAGGGCGCCATCATGGGTGCACTCAGCCTCTACATCAACTTCCTCAACATGTTTATGTTCCTGCTGCAGTTTATGGGGCAGTCGAACGACTGACGCCACCTGCATCGACGTCTCCAAAGGGAGGGCTCCGGCCCTCCCTTTTTCGTTGCGGAACGCGCAGTGGCGGCGTGCGCAGCAGCGATCCACCGCACTCTGCGCGGCGCTCCCGCATCATCGGCGCGGGTGGACGGTGCGGTCTGCACCGCCCATCCATGACCGCCCCGGGCGTAACGGCTGTCGTCCCGGCACTAGCAACGAGAAACACGATGCGCGCCCCGTCGGCCTACCGGCCGCGGATGGTGCCTCGGATACCGCCCCGACAGGGCAGGTCGCGGGGTGCTGGAGGAGAGAGCATCATGACGGCCGACAATCGCGACACCGCCGCCTTCGAGAAGGTGATGGCGGCGATACGGAAGATCAGGGAGTCCTGGCTGCTCGCCACCTTCATGGTGGGCGCCGGGGTCTGGGCCTATGACGCCTGGCAGGCACATGGGCCACTGCCGATCCGGGTGAACGGGTTGGAACAGCGTCTGGAGGCGATGGAGCAGCGGGCCATGGAGGCACCAAGCACGGTGATCCAGCGTCCGGTGCTGCTGCCCGGGATGGTCGCGGCCGGCCGCGCGGGGGATCGGGTGACGGCGGTGGTGCCGTCGCCGCTGGCCCCGGCGGCGGGATGCGAGACGCACGAGGTCAAGGCGGCCGTCACGGACGCGGCGGGCAACCGCCGCCCGGTGCAGGCTGCCCTCGTGGCCGGTGGCGGGGTGACGGACGGTATGGCCGTGACCCTGCGCCTGCACCCCGGTCTGACGCCAGGGCCTGCCTCGCTCGCTCTCAGGCTGATGCGGCGCTGCGGCCCGCTCGGCGAGATGAGCGAGACCACGGGGATGGCTCTCACCGTCTTGCCCTAGGTGCTGCGTCGCACCGCCGCCCGGCAAGGCATCCTGATCGAGGGCCGGCCACCACATCCGGCTGAACATGCTTCGCGACACCTCAGGGGCCGGTTCGCCGGCCCCTTTTTCATGCGCACTTGGTCGCAGGGCCCGCCCTTCCTGTGGGCATCTCCGGGCCCAAGGGCCTTCGCAGATGCGAAAATCATTTGCACCCTGGGCCATCTCGCCGTCGAAATGGTCATCGCAGGGTTGTGTCCTCGCAAATCCCTGTGCTTGAGTGCAAAAAACGGAAAGACCCACCACCACGAAAGGGCTCCGATGGGAGATCACAGCCACGGTGACGCGTTCGTCGAGTTTGAACGCGTGCAGAAGAGCTATGATGGCGAAAGCCTCGTGGTGAAGGATCTCAATCTCTCCATCGGAAAGGGTGAGTTTCTCACCATGCTCGGGCCCTCCGGGTCGGGCAAGACGACCTGTCTGATGATGCTGGCCGGCTTCGAGACAGCGACCCATGGCGAGATCCGGCTGGACAAGCGCGCGATCAACTCGGTGCCCCCCCACAAGCGCGGCATTGGCATGGTCTTTCAGAACTACGCGCTGTTCCCGCATATGACGGTGGCCGAAAATCTCGCTTTCCCGCTCAGCGTGCGAAAGATGAGCAAGGCGGAGCAGGAGGAGAAGGTCAACCGGGCGCTCGACATGGTGCAGATGGGGGCCTTTGGCGGGCGCCGCCCGGCGCAGCTTTCGGGCGGTCAGCAGCAGCGCATTGCGCTTGCACGGGCGCTGGTGTTCGACCCGGAACTGGTGCTGATGGATGAGCCGCTGGGTGCACTCGACAAGCAGTTGCGCGAGCATATGCAATTGGAGATCAAGCATATTCACGAGCGGCTGGACGTCACCGTGGTCTACGTCACGCATGACCAGTCCGAAGCGCTGACGATGTCCGACCGCATTGCGGTGTTCAATGACGGCGTCATCCAGCAGCTGGCGCCCCCGGCCGATCTGTACGAGCGGCCCGAGAACGCCTTCGTCGCCCAGTTCATCGGCGAGAACAACAAGCTGACGGGCCATGTGACCGGCCTCAACGACGGCATCGCCGAGATCCGGCTTGAGAGCGGCGACATGGTGCAGGCAAAGGCGGTGAACTGCGGCGAGGTCGGGACCCCGACGCAGCTCTCGATCCGGCCCGAGCGGGTTCGGCTTGGCCAGGATGCGACCGTGAACCAGCTTTCCGGCCAGGTGCAGGAGCTGATCTATCTGGGCGACCATATTCGCTGCCGCCTGACGGTGGCGGGCGGCGACTTCATCGTGAAGGTGCCGAACAACAACAGCTCGGCCATGCTGCGCGTTGGAGAAGATACGCCGGTGGGCTGGGTTACCGATGACTGCCGCGCGCTCGACGCGGCCTGAGATGCGGCGCCCGGGCGCAGGCTGGTGACTGGAACGGTCTGCCCGCCCCGCGGCGTTATGCAGGAAGTCCGGTGTCGTCGCAACGCGGCGGCCGGCATCGATAACAGGGAGAACGGAATGTTGAAACTCACCACGCTCGGCCTCGGCAGCGTCGCTGTTGCGGCGCTGATGACGGCGAGCCCGGCCGCCGCTCAGGATGGCCCGACCTGCCCCGAGGGCGAGTTCACGCTGACCATGGTCAGCTGGGGCGGCGCCTACGAGGCAAGCCAGGAGAAGGCCTATTACGAGCCTTTCACCGCCGCTTGCCCGAACGTGACGATCGTGCAGGAAAGCGCGTCTAACGAGGCCGTGGCCAAGCTGCGCGCCCAGTCCGAGGCGGGTAACACCACCTGGGACGTGGTCGACGTGGTCGCCTCGGATGCCATCCGCCTCTGCGACGAGGGACTTGCGCTGGAGATCGACCCCGAGGACTGGCTGGCGGAAGCGCCGGACGGCACCTCGGCCGAGGATGATTTCGGCGACCTGCTGGTGAGCGACTGCTTCATCCCCCAGATCGTCTACTCGACCACCTTCGGCTATCGCACCGACGTGTCGGCCTGGGGCGGCAGCACGCCGGACGACATCTGCGATGTGTTCGACACCGACGCCTTCCCGGGCACGCGCTCGCTGGAAAGCCGCCCGATCAACAACATGGAGTGGGCCCTCTACTGCGACGGTGTCGCCAAGGAGGACATCTACGACGTGCTGGAGACCGAGGAAGGCCAGGCCCGCGCCTTCGCCAAGCTCGATACCATCAAGGACAGCACGATCTGGTGGTCGGCCGGTGCCGAGACGCCGCAGCGCCTGGCCGATGGTGAGGCCGTGATCGGCTCGACCTATAACGGTCGTCTGTTCTCGGTGATCGAGGAGCAGGACCAGCCGGTCGCCATGCTCTGGGATATGCAGGTCTTCGATCTCGATGGCTGGGTCATCCCGTCGGGCGTGCCCGAGGAGGATCTCCCGGCGATCAAGGCCTTCATCGAGTTCGCCACCGATACACAGCGCCTTGCCGATCAGGCCAAGTACATCTCTTACGGCCCGGCCCGCGCGTCCTCGGCCCCGCTGGTGTCGACCCATGCCGATCTGGGCATCGAGATGGCGCCGCATATGCCGACGGATCCGAACAACGCGGCCAATACGCTGCTCTATAACTACGAGTGGTGGGCGGATTTCCGCGACGATCTGGACGCCAAGTTCCAGGCCTGGCTGACGCAGTAAGCGGCTTAGACAAGACCATCGCGCCCGGATAACCGGGCGCGAACCGTAGGGTGGGTTTCCAACCCACCACCCCCGGACCGGGCCGATGACCAGGCCAACCACGGGGCCAATGGTGGGTTGAAAACCCACCCTACGAGCGGAGGCACGAGATGAGCCCCACCGACGCCACAGCCGAGGGCATCGCCCTGCCAACGCGCGAGCAACAGGCGGCGCAGGCAGACAATGTCGACAGCCGCGGGCGCCTGTTGGCTGCTGACGGCACGCCGCTCAAGGCCTCGCTGAAACGGGCGCTCAGGCGCGAGAAGATGCGGGCCTTCATGCTCGTCGTGCCGCTGCTCGCCTTCATCATGATCACCTTCATCGCGCCGATCGGTCAGATGCTCACCCGCTCGGTCGAGAACGAGATCGTGCCGACCACCATCCCGGCGACGATTGCGGCACTTGCCGACTACGACGCCTCGACGGGCGAAGCGCCGGATGACCCTGTGTTCGAGGCGCTCTTCTTCGAGATGTTCCTCGCCGCCGAGCTGAAGGAGCACACCAAGCTCGGCACCCGGCTCAACTACGAGACGCAGGGGATGTCGTCGCTGTTCCGCGGTGCCGGACGGGAAATGGATGACTTCGGTGAGCCATATCAAGAGTTCCTCGAAGACGAGATCTCGGACGACTGGGACACCGCCGCCTACTGGACCACCCTTATGACGACCAAGGAGGGGGGGACGCCGGCGACCGCCCTGACGGATGCGGTCAGGGCGCGGATCGAGGCGATGACGGAGGACAGCCTCGTGGCGGAAATGCCCATCGAGGTGCGGCGCGAGATGGCCGATCTGCTGCCGCGCACGGCGATCGCCTATACCGAGTTCCTGCTGGCAACGGTCAATGTCGAGGAGGACGATCCGCTCGAGGAAGAGCCCTGGGAAGCGGTGCATGCGGCCCTCGCCGTCGATCTGGCCGATCCTGCCATCCGCGCCGAAGCGCAGACCTATTCCGGGGCGGGCGCCGAACTGCTCAACCGAGCCGCCGGCCGCGCCGACGAGATGCCGCCGCTGGATTTCAAGGCCAAGTTCCTCGATGACGACGAAGACTGGGTCGATCCCGAGATCTGGGGCACGCTGCAGCAGTATTCGGGCATGCAGACCGCCGGTTACTACCTTGCCGCCGTCGATCGCGCCTACAGCCCGACGGGTGACATCGTCGATGCCGATGTACCGATCTACCTGACGCTGTTCTGGCGGACGCTGCTGCTGTCGGTCACCATCACCGGGACCTGCCTGCTGCTCGGCTATCCGATCGCCTGGCTGCTCTCCAATCTGCCGACGCGCACCTCCAACCTGCTGCTGATCCTGGTCTTGCTGCCGTTCTGGACCTCGCTGCTGGTGCGCACCTCGGCCTGGATCGTGCTGTTGCAGCAGCAGGGGGTGATCAACGATATCCTGGTCTGGATCGGTCTCGTCGGTGACGACAACCGCCTTGCGATGATGTTCAACGAGACCGGCACCGTGGTCGCGATGACGCATATCCTGCTGCCCTTTATGATCCTGCCGCTGTACTCCGTGATGAAGACCATCCCGCCGAGCTATCTGCGCGCGGCCAAATCGCTTGGCGCGACCAATTCCACGGCGTTCTGGCGGGTCTATTTCCCGCAGACGGTGCCGGGCATCGGGGCGGGGGCAATCCTCGTCTTCATCCTCGCCATCGGCTACTACATCACGCCCGAGCTTGTCGGCGGCACCTCGGGGATCTTCATCTCGAACCGCATCGCTTATCACATCTCGACCAGCCTGAACTGGGGTCTCGCCGCGGCGCTCGGCTCGCTGCTGCTGGTCGCAGTGCTGGTGCTCTATTGGCTGTACGACAAGATCGTCGGCATCGATAACGTGAAGCTGGGGTAAGTCATGGCTGCTCTTCCGCCGTATGCGACCACCGGCGAGCGTGTCTGGTGGTACTCGTTCCGGGTCATTTGTGGGCTGATCTTCTTCTTCCTGATCGCGCCGATCATGGTGATCATCCCGCTGAGCTTTAACGCCTCGGACTTCTTCACCTTCACGCCCGAGATGCTGGCCTTCGATGCCGAGGGCTATTCGCTGAAGCACTACGAGGATTTCTTCACCGACGACGACTGGCAGGCGGCGCTCTGGAACTCGGTGACCATCGCACCGATGGCGACGCTGATCTCGGTCTCGCTCGGTACGCTGGCGGCGATCGGGCTTTCGCAGTCGCATATCCCGTTCCGGGGCGCGATCATGGCGATCCTGATCAGTCCGATGATCGTGCCGCTGATCCTGACCGCGACCGCGATGTACTTCTTCTACTCGCGGCCGTTCGGGTTCTCGGATCTCTCGATCCAGGGTACTTACTGGTCGGTGGTGCTGGCCCATGCGGCGCTGGGCGTGCCCTTCGTGATTATCACGGTGACGGCCACGCTGGTGGGCTTCGACCGCTCGCTGACGCGCGCTGCGGCGAGCATGGGCGCCGATCCGGTCACGACCTTTTTCCGCGTGCAGATGCCGCTAATCGTGCCGGGCGTGATCTCGGGTGGGCTCTTCGCCTTTATCACCTCCTTCGACGAGGTGGTCGTCGTCTTGTTCATGGGCAGTGCGGAGCAGCGGACGCTGCCCTGGCAGATGTTCACGGGCCTGCGCGAACAGATCTCGCCGACGATCCTTGCCGTGGCCACCATCCTTGTGGCCATCTCGATCGCGCTGCTGACCACGGTCGAATTGCTTCGCCGACGGTCCGAGCGGTTGCGGGGCATGTCGCCGGGCTGAGACGGCGAGGGGAGTAAGGGGGCGCGCGCATGTTGGGATCGCTCCTGATGGCGCTGGGCCTCGCTGTTGCGCCGTTCCTGACGGCGGCGGCGGAGGCTACCCCGTGCGAGGCGCCGCTCGACACACTCTATCACGGCTGCGCGGGGCGCGACGCCGCCCGGGTGTTCCTTGTGCCCGACGATCTGCCCCTGCCGACGACCGGCGTTGCTTCGGCGATCATCGTCACTGGCAGCTACACCGGGCGTGACACGCGGCCCGAGGGGACGCCAGCCCCCGTCGGCATCGCGGTGGTCGAGGGGCGCGTCATCGGCCGCACGCTCGCCCGGATGGACGGCATCCTGCTCATCGGCGCTGATGGCGCGCCGCGTCTCATGCGCTCGGATGCCGTGGTCCTGGACGGGCAGAACTATGATCTGCGCCAGCCCACCGTGCGTGCCCGCTTTTTGGAAGCAGCATCGGGCGCCGGCGTCAGTGCGCTGCAATCCCATCTACTTGTCATCAACGGTGCCGTGGACACTCGGCCCGTCGATGGGGCGCCGATGGCGACACGCCGCGTCTTCTACCAAAAGGGCGATACCTTCGGGCTTTGGGAGTCGGAGGGGGCCCTGACGCTGGATCAGGCGGCACGCGAGATAGCGCGGACCATCGTGCCCGATATGGCGCTCAATCTCGACATGGGCTCGTTCAACCTGTGCCTCGCCCGCAGCGGCGACGAACAGCGTGACTGCGGCCTGAATGCCAACGGGTGGGAAACGCGGCTCTCGACCCTGCTCATGCTTTATCGGCGCTAGCGCGGCTTTCGTTGCGCCGGAAGCGGGGCGCACCGCTTCCCGAGGCCCCGTGGCTTCGCTATATCACGGCTACGCCACCGACCCACCGGAGCCGCCATGCTGCGCATCTTCCTCGCCATAGTCCTGATGCTTTGCGTCGTCTTTGCGGTGTATCTGGCGGCCGATCGCTACATGCGCTTCGATCAGCGCCGCAGGCTTGAACAGCGCCATGCCGATGGTGACGGCGGTGGGCTCAACCGAGAGGACTTCGTGCAGAAGGGCATGGCCGAATACGAACGCTCGACCGAGAAGAAGCTGCTGATCGGCGTCTTTGCGATCCCGATTCTCGTGGTCGCCTTCCTGGCCCTGCTGGCGAAATAGGAGAGCCGTCGATGTTCTGGATGAAGACCGGCTTCTATCTGGTCCTGGCGTCGCTGTTCGCGGCGTTCCTACACTACTCGATCCCGCAGAACGTGGTGGTGGACATTACCGACACCGAGATCGTGCGCGTGGATGTCGAGAGCACGGATGCCAACGGCAACTCGGTGATGCGCACGCGCGATGTGCGCCAGATCTATTCGACCAATGCCGATGGGGGAGAGCGGGTCTTCCGCAACGAGGACAACTGGCTCTATCTCAAGTGGAACAGCGCCGATCTCACGGCGCGTGCGCAGCAGATCGCGGATGAGGAAGAGCACTGGGCCGTGGTGACCTATTATGGCTGGCGCTCGAATTTTTTCAGCTGGTATCCGAACACAATCGATATCCGCCGCGCGTCAGGGCCGGACGAACCGCTCCCCTATTGGCCCAACGTGCTGATTGTCAGTCTGATCGTCGTCACGCTGCTGTTTATCCGCCGGATGATCCTGATCACGGTACAGCGCTTCACCGATCCCATCGTGGATGAGCTTGAGGCGGCCGATGACGCCAGCCGCTCGGCCTTTGGCCGCGCGTGGCGCAGCCTCGGTCGGTCGATCTTCGGGATCAAACAGCTCTGATGTTGGGGGCTTTGGCCCGGGCTTAGCAGTCGCGGAGCTGATCTCCGTAGCGTGCAGCCTGTCGTTCGACCTGCCGCGCGGCGCGCTTCAGCCAGTCCTTGCCCTGCCAGCCGCCGCGGCGATAGCCGCGATGGCCCTCGTGGTAGTTCAGGTACTGGTGATAGGCGTTGTCGAGGGCGATGCCGTTCGCGCGCCGGGTCTTGGTCATGTACCAGCCGACGAAATCGGCCGCGTCATCGAACTCGGTCCGATCGGCGCGCCGGTTGCCGCTGTCCTCGCGATACCAATCCCAGGTGCCGTCGATGGCCTGCGCATAGCCATAGGCCGATGAGACGCGTCCGGTGGGGATTACGCCAAGCGCGTAGGTGCGCGGGGTCCGCGCCTCGCCCCGGAAACTCGATTCGCGCCAGATGATCGCCATCTGCACCGGGATCGGTGCGCCCCAGCGTGCGCTGGAGGCGATCATCGCCTCGCGCCAGCCAGGCCGTTCCGCAAAGATTGCGCAGACATCGTCCTGCGCGCGGGGCGGCCCATCGGGCGTTGACGAACAGGAGCCAAGCGCCACTACCGCGCCGACGATGCTTGCGGCGCGAAAGGCGCGTGAGATTGTGCCTGGGCGCGAGCGCCGTACCCTCTTCTTCCCCATGCGCACCAAGATAGCGCATGGCGCGCGGCGCGAGAATGGCGCCCTTGCGGCAACTGCAGGGGTGTGTGGCCAAAGGGTCGCCACTCTGCGGCGGGTGTCCGGGTCTCAGCCCCCCGTCACGGGCAACAACACCGCCAGTGTCGCCGGGATCAGCACCAGCGCCGCCAGTGTCGAGATCACGACGAGACCTGCCACGGCGTCGGGATCGCGCTCGTACCGCGCGGCGAGCATGTAGGAGGTGACGGCTGCAGGCATGATAAGCTGCAGCACCAGGGCGCCGAGTGCCGGCCCGGTCAGCCCGAAGGCCACCGCCGCGCCGTATCCCGCGCCGCCCGTCACCAATGCCTTGATCACCGTGACGCCCGATGCGGTCACCACATCGCCGATGCGCAGCCGCGCGATTGATACCCCAAGTGTCAGCAGCATCAGCGGGATCGCCACTTGCCCGGCCAGCGAGATGGTCGCCATGGCCCAATCGGGCGGTGCCCAATCGACCACCGCCGCGATGCCCCCGGCGATGGAGGCATAGACCAGCGGCTGCTTCAGCGCCTCGGCCGGTCGCCCGGCGCCCGCCACCAGGTAGATGCCGATCGTGAAGGACAGGATCGCCATGACCGCGAAGGCGACCATCGCGAGTGCCAGTCCCTCGTCGCCATAAGCGAACAGCGCCACGGGCAGCCCGACATTGCCGGTGTTGCCGAACACCGTTGGCGCAAGCCAGACCGGCATCGACAGCCGCAACAGGCGAAAGACCACCCAGAGCACCACCCCCGCAGCGGCGTAGGCGACCAGCGAGGCGAGCGCGATCTCGCCAAAGGCCTCCGGGCTGATATCGGCGCGCACGAGCGTCGCGAACATCAGACAGGGCACCGAAAAACTGAGACTGAGCCGGGTGATGAAGTCCAGATCGAAGGGCCATCCGGCCCAGGCCCAGGCATAGCCCGCCGATGCGAGCAGGATCACCGGCGCGACGATCCCGAAGAGTTCATAGAGCATGCAGTCTCCTCGACAGGCGAGAGATTGTCCCTATTTGAGACGGTTGCAAACCGTCACCCGGCCGCTTTCTGCGGCTGTGATGCGCTGCACAGTGCCTTTTTCGCCTGTCAGGTCGACATGGGCGCACGGGCTCTCTATGTGCATTGGTCTGAGATTGGGATGTGCCGGAAGACCGGTATTCGCGAGAATGGGAAGGGTCGACGAGGGCTGCAATGCTGCAGGCGGACGCGAAATTCAAGATCGGCCAACTGGTGAAGCACCGCTTTCACCCGTTTCGCGGCGTGATCTTCGATGTCGATCCCACCTTCTCGAATACCGAGGAGTGGTGGGAATCGATCCCTGAGGATGTGCGCCCCCACAAAGAGCAGCCTTTTTACCATCTCTTCGCCGAGAACGATACGAGCTACTACGTGGCCTATGTGTCTGAGCAGAACCTCGTGCCCGACGACAGTGGCGAGCCGATCGAGCATCCGCAGATCCCGGATTTTTTCGCGGCGCATGATGGCGACGCTTATCTGCTGGATCCCGAGCGCTGTCATTAGTCGGTGGTGGGGTCGAACCCCACCCTACGGTGGGTTGCAGCTGCTAGTATCCGTGGGCGCAGCCGTCCTTGCGTGGATCGGTGCCGCCGATCAGCATACCGCGGGCGTGGTCGATGACGATGGCCTGACTGCCGCCGAGTGGCACATGGCGCACCGACACCTCGTGGCAGCGCTCGGTCAGGCCCGCTGACAGCGCCGGCGTGCAGCCCCGCTCGATCCAGGTTCGACCGCCCTCGTGGAAAACGCGCCCCATGTCCTGCGCGGCCTGGGGATCGAGCCCGTAATCCAGCATGTTCGAGACGAGGCGCACATGCCCATGCGGCTGGTAGCCCTGACCCATGACGCCAAAGCTCATGGTGATGCGCCCGTCCTGGCGCAGCATGCCGGGGATGATCGTGTGCATCGGGCGCTTGCGGGGGCCGGCCTCGTTCGGATGGCCCTCGACCAGCGAAAAACCGGCTGCGCGGTTGTTGAGGTTGATGCCATAGCGGTCCGAGGCGATGCAGCTGCCGAAATCGTCGAACACGGAGTAGATCAGCGACACCGCCATCCGGTCGCGATCCACCACCGAGATATAGATCGTCTCGCGATGCTCCCGCTCGGCAATGGGGCGCGAGGCGGGGAAGCCGGCGCGCTCGGGGTCGATCCGGGCGGCGAGATCGGCCGCCAGCTTGCCATCGAGAAACACCGCCGGGTCGACGGTCATATGCGCCGGATCGGCCACCGCTTCGTTTCGGGCGGCATAGGCCAGCTTGGCGGCCTCGATCTCGAGATGGGCGCGCTCGGGGCCGGTGGGATCGAGGCTGGCGAGGTCGAAATGCTGCAGGATCCCCGCCATCAGGATCGCGGCGACGCCGTGGGTGTTCGGGGGCAGCTCGACGATTTCGGCCCCACGGTAGGGGCCGCTGATGGGCGTAACCCAGTCGGCGGTGACGGCGATGAAGTCATCCATGGTATGGCTCGCGCCCCGGGACTGGAGCGTTGTCACCATGTCCTCGGCCACGGCGCCTTCGTAAAAGCCGGCTGCGCCGTGCGCCGCGATCTGGCGGAGCACCTCGGCCTGGCCCTGATGACGGAAGAGATCGCCCGCGCGATAGGCAGCACCGTTCTTCAGGTAATACCGCGCCATCGCGCCCGTCATCCGGTCGGCATTGGCGGCCCAGTCGTGAGCCGGGCGCGGCATCACCGGCATGCCCTCTTCGGCCAGGCGTATGGCGGGCTGCAACACCGCCTCCAGCCCGAGGCGGCCATGCGCCTCCATCAGCACCTCGAAACCCTTGACCGCGCCGGGGACCACGACGCTGTTGGCGTCCATATGGTCCATCGCGGTCCAGCCCCGTGCGCGGAGCGCCTTGGCCGTAAGCCCCGCAGGCGCGCGGCCCGACGCATTCAAACCCACCACGCTCTCGCTGCCGGCCGGTTTGACCAGCGCGAACATATCGCCGCCGATCCCGGTCATTGCGGGCTCTCCCAAGCCCAGGGCGACCGCACCGGCGATGGCGGCATCGACGGCGTTGCCGCCGGCCTTAAGCTGGTCCAGCGCCACGTCGACGGCCACGGGGTGGGAGGAGGCGCAGATCGCATTGGCCGCGTAGAGCGGCGAGCGGCCGGGTAGGTGGAAATCGCGCATGATCGGCAGCTCCTCGCATCAGCCTCGCATCGGCGTCACCCCGGTCCCTGCAGGCGACCGAAGCAAGCGTCAGGCTGGGCGGCATAGCGCCCGAGCGGCGCTGGCGCCAGCTGCCGGACACCCGCCACATGAAAAGCCGTCACGCGCTTGCGCTGCCGCTTTCGCATCCGTCGCAAGCCCTTGCAGGTGTTCTGATCCAATGCCACGGTGCGCGACATGACGCTGCATTCCTTCCCGCCACCCAGCGGTGGCCCGGGCGCCGCACCGCCCCCCGCCGCCGAGGTCGTGGCCTTTGACAGGCGCGAGCTCTCGGTGATCATGAACCTTTATGGTCGGGCGGTCGCGGCGGGGGCGTGGCGCGATTATGCGATGGATTTCCTCCGCGAGCATGCGGTCTTCTCGATCTTTCGCCGGGCGTCCGAGCAACCGATGTACCGGATCGAGAAGCGGCCCAAGGACGCCCGCCGCCAGGGTGCCTACAGCGTGGTCGGGATGGACGGCCGCATCCTGCGGCGCGGGCATGATCTGAAGACGGTGCTGCGCGTGCTGGATACCAAGCTGATCCGCGCGGTGGATGACCTCTGACGTCCCGGCCGGGCCGTCGCCTGATCCGTCGTCCGCCGAATTGCCTGCCTGGCCGCGGGAGCGCGGTTTCCTTATCACCGGAGGAGCGGGTGACATCGGCCGCGCCACCGCCTCGCTGCTGCTTGAGGCTGGGGCCCAAGTCGTTCTGGCCGACCAAGACCGGGCGACGCTAGATCATGCCGTCGAGGGATTGGCCGCCGCAGGCTCACCTGGCCGGCTCGGGGCCGTGGCCTGCGATGTGACGCGCGCCGATGATCTGGCCAGGGCCGTGGAGGTCGCAGCGGCGATGACCGGTCGTCTGGACGGGGCCTTCAACGCCGCCGGGATCATCGGGCCGCCGTTTCAGGGTGTCGCGATCGCCGAGCCCGACTGGGAGCGGGTCATCGCGGTCAACCTGACGGGTGCCTTCCTGTCGGTGCAAGCCGAGATGGCCGCCATGCGCCGAGCGGGCAATGGGGGCAGCATCGTAAACGCGGCCTCGGTCGCGGGGCTGGTGGGGGCGCGCCTCTCGGTCGCCTATGGCGCTGCCAAACACGGCGTGGTGGGTCTGACACGCTGCGCGGCGCTGGACGGCGCGCCCGACGGGATCAGAGTGAACGCCGTCTGCCCTAACTGGACCGAGGGCACGATGACCGAAGCGCTGCGCCCCGCCGCACCGGGCCGCGATCTCGACGGGCGCATGGCGGGGAAGACCCCGCTTGGCCGGATTGGCCGGCCCGGCGATACCGCGGCGACTGTGGTCTGGCTGCTGTCGCCTCAGAGCGGATACATCACCGGTGCCGCAATCCCGGTCGATGGAGGTTTCACCGCGGCCTGAGGCCAGGCTGAGACGGGGCTCAGACGGGGTCGCGGTGGGTCGCGCCCGGTCTTTGGCGGGCCTGGGGCGGACCCCGGGGCCAGTGCGGGGGGCCTCAGCCCCGGCGCCGACCCTTGCGCTTGGCCTTGGCGGCGGCGATGCGCTCGCGCGTCAATCGGCGGCGGGGGCCGTTGCCCGCGCGCTGGCCCTTGCCGCCCGGTTTGCCCCGGCCGCCTGCACCGCGGATTGCGCTCTCGCCCGGCGCCGCCTCGGCCGAGACGAGATCGAAGAGCAGCCCGCCGGTCACCGGCACCGCCTCGACGAGCCGCACCGTCAGCCACTGGCCCAGGGTGAAGACCTGGCCTGTCACCTCGCCGATGAGCGCGGGGGTGGCGTAGTCATGGTGGAAATACTCATCGCCAAGCGCGCGGATCGGCAGCAGGCCATCGGCACCCGTTTCCTCCAGCGCCACGAAGACGCCGAAACGCTGCACGCCGGTGATGCGGCCGCGGAACTCTGCCCCTTCGCGCTCGGCGAGGAAGCTCGCGAGGTAACGGTCCGTCGTGTCGCGCTCCGCCTCCATCGATCGCCGCTCGGTCCGGCTGATATGCTCGCCGGTCTCACGCAGACCCGCCAATGCATCAGGGCCGCGCAGTTCGGCCTGGGCGCCCCCCTCGCCAAGCCCAAGCGCTGTAATCAGCGCCCGGTGCACGACGAGATCGGCGTAGCGGCGTATCGGTGAGGTGAAATGCGCGTAAGCACGCAGCGCCAGACCGAAATGGCCAAGGTTCTCGGGCGCGTAATAGGCCTGTGTCTGCGCGCGCAGCACCGAGAGATTGACGACATCGGCATGCGGGCTCTCGGAGGCGGCGCGCAGCAGCGCGTTCAGGTGCCGGGTCTTCAGCACCTGCCCCTTGGCGAGCGTGAGCCCGATGCTGTCCACCGTCTCGGCCAGCGCTTCGAGCTTCTCCTCGGCCGGCTCCTCATGCACGCGGTAGAGCAGCCCGGTCTTCCGCCGCTCCAGTGTTTCGGCGGCGGAGACGTTGGCCTGGATCATGCACTCTTCGATCAGGCGATGGGCATCCAGACGATCGCGGCGGGTAACGCCCAGCACGCGCCCATCCTCGGCCAGATCGACCCGGCGCTCGGGCAGGTCGAGATCGAGCGGCTGGCGACGCTCGCGCGCGCGGGCCAGCGCGCGATAGGCGGCCCATAGCGGGGTGATCGCCGTCTCGACCAAAGGCGCCGTCTCGTCATCAGGCGCCCCGTCGGCGGCGGCCTGCGCCTGCTCGTAGGAGAGCGCCGCGGGCGAGCGCATCACGCCCCGATGGAAGCTGTGGCGGAGCCGGTTACCCTCGGCATCGATCACCAGCCGCTGGGCGAGGCAAGGGCGATCAACCCCCGGCATCAGCGAACAAAGATCGGCCGACAGCCGCTCGGGTAACATCGGAGCTACCCGGTCGGGAAAATAAGTGGAATTGCCGCGCCGGCGCGCCTCGCCATCCAGGGGGGAGCCCGGTCGCACGTAATGGGCCACATCGGCGATGGCGACCCAGACGACATGGCCGCCGGGGTTGGCGAGGTCGTCGTCGGGCAGGGCGCAGACCGCATCGTCATGATCGCGCGCATCGGCCGGGTCGATGGTCACTAGCGGCAGGTGGCGCAGATCCTCACGCTCGGAACCGGGGGAGGGCGCATTGGGTGCGGCTTCGGCCTCGGCGAGCACCGCCTCGGGGAACTCGAAGGGAATGCCGTGCTCGACCATGGCGATCAGCGACAGGGCCTTGGGCGCATGTGGATCGCCGAGCACGTTGAGGACTTTTGCCTTCGGCAGGCCGAAACGCTCGCGGCTGACGCGCTCGGCCTCGACCAGTTCTCCGTCGCGCGCACCGGCATGGGCCCCCGCCGGAACGGCCCATTCGCGGTCTTCCTTTTTGTCGACCGGTACGATCCGCCCGCCGCCCTCGGGCACGGTGCGGAAGATACCGATGCGCCGTGGCGCCCCCTGCGAGAGGCGACGGATCAGCCTCGCCTCGTAGGCGATTTCCTCGTCCTTTACCGCGCGTAGCTTGGCGAGCGCGGTATCGCCCGCCTTCAGGGGCGGATCGGCCTTGCGCGGCAGATACAGGATACGCGGCGGCGTCTCGCCATCGTCCCAGTCCTTGGGCACCAGGTAGATCTCGCCATCATCGGCCGGGCCGGTGACGGTGAAAAGGCCCACGGGCGGCAGGTGGCCGGCGGGCGAGAGGCGCCGCCCCCGGCGCTGGATCACGCCCTCATCCTCCAGCTCGCGGATCAGGCGCTTCAGCTCGACGCGGTCGGCGCCTTTCACACCAAAGGCCCGCGCGATCTCACGCTTGGCCGCGTGATCGGGGTTGTCATTGATCCAGGCGATCAGGGTGTCGCGGTCGGGCAATCCGGTCATGGCCGGGCGCCTAGCATGCCGCGGGCAAGGTGGCGAGGGCGCAGGTTGTCAGCCGACGCCGGCAGGCAGAGGCGGTGGGGCAAAGCGTTCGGGCAAAGCGTTCGGGCAAAACGGTCAGGCAAAAACGGTCAGGCAAAAGCGGTGAGGGCGGCGCCCGCGGCAATCATCTGCACGACATTGATCACGACCGAGGTTTTATGTGCCTTGTCGAACGCCTTGCCAGCCTCGGCATCGCCGGCCAGTTGCTTGTCGCGGAGGAGGTTGATGCGCGGCATCAGCACCTCGCGATTGTAGACGCCCGCCGCCGCCATCACGACCAGCAACCCGCCCCACTTACCGTGCCCGCCGATACCAAGACCGATCGCCGCCAGTGCCAGGATCCCGGCGACGACGGCGAAGTACCAAGGGAAGACCTGCCGGATGAACGGGCCCGCCGTCTCGGCCGGCAGCTTGATGAAGACCAGCGGCGAGAACACCGCGGAAAAGAATACCATGCCGCCAAACGCGAGCGCGAGGGCATAGAGGGCAACATAGTCGGCCATGTCCAGTCCCTACCGTCAATCCTTGATCCGCGCACAGTTAGCGCGCCCCACTGTCTCCGCCACGCGCGCAAGGTGACGCATGTTGGAGCAGCGTAATGGCCCTCGCAGCCGTAGCGGGGCAGCCGTAGCGGGGCAGCCGTTTAGGGAGTGCCGCCAGGTGCTGCGCCTAGCCTTTGCCCGCGGCTGAGCGGCTGGTTTTCGGTGCGTCAGCTTCGTTGGCAGCGCCCTTTGCTTTGGGTTTGGCTTTTGCCTTCGGTTTCGTGGCGCTCTTGGCCTTGGTCGTCTTCGCCTTGGGCTTGGCGGCCTTCTTTTTGGGCGCCTTTTCGGCGATCAGAGCCAGCGCGTCATCAAAGGTCAGGTCATCGGGCCGAGTACCGTCGGGCAGCGTGGCGTTGACCTTCTCCCACTTCACATAGTGGCCGTACTTGCCGTCATAGATCGCCATCGCGCCGCCGTCGGGATGCTCACCCAGCTCGCGCACGGGCTTGGCGGCGGTGCGCCCACCGGGGCCGCGCGCGCGTTTCTCCTCGATCAGCGTCAGCGCGCGGTTCATGCCGATGGTGAGCACATCCTCGCCCTTGGGCAGGTTAGCATAGGTCTTGAGGTGTTTGACGTAGGGGCCGAAGCGACCGATGCCGGCCTCGATCAACTCGCCATCCTCAGGGTGGCGCCCCACCTCCCGTGGCAGGCGCAGCCAGTCCACCGCATCTTCCAGCGTCACGCTCTCCAGCGGTTTGCCCTTGGGCACGCTGGCGCGTTTTGGCTTTGGCGTCGCCTCGCTCACCTCGCCGCGCTGCACATAGGCACCATAACGGCCCGAGCGCAGCGTGATCGGTTCACCTGTCTCGGGGCAGGGGCCCAGCATCTTGCCGTCGGGCCCGGTCAGTTCCGACGCCTCGTCGGGTGTGCCGAAGGGGCGAGTATAGCGGCAATCGGGATAGCGCTCACAGCCGATAAAGGCGGTCTGGTTCTTCGACGATGTCTTGATGGAGAGCCGCCCGCCATCGCAGCTTGGGCAGCAGCGTGGGTCACTCCCGTCTCCCTTGTCGGGAAAGAGATGCGGGCCGAGCGCCTCGTTTATCGTCTCAAGCACCTCGGTGATGCGAAGTTCGGTCGTGCCCTCAAGCGCTGCCGTAAAGTCCTTCCAGAACTGGCTAAGCAAGGCTTTCCAGTCGACCCGACCGCCCGAGACATCGTCAAGCTCTTCTTCCAGCGCGGCAGTAAAGTCGTATTCGACGTAGCGCGGGAAGTAATTCTCCAGAAAGGCAGTGACGAGGCGGCCCTTGTCTTCGGCGAACAGGCGGTTCTTGTCCTTGCGCACATAGGCGCGGTCTTGCAGCGTTGTAATGATCGAGGTGTAGGTGGAGGGCCGGCCGATGCCGAGTTCCTCCATCCGCTTGATCATCGTCGCCTCGCTATAGCGCGGCGGCGGTTGGGTGAAAGACTGGGTAGCGATGACGGCCGCGCCGCTGTCGCGCACGGCCCGGTCGTGGCGTGGGAGGCCGCTGGCTTCGCTCACCTTGAGCAGTGTGTCCCCGTCGCTTTCGCGCGCTTTGTCGAACTCGGCCGTGACATGGCCCGCGGCAAACTGCAGGGACTGTCCGGTCTCCAGCGCCGGAAGCCGCGCGCTGTCCTCGTCTTCGGCCGGCTCGTCACGGCCCTCCTCATAGATCGCGATGAAGCCGTCGAAGGTGATGACCTGCCCCGTGGCGCGCAGGCCGAGGGTCTCGGCCTTGTCCCCGATCTCGACCGTGGTGCGCATCATCTTCGCGGCTGCCATCTGGCTCGACAAGGCACGCTTGTAGATAAGATCGTAGAGACGCTGCTCGTCCCCGCCGATCCGCACCTCATCGGGGGTACGGCCCATGACGGTGGGGCGGATGCATTCATGCGCCTCTTGCGCGTTCTTTGCCTTGGTCTTGTAGACGCGCGGCTTTTCGGGGACGTAGGCCTCGCCAAAGCGACGACCGATGGTCGCGCGGGCGTCGCGCACCGCTTCAGGCGCCATGTCGAGCCCGTCGGTCCGCATATAAGTGATGTGCCCGGCTTCATAGAGTTTCTGCGCCGCGCGCATGGTCTGCTGTGCGCCGAAGCCAAGCTTGCGGCTGGCCTCTTGCTGCAGGGTCGAGGTCATGAAGGGGGGCGAGGGATTGCGGGTGACCGGCTTCGCCTCGACCCCGGTGACGCAGAGCTCTGCGGCGGCAATTCGGCCGACGGCGCCGGCCGCAGCCTCGATATCAGCCAGGGCGAAACGGTCCAGCTTCTTGCCGTCAAGCGATGTCAGCCGCGCCTCGAAGGCCGGGCCAGCGCTGGTGCTGAGGCCGGCCTTGACCTGCCAGTACTCGCGCGGCTCGAAACGCTCGATCTCCATCTCGCGCTCGACCACCAGGCGCAGGGCCACCGATTGCACGCGCCCGGCGCTGCGGGCGCCCGGCAGCTTGCGCCACAGCACCGGCGAGAGGTTGAAGCCCACCAGGTAATCGAGCGCGCGTCGCGCGAGGTAGGCGTGCACCAGCTCCATGTCGATCTGGCGCGGCTTGGTCATCGCCTCGCCGACGGCGGATTTGGTGATCGCGTTGAAGACGACGCGGTCTACCTTGGTGTCTTTCTTGACCGCGCGGCGTTTGCGCAGCGCTTCAAGTAGGTGCCAGGAGATCGCCTCGCCCTCGCGATCAGGGTCGGTCGCGAGGATCAGCCGGTCTTCGCCGCGCATGGCGTCGGCGATGGCGCGGAGGTGCTTCTGCGATTTGGAATCGACCTCCCAGACCATGTCGAAACCGTCGTCAGGACGGACCGAGCCGTCCTTCGCCGGCAGGTCGCGCACATGCCCATAACTCGCGATCACCGTGAAATCTGGGCCGAGATACTTGTTGATTGTCTTGGCCTTGGCCGGGCTTTCGACGACGACGACGGCCATGCACAATCCCCCGAAAGCGCCCCCTCGGCGCGGGCGAGGAAGATGGGGCGCCCCCGCATTGCTGTCAACGCGGCTGCGCATCGCGCCGTTGTCGCGCCTGTCTCAGCGGGCAGTGGTGGTGCCCGAACGCGCCCTCGCCTACGGTCTGCTCTTCGCTCGACCCAGGTCCACTCCGGGCCCGCCCGAGGCCCACTTTCAAGCGCCGATCGCCGCGATCTCGTGTCCCGACATCACCATGGCCCGGCCGGCAAGCTCCAGCTCGATGATCGCGAGTGCCAGTGCCGAGGGCGTCGCATCGCAAAGCCGAGCGACCTCGTCGATCGGTGTCGGTGCCGGGCTTAGGATGGCATGCACCCGCTCGGCGAGGGCACCGTCGTCGAGGCGGAGCTGGCGCATCGCGCTGGGAGCACCGGATGCCGCGTCGAAACCGGCGGTATCCTCCGCCATGCCGCGCGCGCGAAGGGGGCCGAGCGCCTCCAGCACGTCGCGGTGGTCGCGCACGAGGCCCGCACCGTCGCGGATGAGGGCATTGCAGCCGCCGGCACGCGGATCCTCGGCCGCACCGGGGCAGGCCATGACCTCACGCCCTTGGTCGAGCGCCGTGCGCGCGGTGATCAGACTGCCCGAGCGGAGCGCCGCCTCGACCAGCACCACACCGTCGGCCAGGCCCGAGACCAGCCGGTTGCGCCTGGGGAAATGGCGCGCGGCCGGTACCGTGCCGGGCGGGCATTCGCTGATCAGGGCACCGCCGGTCTCCACGATGCGTTCTGCCAGCGCGGCATTCTCGGCCGGATAGGCGACGTCGATCCCCCCGGCCATCACCGCGATGGTCTGCCCGACCGTGTCGACCGGCCTTGCCCGGCCGGTGCGCTGGCGCGTCATCCGCCGCATCTCGGCCGTTCGTGGGTCGCTGGCGGGCGACATCTCCTCGGCCAGTGCGTGTTGCGCGCCCTCGCGGGCCGATTCCACCGCCGACAACGCCCCCTCATGCGCGGCGGTGTCGATGCCCCGCGCGAGGCCGGAGACGACCATCTCTCCCTCAAGCGCGAGACCGCGGCCGAGCCGTCGTGCCTGCCTGAGACCGAGGGCCGAGGCGTTGCGCGCACCGACCACGGCCGTTGCGGGGCGGGACAGGCGTTCCACCGCGCCGCGTACCCAGATGACCGGTGGCGCGCTCGAGATATGGGCCAGGCGCTCGGGGTAGCCACGCTCACCCAGCACGACCAGGCGGGCGCCAGCGGCCCGGCCGCGCGCGATCTCGTCCTCGGCACTTGCCATGGGGCAAGCGACATAGCCGCGCCTGCCGCCGAGACCGGCGAGCGCCGGCAGCGCCTCGATCGCCGTGACGGCGCTCTCGAACCGGTCCATCAGATGGACCCAGGTGCGCGGTCCGACATTTTCGCTTCGTGCCAGGCGCAGCCGGGCCAGCCGCTCGGCATCGTCCAGTACCTCGCCGCGCCTGAGGTTGGGGCGCAGGCCGGCCAGCATCGCCTGTGGCGCTTTGCCCGCCGATCCGATTGCCCCAGATGCGACGGGAGATGCGACGGGCCCCGCCGCGCCCGCGCCATCGCTCACCAAGTTCCGCTCGTCCATCGCACACTCCACACACTCACCACGACGCCAACATGTCGGGCATTCAGGACCTGTTGAGGTTAAGTGCTGGTTAGCTTCGGTCTCACCGATGCTAGACCGTTCTCAGAAGCGATTTTCCGCGCCCGAGATCAGTCGGCGGAGATTGGAGAGATGCGTGAGCCAGATGATCACCGCAAAGACGATCATCGCGAGCACCGCGCGCGGCCCGTCCAGCAGCCAGAAAATCGCAGGGCCGGCCGTCATCGCCGCGAGGGCACCGATGGCGGAGACCTTGCTCAGCCGCTGTGCCACGAGCCAGATGACCAGCATTACGAGCCCTGACGCCCAGCTGAGCGCCAGCGCCACGCCGAGCGCGGTGGCGACGCCCTTGCCGCCGCGAAACCGCAGCCACACTGGAAACAGGTGACCGATGAGCGCGCCAAGACCCGCAAACTGTGCCGTCAGATCGCCGTAGGACAGGAAGATGACGGCCGCGACGGCGCCCTTGGCCGCATCGCCCAGCAGCGTCAGCACCGCCGCCGCCTTGTTTCCGGTCCGCAGCACGTTGGTCGCGCCGATATTGCCCGAGCCGGTCTCGCGCAGGTTACCGAGGCCGAAGACGCGCGCCCAGATCACGCCGAAGGGGATTGACCCAAGGACATAGCCGACCGCGAAGGCGAGCGCGAAGTAAGGCAGCGCGCGTTCGGGGGCCATGAGGTCGTGCAGCATCTCGGCCGCCTCACCCGACGCCGGTGGTGGCGTCGAAGACGCGCTCGCCACCGATCCAGGTGCCGATGACCCGACCCTCCATCCGCATGCGATCGAACGGTGTGTTCTTGGACTGCGAGCGCAGCGTCGCGCGGTCGAGGACGAAGGGTGCCTCCGGATCGAACAGCACCAGATCCGCCGGCGCCCCTCTACCCAGATGCCCAACCGCAAGCCCGAGACGGCGCGCCGGCGCCAGCGAGGCGGCCTCGAACAGGCGGAGAAGATCGAGATCGCCGGCATGCACGAGGCGCATCATCGCGGGCAGGAAGGTCTCGAGCGCGATGGCGCCCGTGGCGCTTTCCTCGAAGGGCAGGCGCTTGGCCTCGGTATCCCAGGGCGCGTGGCCCGAGACGACGATGTCGATGCGCCCGTCCGCCAGCGCTTCGACGACAGCGCGTCGGTCGTCCTCGGCCCGAAGCGGTGGGGCCATCTTGAAGAAGCTTCGATACTCGCCGATATCGTATTCGTTGAGCGTGAGGTGGTGGATCGAGGTGGCGGCCGAAATATCCGCCCCGGCCTCCCGCGCCCGGTCCAGCGGGGGCAGGGCGGCGCCGGTCGAGACGATATCGGCGTGATAGCGGGCCCCCGTGACCTCGGCGAGCGCCAGATCCCGCTCCAGCCCGATCCGCTCGGCGATGGCGGGCACCGCGGGCAGACCGAGGCGCGTGGCAAACTCGCCCGAGGTCGCTGAGCCCCGCGCCGACAGGGCTGCGTCCTGCGGGTGATGCGCCACCAGCGCCCCGGTCGAGGTGGCATAGGTCATCACCGCGCGCATGACGGCGGTATCGGCGAGCGGCCGGTCAGCATCCGAGAGGCCGATGGCGCCGGCTTCGAGCAGCAGGCGCTGCTCGGTCATCTCGCGCCCTTCTAGGCCCTTCGTCAGCGCCCCCATGGCGTGCACCCGCACCGGGGTCGAGCGCTCGGCATGCGACAGGACGAACTGGACCAGCGCCGGATCGTCGAGCGCGGGCTGCGTGTCGGCCTGCACCACCATGGTGGTGACGCCACCCGCCGCCGCCGCGGCACCCGCGGTCTCAAAGCTCTCGCGATGGCGCGCGCCCGGCTCGCCGACAAAGACCCGCATATCGACGATACCAGGGGCGAGGACCTTGCCGCCACAGTCGACGCGCATCCCGTCCGGCAGGATGTCGGGTTGGCCAGGGACAAGATCGGCAATCGTTCCGCCCTCGACGATCAGTATCCCAGGCCCGTCATGCCGGCGCGCCGGATCAATCAGACGGGCGTTGTGGAAGATGGTGCGCATGCGCCCCCCGGGTCGGCTTGCGCGCGAGCTTTAGCGCGGCTCGGCGGCGGACGGTAGGGGCGCACCGGTTTGAAGAGCGCGAATGATGAGAATGACGTGATCGGCGTCCCGGATCGCACTCAGCCTTGTCGTAGTCAATTTAGGCGTGCTTTCGGGCGAGAGGGTAATGGTACTTCCTTGGCGTTCCAGCACGGTATTGGGCGTGATTGGAGGCGAGCGCCGCCTGCGCCAGAGTGCTCGATCAAGCACGAGAACCCGTCGGTCCGTGATGGCGTAGCGTCGCCTCCACCAGCCAATTGGCAGTAGCAGAGTATCGGATGCGCCGATGCCGAACAAAGCTAAAGTTCTCGCGAGGATGAAGTGCAGGACCATCTGCTCGGGGTTGTCAACAGCTGCCGCCATCTCCGCCGCGAGACTCGCGTCTTCGAACCACTCAAAGGTGGTTGACCAGAATACTGCTGTGACTAGTAAGCTGACCACAGCTCTGAGCAGTGGTTCAATCCCGTCCACTAGAGCGGAATCGCATCAGTTTGGATCGTATCCTCATGCGGTGAAGTGGTTTCTGCACTCTGCCGGGGAGAAGAGGTCGACGATGCGGCCGATGGCGGACCAGAGGCCGTCGACGGGTCGCTTGGCGCGCTTTCTGAGCAGGGCCTTCAG
>JBCCJI010000015.1:0-95801 GCA_039027855.1 Pseudomonadota bacterium | reverse complement strand
GTGGATGGCGGCGAAGTCACGCGCGAGACCGCACCCGATGACGGTGTCCGGCATGGTGAGGGCTCCTGTCCCTGTCATGCGGGGCCACGCGTCCCAAGCACCTGTTCAGGCCGAGAGCGATGCGGCAGGCGCCCTTGCTCCCGCACGGGCCGCCACCCAAAGGGGCGACACGCTCCCTGCCGCAACCTCGACACTACAACTTCGCCAACAGACAGGGGGGGGGGGGGCAGCCGTGGCCCCTGCGTTAAACGCGATGTGACACGATATCTGGTGACGCCGGCGCCGATGGCGTCACGCGATGCGGGATACGCCGTGGACCGGTGCTGATCGACCAGGCAACCTCGGCATTCGACGTTACGGCATCACCGCGATCATCGGACCGACCGGCGCCGGCAGGAGCCCGACGCTGACTTTGCTCAGCGCCGTGAGCGCCCCCCATGCCGGCCGCCAGTCCCAAGCAAACAGTTGCCGCCAGCCACCTCTCACCAGCCACCTCTCACCAGCGACCTACCGGCACACAGTCTGAGATCCGATGCCCCATCCCCCTCTCGCCAAGGCGCTTACTCGCTTATGGCACGGCTCACCGCGGTGCCAGACGGGCGCGCGGGGGGTGGGTCGATCATTGTCCAAGCGACCACCTCGACGGCCAATCCCAGGCTCGATGATCCTCGCCCGCCCGCCTTCCGGGCAGAGACCGTATCCGCGTCCATGTGATCGCGGTCACCACCGACAAGGCCCTCCAGAGTACGCGCAACGGCCACGGTGACGTGCGGCTCGTCCACGCCCGTGCGGCCGAAGACGCCGTTCTCGCCGGCGGCTTTGCAGCCGAGCTCACGACCCGATGGCCCACGGTGTCATCATCGAGGGCCTGGCCGCCGATTCGGCAGGCATCAAAGGCCTTTCTGATACTGGCGCGGCGCTTAAGGCAATCGCCAGTGCTGGTGCGCCCTGCGCCTCGCGCGGCGAAGACGGACAAACGCACAAAAGAGAGATCGCACCCTGGTCCGGTACCGAGTTCGACCCCGCTACCCATGCCAGCGGGTGGTACCGCGAGAACGGCGCGGACGTGGTTGCGGCGGGCCGCACCTAGGCGGGTCACGTCACAGTGGGAGCAACCGCATGAAAAATGGCGCGAACACAGCTGGCGGCGCGCTGAACGCCGATGGCCGGGCGAGGCGGGCGCAACTCCCAAGAGCCAGGCGATGAAACCCCAAATTGGGATCCGCACAGCCTCATCCGGCACCGGACAGGAGCACCCCTGCAAGACTCATTGCGGCGACCAGCCGCGATACCGCTGAGCCCGCCTCGCCTGTCGGGCGCTTAACCACGATGCAAGGCTTATCGCGCAAACAGGCTGGGACGCCCAGACACCAAGGCTGATCGGGAACCCTTGATGCACCGCCAGCAGCGCCTGTCACCACCGCGACGCTCTGCCCTTGCACGCCTCTTCGTGCGGGGCGGCGCGTCGGAAAAGACAGCCACGCAAACCGCTGGCAGTGACGATGACGCTGTCCAAGCGGCAGTGGCCGCGGCGCTCCCCGTCCCTCCGCAGGCACCCATGCCACCGTCGCCCTATGCGCTCGACCGCGCGCGCGGCAGCGACGACCCGCTGGCAGCGCTCAAGGGCAAACGGGTGTTCTTCGATGGTGTCTTCCTCGGCGACTACAGCCTCGCCATCGTCAATCGTCAGCTGGCCCGCGCACTGCTGGCCGCGGGGATCGATGTCTCGATCTATAGTGACGAGGAGGGGCTGGACAGCGATCCCCATCTTGCTGCGATGCCCGATGTCGCCGCGCAACGCCTCGCGGCGCCGCCCGCACGGGACAGCGTCGATATCCATCTGCGCAACACCTGGCCGCCCCGGGCTGATGACATGATCGGGCGGCTTAACGCCTATGTCTGCTTCGCCTGGGAGGAGAGCGTTGTCCCCTCTGCCATGGTGAAGCACTTCAATGCCCATCTCGATCTGATGCTAGTCACCGCCAGCTTCGTCGAAGAAGCCTTTCGCCGCTCGGGCCTGACCGTGCCCATGGCAGTCATCGGCAATGGCGTCGACCACCTTACCCAGTCGTCCGACGAAACCCCGGAAGCGGGCGACACACGGGCCGGGCAGGGCACCACGCCCGACGGTCTGGGCGAGATTGCCAAGCGGCGCATACTGCACGTCTCCTCCTGCTTTCCGCGCAAGGGTGCCGACATCCTTGCCCGCAGCTTCGCGCGCGGCTTCACCGCTGCAGACAATGTCGAACTGGTGATCAAGACCTTCGACAACCCGCACAACACCATCGCGCGCGACGTGGCTGCGGCGCGCAAGGCCCACCCTGACGCCGCACCGATCCGCGTCATCAAGGCCTCGCTCAGCGACACGGCGCTGCGCGCGATGATCCGCGAGGCCGATGTGCTCGCAGCGCCATCGCGTGGCGAGGGTTTCGGCCTGCCACTCGCCGAGGCGATGATGCTGGGCGTGCCTGTCGTCACCACGGGCTACAGCGGTCAGACCGATTTTTGCAGCGAGGAGACGGCTTTCCTCATCGACTATACACTCGTCGCCTCCGACGCCCATGTGACAGCGGGCGGGATAGCAGGAAGCAGATCACTCTGGGCCGAACCCGATGGCGATGCCCTCGCGGCCGCGCTCCGCCGTGCCCTCGAAGACCGCGCCGAGGCGCAAAGACGCACCGCCGCCGGACGCAGGCTCTTGGCCGAGCACTTCACCTGGCGCCGCGTGGCTGAGCGTCTCGGTCTCGCCCTCGCCTCCCTCGGCATGCGGCGCCCTGCGGAATGCGCGCGCGCCCCGGCCGCGATCGATCTCGTCAGCTCGTGGAACCAGACCTGCGGCATCGCGACCTATGCTGCGCATCTCTTCGCGACGGATGCGCTTGCCCCACGCCTTGCCCATGTCCATGCCCGCCTGCTCGACGATGACGCAGCGATGATTGCGCTGCGCGACGATCTCCCGGTGACGCGCTCCTGGGGCTATACCGGCGCCGCCCTCGACCGTCTGGCCGCCGATATCGCCTCCGGTGCCGCGCAGGGTACGACGGACAGCCCCACGCCCTGCGAAGGCGTCCACCACAGCGCGGGCTCCGGCGATGGCGGGCGCACTCGCGTCCTCTGGTTCCAGCATCATCCCGGTCATTTCTCCGACGGCGATATGGCACGGCTCGTGCCGGCCATCGCGGCCAGTCCGCATGCCACCAGACTGATAACACTGCACAATGTGCGCGAGACGCTTCAGAAGCCCGCCAAGTGGCTCGCGGCATTCGATGCGGTGATCGTCCATACCGAGGCGGATCGTGCCCTGATCGAGAAGCGCAACCACGCGGCTGCCGTGGTCATTCCGCACGGTATTCTCCCGCCGCCCGAGGCGAGGCCGCCCGACCCTGCGCATGTCACCGTCGGCACTTTCGGCTTTCTCTACCCGCACAAGAACATACCCCTGCTGGTCGAGGCACTGGCGCGGGCGCGGATGCATGCGCCGATGCTCAGACTGCGGCTGCTCACCTGCGCGCGGGGCGATCGCGTGTCGCGGCGCGAACGAGCGCGGGTTGAGGCGACGATCGCCGCCCTCGGCGTCGAGGACGCCGTGGAGACGGATTTCCGCTTCCTAGACGAAGACCGTGTGCGCAACCGCCTCGCCGGCTGCGATATCCTCTGCTTCCCCTACGGCCCGTCGAGCGAGAGTGCCACCGGCGCCGCGCGCATCGCCCTGTCGCTCAACCGGCCCATTCTCTGTTCTGACAGCGCCGTGCTGCGCGACATCCACCCCATCGCCATGGGCCTACCCAGCCTGACGGTCGAAGCTCTCGCCGAGGCGCTCATCGTTCTCGCGGCCAGCCCTGCGATCCGTGCGCTTCGCGAGCGGGCGCGGCGGGCCACGGTGGAGGCACATGGCTATGACCGAATCGGCGCGCGGCATGCCCGACTGATCGACCGCCTCGACGGAGGGCTCGCCCATGCTGCCTGACACCCAAGACCTGCCAAACGACGCGGCCATGGCAATGCCGTCGGTCGAAGCGCTCGGCCCAGCCGATTTCCTCCTGGGGCCCGAGGCCTTCGTGACACGCTGTGCCACGCTTGCCGCGTCGGGAGGAGGAGGCGCGGTGGCGAGGACCAGCGACGGCGCGGACCAAGCACGCCTTGTCGCAGCGCTGCGTGCCGGCAGGCCGCGCCTCGAAGTGGCGCGGGCGCTGCTCGGCGATCGTGCACCCACCGCTTCTCCGGCCGCTGCCTTCGGACGGGACTGGGATCGGTTTGTGATCACGGATCTAATGGCGCGCTATGCGCCCGATGACGACCGCCAATTCGTCGCTGAACTGCATCAACAACTGCTCGGCCGCCGCCCCTCTCCCATTGAGGCGCTTGAGGCTGAATTCGACCTGCGCGTCGGCGCGATCGACCGCGCAGGCCTGATCCGCCGCGTCGCGGCGCTCGGCGCTGATTGCCGGCTGTCCGACACGATGATGACCACGCCGGCCGAGACGTTACTGTCGCCTAGACAAGGCGCCACTCAAGGAGCGAGCCAAGGGTGGATCCACGCGCCCGCGGCCCGTCCGGGTGACGGGGCCCAGCACAACGGACCGGCCGAGCCCGAAAGGCCGACTGCCGCCACCCTGGCCGAACGCGGAGTCGGACGGCGCATCGTCATCGCGCGCGAGGCGGCAGGGCTCGGTCTGATCCTCGGAAGCGGCATCTCCTGCCCGGGCCTGGACACGGAGAAGGAGTTTCCAAAGGTGCGGGCCGGCTGGGTCTTGACCGGACCGAAACGCGGGCTCGAACCCGGTCGCTGGAACATGATCATCGACCTCTTGCAACCTGAGGGCGCGTCGATCCATCTCGACATCGTGGCCAATTCGGGCCTCGACAGCCTGCTGGCGCTGGATCTCGTGGGACCGGCCTGCATGACGGTCGGGTTTGACGTGGCTCCCTTTCACCATTTCATCGAGATCAGGCTGCGCAAGCCGGAGCAGGCAGGCCCGCTACATCGCCTAAGACCACGCGCATTGATGCTGGAGCGGGCAGGATGACGCTGGCAGCGTCGATGCCCGACTGCAGGGAGGTGACCACTGGCCGCCACCTCCGCGCCAGCCCTACCCCTGCCCCTACCGCGCTGAAGGCGGCGGCGATCCTGGAACCGGTTGCGGGGACGGCGGAAACGCTTCAGGCGAGGGCCGCAGCGGCCGCGCACGCGGGAGATTGGCAAAAGGCGGCCAATCTTTATCGTAACCTGCTCGAGCAAGAGCCGGAGCGCGCCGAACTTCAAGTGCAACTCGGTCACGCGCTCAAGGAAAGCGGAGATCTCGAGGGGGCAGAGGCAGCGTACCACGCCTTTCTGCGCACCGCGCCCGAAGATGCCGACATCCATCTGCAGCTCGGCCATCTGGCCCGGGTCAGGGGTGATCGGATGTCGGCACGGGCGTGGTATCAAGCAGCCAGTGCCCGATCGGGCGCCGACGACACCGTCGCCGAGGATGCGAGACGCGAGATCGAGGCCATCGACCGCGCCTTGCTAGAGGAACGGCGCCGCGCGGCGCTGGCCCTCACTGACACTGGCGACTTCGCCGCTGCGCACGCAGCGTTGAGCACACTGGTTGAAGGGGATGGTTGCACCGATCTGACGGGCATCCTCGGTAACATGGCGAAAGAACTCGGCAGGCTGGAGGAGGCCGCGGCCCACTATGCCAGGTTTGCCGCCTGGGCCGCCGGCCAGGCCCCACGAGTTCGTGCCGTCGCAGCGCTACAACTCGGCCACCTTGCCAAGATCCGTCGCGACCATGTGGGTGCGATCACCCATTTCACGGCCGCGTGCGATGCGCTTTGGGATCAGGACACAGACACCGACACGGCGGCACTGATGGCGGAGATCGAGCGTGAGACAGCGCTTTGCCTCGGCCAGATCACCGGCGCCCTCGCACTTTGGAATGCGCCGAAGTGACGAGGATCGCCACAGAAACGGCTCTGTCGCGCCGCGCGCGGCCAACGCCATCCCGATGGTCCGGAGAACCGATATGACCGACCGCATCTTGCGCAAGAACGTCGTCATCCTGTTCGAGGGGCGCTGCGGCAGCAGCCACCTGACAAAACTGTTCGATCAGCGCGGCGACACCCGTTTCGAAGGTGAGTACCTCGCCGAGATCCAGGACAGGGGATGGGCGGCGCAACGCGACTGGAGCGCCAGCTGGTTCACCCGCCGCTTCGACGGAGAAAGTGAAGAGGCGCCCGTCGTCATGTCCGGCTACAAGACCAAGTACCGCTCGGTCGCCGATATCGACGCTTTCGGCACGCATCTGGCCGAACACGACGTCCGCGTGATCCGGCTCTACCGTGAGAGCATTTTCCGCCAGATCGTCTCCGCCGAGCGGGCCGCCCATCTAAACCGCGAGCATGGCATCTTCAACATTGAGGCCGGCGGCGCCGACAAGGCGGTGGGCCGGATCCGAATCGAGGAAAAGGCCTTCCGCCACTGGCTGCACATCTTCAACGAGCAGGAACGCCGGATCGACGATTTCATCGCGCGTCTACCGCTGCCAAAGATCTCGATGTCCTATGAGGAATTGACAGCCAACAAGACCGCAGCCCTCGGCCGGATCTGCGATTTCGTGGGTCTGTCCTATCAGGACGTGCCCGACTACTACGCTAAGCATACGCCCGATGACATCGCCTCGGTCGTCGAGAACTATGATGAGCTGGTGGCGATGGCCGGCGGCCTGCGCCGCTCGGTCGCCTACGCCTTATCCTGACGGCGCTACCGGCTGGTCGGGGGCGGTGCCGGCCTCGGCCAGGAGCCAGTCACGAACGGTCTCGGCACTTTCAGAGAGCGGTGTGCGGTCGGACCAGATGAGCCAGTGGCCAACCCCGCTCTCCCATGCCCAGGGGCCAAGGGGGGCGAGCAGGCCCTGTGCCATCAGCCGGTCGACCACATGGGTATAGCCCATGGCGACGCCTTCCCCCGCCATCGCGGCCTGCAGCACCAACGCATAGTCATTGAGCCTCAACCCGCCGCCCCGGTCGCGCCAGCCGATGCCGAAGCCCGCGAACCAGTCGGCCCATGTCGGGCGAGGCCGAAAGGGCTCTTCGAGGTGGATAAGCGGCATCGCAGTCAGGGCCACGGGGTCGGCGACCGGGCCATGCGCGGCCAACCAGCCGGGGCTTGCCACCGCGATCAGCCGTTCATGTGCCACCAGCCCGGCTTCATAACCCGCCCAGCGCCCATCGCCGCGGCGCATGCCCAGCGCGATCCCCTCCTGCGCCAGATCCAGCTCTTTGTCGGTAGTCTGTAGACGGAGGTCGATACCCGGATGGCGCGCGTGAAAATCGCCCAATCGCGGCACCATCCAGTGATTGGCGAAGGCTGTCGACACCGACAGCGCCACGTGGCGCGTGACCGCCAGACGGCCAAGGTGATCGAGCGTCGCCTCCAGCCGTGAGAACCCCTCGGCCACGTCATGCAGCAGCAATGCGCCCGCATCGGTCAGCGTGATGGAGCGGTGGCGGCGTTGGAACAGCGCGACACCCACATCGCGCTCGAGCTGACGCACCGCCTGGCTGACGGCGGGCTGACTGACATTCAGCGCCGCCGCCGCGCGCGTGAAGGAGCCATGCCGCGCCGCGGCCTCGAAGACGGCAAGATGGTGCAGCGATCCGACCTGGCGGAGGAGCTTTCGCATAATTCCAGCTTATGCAAACACACAAAGGTTTCAACGGTCACAGCGAACGCCCTTGCCGGGTAACATACTCCCCAGAAGAGCCCTTAGGCCGCACCTGCCTCGGAGCATCACGATGCCAGAGATCCAAATCCCCGAGCCTGAAACCAACGCCGGCCGCAGCGTGCCGAGCCACGCCAAGGTCGTCGTGATCGGCGGCGGCGTCGTCGGCTGCTCGATCCTGTTCCATCTGGCCAAGTTCGGCTGGAAGGACGTGCTGCTGCTGGAGCGCTCGGAACTGACCTCAGGCTCGTCATGGCATGCCGCCGGACAGATCCACACGATCTCGAGCGATCCGAACATCAGCCGACTGCAGGGCTACACGATCAATCTCTACAGGGAGATCGAGGAGACCTCGGGCCATTCGGTCGGGCTGCATTCGACCGGCGGCTTCTATCTCGCCTCGACCCGTGAGTGGTACGACTACCTGAAGCGTGAGCGGTCGAAGGCGCGCTATATGGGCCTCGATCAGGAGTTCATCAGCCCCGAGGAGGTCGCGCGCCGCCATCCGCTGATCGACCCCAAGCACTATTTCGCGGCACTTTGGGACGATCTCGACGGCGATCTCGACCCCTCAGGCGCAACCTATGCCTTTGCTAAATCGGCCAAGGTGCATGGCGCGCGCTACCTAACCCACACCCCGGTGAACGAGACCAACCAGCGCCCCGACGGCACCTGGGATGTCGTCACCCCGCGCGGCACGGTGCATGCCGAGATCATCGTGAACTGCGGCGGCCTTTGGGCGCGTGAGGTCGGCCGGCTGTCGGGCGTCGAGCTGCCAGTCCAGCCGATGGAGCACCATTACCTGATCACCGAAGAGATCCCTGCGATTGCCGAGCGTATGGGATCGGGCGGCGCCGGCCGCCTGCCCGCCGGCATCGATTACGAGGCGAACATTTATTTCCGCCAGGAACGCACCGGCATGCTGCTCGGCACTTATGAGCCGAAATCGACCCCCTGGGCGCCGGGCGGCACGCCGCTCGATTTCGGGCACGAACTCCTGAACCCCGATCTGGACCGCATCGCCGACCGGCTGGAGATGAGCTTTGAGCGCATCCCCGCCATCGGGCAGGCCGGGATTAAGGACATCATCAACGGCCCCTTCACCTTTGGCCCGGACGGCAACCCGCTGATCGGCCCGGTGCCGGGGATGCGCAATTACTGGGTCGCGGTCGGCGTCATGGCCGGGTTCTGCCAGGGCGGCGGCGTCGGCCTGACCATGGCGGAGTGGATGATCGACGGCGAGCCTTCGATCGACGTCTGGGCGATGGATGTCGCCCGCTTCGGCGAATTCGCAACCGCCGACTGGGGCGCCATGAAGTCGGCCGAGAACTACGAGCGCCGTTTCGTCATGACCTTCCCAAACGAGACCCTGCCCAAGGGCCGGCGGCAGAAGACCACGGCGCTGCATGATCGGCTGGTCGCAAAGGGCGCAGTCATGGATCAGGTCTTCGGCCTGGAACACGCGCTGTGGTTTGGCGACGGCCCGGCCGATGCGCATGAGGACCCGACCTTCCGCCGCTCGCGCGCCCACGGCTATGTCGCGCGCGAGGTCGCCACCGTGCGCAACGCCGTCGGCATGATCGAGATCGCGAATTTCGCCAAGCATGCCTTCCGCGGCCCCGGGGCGCGCGCCTTCCTCGACCACATTCTGGCGGGCCGCGTGCCGACGCCGGGGCGACTCAGCCTAACGCCAATGCTGACGGACAAGGGCAAGCTCTATGGCGACCTGACCGTGGCCTGCCTGGCCGAGGATCATTTCATGCTGTTCGGCTCGGGCGCGATGCAGGAGGCCCATCGCCGCTGGTTCGAGGCGCGGCTCCGCCCGGGCGTCCGCTATGACAACCTCTCCGACGCCTTGCATGGCATCGCTCTGTCGGGCCCGAACGCCCGCGCTCTGCTTCAGCGTCTGACCCGCGCCGACGTCTCGGCCAAGGCGTTCCGCTTCCGCGATATCCGCCGGATGAGCATCGGCGGCGTGCCCGCCATCGTCTCGCGCCTCAGCTTCTCGGGCGAGCTTGGCTATGAGATCTACGTAGCGCCCCAATACCAGATCGCGCTGGCCGAGGCGCTGGAGCGCGCGGGCGAGGGTCTCGGCCTGGCATGGTACGGCGCGCGGGCACTGATGTCGCTGAGGCTCGAGAAATCCTGGGGCGTCTGGGGCGCGGACTATCGACCCGATTTCACCGCCGCCGAAAGCGGGCTCGACGCCTTTATCCACTGGGATAAGGAGTTCGTCGGCCGCGCCGCCGCCGAGGCAGAGCGGGCGAGCGGCCCGGAAAAGCGCCTGGTGACCCTGCTGCTCGACGATCCGCGCATCGACGGTGAGAGCATCGACGTCGTCGCCGACGAGGCGATCCTGAAGGACGGCGCCGCGGTCGGCTACGTCTCCTCGGGCGGCTACGCCCATCATGTCGGGCGATCGGTCGCCATGGGCTATCTGCCCCGCGACCTGGCCGCCGGCGGGCAACCGGTCGAGGTCGAAATCCTCGGCCACCCCGTTCCCGCCACGGTACAGGGCGCGCCGCTCTACGATCCTAACGGAGGACGGATGCGCGCCTGAGGCCGGCAATTCCCGCCACGCGAAACACGGCGCAGCAACGATCGCATGGCGCACCCGTCCGAGTGGTCTAGCCTCTGCAGCCTACGGCTATCAGGGAGAGACCGATGACCACGCTGCACCGCGCCCTCGCGCTGACCGTCTCAACGCTCGCCATCGCAGCCTTGGCGCCAGCGGCCGAGGCGCGCGAGCTGAACGCCCTGATCTGGTGCGACCATGCCGACGACGCGCTGATCAAGCCGTTCGAGGAAAAGCACGACGTCACGGTCAATCTGAAGGAGTACGAGGGCACCGGCGCCGCCCTTTCGATCATCGAGCAATCGCAGCCGGGCGACTGGGACGTGCTGGTGATCGACGGCATCGACGTGCCGCGCGCCGTCTCGGCCGGGATCCTCGCGCCGCTGCCGCGCGACGCGCTGCCCTATGACACGCTATTCCCCGAGATTGTGCTGGATGAGACCCAGGTGATCGACGGCCAGACCTACGCGATCACCGAAAAATTCGGCTACAACACCATCAGCTTCAATTCGAGCGCCGTGGGCGCCGACGCGCTCTCGGACATGACCGCGCTTTGGGGCAGCACGCCGGGCAGCATGGCGGTCTATGACTACTATCTGCCGGTGATGGGCCTCGTCGCCATGGGCCTTGGCATCCCCACGGCCGAGATCTCGATGGACGATCTGCCCGCCATCGAAGAGGCGCTGCTGGCGCTCAAGGACAATGCCTCCTCGGTCGGTGAGGTCGTGGCGAGCCAGACGGCCATCGCCACCGGCGAGGTCGACATCCTGTTCGGCGGCGGCGAATGGGTCACCGCGGGCCTGACCGCCGAGATCCCCGAGCTCGATTGGATGATACCCGAGCAGGGTGCCGTGCGCTGGTCGCAGTCGATCGGTGTCTTTGCCGACAGCGAAGAGCCGGAGCTGGCGCTTGAGTTCGTCAAACACGTGCTCTCGCCCGAAGGTCAGGCGGCGCTGGCGACCTCGGCATGCTATTGGGCCATGCCGGCCAACAGCGCGGCGGGCGCCGTGATGACCGACACGCAAAAATCGGCGCTTCGCTGGGATCAGCAGGCGGATTTCCTGGCGCGCGCGCAGCTCTATCCGGCGCCGGATGCCGAGCTTGATGCCGCGATGCAGGAGGTCTGGACCCGCTTCCTGGCCCGCTGACGCAGACGCCCGGGCGCGCCCGTGACGACCATCGCCATGCGAGAGCGGCGGCGGGCCCTGATGCTCGCCGCCCCGGCGCTGATCTGGACCGCGGTGTTCTTCGCGGCACCCTTCATGACCATGGCGGTGCTCAGCCTGTGGCAGCGCAGTGACGAGGGGCTGGTGGCCGCCTGGTCGCTCGCCAATTACGCGGCCTTCCTGGAACGGCCGGCCTTTGTTGAGGCGGCGATTAACAGCCTGGAAATCACGCTCAGTGTCACGGTGCTGTCGGTGGCCCTCGCCTATCCGCTGGCCTGGATCATCGCCGTCGAGATGCCCGAGCGGTATCGCCGCCTGGCCCTCGCGCTCGCCGTGATCCCGTTCTGGACGTCCTATGTCGTCCGCTCCTACGCGTGGTCGCTGGTGCTGGCGCGGCGCGGCGTGATCAACGACTTTCTGGGCGATATGGGCCTGCCGTTGATCGAGCTGGCCAACTCGCGGGCGGCGACGGTGATCGGCTTTACCCATTTCTTCACAATGCTGCTGACACTGACCATCTATGCCAGCCTCGTGCAGATGCCGCCCAACCTGCGCCGGGCCGCCGCCGATCTGGGCGCGGGACCGTGGAGCACGTTTCGCCATGTGGTCTGGCCGCTAACGCTGCCCGGTGTTGCGGTTGGCGCTTTTCTCACCTTCGCGCTCTGCATCGGGGATTACGTGACGCCGCAGATCCTGGGCGGGGGGAACGATCTTGCGCTGCCCCAACTGGTGATGCTGCAGATCGGCCGGCGTGCCGATCTGCCGATGGCCGCCGCATTGTCGATTATCCTGATGGTGGCGGTCACGCTTACTTATTTGGGTCTCGCGCGCTGGATGCGGTCGGGGCGATGACAGGGCTGCCGAGGATGCTCGCCTGCGCGGCCTATATGGCGCTGCTCTACGGGTTCATCTTTCTGCCGGTGGCGGTGCTGGCGCTGTTCTCGTTCCAGGACGGGCGGTTCCCGATCCCGCCTTTTCGCGGCTTCACGCTCCGCTGGCACGAGGCGGTGCTGTCCGATGAGGACCTGATGGCGGCGCTTGCCAATTCGCTCGGCGTGGCCGGCCTCTCGTCGCTGGTGGCGCTTGCGCTCGGCTTTTTCGCCGCGCGCGCGGTCGCCAGCGGCTGCCTTCCGGGCGCCACGGCCATCCGCGCGGCGCTGACAGCCCCGCTTTCGGTCAGCTACCTGGTGATCGGTCTCGGCCTGCTGGCCAGCCTCAACCTGATGGGCCTTCGCCTGTCGCTCGCAACCGTCGCCATCGGCCATGTGGTGATCAACACGCCGCTTTGCTTTGCGATCTGCGCGGCCGCCCTCGGCCCGCCGCAGCAAGCGGCGGAACGGGCGGCGCGCGATCTCGGCGCGCGCGAATGGCAGGTGATGGCGCTGGTGACCGCGCCGATGATCCTGCCCGCGCTGCTCGCCGCCTTCCTGTTGTCGGTGACGTTCTCGTGGGACGAGTTCATCATCGCCTTCCTGCTCTCGCGCTTCGACGTCACGCTACCGGTCGAGATCTGGTCGCTGCTCCGCTCGGGCCTCAACCCTAAGACCAATGCCATCGGCAGCGTCGTCTTCCTGGTCTCGGCCCTCGCCGTGCTCAGCATCGAGCTCGCCATCCTGAGGCGGCGATGACGGCACCGATCGAGATCGCGGGGCTGACCCGCCGGTTCGGTGCAACGCGCGCGCTCGACGGGATCGATCTCGAGGTGCCGGCCGGCGCCTTCTGCGTGCTGCTCGGCCCTTCGGGTTGCGGGAAGACCACTCTGCTCAACATCATCGGCGGGTTCGACGACCCCGATACGGGCCGTCTGAGCATCGGTGGGCGGGACATGATCGGCGTGCCGGCAGCGCAGCGGCCGACCACGACGGTGTTTCAGGACTACGCGCTGTTTCCGCATATGACGCTGGCCGAGAATGTGGGGTTCGGCCTGCGCATGCGCGGCCAGTCGCGGGCGAGGCGGGCGGCGCGTGCCGAGGCGATGCTGGATCTCGTGGGCCTCGCCGGTCAGGGCGCCAAGCGGCCAGCCGCGCTATCGGGGGGGCAGCGCCAGCGCGTGGCGCTGGCCCGGGCGCTGGCGGTCGAGCCGGATGTCCTGCTGCTCGACGAGCCGCTCGGTGCGCTCGATCTCAACCTCCGCCGCCAGATGCAGGCCGAGTTGAAGGCGATCCAGGCCAAGGTCGGCGTGACCTTCGTGCATGTGACCCACGACCAGGAAGAGGCCATGGCCATCGCCGATCTCGTCGTGGTGATGGATGCCGGCCGGATCGAGGACGCGGGCCCGCCCGAACGGGTCTACCGTGCGCCCCGCTCACGCTTTGCCGCGACCTTCCTCGGCGACATGAACATGTTGCCGGGCCGCGTGACAGGCGGCCGAGTCGAGACGGTGTTGGGCCCGCTCGGCGATGCCACGGCACTGGCCGAGGGGACCATGGCGCTGGCCTGCATCCGGCCCGAGCACCTCAGCGCCGCGGGCCATACCACGCTGGCCCCGCTGACCACGGCGCGGATCGTAGATGCGGTCTTTCAGGGCACGCACCGCAAGCTGACCTGCCTGGGTGACAGCCGGCAGGGAACGACGCTGGTGGCGCATCTCCCTGCCACCGCGGCCGCGGCGCCCGGGGATCTCCTGACGCTCAGCGTCGATCCCGAGATGGTCACGGTGTTGCCGGCCTAACAGGCCGTGCCCGCTCAGATCGCGTCGAAATTGCCGGTGGCGACCGCATAGGCCGCGATCAGGGCGTTGGCCGCAAGATGCGCCACGACGGCATCCGACACTCGCCCCGTGCGCAGCACCAGCCACCCGAACAGAACGCCGGCCGCCCCGGCCAATAGCCACGCGCTGTGCAACATCGCAAACAGCACCGATGTCACCACGACCGCGCCAAGCGGGCCGAGCAGGGAGAGGGCGGAGAGCCGGCGCATCAGGTAGCCGCGGAAGAACATCTCTTCGACAAGCGGCACGAGCGCGACCGTCCCGGCAACCCTCAGGATGATCCAAAACACCAGGGCTGCCGGACCAAGCCCTGCCAGCGCCTCCGCCACGGGAGAGGTCTCGGTCACCGGGTCGGCGGCGAGGATCCAGGCGATGCCCACGAAGAGACCCAGCGCCGGGGCCGTGAAAGCCGGCCGCCAAGCCAGCTGTGGGCGGATCAGGGGCCAGAAGGTCCAGACCGCCGCGGCCATGGCCACCACCTTGACCCCGTACCAAAGCGCCGGCGTCGAGGTGAAGGTCGAGAGCACCAGCCCCGCCGCCATGAAGGCCACGAAGGGCAGGATCTCGGCTGCCACCGGGTCACGCAGGATCGGCGGCATATCGCGGCGCGGGGCGCGGGCGGCTTTTTGAAAGGCCGGCACAGTCTCGGCCGCAGCGATCAGTCCCAGCGACAGCGCCGTGAACATGAGCCAGCCCGCGTGGCTGTGGAACCCCTCCGCCGCAAGGCGCTCGGCCCCGCCGGCGCCGATGGCCACCAGCATCGCGATGCGCAAAACGTTGAAGCACCAGCTCAGCAGCAGGCCGAGGGGCACGAGGATCAGCACCATCGGAAAGCGCAGGCGATCCCGGAAGATCCACGTATAGCCGAGCGTGAAGGCGGTGATCAGCACGAAACCTTCGACACCCGAACAGGCGGCGCTGATCCGCACCGCAAAATCCTCGACCCTGACGATGTACTCGGCGGGCTTCGTTTCGGCGTCTAAGCCAAACATATCGAGCAGGCCGACACTCGCCTCGAAGGTCAGATCGGTGATCGGCCCGACGCTCCAGACGGGCTGGATCATCAGTGCAAGGTTGGGCAGCGCCATGCCGAAAAGCACGGCGACGGGCATCAACGGGCCGGCCTCCACAACTGCCCGCCACCAGCGCGCGGGTGCTGCGACATAGCGAAAGGCGCCAAACGCGGCGACGCTGCAGCCGATCAGCCAGAGCGCCACGATCACCGTGAAGACTGTCGGATCGTCCAACCCGTTCAGCATGAACCAGGGTAGCAGGATCACCGCGAAGCCGAGCGCGTGCAGACCGAGCCATCGCCCGCCCACCGAGATACCGCGCGTCTCGCCGATGAAAGCTGTTACCCGCGCGGGCCGCGCGACGACCACGAGCACGACGAAACTCAGCGCTAGGAGCGCGCGCGTCACGCTCATGCTGGCCTCGTCGCAAAAGCGCCGTGACGCCAGCTCCTGACACTCGAATTCCAGATTGACGGTGTAGAGCAGGGTTAGGAGAACAAGTTCGACGCCAGCGAGGGCACCGATCAGGACCACGCGGCTGTCGAGAAAGCGCGCTGCGCCGCCGAGCGTCGGCACGTCGAACCGCGATTTCACCTCGGTTCCCGCGTCGCTCATCTACCACATCACTCGCTGGGTTAGGGTAGCGCCACCGATGACTGCCGCACTACCCATCCTTCACAGGCTGGTCTGCCCAAAACGTCTCGCACCGCTTTGGGCGTCGTGGCGGCAGCACTCAAGCGCTGCGACCATCGCGAAGCTCGCAGCTGAAGCATGGCACCAGGCCTTCGGCGGGTCACTCGTCGCGGTTGCGACGACGCTCCCAAACCAGCGCGCCGATGCCGCCGATGGCGGCGAGAGCACCCAGCCCAGCCATGGCATCGATCTCGGGCACGTCAACAGGCGGCGAACCCACTGTCCCGGCAAGGGCCATTGTCGGTACGATGACCACCACAGCGATAAGCGATAGCAAAATGCGCATTGATCCCTCCTCACAACACGCAACGACGATGTGTGACGGGGCGACGCCCGTCAACGAAATAGTGACTTAGATCAATCCGGTACCGCCGGGAGCTGTGTCCTACCCTGGATTAATCGTCACGGTTGCGACGGCGTTCCCAAACCAGCGCCGCGATACCGCCGACGGCCGCCATGGCACCAAGACCTGCCATGGCGTCGATCTCAGGCACCTCGACCACCTGGTTGATCCCTGCGAAAGCCAGCCCGGGTAGCAGGATGAGCCCCGCCGCTGCAACAACTCCAATGCGCATTATCAGCACTCCTGATCAACCTTAGGTTGTCTGAAGCCTGCACGGCATTTTCCGTATGGTCAATTGTCAATAATCTGACGGCCACCGGGCATCAGCCCTTGCGGAACGGATCCATCAAAAGACGGCCCAAGGTGTTGAAGCGAAGCGTATTCTCGACGCCGAGCCCATGACGGACATCCTGCGTGAGCATCGCGGGATGACGGAATGTCCCGAACAGCCTGTCCCAGAGCGAGAAAACGATGCCGAAATTCGCGTTGTAGAGCGCTGGATCGTCACCGTGATGCATGCGGTGCATCTCGGGCGTGACAAAGACCGGCAGCAGCCGTCGGGTCCAGGGCGGCGTCGCGACGCTGGCGTGCTCCCAGATGTCAAAGAACACCACGACGGCGAAGAACACGACGATCGCCGCCGGCGGCACACCCAAAGTAAAGACGACGCCAAGATCGACCAGCACGGCCAGCGCCACCTCGAAAGGGTGGAAGCGGAAGGCCGTACGCGTGTCGATCTCCTCGTCGGCGTGATGCAAACGGTGCATGCGCCAGAAAAGCTCGGTCGCGTGGTGTAGCCGGTGGCGCCAGTACTGTCCGAGGTCGAGGGCGAGGAGCGATAGCGGGAGCACTAGCCAGAACGGCAAGGCCAGTTGATTGAACAGGCCGATACCGCCTTCGCTCGCGGTGACCGCGGCGCCGGCGACGGTGACCGGCAGGACCAGGCGGGCAAAGACGATACCGGCGAGATAAATGATCACGGTCTGCAGCCAGCGAAGACCGTCAAGGTTGGGCCGCGCGCCGTTCGGGATCAGCCGCTCCAGCGCCACGGCGAGGCAGATGCCAAGCCCCACCGGCCAAAAGGCCGACGCCAGTGTCGAAAGCGTCGTGATCGCGTCTTCCATGGCACTCTCCCCACCTGTGCCTAACCGTGCAAAACGTGGCTGAGCCGTCACAACTCTGCAACCGAGGATCACATGGAGCGGCGCAGAACCGCAGCGTCACCCCGCAGCGTGTCGTAGTCTCTCCGGCATGGGCGCCTAACCCTGCCCCAACACTCGGTGCAATCGCGCTACCTTGCTGTCAGGGCGTGTCGATTTTCGTCGGCGTGATCGAGCGACGACGCCCCTGGAGTGAGATGGCTAAGTTCCCTTTCATGATCTTCTGGACAGCGCTGTCCTGCGCCTTCCTCTGGGCCTTCTGGCAGGATGAGAGCGTGCAGGACGACATGGCGCTCATGGTCTTGGTCCACCTCTTCCCGCTTTTCGGCCTCATCTTCATGTGGGTGACCTGGCCCTATTGGCGGCGGCGGCGGTCGCTGCGGATCGAAGAAACCGGCGGCGTGACGGTCTATATCTGGATCGAACTCGATGGCAGCGAGCGACGGTCCGAGACGGACCCGAGGGAAGAATGGGACAGTTCCGAGGGGGACAGCGACGGCGATGGCGGCGACTGAATCTTGCCACCGCCACGCTGAGCGGCCCACGACCGCCCATGGCGACAAGATCGACGCCCTTCCCCAGCCTCAGAACTTCAGCATGACACCGGCCTGCACGCCATGGGCGGTCGAACTTCCGGCAATCTCGCCCTGGTAGCCGATGCTGGCAGACCAACGCTCACTCACATCGACGGCGACGCCGGCGGCGATTGACAGGCGGTCACGCCCCTCAAGCGCGCCGGGGTCGACAAAGCCGGCGCCGCCGATGGCCGACAGCACCGAGCTCGAGGTCGTGTTGCGCTCGCCGATCAACCGCTCGTAACGCAGGTCAAGCCCGGGGCGGATCACCATGTCGCCGGCGGCGATCGCCGTCTCGGCCATCACACCGGCGGAGAAGAAGGTCTGGTCCAGCGTGTCCTCGTCGACATCGAGGTTGAAGGCCCCCGCGCCGCTTTCCTCATACCCGTCACGCCGGGTGCTGACATACTCCACGCCGACCACCGGGGCGAGGCGCGTGCCCTGTCCAAGACCGAGCGCCGGGGCGACGTCGTAAGACACATCCAGCATCGCCGAGATCGTGCGCCCATCGGCATCGCCCTCGGCGGTCAGGTCCGTTCCGTCGATGCGCCGGTCGATGTCGCCGCCGTGGAAGGTGGCGGTGATCGCGGCGTCGAGGCGCAGCGCCTCGATCTCGGCCCCGGCATAGATGCCAACGCTGCCGCTGTTGAGCCGCGCATCCGAGGCACCGCTATCGACCCCGGTGCGGGTGAAGCCGCCCGCGATGCCGAGGGTCAGGTCCGCCCCCGCGAAGGACTGCAGGATCTCGAACCCGACCGCGGCGCCGCCGCCGCTGGTGTCGTAGCCCTGATTGTCGCCGGTGCCGTCGACATCGGCGAAGGCACCGAAGGCCATGGCCCATACCGCGCCGGTCTGGCCGCCGGGCCCCGCCTTGGCGCTCAAGCGCGCGCCCTCGCCATGGGCGATCGCTAAGCCACCGGCCGAGCGGGTCGTGACACTCCGCCCGATCAGCGTGTCGTTGAAGGCGCGGGCGGCGCGGTGGCTCGCCTGCAGGCTGTTGGGGATGATCGACTTGTCCGAGACGTTCTCGACATCCTGCCCGTAGCTGACCACCACGGTGGACGGCGCGGTCTCATCAGCCTCGGTCCCGGGATCGTCGGCGACGGCGTCGGTGACGGTCACCTCGACGGCGAGATCAGGCAGGTTGTCGGTGACCTCGGCAAACTCCCCGGCGAGCGGATCGGGTGCTGTGAGGATCACGTAATCCTGCGTCGGCGGGAAGCCGGCCGGGAAGTTCTCGGCATTCACCACGAGCGTGCCGCCAAGCGTCACCGCGCCGAGCGCCGTCACCAGGTCGGAACTGCCATCGGCGAAGATGTCGACCTCGAAGGTACCGCCCTCGGTGAAGACCAGATCGCCGGCCACCGAGAAATCGCCCGCCGCGCCGGTACCGCCCGGGGCGAAACTCCCCTCGTTCGTGAAATCGCCGACGCCGGCGTCGCCGTCGCTCTCCAGCCGGCCCGCGGGGCCGGTGCTGGCATCGAAGCTCGCGAAATCGGCGGTCAGGATCGAGATGCCCTCGACCACCCGGCCGGGCGCGAAATCCACATCGGCGGGCACGTCGATGCCGCCGAAGATCCAGGTGCCCTGGCCGCGCTTCTCGATGCTCTCAACATCGACGGCGAACGTCGCGGTCTCGGCGATGAGGTCGATATCGCCGACCGTGCCGACCGCACCGTCGAAGATCAGCGTGTCGTCGCCCTCGCCAAGGTCGACGCCGCCCACGATCACGGCCGTCGGCAGGACGATGATGGTGTCGTCGCCGCCACGCAGATCGGCGGCCAGCGCATCGGTGCCGCCCCCTTCCAGCGTACCGGCGATGGTGAGCGTGGTCTCGATATCGGGGCTGTTTGGGGTCTCGTTGCCTTCACCCACGCCAGCGGCATCGACGGCACTGACCTGTGCGCCCTCCGCAATGGTGACGACGGCGCGGGCCACGGCGGCACTGTTGCCGCCCGAGCGGATGTAGATACCCGAGGCATCGGTGCCGCTGACATCGACGACGCCCCCATCCGTCACGTTGAAGGTCGCGAGCGCATTGCTGGTGAGATAGGCCGACAGGCCGTGGCTCTCGGTGCCCGTCGTCTCGACCAGCCCGCCCACGGTGACCACGCCGGCATTGCCGTCGGGCGTGTCCTTGCCGCCAAGATCGCGGTCATAGCCGACGGCGACACCATCGGCGAAATCGCCCGTGGTGGAGATCCGCCCGTCCATCACGATCGTGCCGGTGGCCAGCGAGCCGGGCAGATAGTCGAGCCAGATGCCCGCCGCCCAGGTCCCGGTGGTGTCGATGGTGCCGGTGTCGGTGACCGTCACGTCGAAATCGCGGCCCTCGCCGCCGATGCCATAGGCCAGCACGCCCGCAGTCGTAATGGCGCCCGACAGGGTGACGGTGCCGGTGTCCTCCAGCCAGATGCCGCTCGACCCCTCGCCCAGGGTGTCGATGGTCCCCGACATGTCGAGCGTCGCCGCCGGGCCCATCAGCACGCCAATGGCGCCGTCGAGCGCGGTCTCGATGCTGCCCGCGAAGGCGAGCGTCGAATTGGCGCCAAGCTCGATCCCGTGGCTGCCCGCGCCCGCCGTGGTGATCGCGAGGTTGCCGAGATCGAGAGCGGCGGCGATGTCGTCGAGATCGGGCGAGAGGATGAGGCCGGTGCTCTCGGCGCCCGTGGTGTCGATCGTCGTGTCCGCAAAGCGCACATCCAGCGACGCCCCGGGCCCGGTCACGCCGCTGATCAGATCGACGCCGGGCGAGAGCGTGCCAGCCGTGCTGAACGCCGTGTCCGAGATCGACACCGTCGAAGTGCTGCTGTCATCCGCGCCGACCAGGAACCGCAGTGCGGCCGCGCTGTTCCCCTCGGTCGCGATCGCCATGCCGCCGCTGCCTGTCGCACCGAAGGTCACGGTGGCGTCCGAACCTCCAGTGGCGCGCGCATCGAGTGCCACGCCGAGCGCGTCGTCACCGGTCGTCGTGATGCTCTGGCCGAGCAGGTTCAGCACGGTGGTACCACCCTGCGATGCCGGCTCGATCATCTCGAGCCCGTTGGCAGCCGCGCCCCCGGTCATGATGCTGCCGTCGATCAGCGAGATGCGCGCCGTCCGGCCATCCGAGACATCGACATCGATGCCAGCCGCGAAATCGCCGGTCGTGGTGATCTCGTCTGCGGTCGAGGTCAGGATCACCGTGCTGCCGCCGCCGTTATCGGCGAAGCGGAAGATCTCGGCGCTGTCGCCCGTGGTCGAGAAGGTGTTGCCGCTGGTCGTGACCGTGATGTTGGCGCCATCGCCGGTGTCGACGAGGTTCAGCACCCGCGAGAGGCGCTCGGTCGTCGAGAACGCGCCGTTGAAGGCGGCCACGCTGACAGTGTTGCCCGAGCCCTCGACCTTGAGAACATCGCTCTCCTGGCCGGTCGTCTCCACGCGGCTGCCGCCAAGATCCAGCGTCACGGCGACATCGGCGCCATCGCCCAGCACCTCGATCACCGGCGCGTCAAAGCCCTCGGTCGCCATCAGCGGCCCAGCCAGGGCAGGCGCGTCGTCCGAGCGCGCATTGGTGACATCGAGGCTGATCCCGTCGCCCACCAGCGAGATGCCCGCCGAGCCGGCGCCCTCCGTCAAGAGCTGCAGGCTGTCGGCATCGACCGTCAGATCGGTGCCCCCGCCGCCGCCGATGCCGGGCGCATCGTCGCCCAGGGTCTGGATCAGCGCGGCCGTCGAGGGGGCGCCACCGGTCGGGTTGGCCGCAATCACGGTCACGGTGCTGCCCGTCCCGTCGATCGACAGCGCGGCCATGTCGTCGGCGATACTGCGCAGCGTCGGCGCGCCAAGCGTCTCGGCCAGCATCGTCACGGTGAACACGTCGCCATCGCCCAGGCTTCGGATCGCCGCTTCGCGTGCCGACTGCACCACCGTATCGCCCAGCAGGACGATATCGCCGCGCTCCGCTAGCGGAGCGTCGGGCGCGCGCATCGACTGCCCCTCGATTTGGATCGCGTTGGCGCCGAGCGCCGAGACGATGACGTCGCTGTCGTCCAGCACCAGCTGGCCGAAGGTGTCGACGATGACGTCCATCTCCATCGCGGCGTCGAAGGTGCGGGTGCGCCCGCCGGTCACGAGGAACCGCTCCCGCCCGCCGAGGAATGTGTCCTCGGTCACGACGAGGCTGCCGCCCTCGATGGTCCAGAAGTCGTTGACGACGCCGCTCAGCGTCCAGGTCGATAGGCCCGCCTTCCGGTTGAGCTCGAAGTCGAGGAACTGGGTGCCGAGCCGCTCGACATCGAAATCGGCGTCGACATCGCCGCCCAGCACGAAAACGTCCTGCCCGCCGCCGCCGCCATTGACGCTCTGCACCGTCTGGCTGCCCGCCTGCAGTTCGAACAGGTCGTCGCCCGCGCCGAAGGACACGGCGGTGGCGTTGAGATCGTCGATCCGGCTGCTGGAGATCAGCCCGTTATCGGTGACGCTGTGCGCCTCGCCGTCCTCGAAGCTGAGACCGAAGACATCGCCGAAGATCGTGCCGTTGTTGACGATCTCGCGCCCGCCCTCGCTGGTTGCGGCGAACGCTTCGTGATCGAACACAATCTCGGCCGAGCCGTCGCCGGCCGGGTCGACTGTGCTGTCGACGGTGAAGCCCGTCACACCCTCGCCGATGGTGAAGGCATAGGAGAACGCGCCGGAGACCGCCGCCGTCGTCGAAACCTCGCCCACTGGCGCCAGCGTGGCGGTGCTGAGCGTGGCGGCGGCTGCGCCTGTGCGCGTGGCGATGTCCGAGACGAGGATGCCGTCGGCCAGATCGCCCGTGGTGGTCACCGTGCTGTCGGCCATCGCGAAGGTGCTCGACCCGTCGCCATCGACGCCGATGGTCAGATCGAGCCCGACCGCGCTGGCACCGCTCGTCGAGATATCGACGCCCTCGACCGCGACCGTGCTTTCGCCACTGCCGGTGACCGAGGCGTCGATTACCGCACCGGTCGCCTTCTCGCCCGACGTCGCCAGTGACGTGTCAACCAAAGCCACGGCCAGCACGCCGTCATCGATCAGGCCGTTGAGCACGAAGGCCGGCGTCCCGTCGCCCGAGGTCCTGATCTCAGTGGTCTGGACCGTGAGGGAGGAATTGACATCGCTCCGCGGGGCGCCACCAGACTGATTAAACTCCAGGCCGATCGAGGCGCCGCCGGACGTCACGATCTCGGTCTCGCCGATCACCAGTGTCAGATCGCTCTCGCCGCCGCCGTCACTCGGCGCGAGATCGAACACGCCCGATCCTTCGCCCTCGGTCGAAATCGTCAGGTCAGACAGTTCGAGCACCAGCGTGCTGTTGCTATCCTCGGCGAGATCGAAGACAGGCGACTGATCCCCCAGCGTCGTCAGCGACAGATTGAGCAGGAGGACCGAGGCGATGGAATTGGCCCCCTCGCGCCGGATGATGGGCGAATTGGACCCAGCGCTGCCGAAACCGACATCGAGCGTATCGCTGTCAACCGACGCCCTGAGCGAGAAAATGCTTTCGTCGCCAATCGACTTGATCACCGGCGCATTGTCACCCGCCGACAGCAGCGCGGTGTTGGCGCCGATGCCTGGAACGATCTCGATATCCTCGTCGGTGAACGCGTCGTTGAAGCGCAAGTTTATATCGACGGCCGAGCGCGGGCTGTCCAGATCGAGCGTCGCCGTATCGTTGCCCACGCTTACGAAACCCGCGTTGGTGGTGTCGACGATCACGGCATTAGCCTCGCCAAGGGTGCGAACCGCTGCCGCGCCGTCGCCGGCGACAACCACGCCGCCGCCGACCTCGTCCGGGTCGCCCTCGGTCGTGATCCGCAGCACGCCACTTTCGACGAGCACGCCCGCGCCACTCTCGCCGATCACGCTCACGAGGCCGCCGGGCAGGTCGATCTGCGTCTCGCCGCCCGCCGCGGTGCGCACGCCACTCGCGCCCACCGCTACGATTGCGCCTTCTGAATCGTCGAGAGGGTCGTTGTCACCCAGCGTCACCAGGTTCGGCGCGCCCGCGCCCAGCACGACGACGTCGCCGGTGGCCGGTCCGGCCACGCTTGCGAAGGCGCGCGTGGCGGCGATCTCCTGACCCTCCGGCACGACGACTTCTTCATTGCCGAACGCGTCGATCTCGATGGTGGCATCGACACCCTCGGCGTTGAGGAAGTCGACCAGATCCTGCGCCGTCTCGATCCCGGCATCGGCCAGAAGCAGAAAGAAGCCGTCGCCCAGGTCTTCAAAGTCGAGGCCATTTGTGATCCCGGCATCCAGCACGGTGATCGTCGCACCCGCGCCGAGGTTGATCGCCGGCGTCCCAGATAGCGCTGCGATCGTGTCGGAGGCTTCGTCGACATCGCGCCCGTCGATCACCACCGTCACATCGGTGGAGCCCGGCGCCACGATCGGCTCGGTGATCGCGACCGCATCGCCGTCTTGGAGCACGAAGGTGCAGGTCACGGTATCGCCGCTGTCGGGCGTGCTGTCGGTACAGCTGCTGGTCGCCTGTCCCGATGCCGAGATCGGCGCCAAGAGCGCAATGAGAGACGTGGACGCGAGAAGCGCGCCGAACCGTGCGCTCCATTGATGAGATGCAACCGTCATCGGAACCCCGCAACAAAATTACCCAACACCTGTGGAATTTGCGCGGTCACATGCCCCTACACCAGCAAAACTGAGCGATTCAGCAGGGCATTGCCTTGGTAACGACCGCGAGGCGTCGCGAGTGCGGCGCTTGCGTCACGCTGCCGGGCGGTTCTGGCGCGATGAGACGGGCCGTCGGCTGACCGAAAATGTGGCAACATCCGCGCTGCACTGCAGCATGTTTCGGCAAACAGCCCAGTTATGACGCAAACTGGACTGCGACAGTACGACAAGGTGACGGTTGCCGGGTGGACAGATGGGGAATCATCGTTTCCAGTATGTGAGTGCCGGGTTCGGAAAATGTGAAGAGATCGCGGCAGCCTTGACCCCGAAACCGATCGGGGCGGCAGTTCGGACATAACGCCGTGGGCACCGACTGCCCGCGGTCACAACAAGAGACCGAAACGCAACCACAACGACAGACTGAGAGACCGGGAGACACAACCCATGAAATCGGCATTGCTCGTCGCAACAGCCCTCGCCACCGCCGCGGCCCCCGCCATGGCCGCCGACATCGTGATCGGCGTGCCCAACTGGGCCTCGGTGAACGCCACCGCCCATGTTCTGAAGGTCGCCATCGAGGACAATCTCGGCCTTGAGGTCGAGCTGCAGAACGGTTCCAACCCGATCGTCTTCGAGGCGATGGACAAGGGGTCGATGCATGTCCACCCCGAGGTCTGGATGCCGAACCAGGAGAACCTCAACAACACCTATGTGAAGGAACGCGGCACGGTGGTGATGAACACCAACCCCGTGCAGGCCGAGCAGGGCATGTGCGTGCCCACCTTCATCGCCGAGGAGTTCGGCGTCACCTCGATCGACGACCTGACCGACCCGGAGAAGATGAAGATCTTCGACAGCGACGGCAACGGCACGCCCGAGGTCTGGATCGGTGCCCCGGGTTGGGCCTCGACCAACGTGGAGAAGGTTCGCGCCAAGTCCTACGGTTATGACCAGGTGATGGAGCTGACCGAGTTCGACGAGACGCTCGCCTATGCGAACCTCGCCAATGCCATCAAGGCGAAGGAGCCGTGGCTCGGCTTCTGCTACAGCCCACATTACATCTTCGTCATGCACGACCTGACGGTGCTGGAAGAGCCGGCGCACGACCCGGCCACCTGGAACATGATCCAGCCCACCGAGGACCCGGCCTGGCTTGAGAAGTCGTCCGCTTCGACCGCCTGGAACGGTGCGACGCTGCACCTGCACTATTCGAAGTCGCTCGAAGAGAACTTCCCTGAGGTCGCAGCTCTTTTCCAGAATTACAGCATGCCGGCCGAGGCGCTCAGCGCCATGGGTAAGGCACTGGCAGTCGATGATCAGGACCCGGAAGCCTTCGCGAGGGCCTGGGTCGCCGAGAATGAGGACCTGGTCCTCAGCTGGTTGACCCAGTAACCCCAGACACCACGGCCCGCCGCGCTCCCCAGCCCGGCGGGTCTTTTCTTTTCAAGCCAGTGTGACGGGAGGCCTGCGATGGGCGAAGCCGTTGTTAAGCTGGACGGCGTCTGGAAGGTTTTCGGCGATCGCGCCGACGAAGCCCTGGATGCGGTCAAGCGTGAGGGGCTGTCCAAGCCCGAGGTCCTCGAGAAATTCGGCTGCGTCGTCGGCGTCCAGGATGCAAGCTTCGAGGTCGCGCGAGGCGAGATCTTCTGCATCATGGGTCTCTCGGGCTCGGGAAAGTCGACGCTGGTGCGTCACGTCAACCGCCTGATCGAGCCGACCTCGGGCTCCATCGAGATCATGGGCGAGGACGTCTCGTCGATGTCTGCCAAGCAGTTGCGCGCCGTCCGGGCCACGCGCATCGGCATGGTGTTCCAGCACATGGCGTTGATGCCTCACCGTTCCGTGCGCGAGAACGTGGGCTATCCGCTGGAGATCCGCGGCGTACCGAAATCCAAGCGCTGGGCTGTCTCGGACCACACCCTCGGCCTTGTGGATCTCAAGGGCTATGAGGACCGACTGCCCAAGGAATTGTCTGGCGGCATGCAGCAGCGCGTCGGCATCGCACGCGCGCTCGCCTCGGACCCCGAGATCCTTCTGATGGACGAGCCCTTCTCGGCGCTCGACCCCCTCATTCGCCTGCAGCTGCAGGACCAGTTCTCGGCCCTCGTCGCCGAGCTCGGCAAGACCACGCTCTTCATCACCCATGACCTGGATGAGGCGATCCGCATCGGCCACCGCATCGCCATCATGAAGGACGGCGTGATCGTGCAGATCGGCACGGCCGAAGAGATCGTGACCAACCCGGCTGACGACTATGTGCGCGAGTTCGTGCAGGGCATCTCGAAGCTCAAACTGGTCAAGGCCCGCTCGATCATGGCGCCCATTGACGAGTGGAAAGCGGAGAACCCGACCCTGTCCAACGGTGCGCTGGAAAGCGCGCCGCGCGCCTCGGAAGACAGCGATCTGGACTTCCTGATCGATGTCTCGGCAGATGCCGACGCGCCCGTCGTGATCACCGATGGCGGGGCCGATATCGGCGTCGTCACCAAGCGCCGCCTGCTGCGCGGCATCCAGGGAGGCAAGGAATGAACGCCGCCGCCGCCAAGGACACCCCCGCAGACCTTACTGAGGACGGGGCAGCGCCCCGCACCGTCGTTGCGGCATCGGATATCGAGGTCGACCGAACGGCGCTCGACGCCTCGATCAACGAGTTCGCAGGCCAGAGCGGCGACTTCTACGTCGATAACTTCCACAAGATCTTCGAGAAGACATCGCCGATCCCCAACACCTTCAACATGGCGGCTGCGCTGGCAGGGCCGATCTGGGCCGCCACGCGTGGTGTCTGGGCTTTCTTCTGGGCCTTTCTGATCCTTGAGATCATCGCCTGGGTGCAGATCGGCCGCGGCCTTTGGGGCAACCCGGGCGCCCAGTTCACCGAGCGAGCCGAAGCCCAGCGCAGCCGGGCCGAAGAGTTCCTGCAACGCGCCGAGGAGGCGCGGCAATCGGGTGGCGATCCCACGCGCTTCGAAACACTGGCGGGCAACCTGACCCGCGCGGCCGAAAACTCCGAGGCCCAGGCGGCAGCGCTCGCCGCCGAGGGCACGACGATCCTGCTCACCGGTCTCGGCCTCCTGATCGCCTTCAAGCTTATCCAGGGTTTCTGGGCCAACGCGGCCTACGAGAAACAGTACTCACGATGGCGGATCGACGCCTCCTCGGTGCCCTCGGGCTATAGTGACCGGCGGCTCTACATCGGGACGGCGCTCGTGGCGGCCATTGCGCCGCTCACCATCTACAAGTTCACTGTGGCATCGCCGATCGAGTGGCTCTCCGCTTTCCCGGAGGCGGCGATCTCCTCGTTGGTGGTGTCGGGCGAAAACGAGACGATCTATTCCGTCTTCGCCAGTTGGTTGGAAGCGCGGATCGACGCCGCCGCCATCGGCGGGGCCGGGGCCTTCGACAGCGTCACCGCCGCTGTGCGCTCGGTGCTGGATGCATTGACCCTGGCGCTGAACGGCACGCCCTGGCCCGTTGTGATGACGGTCATTTGCGTCGTCGCCTTCCGTGCCGCGGGCCCGCGCGTGGCGATCTTCACCGCCGCGGCCCTCGCCTACATCGCCTTCCTCGGCTACTGGGAGATCGCGATGGAGACGGTGGCGCTGGTCGGTGCCGCGGTGCTGATCTGCATCGTCTTCGGCATCCCGCTCGGCATCTGGTTCGGCAAGTCGAAACGCGCCTACCACTTCGCCGAGCCAGTGCTCGATCTCATGCAGACGTTGCCGGCCTTCGTCTACCTGATCCCGATCATCGCCTTCTTCGGCACCGGCAACCCGCCGGGGATCCTGGCCACGATCATCTTCGGCATGCCGCCGGTGATCCGACTTACCGCGCTAGGCATGCGCGGCGTGCCCGAGAGCATCAAGGAAGCCGCCCAGGCCTTCGGTGCCTCCAAGGGCCAGATCCTGCGCGATGTGGAGATCCCGCTGGCGCTGCCCTCGATCATGGCCGGGGTGAACCAAACGATCCTGATGTGCCTGTCGATGGTGGTCATCATTTCGCTGATCGGCGGCGGCGGTCTCGGCAAGGAGATCCTGGAAGCGCTGCAATACGCCGCCAAGGGGCCGGGCCTGCTGGGTGGCTTTGCCATCCTGTTCGTCGCCATGGTGATGGACCGCATCGTACAAGGGGCCTTCCGTCGCGAGCATTAGGGCAATGCCGGCCCGCGACAGGAACGGCGAAGACACCCGGCCCGACATCAGGCCCGACGGCGCCCGGCTGACGCTGCGTGCCGTCGAAATATTCGTGGCGGTGATCGAGGCCGGCTCGCTTGGCGAAGGGGCACGGCGTCTCTCGGCCAGCGCGTCCTCGGTCAGCCAGCAGCTCACCAATCTGGAGACGGCGCTCGGGACGCGGCTGCTGGACAGGGCCGATCGCCCGGTGCAGCCGACCCGGGCTGGGCGGCTTTTCCTTGCCCGCGCCCGCGCCATGCTGACCGAGGCGGAGGCGGCGCGCACCGAGTTGGCGGAGCTTGGCCATGCCGACCTCCCCGCCCTGTCGGTCGCGGTCGTTGAAGAACTGGATGCCGAGGTCACGCCCGCGCTGATCCTGGCGCTGTCGGCTAGGCTGCCGGGCTGCCATATCGCCTGCCGCACAGGAGCGAGCCACGAGAACCGCCGCGCACTGGCCGAGCGCGCTGTCGATCTCGCCGTCGCCGCCGATGCCGAGGACCTACCCGAGGGGATCGAGCGGCATGGGCTGATGCGCGAGCCCTTCGTTCTGGTCACTGCGCGCGGGCTGATCCCGGCGGGGACCGATCCGCTGGCGGTGCTGCGCGAGGCACCGATGACCGGCTATACCTCGGGCATGATCATGCAGCGCCAGATCATGGCGCAGTTCCAGAGGCTGCGCTTCGATGCCCGCCCCCGCTTCGAATTCGATACCAACCATGCGGCGATGGCGACGGTGATCCGCACGCGCGGCTGGGTGGTCACCACGCCCCTCGGCTATCTACGGGTGCCGCGCCTGCACGACGCCCTCGACATCGCCCCGCTGCCGCTCAGAGGCTTTGCGCGCACGGTCTCGCTGTTCGCGCGCGGGCGGGTGCTCGGCACCCTGCCGCTGACTGCCGCCGCCATCCTGCGCGAGGATCTGCGCCGGACGGCCATTACCCCGGCACTCACCGCAGCACCCTGGCTGGAGGGCTCGATGCGCCTGGTCGAGGACAACGCACGCGCCGGCAGCGGCGGGCCGGACACCCACCCGGCCGACCCGCAGCACGGCACAGGCTAAGCCGGCCCGACAGCGCGATGCGCGGGTATCGGGCAGGGTCAAGGATCGCCGCAGGCGACGAGCAACGCCCGCTTGTCCTTTAAGCGGCCCGAGACCCGCAAAACGCTGGATCAGAAGCCCCCTCGGGCTTCTCCCCAGCCAAGCCAGAAAACCCTGCCATCGGCGCCGCCCTCCGACCGCTCGCCCGATGCGCGCCACCGGAACCAGCGCAAACCTCATCGCGGCGACCAGCCGCGGTTCCGCTTGCCTCAGGCGCCGCGCAGCCGATCGGCGATCAGGGCGACCATCTCGAACAGGACGACCGAGGCGGTGAGCGCCGTGATGTTGTTGGGGCTGTCCTTGGTCGGCATCATGCAGACCACGTCGCCGCCGATCACGTTCAGCCCGCGCACGGCGCCCATCAACCGCTTCACTTCGTCGACGCGAAACCCCTCCTCGCCCGGTTCGAGGTTGGAGACCGCGGGCGTCACGGTAGGGTCCAGGCAATCGAGATCGAAGGTGATGTAGACTGGGTGGCCGCCCAGCGTCTCGCGGATCGTCTGGATGGCGGCATCGGTGCCCATCCCCCGGTAATCGGCCATGGTGATCACGCGGTAGCCGTAGTCATAGCTCGGCTGCAGCCAGTCCAGCGTTCGCGGATTGCCGCGAAGCCCGATCTGCACGCTAGCGGTCGGATCGGTATGCCCCTGATCGGCGAGATAGGCGCCCCAATGCGCGGCCGATTTCCTCGCCCCCAGGAAGTGATCCAGCTTGGTGAAGACGTCCGTATGGGCATCGAAATGCAACAGCGCGACCTTCTCGCCACCAGCCAACCGCGTGCCGGGCCCGCCCAGCGCCTGCAGGACGCCGCCCGTCACCGAATGGTCCCCGCCGATCGACACCGGCCGCGCCCCGGCCCGGTCGAGGCTCTGAAAGAACGCGGTGATGCGCGCGATGCAGGCCTCGTTGTCATTGGCCTCGGGGAGCGGCACATCGCCGAGGTCATGGACGCGCGCCGCCTCGAACGGGTCGAACCCCATGCCCATATGCACGCGTCGCTGCAGGGCCGAGACATGGCGCACCGCGCGGGGGCCAAGGTGTTGGTCCCGCTCGGTCGTGCCGTTGCCGGTGGAATGCGGGATGCCGACCAGCGCGATGTCGGTCTCGCCCGGGTCCAGCCGATGCTCGGCGCGCAGGATCGTCGGCACGCCCCACCAGTAAAGGCCCTGCATCATCAGCGCATCGTCATGGTCCGTCACGGCTCAGGCGTCCCGCGGCGGCATCAGGATGTTGAACCGCTCCCGGATCGCGCGGTCGGTGGCGGCGTCGATATAGTCCGGATGATGCTCGGCCAGGATCGTGCGGGCCTTGTCGCGGGCGCGGGCGCGGATATCGGGGCTGCCCTCGGCCGCCCAGGTGGCGGGCGCTGCGCGGTCGGCCAAGTCGGGGAACTTATAGTCCCGCTCCATCGCCGCCATGGTCTGCGCCGAGCCGAGGAAATGCCCCTCGCCCATCACCGTCTCGCAGATCGTGTCATAGCCGAGCGTCTCCTCCGTCACCTCGACCCCGCGGATCACCCGATAGACCGCGCCCAGCATCTCGTCATCCAGCACGAAGGCCTCGAAACTGGCACCCAGCAGCGCGGCCATCATGCCCGAGCTTTCATAAACCATGTTGCCGCCGGCGAGCCCCGCCGCCAGCGCCGCCATCGCTTTTTCAGATCCCATCTGCGCGTCCACCGCCTTGGCATCCGACATCGAGCAGGCGACGCCCGAGGGCAGACCGAGCCAGTTCGACACCTGTGCCGAGGCCGCGTTCAAGACAGCGCTTTCACCGCCGCCGCCCGAGAAGGCCCCTGTGCGGAGATCGATGACCAGCGGCCAGTTGGAGAAGATCACCGGATGGCCCGGCTGGAAGGCATGCACCAGCGCAAGGCCCGCCAGTGTTTCGGCCAGCGACTGCGCCAAAAACCCCGCCAGCGTCGCCGGCGCCGTCGCCCCCGATTGCGCCGCGATGATTGAGCTGATGGGCACGCCTGCCCGCACGCAGGCGAGCGTCACGTCCACCGCATCCTCGCCATAGCGCATCGGCGAGATCACCGGGCTGATATGCGCCTTGCAGAACGGCGCGCGGCGAAACCGCCCCTCACCGCCCAGCACCATGTCGAACATCTCGACGATGGGGGCGACATGGGCGCCGAGGGTAAAGGCCGTGCCCACCGGCTTGGTCGTGTTGGCGACCAGCGCATAGGCGGTGTTCATGTCGAGGTCGAAGGCGTCCTCGATATCGGTCGCGATGCAGCAGCGGGTGAACCAGCTGATATTGGTCAGCCGGTCCTGCAGGCGGGTGAAGTCGTGCAGATCGGCCAGCGTCGAGGCGCGGTAGTCCCCGGTCTCCAGATCCACCGTCTGTACTGCGGCGCCGCCGGTGCCGAAATGCACCGCATCGCCGCCCACCTCGAAACTGCGCGCCGGGTCGCGGCCGTGATAGGTGAAGGTCTTGGGATGCGCCGCAATAATGTCCTCGATCAGCGCGCGGGGAAAACAGAGGCGGCCCCGGTCGTTCACCTCGGCCCCGCGGGCGACCGCAGCCTCGACCAAAACATCCGGCGCCTCGCCCATGCCAAGATCGGCCAGCAGGCGGAGCGCCGTGGCGTAGACCGCCTGGATATCCTGCCCGGAGAGCGGGCGATACAGCCCGCCCGCCTGCCCCGGCGGCGCGGCATTCGGTCGGCCCTCGGTCGCGCGTCGCTCGGCCACCCGGGCCGCGCGCCCGCCGCTTGTCGCCCGCTTGGCGCGCCGCGGTCTCTCGGACGACTGGCTCTCGGATGACTTGCTCTCGGATGTCTGGCTCTCGGATGTCTGGCTCTCGGATGCGTGGGCCTCGGCCATGCGCGTCTCCCTCTGGCGGCCCGGGCATCGGGGCGATTTCGTCTGCCAAGGGTGAAGGGTCGGCGCGCGACGGGCCCGCCAGCAATGACCTGCGGAAAACCCGAACGGCCCGTTAAGCATATCCGCATGACGCCGACACCGCGTTGACCCGCCCCCACGCCGGTCGTTCCATCGCCCAACAGGCAGATGGAGGGCGTGATGACCACGGAGCCGGCAACACTGATCGACGCTGCGACACGCGCAGCCTTCCAGCGCGACGGCGCTGTCTGCCTGCGCGGCGCCTTCGACCCCGCCTGGCTGAAGACGCTGGGCGAGGGGATCGAGGCCGATATCGCCGCACCCTCGCCCCGCTTCGCCCGCCACACGAAGGAGCCCGATGCGCCCGCATACCTCGAGGATTTCTGGGTTTGGAACGACTATCCCCAGTTCCGCCGCTTTGTGCACGAGAGCCCCTGTGGCGAGCTTGCCGCCCGTCTGCTGGGCGCCCCCTCTGCCAATCTGGTGATGGACAACTGGTTCCTGCGCGAGGCGGGCTCCCGCTCGCGCCCGCCGTTTCACCAGGACCTCGCCTATTTCGATTTCGAAGGGACGATGTGCGTCCTTTGGCTCCCGCTGGAGCCGGTGAACCGCGAGAACGGCATCGCCTTCGTGCGCGGGTCGCATCTCTGGGACAAGCTGTTCATGCGGGTGCGCTTTGCCGACGGGCACCAGCAGGACGGACCGGCGCCGAACGATGACGGCGTGGAGGTCAACGGCCGACGCTACCACGCGCCGCCTGATATCGCCGCCGATCCGGGGGCTTATGACATCCTGCAATGGGATCTCGACGCGGGCGACTGCATCTTCTTCGACATGCGCACGCTGCACGGCGGCCTGTCCGAGACGGTGCCGACCAAGACCGTGCGCCGCTTTACCCTGCGCATGACCGCGCCCGACGGCATGATCCGCTACCGCGGCGACTGGGCCGCCGGAGAGCGCGCGATGTTCGAGGCCGAGGGTTACCGCGACGGCGACCGCATCGCCGGCGACTTCTTCCCCCAGCTTTGGCCGCGCGAAAGCAGCGCTGCGGCCGCCACCCTGAGCGAGGTCGAGATGGGAGCCGGGGCCGCACCATGAGAACCACCACCCGCGCCGTTGTCATCGGGGGCGGCATCGCCGGCGTCTCGGCGCTCTACCATCTCTGCCTCGAGGGCTGGACCGACGTCATGCTGCTGGAGCGGGACGAGCTGACCTCCGGCACCACCTGGCATTCGGCCGCCCAGGTCACCAATTTCGGCGCGATCCAGGTGATGGTCGGTCTCAAAACCCATTCGATCAAGCTTTACAAGGAACTGGCCGATGACCCGGATTACCCGATCAACTACCACCATGCCGATGGCGGGCTGCGACTGGCGACCGAGGACTGGCATCTCGACGGCTATCGCCACTTCCAGTCGATGGCCAAGGGCATGGGGGTCGAGTTCGAGCTGATCGACGCCGAGGAGGCCCGGCGCCGCCACCCACTGATCACGACGGAGGGCCTGAAAGGCGCACTCTGGGACCCGATGGACGGCGATATCGACCCCGCGCAGCTGTGTCAGGCGCTGGCCCGGCGCTCACGACGCCTAGGCGCCGAGGTGCACCGGCACACCCCCGTCACCGGCCTCACGCAGAAACCGGGCGGCGAGTGGATCGTCCACACCCCCAAAGGCGACATCCAGGCCGAGCATGTGATCAATGCCGGCGGCTATCGATGCAATGAGATCGGCGCGATGATGGGGGTCGAGCACCCCGTCGCCTCGATGGAGCATCAGTATTTCCTGACCGAGCCCATTCCCGGCATCGAGGCGCTCGATCACCGCGTGCCGCTGATCCGCTGCCCCCATGCCGATTTCTACTCGCGCCAGGAAAAGCAGGGCCTGCTGGTCGGCTTCTACGAGCAGGACTGCCGGACCTGGGGGCTGGACGGGATCGACCCCAACTTCACCATGGCGCTGTCGCCCGATGATCCCGACCGCGTGCTGCCGGTGCTGGAGGGCGCGATCGAGCGGCTGCCCTGCCTGGCCGAGACCGGCATCCACACGATCATCAACGGCCCGATCACCTACACCCCCGACGGCGTGCCGCTGGTGGGCCCTATCCCTGGCAAGCGAAACGCCTGGTGCATCACGGGCCTGCGGGCGGGGCTGGGTGAGGGCGGCGGCCATGGCTGGCTGCTCGCGCAGATGATGGTCCATGGCGAGGCGGTCTACGACACCTGGGCGCTCGATCCGCGCCGGTTCAGCCGCTATGCCAGCATCGAGTGGACGGCGCTGAAGGCGGTCGAGGACTACCAGAACGAATTCCGCTTCCACCGCCCGCATGAGCACCGCCCCGCCGGCCGCGATCTGCGCACCACGCCGCTGACCCCGATCCTGCGGGCCGAGGGGGCCGAGACCGGGCCGGTCAACGGCTGGGAGCGCGCGCTTTTTTACCGCCCCGACGCCGAGTTCGAGGAGACGCACAGCTTCCGCTGGTGCGCCTCCCAGGCGGTCGTCGCGAAGGAAGTCGAGGCCGTCCATACCCGCGCCGGGATCATGGAGGTGAACGGCTTCACCCGCATCGCGGTCCACGGAGCCGGCGGGCGAGACTGGCTAGACGGCCTGATGGCCGGCCGCGTGCCGAAGCGCCCCGGCAAGGTCGGTCTCGCCTATTACCTGACCGAGCGGGGCAGTGTCGCGGGTGAGGTGACCATCGCGCTCCTCGACGAGACGACCGCTTGGATCGGATCGGCGGCGGCGGCCGAGCACCACGATCTCGACTGGTTCACCCGCCGCCTGCCCGCCGACGGGTCGATCACGCTGGAGCCGCTGACCGACAGCCACACGATCCTAGTCATCGCGGGACCGCGCGCCGAAGCGATCCTGGCCGAGGCCGCGCCCCGCACCGACTGGCGCGCCACGGCCTTCCCCTGGCTCACCTGCCAGCGCGTCCATATCGGCCATGTGGCCTGCGTCGCGATGGCCGTCAGCTTCTCGGGCGAGCGGGCCTGGGAGCTGCATGTGCCGATGCCGCAGGCAGAGGCCGCCTATCGCATCCTCCGCGCGGCCGGCGCGCCCCATGGCCTTACCCCCTTCGGCATGCACGCTACCGAGAGCATGCGGCTGGAGAAGGGATTCCGGCACTGGAAGGCCGATCTCATCACCGAATACGACCCTTTCGAGAGCGGTCTGGCGCGCTTTGTCGACCTCGACAAAGCCGCCGATTTCCCGGGCAAGCAGGCCTTGAAAGCCAAGCGGAACCAGCCGCCGCGGGCGCGTTTCGTCACCCTTGCCCTCGTCAGTGACGCAGCACCGGCCCATCCCGGCGACAGCGTGCTCGCCGGTGAGGATGTCGTCGGCACGGTGACCTCGGCGGGCTGGGGTCACCGGGTCGGCGAAAACCTGGCGATGGCTTTCGTCAGGCCGGAACACGCGCCGAACGGCCGTGCGCCCGACGAGATGCCGCCCCTCGACATCCTGATCCTTGGTGAGCGCATGCCGGCCCGCCTGGTCGCGCCTGCCCGTTTCGACCCCGAGATGACCCGGCCGCGCGGGCGCTGAGCGAAGGATCCGCCGAGGGCTGGTTGACCGAGGACAAGGTAGGCCCGCGCCTCCACCGCTATCGCCTCTGGGCGAGACCGCGAAGGAGGCCGAGATGAGCATGGATCTGGACGCCCCGCTAAGCACCGAAGTCAAGGACGCGGTGCCTGAACAGGACACGGGCCAACACTCGGGCCAAGTTTCGGGCCAGTCCGCTGGCGAGACCGCCGCGGTCACGCAGAAGAGGGCGGCACCAACAGCGCCGACGCCCTCTCCCGCGGCGCGGGCGGGGTCACGGCCGTCGCGGGCGCCGCGGGTGCATCATGACCCCGAAGCGATCGCGCATGCCTTCGAGACGGGCGAGTATCCCTATGCCGACCGGATGAAACGCCCGGCCTATGAGCGCCAGAAAGCCAAGCTGCAGGCAGAACTCCTGAAAGTGCAGCTCTGGGCGCAGGAGACGGGACAGAAATTCGTGCTGCTCTTCGAGGGGCGCGACGCCGCCGGCAAGGGCGGCACCATCAAGCGCTTCACCGAGCACCTGAACCCGCGCGCCGCGAGGGTGGTGGCGCTCAACAAACCCTCCGATGTTGAGCGCGGGCAATGGTTCTTCCAGCGCTATCTCGGCCACCTTCCCACCGCGGGCGAAATGGTGTTCTTCGACCGCTCCTGGTACAACCGTGCGGGGGTTGAGCGGGTGATGGGCTTCTGCTCGCCGACCGACTACCTGGAATTCATGCGCCAGACCCCGGATTTGGAGCGGATGCTCACCCGCTCGGGTATCCATCTCTACAAATACTGGTTTTCGGTCACGCAGGACGAGCAGCGCCGCCGCTTCAAGTCGCGCGAGATCGATCCGCTAAAACAGTGGAAGCTGTCGCCCATCGACAAGGCCAGCCTCGATAAATGGGACGATTACACCGAGGCGAAAGAGGCGATGTTCTTCTATACGGACACCGCCGACGCGCCCTGGACGATCATCAAATCGACCGACAAAAAGCGCGCGCGGCTGAACTGCATGCTGCACTTCCTCAGCTCACTCGACTATCCGGGCAAGGACCATCGCGTCGTGCAGCCGCCCGATCCGCTGATTGTCGGGGCGACGCGTCACGTCATCCACAAGTCGCAACACATCCTCGGCACGGCACTGCACCCCGATATCCGGCGTAGCAACGGGGCCGAGAGGGCTGATGGCGACGCGGCGGGTGCCACGACCTGACCACGATCCGCCAACGAGAGGGCGCCGCGCGTCGCGACGCCCTCGGTTTTGTCAGCGAAGTCCGATCACTGTGAGGCGGCTTGCGCCGGCTCTCCGAACAGCGTGGTGTGCATCAAGCCGTAGATGTCGCTGTTGTCCATGAGCGGCTCGACGCGATCGTGATTCAACCCCGCCGCGCGCACGAGGATACCGCCGGCCACATCGCTATAGCCGGTGAAGGCGATGGCGAAGGGCAGGCTGACGCCCTGGGCATCCGGCTTGGCCATGAAGACCTCGCCAAAGGCGCCCTGTTTACCCTTGAGGATACCGCCGCCCCGGGTCGAGGCGACCACATGCCCATCGCGGGTGAAGGCCCTGCTGCCGGTGTAGACCTGCAGGCCGGCAGCATCGCTGTCGGCCGCCATCAGCAACAAGGTGTCCGGGTTGTTGTCGATGAAATCGAGGATCACGCCCGTGGCCGCGTCCGCCCGGGCCAGCGCCTCAAGCGTCCCGGCCGCGTTCATGTTGTTGGCGATATTGTCGGTACCTTCCTCTTCGATCACGGCAAAGAAGCCGTCCTCGTCGCGAGAGACGATCTGCAGCGCGACGGCACTCATCTCGGCGATGCTGGGTGCTCCGGGCGCATAGGTCGGCAGGCCGGCGAGCGCGTTACGCTCGAACTCCTGATCGTTGAAGGTGTGGTCGCTCGCAAAGACGCCCAGCAGCCGATCCACCTCGGCGGGGTCGAGCGCCAGCAATTCCTCGCGGGAGTACACGATGGTGTACCCAAGCTCTTCGGCGCGCGCGATCAGGTTCAGGTCATCGCCGCGCATGCCGGCGCCGTGCCGACCCTCGACACCCTCGGGCAGCAGGTAGCGCTCACCGCCCGCCATGATCACCTGGGCACGCGATTCGATGACCTGGCGCGCGATCTCGTGACGGTTGCTGCGGCTCTCGACCGACGCGACGAAGGCAGCGGTGCCCGGCTCGGCAATATGACCCGTCTGCACCAGCGCCACGGCCTTGCCGGCGGCCATCGCCTCCTCGGCGATTGACATCTGCTGGCCCGAGGCCGCGGTGATCGGGGCGGTGCCGTCCAGCCCAAAGCTGTCGGCGACCGTCTTCACGCCATAGGCATGCGTCGTCGCACCGCCATGGGAGGTCCCCGTCAGCCGGTCGCGCATATGCCCGGTATAGACGCCGATCCCCGGCAGGCGGTCCCAGTTGAGCGTGCCGTCGGGGCCAACCGTGTGCATGCGTGCGGCCGTCCAATGGTTCACCGCGGTACCGTCAGGGTGGAAGAAGACCACATTGCCGGTCTCCTGCGCGGCCGGGCTGCCCGCCGTGCCAAGCACGAAGGTCAGGGCCAGTGCGGTGGTGGTCAGTCTGAGGCAAAGCGTCTTGGTGATCATCGGAATGCTCCCTGCAAAAGCCATCGGACCGGCACGCGCGATGGCCCGCGTTTCGCACATCAGCATTAGCAGACGCTGCGCCCTCGGTCCGAGGCGCGGCCTATCCCGGAAGTCTTGCACGGCGATGACAGTGAGACGAAGGTCGCGTGTCAGCCGACGATCAGCTGCTTCAGTTGCAGCGTCTCATGCTCCAGCTCTCTCAGCCGGAAACCGATGACGTCGCCGATGGTGACAACACCCACCAGCTTGCCGCTGTCATCCAGCGCAGGCAGGTGGCGGAAGCGGCCCGCGGTCATCTTCTGCAGAACGCTGACGAGCGGATCGTCGGGCGTGCAGGTCTCCACTTTGGAAGTCATCACCTCCTTCACCTGCTGCGGCAGCGTCTTGCCCGGCGTCTCGGCCAGTTTGCGCACGATGTCACGCTCGGAAAGGATCCCGACCAGGGCGCCGCTGTCATCGGTCACCACCAGCGCACCGATCCGGTGGTCGCGGAGCAGCTCCACCGCATGGCCCAGCGTGTCGTCCGGCTTGATGGAAAAGACGTCGCGCCCTTTCGAGCCGAGCAGCGTGGCGACATTCGCCGTCGCCGACATCGAGTTCGTGGTGACGCTTTGGCTGTAGGTGCGCTGGCTCTCCCGGTCCTGGCGCATCCGCCCCGTGTAGGACTCTGGCATGGCGTTTCCTCCGACCATTCTTTTATTTCGAAGTCTCCGACGCTAACCGATTCTGTGCCTTATCGGAGAACTCCCTTGGACGACCTCGTTTTGTCCCCAGCGGTGGCCACCTGCCTGTTCGTGATCGCCTGTTGGGGCGGCTACCAGTATCGGCGTGTCTGGAAGGCCGAGGGGCCAGCCTGGCAGCTTTGGGCCTATGGCTCGCTCACGGCCGTCTTTTTGCTCACCTTGGGTTTTGTACCACTCGATCACGGCTAGACACGCCACGACGCAGCATCGGCACGCGTAAGCTGGTTGGGTGACAGATCACCCAACGCCTTCCTCGGCCGCGTCGAGGCCGGCCCGCTCCAGCATCCGGCGCGCGCGAGGGCACTGTAGACGCTCGCGCAGCGGGCTGTTGGGATCGATATCTTTCTTGCAGACAAGGCACTTGTCGGCATCGGCAATGGCGTTCAGACCGCCACAGCTGCCCTTGATGCTCCGCCCCATCAGGATCACGCCCGCCGCCATGCCCAGCATGATCAGCAGCAGAAGTCCGAATGTCAGGAAAAAGGTGGCCATTGGCTGCCCCTGTTCCGTGTCTCAGCCAAGGCCCGTGCGCGCGGTGAAGGCGCTGCTCGCCCGTGTGCGGAAGCCGCGGGCCGCGCCGTCGCGCTCGACGAAGAGCGCCGCGAGGCCCCGGGCCTCTGCGATCTCCATACCGGCTTCGGTGCCAAGGACATGCAGCGCCGTCGCCCAGGCATCGGCCATCATCGCGTTCTCGGCCAGAACCGTCACCGCCGCCGTCTCATGCGTCACCGGCCGGCCGGTCGTCGGATCGAGCAGGTGGGAGAAACGCTGGCCATCACGCTCGAAATAGTTGCGGTAATCGCCCGACGAGGCGAGGCCGAGATCGCTGACGCTCACCACCTCCAGCACGTCGCGCGTGCCGGCCGCCGGCATCTCGATGCCGATGCGCCACTCCAGCCCGTCCGGGTTGCGCCCGGATACGTAAAGATCGCCGCCGATCTCCACCATGTAGTCGCGGATACCAAAACCCTCGATCGCCCTGGCGACGGCGTCGGCGCCGTAACCCTTACCGATCGCGGCGAGGTAGACCTGCGCCTCGGGCAGCTTCTTGCGGAGCGTGCCGTCGCCGACAGCAAGTGTATGCGCGTGACCGGCGCGCGCCCTGGCGGCCTCGATCGCAGCATCGCCCGGAATCCCGCTGGCGCGCGGCGCACCGAAACCCCAGAGCTCGATCACCGGACCCATCGTGGTGTCGAACCGCCCGGCGCTCGCGGCATGCACGGCCTCCGCGGCCTGCATTACCTCGGCGAGCTCAGCCGACACCGTGATCGCCTCCGTGCCCCGCATCGCGTTAAAGCGGGAGATCTCGGAGGTTTCATCCCAGTTCGACATGGTTCGATTGACGTTTGCCAACGCGGTGTCGATCGCGCCTCGCATGGCGGCTTGGTCGACCCGGCCCGAGGGATCGGCCGCAACCACGCGATAGGTCGTCCCCATCGTTGCGCCCACGATGTCGAATTCCTCGGCCCCCGGCTGACAGGCGGCCAGCGCCAGCGGCATGACCATAAACGTGCGGCGAGAGAGCTTGGTCAGGTCGGTCACGATGTCACCTATTGCGGCGTCCTATTCGGTGCGTGGAACATACCCCCACCAAGCGGAAGCTGCAATGATCCCCGCTTAAAACCAAAGGGGCCTGTGACCAGCGGCCCCATGGAAGGCTGCGACTTAGGTCTCGCTGCCCGTCGACGAGGGCGAAATGACCGCCAGCCGCAGTGCAAAATCCCGCCATCAGCACCCCTTCGCCGACCAAAAGTGGCGAATCACCACGCGTCAGGAAGCCGCCCTTCGATCGGCGATGAGCCGTTGGCGAGCAGCGATGAAGCTACCGAGCGACGACCCAAACCACGTCCAAACCGCGCGAGCGGGCGCTTTGCTGCACCGCAAGGCACGTGGCAATCAAAAACCCGCGTCCTGTTGGCGCGGTACCCTTTCGTATGTGCTGGAACATCCGCTATGTGGATGTATGTTCCAAAACGCCACGATCGGCCATCGCAGCTCAGGTGTTGCATCGGCGGATCGACACTGACCGGTAAAGGTAGGCAGGCATGCAGCGCTTCTCGCTCCGTAAGGGGTTGAATATCCCCATCACGGGCGCTCCTGGGCCAGTCGTCGTCGACGGGCCGGAGGTCCGCTCGGTCGGAATCATCGGCGACGATTACATCGGGCTGAAGCCGCGAATTCAGGTGGAGGAAGGCGATCTTGTGGGCGCCGGCGCACCGGTCCTGTTCGACAAGGACACGCCCGAGGTCATGGTCGTCTCGCCGGTCACGGGGCGCATCAAGGCGATCAATCGTGGCGCGCGCCGCCGGCTGATCAGCATCGAGATCCAAGTGCTGGACGACGTGGCCGAGCCGCTCGATTTCTCCGCCGTGGGCAGTGCCGACACGGCCGAAGGTGTCGTTGGAAAGCTCTGCGCCGCCGGGCTTTGGACCTCGTTTCGCACGCGGCCCTATTCGAAGGTGCCGACGCCCGACACGCGGCCTGCTGCGATCTTCGTCACGGCGATGGATACCGAGCCGCTGGCAGCCGATCCCCTGATCGCCATCGGCGAGGCGCCCGATGCATTTCGCGACGGGCTGGCCGCGGTTGCCCAGCTCAGCGAGGGCAAGACGTATCTTTGCCATGCACCTGGGGCCGACGTGCCAGGAGCCGATCTGCCGGGCGTCGAGGCAGCGGTGTTTTCGGGCCCGCATCCCGCAGGCCTGGCGGGGACGCATATTCATTTTCTGCAGCCGTCGAGTGCCTCCCGTACGGTCTGGACCATCGGCTATCACGACGTCATTGCGATTGGCCACCTGATGCAGACCGGTCGCTATGACGCGACGCGAATCGTGGCGCTGACCGGGCCGATGTGCGCCCAACCACGGGTCGTCCGCACGCTGGCAGGCGCGTCAATCGTCGATCTGACCGAAGCCGACATCGCCCGTGATCGCCCGGTTCGGATGATCGCGGGATCGGTCCTCAGCGGTCGGATGAGCACCGATGTCAGCGCCTTCCTCGGCCGATATGCCCGGCAGATCACGTTAATCGAGGAAGATCGCGAGCAGATCCCCCTCGGTTGGATCCGCCCGATGGCGGAAAAATACGCCTTCCAGCCGGTGCTGGGCTCGGCGATGAAGACGGCCGAGTATCCGATGACGTCCAACCTGAACGGCGGGCGCCGCGCGATGGTGCCGCTCGGCACCTTCGAGCAGCTGATGCCGCAGGACTACCTGCCGACCCAGCTTTTGCGCGCGCTCCTTGTCATGGACACCGATCAGGCGCAGGCCCTTGGCGCGCTGGAACTGGACGAGGAAGACCTCGGCCTCGTCGGCTTCGCTTGCCCCGCGAAATACGAATACGGCATGGCGCTTCGCGATTGTCTGACCCGGATCGAGAAGGAGGGCTGAGAGTTGAGCCTGCGCGCATTCTTCGACCGGATCGAGCCGCATTTCGAACGGGGCGGCAAGTACGAGCGCTACTTCCCCATGTACGAAATGGTGGAGAGCTTCCTCTACACGCCCAAGACCGTGACGACCGTGGCGCCGCATGCCCGGTCCTACATCGATATGAAGCGGATCATGACCTATGTCGTGATCGCGACGACGCCCTGCATCCTGATGGGGCTCTTCAACGTCGGCTACCAGACCAATCTGGCGATTGCGGAGTTTGGCCCATCGGGCTGGCGCGCGGCCTTCCTCGACTTCATCGGCATCGGCTTCAACCCGGCCAACCCGCTCGCCAACATCATGCACGGGCTGATGTATTTCCTGCCGATCTACATCACCACGCTCGTTGCGGGCGGCATCTTCGAGGTGATCTTCGCCACCGTGCGCAAGCATGAGGTCAACGAGGGCTTCCTCGTCTCCTCGATGCTCTATGCGCTGATCCTGCCGGCGACCACGCCGTTGTGGCAGGTGGCGCTCGGCATCATTTTCGGCGTCGTGATCGGCAAGGAAGTCTTCGGCGGGACCGGCAAGAACTTCCTGAACCCCGCGCTGACGGGCCGTGCCTTTCTGTACTTCGCCTATCCCGCGCAGCTTTCGGGCGACAGCGTCTGGGTGCCGGTCGACGGGTTCACCGGCGCCACCGCACTCGCTGTGTCAGCCTCGGAGGGGTTTCAGGAGCTCGCGGCCCGCGGCATGACCTGGTGGGACAGCTTCCTCGGCGTCGTGCCGGGCTCGATGGGTGAGACCTCGACACTGGCCTGTCTCTTCGGGCTCGCCTTCCTGCTCGCGACCAAGATCGCCAACTACCGCATGGTCGTGGGCTGTATGGGCGGCATGATCGGCTTCTCGCTGCTGCTGAATGCGGTGGGCTCCGACACCAACCCGATGTTCGCCATGCCCTGGTACTGGCACCTGGTGGTGGGCGGCTATGCCTTCGGGCTGGTCTTCATGGTGACCGAGCCCGTGTCTGGCGCCCACACCAATCTCGGCCGGTACATCTACGGCGCACTGATCGGGTTCATGGTCGTCATGATCCGCGTCATCAACCCCGCCTTCCCCGAAGGCATGATGCTCGCGATCCTGTTCGGCAACGTCTTCGCGCCGCTGATCGACTACTTCGTGGTACAGGCCAACATCCGGCGGAGGGCACGTCGAAGTGTCTGATATCGAGCACAAACCCACGGGCGTGCAGGGCACGCTCCAGACGGTCCGAACAGCGATCCGGCGCGTCATCGACCTGCCGACGGACTCGGTCGAGAAGACGGTGATCGTCGCCGTCTCGCTGTGTCTGGTGGCCTCGATGGTCGTCTCGGCGGCGGCGGTGGCGCTGCGCCCGATCCAGGCGGTCAATGCGCTGAAGGACAAGCAGATCAACATCCTGCAGGTCGCGGGCATCTATGAGCCGGGCGTCGACGTGCTGGAGGCGTTCTCGGCCTTCGAACCTCGGATCGTGGATCTGGAAACCGGCACCTTCACCGACAAGTTCGAGGCGGGCGCGTTCGATGACCGTGCCGCAGCCGACGACCCGGCGACCTCCACCGCGCTGACTGAAGACCCGGCCGGCATCGGCCGCCGGGCCGATTACGCCACTGTCTACCTGCTCCGCGACGATCAGGGCGCGATCGACAAGGTGATCCTGCCGATCCACGGCTACGGTCTCTGGTCCACGCTGTACGGGTTCATCGCGCTCGAAGAGAACGGCAACGACATCTTCGGCCTGCAGTTCTACGAGCATGCCGAGACGCCGGGCCTGGGCGCCGAGGTCGACAATCCGCGCTGGAAGGCGCTCTGGCACGGCAAGAAGCTCGCCGATGACGACGGCGCGCTGCAGATCAATGTCAGCAAAAGCGTCAGCGCCGCCGGGCCTGATTACCACATCGACGCCCTGGCAGGCGCCACGCTGACCACGGTCGGCGTCGATAACCTGGTCAAATTCTGGATGGGTGAGGCCGGCTTTGCGCCGATGCTCGAGAACCTGAGAGAGGGGAACCTCTGATGCCCCACAAACGGCGCGAGATGCTGGTCGACCCGCTGGTCGACAACAACCCGATCACGCTGCAGGTGCTGGGCATCTGCTCGGCGCTGGCGGTGACCTCCTCGCTGCAGGTGGCGGCCGTGATGGCCATCGCCGTGACGCTGGTGACCGGGTTCTCCTCGATGTTCATCTCGATGATCCGCAGCCAGATCCCAGGCTCGATCCGCATCATCGTGCAGATGGTGATCATCGCCTCGCTGGTGATCCTCGTCGATCAGGTGCTGAAGGCCTATGCCTACGAGATCTCCAAGACCCTGTCGGTCTTCGTCGGCCTGATCATCACCAACTGCATCGTGATGGGCCGGGCGGAGGCCTTCGCCATGAAAAACCCGCCGGTCGAGAGCTTTATCGACGGTGTCGGCAACGGGCTTGGCTATGGCCTCATTCTGCTGCTGGTGGGCTTCATCCGCGAGCTGTTCGGCTCGGGCAGCCTGTTCGGTGTCACCATCCTGCAGACGGTGAACAACGGTGGCTGGTACGTGCCGAACGGCCTGCTGCTGCTGCCGCCCTCGGCGTTCTTCATCATCGGGCTGATCATCTGGGCGATCCGCGCCTGGAAGCCGGCGCAGGTCGAAGAACGCGAATACAAGATCCAGACGGTTGAGGCGCATTGATGGAAGAGCTCATCTCCCTCGCGGTGAAGGCAATCTTCGTCGAGAACCTCGCCCTCTCCTTCTTCCTCGGCATGTGCACCTTCATCGCGGTGTCGAAAAAGATCGCGACCGCCATCGGGCTCGGCATTTCGGTGATGATCGTGCAGGCGATCACGGTGCCGGCGAACAACCTGATCCTCAGCTACCTGCTCGCCCCCGGCGCGCTGGCCTGGGCGGGGCTGCCGGATATCGACCTCACCTTCCTCGGCCTGATCTCCTATATCGGTGTGATCGCCGCACTTGTGCAGATCCTCGAGATGGTGCTCGATAAGTACTTCCCGCCGCTCTACAACGCGCTCGGCGTGTTTCTGCCGCTGATCACCGTGAATTGCGCGATCCTCGGCGGCTCACTCTTCATGGTGGAGCGGGACTATAACTTCGTCGAAAGCGTCACGTATGGCGCGTCGTCCGGCTTTGGTTGGGCGCTGGCGATCACCGCCATGGCGGGCGTGCGCGAAAAGCTGAAATACGCCGATATTCCCGATGGTCTGCAGGGCCTAGGCATCACCTTCATCTCGGCCGGCCTCATGGCCATGGCCTTCATGTCCTTCTCTGGCGTGAAACTCTGAGGAACTCTGCAGATGGCAACCTTCGGCCTCGGCATCATCCTGTTCACCCTGATCGTGCTCGCGCTGGTCACGATCATCCTGGCGGCCCGCTCACGGCTGGTCTCCACGGGCAATGTGAACATCACGATCAACGGCGAGAAGACGATCTCGGTCCCGGCGGGCGGCAAGCTCTTGCAGACGCTGGCCGAGCAGAAGCTCTTCGTCCCCTCGGCCTGCGGCGGCGGCGGCACCTGCGCGCAATGCCGCGTCAAGGTGCATGAGGGTGGCGGCTCGATCCTGCCCACGGAAGAGAGCCATATCACCAAGCGCGAGGCCTCCTGCGGCGACCGTCTGTCCTGCCAGGTCGCGGTCAAGCAGGACATGAAGATCGAGGTTCCCGAGGAGGTCTTCGGCGTCAAGAAGTGGGAGTGCACCGTGCGCTCCAACGAGAACGTGGCGACCTTCATCAAAGCGCTGGTGCTGGAGCTGCCCGAGGGGGAGAACGTCAACTTTCGCGCCGGTGGCTATATCCAGATCGAGGCACCGGCCCATCACCTGAAATACACCGAGTTCGATGTGGAGAACGAGTACCGGGAAGACTGGGACAAGTTCAATCTCTGGCAGTACGAGAGCAAGGTCGAGGAACCCATCGAGCGCGCCTATTCGATGGCGAACTACCCCGAAGAAAAGGGCATGATCATGCTCAATGTCCGCGTGGCCTCGCCGCCGCCGGGATCACAGGGCATCCCTCCGGGCAAGATGTCGTCTTACATCTTCAATCTGAAGCCGGGCGACAGAGTCACGATCTCGGGTCCCTTCGGCGAGTTCTTCGCCCGCGAGACGCCAAAGGAGATGGTCTTCATCGGTGGCGGCGCCGGCATGGCCCCGATGCGGAGCCACATCTTCGACCAGCTGAAGCGCCTGAAGAACCGCGACCGCAAGATCACCTTCTGGTACGGTGCGCGCTCAAAGCGCGAGATGTTCTTCGTCGAGGATTTCGACGCGCTTGCCGCCGAGTTCCCGAACTTCACCTGGCATGTCGCCCTGTCCGACGCCCTGCCCGAGGACAATTGGGAGGGCTATACCGGCTTCATCCACAACGTGCTCTTCAACGAGTATCTCAAGGATCACCCGGCGCCGGAGGACTGCGAGTACTACATGTGCGGCCCCCCGATCATGAACAGCTCGGTCATCAACATGCTGCTCGAGCTCGGCGTGGACCGCGAGGACATCATGCTCGACGACTTCGGCGGCTGAACCAGCCCCCCTCCCAGAGCAGGACCGAAAGGCGGCATCCAGGTGCCGCCTTTTTCTTTTCTCAGGACGCCGCAGAGGGCGGGCGGGTCAAGGATCGCGCCAGCGACGGGCGGAGCCCGCTTGTCCTTGAGGCGCCCGCCCACTTCGGCACGCTCGGACAGAAGCCCTCGCGGCTTCTCCCCAGCCAAGACGCCCGACCCCGCAACCGCCACGATGCCATCCGGCGACACCCGGTGCCACGCCAAGCGTGCCCACCCAGACTCATCGCAGCGACCAGCTGCGATTCCGCTAAGCTAGGGTGCAGGTCAGGCAAGGATGGCAGGCATGGAGAGCGTAACGGGCGGGTGTCTCTGCGGTGCAGTCAAGCTTAGCGCGGTCGGGTCACCCGACCGGGTCGGCATCTGTCATTGTCTCGATTGCCGCAAGCACCACGGCGCGCTTTTCTACGCCGCCGCGATCTTCCCGCGCGCGGCCGTCACCGTAGAGGGCGCGACCGCGTCCCATGAGGGACGGCATTTCTGCCCGCGCTGCGGCTCTTCGGTCTTTGCCGAGACCGGCGAGGAGATCGAGGTCCATCTCGGCACGTTGGATGCCCCCGACCGTTTCGTGCCGGACTACGAGCTCTGGACGATCCGGCGGGAAAGTTGGCTCCCGCCCTTCCCGGTCGTGCGGCGCTGCGCCCGCAATGACGCGTGACGGCACCGGCCGAGGCGGCGCGCCCGCCTATTCCGCAAGCATGGGTTCCGGCGCGGCGCGCTCGCCACCCGCGGCCCGTCCGATCAGCGCGTCGAGCGAGAGCGCACCCGCCCCCTTCACCACCAGCACCAGCAGCATGAAGATCCAGAGCGCCCGCTGATCCATGATCGCAGCCGTGGGGATCCGGTCGAACAGCGCGCCCATGGTCTCAGCATCGACGGCGTGGAACGCGATGTCGACATAGCTTTGGACGATGATGAAGACGATCATGCCCAGCGCCGCGATGCGCGTGAAAAGCCCAACGACGATCAGCAGCGGCAGCAGGAATTCCGAATAGGTGCCGAGTGTCACGATGAAACCCCAGGGCCAGAAGGCGACGGCGCTGGCGTCGTAGCCGGCGGCCTCCACGATCGGCGGCACGATCTGGAAGTAGGCGCCATCCACGATGGTGAAGACGCCGCCCACCCCATCGCCGATCTTGGTCAGCGCGGCGTTCCAGAAATAGCCGAACAGCACCGCCGCGAAGACCAGACGCGCGGCGAGGCCTGGCAACCATCCGTCAAGCGCCCGCTCGAAACTGCCGGCGGCGCCATTGGCCTTGCCGATCATGGTGGCAAAGAGAGAGGGGCGGCTCATGGGGGGTCTCCTCAGATCCTTGTTGCCCGTTTGGGAAATGCAGCCTGTACTGTGCTCCAGGCCAGTTCTAGGTCTCCGTGACAGCTGTCACGAGCAGGTCTCCGTGACCGCAGTCACAAGCAATTCTCGTTGACGGCCGTCACGAGGTCGATGGCGAGGCGAAGCTGGAACAGCCCGCCGAGACGCTCGGCCAAGAGATCCTCATCGCCACCTGCCCTAGCGGCGGCCTCGGCGATGTTTGCGCCCGCGAGCAGCTGCTGCAGGAAGACCTCGGTGCCGGCGTCGAGCACGCGCACATCGACCTCGGCCTCGGGCCGGACGATCAGCGCAGTCTCCCCTCCCCCCATGTCGAGGGGGCGGGCTGTGACGCGGCCGGTCGCCTGTGCCCAGATCGAGACGACGGGAAAGGGCGAGCCGACGAGAGCCAGTGACGGATGCAGCGCGACGCAGGCGGTGGCAATGGCATCGGGCGGCACTGCGAGCAGCGCAGCCACATCCAGCGGCTTTGCCTCGGCGGCGTTGTAGGCGGTGTTCCAGGCCCATTCGAGCCGGGCGACATCACCCAGATAGGGCACGCCCGCCGCCGGTGGAAACGCCGCGATCCAGGCCGGGAAGTCGCCGCCCCAGTCGATCAGGATCGGCGAGCTCGGCGGGTGGGCCAGCGCGAATTCGCGCGCAGCGGCCCGGAAGAAGGTCTCGCCGACCAGCGCCTGCACCGCGGGATAGGTCGCGGCCATCGCGTCGATCAGGCCCACCACGACGTTGTTGCGATAGACCGCGAAACGCCGGGCCGTCAGCACCGCATCCGGCGTCGGCCGGTCCGGCGCGAGGAGCGCCTCTGCCATTGCCGTCTCGTCGGAGGAGGCATCGGGCCGCTGCGGCACGGCCATTGCGGGTCGGTCGGCGACACCGGTTTCGCGGGGGTAGTCCTCGGGCATCACTCGGCCGCGACCGCGGCGCCGCGCACCCGGGCAAGCGCACGCTCGGCAATGGCGGCCTCGTCCATCAGGATCTCGAAGGCGGGCAGGTCGTTATCCCACTCGACCAACGTCGGCAGCGGGCCGGTGCGCTTCAGCGTCCGCTGGAAGAGCGCCCAGACGGCCTCGTCCACGCGGCGGTCATGGCTGTCGATCAAAAGCCGTCCGCCATCCGCCTCGATCTCGGTCGCGTGGCCGGCGAGATGGATCTCGCCCACCAGATGCAGCGGGAAACGGTCGAGATAATCGGTCGGCTCGAACCCCTGGTTCACTGCCGAGACATAGACGTTGTTGATATCGAGCAGCAGGCCACAGCCCGTCCGCGCCGCCACCGCGATCAGAAAGTCGGTCTCGTCCATCGTCGCGCCAGCCAACTCGACATAGCTCGACGGGTTCTCGAGCAGCAGGCGCCGGCCGACGGCTTCCTGCGCATCGTCGATATGGTCGGCGACCCGCGCCAGTGTGTCCGCATTGTAGGGCAGCGGTAGCAGGTCGTTGAAATAGACATCGTCATGGGTCGACCAGGCGAGATGCTCGGAAAAGCTCGCCGGGCGATAGCGCTCGACCAGACTGTGCAGACGGTCGAGATGATCGCGGTCGAGCCGCCCCTCGCCCCCGATCGACAGGCCGACGCCGTGCAGCGAGATCGGCCGCAGCTCGGCCAGCGCAGCCAGCATCCGGTGCGGCGGGCCGCCCGCGCCCATGTAGTTCTCGGCATGCACCTCGTACCAGGCAGCGGCGCCGCCTGCGGCGTCAATCTCCGGCCAATGGCTGTGCTTGAACGGCAGGCCAGCCGCAGCCGGCAGCGTGGTTCCGGGAAGCGTCGTCATGGCTCTACCTCAGTGCTTGGTGGCGGGCGGGGTGCACGAGTTGGGCGGGGCAGGCCCGGCGCACAGGCCTGGCGCACAGGTCGCGCTCAAAGGCTCGGCGCACTGTCTGGGCGCGGAACGGCAGAGCCAGGGTCGCTACCCCGCCTCCGCCCACATCGTGGTGCGACCGATCAGGCCGGCAGATCGCGCTCGAGCGGCTCAAGCGAGCCCTGGCGGTCGCCCGGCAGATCGAACTCGGCGGTCTGCTCCACACCGAACTTCAGGCAGTCGCCCGCGGGCACCAGCGTCCAGGCATTGCCCTGATAGTCGATCGTCGAGGAGCCGGCGCAGGTCGTGCCCTTGCCCGCGGCGCAGTCGTTCTTGCCCGCGAGCGAAATGCCATAGCACTTCTCCTTGCCCTGAGCCTGGGCGGGGGTGGTGTGTGCGGCCGAGACGGCGGCGACGGCGGTCGCAATGGCCGCGGCGGTAACGATGGTCTTGCTCGACATGAGGCGGGTCTCCCTTCAGCAGATGTCGACGACAGCGGTCGCAGCGCCCCGGTTCTTCGCCGGAACGCCCCCGCCAGTACGCCTATATTCGATGCGAAAGGCCAGCCGTTACACACGCTCACGCCGAGGTGATGGCCGATCGGTCAAGGCTGACAGCATCGTGCCCGCGTGAAACGCTGTCGCGTGCGATGCAAACCTCGAGCTCGGGTGGTTCAATCGGAGAAGGCATGATCGGGCACCACGCAGCGGCGATGCGCGAGACGCGCTGGAGCGCGGCCATGATCGCGGCGCGCGCCGGCGACCGGCGGACCTATGGCGACCTTCTCACGGCGATCGCGGGGCGGGTGCGCCGCTATGCTGGGGCGCGCGTCACGCGCCTGGGCGCCGGCCCGCACGAGATCGAGGACATCGTGCAGGACGTGCTGACCGCCATCCACGCCAAGCGCGACACCTGGGAGCCCAGCCGACCGATCGGCCCCTGGGTCGATGCCATCATCCGCTACAAGACCGTCGACGCACTCCGCCGTATCGGCAAGCGGCAGGCGATGACCTCGGACAGCTTCGACCTTGTCGTCGAGACCGTTGCCGCGCCGGCGCAGGCCCGGCCGGTGGCGGCCACCGAGATGCATAACCGCATCGCAACCCTGCCGAGCCGCGAGCGGGGCGTGGTCGCGGCACTTGGCATCGACGGCATGACCATCGCGGGCTGTGCCGAGCGTTTTGGCATCAGCGAGGGCGCCGTGCGCGTCGCCTTTCACCGCGGTCTCGCGCGGCTTGCCAGCCTGGCCGAGAGCGAGCCCGGGCAAGAGACGGCCGTGGCCGGGTCGACAGGGCCTGGCGGGCAAGGGCGCGGCCGATGAGAACCGACGATCTGATCCGCCGCCTCGCCGCCGACCTGCCGGATGGGGGCGCCACCTCCGCCAACGGGGGTCTTGGCCTTGGCGGAGCGGCGGGCGTCGCGCTCGTGCTTACTATTCCGCTGTCGCTCGTGCTCTATGGACTGCGCGTCGCCGCACCGGGAGAGGCGACGCTCGGCGTGATGCTTTGGGCCGCCATGACCGCGGCGGCGCTCTGGGCCACGATACGGATGTCACGTCCCGAGCCTGCGCCACCGCTCGCGCGCTTCGGACCGCTTGCCGCGCTGCTGGTTGCGATGGCCGCCATGGCGCTCATGGGGCAGGTGCAGGGCATCACCGCGTTCCATCCGACGCATGTGATGCACTGCGCCCAGATCATCGGCCTGCTCGCCACAGCGCCCTTCCTGTTCCTCTGCCATGCCATGCGCCGGCAGGCCCCGTCGTCGCCCCGCGCGGCCGGGGCGATGATCGGCTTGGTGGCGGGCGCCATCGGCGCGCTGGCCTATACGCTAAGCTGCCCGATCGACGAGATGATCGCGGCGCTCTCGGCGCACAGCCTGTCGGTCCTGCTAGTCGCCATGCTGGGCGCACTGGTCGGCCCCAGCCTGCTGACCTGGTGACAGGGCTCTACCCGCGATCGCGTTGTCTGCCCGCGCCAAGGGTGCTGGCCAGGCACCGCTAAGGCACTTGGTCACCGCCCTCCACCGCGGTCATGGTGGCAGGGTCAACCACCACGCGTCGACCGTATCCGTGTCTGGACGGCGTTTGGACCGGATCGTGCACGGTCATCGCGGACCCAGTGCAGCTGGCATCTTGGTCTTCAGTCGGGACCCGTGCCGCTCCACACGGTCTCGGGGTCCAGCGGAAAGGAGGGGCGGGGCAGTCGCTCGAACGGCCAGCGCTCCAAGACGGGCGAGGTGAGCCCAGCGGTGTCGATTTCAAAGACCTGCGTGGGCGGGAACCAGCCGCCGAAGCCCGCGCGGAAATGGCCGCGCGACTTCACGACCACCGTGCGCGCCGCCCCGACATCGAGGCCAAGCATGTGGAAAAACACCGGGTCCGCCGTTTGCGTCCGGTCAGAGATCACGACAACGGTCACGCCCTCGATGCGGAGCGCCGCACTCTGCCCCAGATGCAGCCGCCGGCCAGCGGTCTGGCCGAGCTCGCCGATCACCGCGCCATCGCCAAGACCGACGACCTCGGCGTCGACCTCCAGGGGCGTATCCCATTGCTCCCACGGCGCGTTGCCGCGGCTGCGATTGAACCGCGCGGTAAAGCGCGCCCCGACACCGGCGGCATGCGCCTCGGCCGCCAATTCGGGGTCGTGATAGCTGCCGTAAAGCACGCCTTCGGCGCCCGCCTCGATCAGCGCTCGCAGCAAGTCGGTGGTGCGTCCCGACCCACCGCCCCCAGGATTATCGCCGGCATCGGAAAAGATGACCGGCGCCCTGTCGGGTGCGAGGGCGAGGGCAACGGCGTCCTCGATCGGCGTCAGGTTGCGCACGAAGCGGTGGCGCATCGCCCAGGCGGCCTCGGCCAGCTCAGCCGCCAGAGCATCGGCCGCCGCCTGCTCGGCCCGCGCGGTGACAACAACCGAGACGCTGTTGTCGGGCACATCCGAAAAGACGAAATTCCCGAACACCGAGACATTGAGGATGGCGCCCCCCATCTCGGCCTGGCGCCGCTGGCCAAGGTCGATCAGGTCGCCATAGGGGCCATCGGCGGTGAGCAGGGTAACCGAGGCGGGCGTGATCGGCGGCCTGACCAACGACGTCTTTGGCCGGGCCGCGCCGGGCGCCAGCATCCGGCGGAGCGAGAAGGCCGCCTCTTCCCCCCGCTCGATCATATCGACATGGGGGTTGGTGCGATAACCCACGATCAGATCGACCGCATCTACCATGGCCGGCGAGATATTGGCATGCAGGTCGAGGGTCATGACCAGCCGTGTGTCATTGCCCACGACGCGACGCACCCGGCTGGCGAGTGCGCCGTCCGGGTCGTCGACATGGGTCGCGACCATGGCGCCATGATTGCAGATCAGCACCGCGTCGAGCGGCCCTTGGTCGCCGGCGAGCGCCTCGGCAAGCAGGGTCTCGACGCGGCCAGCGGCCTCTTCGAACACCGCCTCCTCGACAGGGCCTGCGGGGTGGCTTGCGGCGAGCAGGCAGGGCACGGGCTGCCAGGGCCCGGTCGCATCCATCGCGCGCACGAAGGCGGCAAACTCGGGCGCCAGTGACGGTGTCTCGGCGCGGGCCTCGGCCATCAGCGCGGCGCCCTCGAGCCAGGTCAGGCTCTCGAAATCGGCCCTTGTGGCCGGTGCCGCGAAGCGGTTGGATTCGAGGATCATGCCCAGCAGGGCGATGCGCGGGCCCATCGCGGCCTCCCATGATGCGTCGCGGGCAAGGCTAGCGAGGCGCGCGGCAATGCAAAAGATCGAGATCCCCAACGAATACCCGGTGGAGCTGAGCCCGCCCGATATCGGCCGCTGGGCCGATGGCGGCACCGGCATCCCCTATCTGCACCAGTTCGACAGCGGCCGGCCCGGCCCGCACGCCATGGTCAGCGCCATCGTGCACGGCAACGAGCCCTGCGGCGCCATCGCGCTCGACCGGCTGCTGGCGGGCGGCTTCAGACCCATCGCCGGGCGCGTCAGCTTTTTGTTCGCGAATGTCGCCGCCTATCAAGCCTTCGACCCGGCCGACCCCAACGCCACGCGGTGGCTCGACGAGGACATGAACCGGGTCTGGGGTGGCGATGTCTTGGAGGGCCCGCGCGACAGCATCGAGATCCGCCGCGCGCGCGAGATCCGCCCGGCACTGGACCATGTGGATCTGCTGTTCGACGTGCATTCCATGCAGCATGCGGCGCCGGCGCTGGCGCTCTCTGGCCGGCACGACAAGGGCGTGGCGCTGGCCCGCGCCATCGGCGTGCCCGAGACCATCATCGCCGATGACGGTCATGCCGCGGGCAAGCGGATGCGCGATTATGGCGCCTTCGATGATCCCTCGGCGGCACCCGTGGCCGTGTTGATCGAATGCGGCCAGCACTGGGCTGCGGAAACCGGACGGCTGGCCATCGAGGCCGTGGCCCGCTTTCTGGTGACTGCGGGCGTGGGCGCCCCCGAGATGCTCGCCCCTTATGCTGGCCCCGCCCCGCAAACCGCCTGGCGCGTGCGCGAGGTGGTCACGATCGAGACCGACACCTTCCGTTTCGCCCAACCCTTCACCGGCGGCGAGGTCATCCCGGCGGCCGGCACCGTCATCGGCCATGACGGCGAGCGCCCGGTCAGCACCCCCGTCGATCACTGCATGCTGGTGATGCCGTCCAAGCGGCTTTGGCCAGGTCAGACCGCGGTCAGGCTGGCAGAGCGTATCGAATGAGCAGGCAGTGGCGCGCCCTCGGGCAGGCCCATGGCTTTCGCGCGTTAATCGGGCAGCGCGCCTGAAATTGACGATTGGCGAGGGCGCCGCGGGGGCTTAGCGTCACGGGTGAACGGCGCGCGCGAACGTGCCGTCGCAGCGACAGGGAGACTAGCATGCGCAACCCCACCCCCCTTCTCGCGGCCGTGGCGATCACCGCGCTGACAGCCGGGACGGCCTCGGCCGAGAAACTCACGATCGGACTGGCCTCCGAGCCCACCGCCATCGACCCGCATTTCCATAACCTCGGCCCGAACAACGCCATGGCGCGGCATCTGTTCGGCCGCCTCATCCTTCAGAACGAGCTGCAGCAGCTCAGACCCGGCCTTGCCGTGTCCTGGGAGCCGATCGACGACCTGACCTGGGAGTTCAAGCTGCGCGAGGGCGTGACCTTCCACGACGGCTCGCCCTTCACGGCCGATGACGTGATCTGCACCTGGGAGCGCGCACCTAACGTACCGAATTCGCCCGCCAGCTTCGGCACCTACACCAAGGGCAAGACGGCGGTGAAGATCGACGACTTCACCGTGCATTTCAAAACCGAGGCCCCCTATCCGCTGATGGCCAACGATGTCTCGACCGTGCCCATCGTGTCGGATGAGGTCGGCTGCGGGGCCACCACCGAAGAGTTCAACGCCGGCACCGCCGCCATTGGCACGGGCCCGTTCAAGTTCGTCTCCTACAAGCCGGGCGAGAGCATCGTGATGGCGCGTAACGAGGACTATTGGGGCGACGCCCCGGCCTGGAGCGAGGTCGAGTTCCGCCCGATCAAGTCGGCCCCGTCGCGCGTTGCGGCGCTGTTGGCTGGCGATGTCGACATGATCTCCGGTGTGCCGACGACCGATATCGCGACGCTCGAGGCGCGCGACGACGTCACGCTGAGCCAGGGTGTGTCGAACCGCGTGATCTATCTGCACATGGACCAGTTCCGCGAGAACTCGCCCTTCGTGACCGCCAAGGACGGCAGTGAGATCAAGAACCCGCTGATGGATGTGCGGGTGCGCCGGGCGATCAGCATGGCAATCAGCCGCGACGCGATCGTCGAGCGGGTGATGGAAGGCGTGGCCATCCCGGCCGGACAGCTGCTGCCCGAAGGCTTTTTCGGCGTATCGCCCAATCTGGAAGTGGTCGAGTACGACCCGCAGGGCGCCAAGGCACTGCTGGCCGAGGCTGGCTATCCCGATGGGTTCAAGATGACGATCCACGGGCCGAACGACCGCTATATCAACGACGCCAAGATCGCCGAGGCCATCGCTCAGATGCTGACGCGCATCGGCATCGACATGTCGGTCGAGACCATGCCGCGCTCGGTCTATTTCGGGCGTGCTTCGCGCGGGGCCGACGGGCTGCCGGAGTTCAGCTTCGTCCTCGTCGGCTGGGGCGCGGGCTCGGGCGAGGCGTCCTCGCCGCTCAAGTCGCTGATCGCGACCCATGACCCGGATCGCGGCTTTGGCGCATCGAACCGCGGGCGCCATTCCGACCCCGAGATCGACGCCAAGATCGAGGAGGCGCTCAGCACCGTCGACGACGCCGCGCGCCAGGACCTGCTGGCCAAGGCGACCGAGATGGCGATGTCAAACGTCGCGATCATCCCAACCCACTTCCAGGTCAACACCTGGGGCTCGCGCAAGGGCATCAGCTATGTCGCCCGCACCGACGAGTACACGCTTGCCACCGGTGTGGTGGCCGACTGAGGCTCGCCGTTCGCTCTGACAGCACGGGCGGTGCGCCGCCCGTGCTGCGAGCTTTCCGGGCCGGCAGGGAGGGCGCGCCATGACCGTCTTCATCATCCGACGCCTGATGCAGGCGGTGCTGGTCGTCTTCCTGATGTCGCTGATCGTGTTCTTCGGCGTCAACGTGATCGGCAACCCGATCGACATGCTGGTCAGCCCCGATGCCGATCAGGCGGATATCGCCGCCGCCATTGCGCGCCTTGGCCTCGACCGTCCGATCCACGAGCAATATTGGCGCTTTCTGATGGGCGCGCTGGAGGGCGATCTCGGCCGCTCCTTCATCTTCGGCGAGCCGGCCCTGAAGCTGATCCTCGAACACATGCCCGCGACCATGGAGCTCGCCTTCGCCTCGCTCTTTATGGCGCTGGTGATCGGCATTCCCCTAGGCCTTTACGCAGGTCTGCGCCCGGATGGCTTTCCGGCGCGTACGATCATGGCGGGCTCGATCCTCGGCTTTTCGCTGCCGACCTTCTGGGTCGGGCTGATGTTCATCATGGTCTTCGCCGTGATGCTCGGCTGGCTGCCCTCGACCGGGCGGGGCGACACGGCGGTGATCTTCGGCATCGAGACCTCGCTGGCGACGCGCGACGGGTGGAGCCACATCTTCATGCCCGCGCTGAACCTGGCGCTGACGAACATCGCGCTGGCGATCCGGCTGACCCGCGCCGGCGTGCGCGAGGCGATGGGCCAGGACTATGTGAAATTTGCCCGGGCCAAGGGCCTCTCGACCCGGCGCATCGTGCTGGTGCATGTGCTGAAGAACATCATGATCCCCATCGTCACTGTGATCGGGCTGGAGTTCGGGGCGCTGATCGCCTTTTCGGTCATCACTGAGACGATCTTTGCTTGGCCCGGCATGGGTAAGCTGCTGATCGACAGCATCATTCAGCTCGACCGCCCGGTCGTCGTCGCCTATCTGATGGTCGTCGTTCTGCTGTTCGTCGTGATCAATCTGGTGGTCGACATCGTCTATTCGATCCTCGACCCGCGGGTCCGGCTGCAGGATCAGGGCGCATGACCGATCTGGCCGAGGCACCGCCGGCAGCCGAGCCTGCCACGCGGGATGACCCGCCGGCCAAGGTCGAGACGCCGTTTCGCCGCTTCGTCTCGGAATTCGTCGAGAGCAAAGTGGCGACCGGCGCGCTGCTGGTCTTGTCGGTGATCATCGCGCTGGCGCTGCTGGCACCCTGGATCACGCCGCAGAACCCCTATGACCTGGCGCAGGTCGATGTGCTCGACGGCCGCCTGCCGCCGGGGGCCGAGGCCTTTGCCGGCTATACTATGTGGCTGGGCTCGGACGGCGCGGGGCGCGACCTGTTCTCGGCCATCCTGTACGGCCTGCGGATCTCGCTCGCCGTCGGCGTCACCTCGGGCTTTATCGCGCTGGTGCTGGGCATGGGGGTCGGCCTGATCGCCGCCTATGCCGGCGGGCGGGTCGAGACGGTGATCATGCGGGTCGTGGACCTGCAGCTGTCCTTCCCCGCCACGCTGGTCGCGCTGATGCTGGTGGCAGCGCTTGGCAAGGGGATCGACAAGATCATCCTCGCCCTCGTCGTCGCGCAATGGGCCTATTACGCGCGCACGGTCCGCGCCTCGGCGCTGGTCGAGCGGCGCAAGGAATATGTCGAGGCCGCCGCCTGCCTCGGCCTTTCCCATGCGCGCATCGTGTTCCGCCATATCCTGCCGAACTGCCTGGCGCCGCTGATCGTCGTCGGCACCGTGCAGGTGGCAAGCGCCATCGCACTGGAGGCGACGCTGAGCTTTCTGGGCGTCGGCCTGCCGCAGACCGAGCCGAGCCTCGGCGTGCTGATCGCCAATGGCTTCGAATACATGATGTCGGGGCGCTATTGGATCTCGGTCTTCCCAGGCCTGGCGCTGTTGGTGACCGTAGTCACCATCAACCTTGTTGGCGACCATCTGCGCGATGTGCTGAACCCGAGGCTCAAGCGATGACGCTCGACGTGAGGGGCCTCAAGACCCATTTCTTCACCCGCGCGGGCGTGGTGAAGGCGGTGGACGGCGTCGATTTCTCGGTGGGCGCGGGCGAAGTGATGGGCCTCGTCGGCGAAAGCGGGTCGGGCAAGTCGATCACCGGTTTCTCGATCCTCGGCCTCATCGACCCGCCGGGCCGCGTGGTCGAGGGCTCGATCAAGTTCGAGGGTGAGGACCTGGTCGGCGCGTCCGAGGCCCGGATGCGTGCGATCCGCGGCAACCGTATCGCGATGATCTTCCAGGACCCGATGATGACGCTCAATCCGGTCCTGCGCGTCGACACCCAGATGATCGAGGCAATCCGCGCCCATGCCAGGGTCGACCGCGCCACCGCCCGCGCCCGGGCGCGCGATGCCCTCGGCCTCGTCGGCATCCCCTCGCCCGAGGAGCGGCTGGCCGCCTACCCCCATCAGCTGTCAGGCGGCATGCGCCAGCGCGTGGCCATCGCCATCGCCTTTCTGAACGAGCCCAAGCTGATCATCGCCGATGAGCCGACCACCGCGCTGGACGTCACGATCCAGGCGCAGATCATCCACGAGGCGCAGGCGCTGTGCCGGCGGACGGGCACCGCACTGGTCTGGATCACCCATGACCTCGCCGTGGTCGCCGGGCTCGCCGACCGGATCGCGGTGATGTATGCGGGCCGCATCGTCGAGCAGGGCGCGACCGACGATGTGATCGACCGCCCGGCCCATCCCTATACCGTGGGGCTGCTCGGCTCCGCCCCCTCGGCCAATCCGCGAGGCCAGCGCCTGCGCCAGATCCGCGGCATGACGCCCGATATGCTGGCCCTGCCCCGCGGCTGCGCCTTTCGCGAGCGCTGCGATTTCGGCGACGGGGCCTGTGCCGTAGCCCCTGCGCGGACCGAGGGTGGCGGCCGCGCCTTTCGCTGCCATCATCCGCGCACGCCGCCGGCGGCAGAAGGCGCGGAAGACCCATCGATGCCGAGGGGCATGACCGCGTGACCCCGATCCTTGAACTGCAGGGCATCTCCAAACGCTTCGTCAAACGCCTGGACGTCGCTGGCAAGATCGCCGCCCGACTGGGCGCGAAGATCGCCGAGGAGACGGTGCACGCGGTCGATGACGTCTCACTCGCCATCGCGCCGGGCGAGGTTGTGGGCCTTGTGGGCGAAAGCGGTTGCGGCAAGTCCACGCTCGGCCGGGTCGTGGCCGGCATCCACGCCCAAAGCGCGGGGCGCATGTTCTTCGAGGGCGAGGATGTCGCGCGCATGAGCCCGGCCGCCAAGCGCGCCGCGACGCTCGCGATCCAGATGATCTTTCAGGACCCCTATGCCTCGCTGAACCCGCGAATGCGGGTCGAGGATATCGTGGGCGAGGCACCGCGCGTACACGGCATCGTGCCTGGCCGCGCGCTGGCGAGCTATGTCGATGAGATCCTGTCCAAGGTCGGCCTCGACCCGGCGCTGAAGCGGCGCTACCCGCACCAATTCTCGGGCGGACAGCGCCAGCGCATCGGCATCGCCCGGGCGCTCGCGGTCAAACCGCGCTTTCTGGTCTGCGACGAGGCGATCGCCGCGCTGGATGTCTCGATCCAGGCGCAGGTGCTGAACCTCTTCATGGATCTGCGCGAAGAGTTCGGCCTCACCTATCTCTTCATCAGCCACGATCTGGGCGTCGTCGAGCACATCGCCGACCGCGTCGCGATCATGTATCTCGGCCGCATCGTGGAGACCGGCACGACCGAGGCGCTGTTCGCGGGCCCCCGCCATCCCTATACCTCGGCGCTTCTGGCTGAGGCGCCGCGGCTAGACCAGCGCAAACGCCAGTTCGCACCGATCAAGGGCGAGATCCCCTCGCCGCTGAACCCGCCGCCGGGCTGCCATTTCCACCCCCGCTGTCCCATCGCCACCGCCCCCTGCCACCGCGACCGCCCCACGCTGGAGGATGCCGGGACCGGCGGGCATGTCGCGTGCCTGCGCTGGCGCGACCGGGCCAAAGCCGAAGCCGAAGGAGCCACCACCCCATGAGCAACGCCGATCCGATCTGGCCGCTGGTCGAGCAGCGCTATGGCGACTACACCGCCTTTGCCGACCGCGTGTTCGCGACGCCCGAACTGCTCTATGCCGAGCGTAAGTCCTGCGCCGAGCACACCGCGATGCTGCGTAGCGAAGGCTTTCGCGTGACCGAGAACGCGGCCGGCATCCCCACCGCGGTGATCGGCGAGGCGGGCGATCCGGCCGGCGCGGGCGGACCCGTCATCGCGATCCTCGGCGAATACGACGCGCTGCCGGGCCTTAGCCAGCAACCGGGCGTCGCGACCCACGACCCGATCGAGGCCGGCGGCAACGGCCACGGCTGCGGGCACAACCTGCTGGGCGCGGGCGCCTTGATGGCGGCGGCGGCGGTCAAGGACTGGTTGGGCGAGACCGGCACCCGCGCCACAATCCGCTATTACGGCTGCCCGGCCGAGGAAGGCGGCGCGGCCAAGACCTACATGGTCCGCGCCGGTCTGTTCGATGATGTAGATGTCGCGATCTCGTGGCACCCGGCGACCTTCACCGCGGTCAACCGGGCCGACAACCTTGCGAACACGCGCATCGATTTCACCTTTACCGGCAAGGCGGCCCATGCCGCCGCGGCGCCCGAGCTTGGCCGCTCGGCGCTTGATGCCTGCGAGCTGATGAATATCGGCGTCAACTACATGCGCGAGCACATGCCCGACGACGCGCGTGTGCATTACGCTTATCTCGATGTCGGTGGCCCGGCGCCAAACGTGGTGCAGGCCCGTGCGACCGTGCGCCAACTGGTCCGTGCCAAAAGCCTGCGCGAGCTGCATGAGCTGATCGGTCGGGTGCGCAAGATCGCCGATGGCGCGGCGCTGATGACGGAAACCCAGGTTGAAACCAAGGTCTTCTCCGGCGTCTCCAACCTCCTCGGCAATCGACCGCTGGAGGAGGCGATGCAGCGCCATCTAGACCACCTAGGCCCGGTGCCCTTCGATGAGGAAGACGAGGCCTTTGCCCGTGAGATCCAGAAGACCATCACACCGGGAGAAATCGCGGCCAGCTATCGCCGCGTCGGCCTGACCCCGAAACCGGGCGAGGCGCTGGCCGACGGCGTCGTGCCGCTCGACACGCCCGAGGGCGGGGGCGACGGCTCGACCGATGTGGGCGATGTCAGCTGGCGCACCCCGACGGTACAGGCGCGCGTGGCGACCTGCGCCGTCGGCACGGTGTTTCACACCTGGCAGGTCGTCGCACAGGGTGTCGCGCCCTTCGCGCATAAGGGCATGACGCACGCGGCCAAGGTCATGGCCGCGACCGCCATCGACGTGATCACCGATCCGGCGCTGCTCGCGGCCGCCAAGGCAGACCACGCCGAGCGCCTCGCCGCCGAGCCCTATATCTGCCCGATCCCCGACGATGTGCACCCGCCCATAGCCGCCGAGTGAGCGTAAGCAGGCAGCGCGCCCTTCGCGCGTTTGGCGCCCGAAAAGCGGCAATTCGCCACTGATCCGCGCTCAAACGGCCCAAAACGCCCCGATCCGGGCAGACCTGCGTCGAAGGGCGCAGCGATCGGCATTGACACCGGGGCTGCCCGGGCATCCGGATGCGGGTAATGAGAAGTTATTCCGCAATTTTGCCGAGAGAGACCGTGGCGGCGCTGACCGGGGCGCTCGCGCGGTCCATGCGGCTCACGCCGCACACGCTGTCATGGCTTGGCATCTACGCGCTTCTCGCCGTGGCCTGGGTCGCGGTCTGGGCGATGGACCCGCGCGCGGATCTCCCGCCCGAGCTTCTGGCACTCGGTGTCGATGCGCTCACAGCGCTCTGCCTCACGGCGACGCGCGAGGCGTCGATCCCCGGTCTCTGGGCCATGTGGGCGACGATGGGGGCGGCGATGATGCTGCCGACCGCCCTGCCCGCGCTGCGGGCCTTCGGCACCATCGGCGAGAGCATTGCGGCGCGTGAACCCGCGGCACTATCGGCCCTCGCCCTGCCCGCGCTCGCAGCGGGGTACCTCACGGTTTGGGCCGGGTTCGCGGTCGTCGCAGCCTATGGGCAGGTCGTGCTGACACAGGCCGGCTATCTGGGCCTCGGCAGCGATGCGATCCGCTCGCCCGGCATCGCGGCCGCGCTGCTGATCGCCGCCGGTCTCTGGCAGTTCAGCGCGCTCAAGGAGGCCTGCCTCCGCCGCTGCCGCGCGCCCACCGCCTTCTTCCTCGGCGCCTGGCGGCCGGGCGCGCCCGCGGCGTTCTCCATGGGGGTGAGACTGGGGCTCGACTGCCTCGGCTGCTGCTGGGCGCTCATGCTGCTCGCCTTCGTCGGCGGGACGTCGAATCTTCTTTTCATGGGCGGCGCCACGCTGCTCATGATGCTGGAAAAACTGCCGGATATTGGCAGGCCGCTGACACGCCCCGTCGGATTCCTGCTGATTTCAGCCGGAACCGGAATAGCCGGCGTGTCGATTGCTACTTCACTATAATCAAAAAACGACGGGAGGGCGGCCATGGATAACTGGTCGATCAACGGGGAACTCATCCTCAACTGCAACTGTACTGTCTTCTGCCCCTGTGTTGTGAGCCTTGGCAAACATCCGCCGACCGAGGGTTATTGCCAGGCCTGGATGGGCGTGCGCATCGACGAGGGCACCTTTAACGGCGCCGACCTGTCGGGGCTGAATGTCGGCATGATGCTCGACATCCCGGGCGAAATGGCACGCGGCAACTGGAAGGCCGCCGCCTATATCGACGAACGCGCCTCGGACGAGGCGTTCGATGCGCTGGTCAAGATCTTCTCGGGCAAGGCGCGGGGCACGACCGGCCTGTTCTCGATCCTGGTGGGTGAGTTCCTGGGCGCCGAGCGTCAGCCGATCAGCTACGAGACCGAGGGCAAGACCCGCCGGCTGGTGGTCGGCAAGAAGATCAAGGGCGCCGTGGCCCCGATCGAGGGCACCGACCCGGACGAGGAAGTGAAAGTCACCAATACCGGCTATTGGATGGGCCCCGACGTCACGGTCGCCATGGCATCGCAAGGCCGGGTGCGCGACCGTGGGCGGGTCTGGGACTTCGACGGGCGCAGCGCGGAGATCTGCCAGATCGTCTGGGGCAACGCCTGATGACGGCGGCGCCTGAGCGCGTGACGGTCGCCGCCGGCATCCCCGCCTTCACCCGTAGTCGCCGCATCCGCGAGACCCCGTTCAGCCGCCGCGTCGATGCGGCGGGCGTCGCGGCCTATACCTGCTACAATCACATGCTGCTACCGACGAGCTTCGGTAACCTGGAGGATGAGTACCGCCACCTGAAATCCGCCGTGCAGGTCTGGGATGTCGCGGTCGAGCGGCAGGTGGAGGTGCGCGGCAGCGACGCCGGCCGCCTCGTCCAGATGCTCACACCGCGCGATCTGCGCTCGCTGACCGAGGGGCGGTGTTTCTACACGCCCATGGTCGACGAGACCGGGGGCATGATGAACGACCCGGTCACGCTCAAGCTGGCAGAAGATCGCTACTGGATCTCCATCGCCGACAGCGATCTGCTGTTCTGGATCAAAGGCATCGCCCATGGCCGGTCCTTCCAGGTCGATGTGACCGAGCCCGCGGTCTCGCCCCTGGCGGTGCAGGGTCCGCTGGCCGAGGAACTGATGACCCGCGTCTTTGGCGAGTCTGTGAAACGGATCCGGTTCTTCCGCTACTCGTGGCTGGAGTTCGGTGGTCGCCATCTGGTCGTCGCGCGCTCGGGGTATTCCAAGCAGGGCGGCTTCGAGATCTATGTGGAGGGCGACCGGACCTATGGCGAGCAGATCTGGGACGCGCTGTTCGAGGCCGGCCGCGATTTGGGCGTGCGGGCGGGCTGTCCCAACCTGATCGAACGGATCGAGGGTCGGCTCCTGAGCTACGGCACCGACATGACCCGGCGCGACACGCCGCATGAATGCGGCCTTGGGCGGTTCTGCGATACGCGCATCGCGCTTGGCTGTATCGGACGTGACGCCCTGTTGCGGGTGGCGGCCGACGGGCCGATCCGCCAGATCCGCAGCTTTGCGATCGACGGCGCACCGCTACCACCCTGTACCAGCGAGTGGTCCATCGTGGTCGGCGACAAGCGGATCGGCGAGCGGCGGGTCGGGCGGATCACCTCCTGTGCCTGGTCGCCGGATTTTCAGACCAATGTGGCGATCGGCATGATCCGCCTGACGCATTGGGACGACGGCACCGAAGTGTTCGTGAAGACCCCCGAGGGGCGCAGGCATGCGGTGGTGAAGACCGAGAGCTTCATCTGACCTCGCCGGCGGCAGTGCCGAGCGGTCGCTCTCGCTCGGCTTGCAACCGGCCCTGCGGCGCTGGACATCGCCCGAGCAAGCAAGGGCGCCCCGCCGGTCGACCCCCGGCCCCAGGCCCGCGCGGGCCCGGGGGCCGAGATAGGCTTGCCCACGCCCTTCGCCTTTCGGCGGCCCACCGATGCCCAATGCTCGCCCCGTTGGTGACGAGCCCATCGCCACGTCAGCCGGGACCCGGCGGCGAACCCCTTCCCGGTCGGAAAAGCGGCAGCGTGACCGCGAGGCGCGCACCGCCCCCCGGTGCATCGTCGATGGCGACGCTGCCGCCATGCGCCTCGGCCAGGCTGCGCACCACGGCGAGGCCGAGACCCGAGCCGCCCGTCGCCCGGGCGCGCGAGCCCTCGGCGCGGGTGAAGGGCTCGAGCAGCAAAGCGCGCTGATCCACCGGGATACCAGGGCCGGTATCATCGACCGTCAACACGATCTCATCAGCCGACGGGATGAGGCTCACCTCCGCCCTCTGCCCATAAGCCAAGGCGTTGTCGACGAGGTTGGCGAGGATGCGGTGGAGCGCCAAGCGGTCACCAAGCACATTGGCCACGGTCGCGGCGCTGCCGGCCGCGCTCGACGTCGGCGCGAGGGTCAAAAGCTCGACCGGGGCGCCCATGGTCCGACGATCCGCGATCTCACCGGCGACCAGCGGAATGAGGTCGATCAGCGCGGTGTCCAGTTCACCCACACCCGCACGGCTGGCGAGCAGCGCATCGTCCATCAGGGCGATCATATCGGCGATATCGGCGTCCGCCCTGGCGCGGTCCCCGGCGTGCGGGATCTGCTCCACCCTCAGCCGAAGCCGCGTCGCGAAGGTCCGCAGATCATGTTGGATGCCGCCGACAAGGGCGAGGCGGGCACGGATCAGGGTGTCGAGCCGACCTTGCAGCCGCGCGAATGCCGTGACGAGCGCCCGCACCTCTGGCGAGCGGGCACGGATCGTCGGCAGCGTCTGCATCGCGAGCCCGGGATCGACGCGGTCGACCGAGGCTGCAAGTTGCTGCAACGGCCGGAACTCACGGTGCAGCGCGATCAGCGTGATAAGCGCGACCAGAACGCCGATCAGTCCGGCGCCGAAACCCACCGGCAGTCCGGTCGGTGCAACGATGAAAGGGCTCTGGCTCGTTACGACCAGCGTCTCGCCCCCGGTCAACCCGATCCGGAACTCCACGGCGCTCAGTGCGCTCGCCATCATCCGGCCGGGAAGCCGGTCGCTCTGGCGCGGCGTGATGACAAGGGGCCGTCCGGCGAGCGCCTCGCGGTACGCCTCGATCCGCGCGGCGTCGAAGGATGTGAGCTCGGGAAGCGCGGTCACGGTGAGGGGTTCCGGTTCGACCCAGATGGCGAGATGTGGCGTCCGGATGGCCTCCATCATGCGCTGTCGCTCACCCGGTTCCGCCGCGTCGATGACCTCGGCGATGGCGGCAAGGCGCAGTGGCGAGGCCAACGCTGCCGGTTCTCCTGCGCCGCGCCCGATATATCCGGCCGCCACGACGGCTAACCAGCCCGCCATCAGCCCGACCATCGCGATAAGGCCGACGCGCCATGACAGGCTGAGCCCGCCCGTCACGGCGCAGGCCCGACACCGGCGGTGAACAGATAACCTCCGTTACGCACCGTGCTGATCAGCTCGACATCCGGGCTGACCGACGCCAGCTTGCGGCGAAGGCGCGAGACCAGCATGTCGACGGTCCGGTCGAAGGGTTCGGCACCCCGACCGCGCAGGCGGTCGAGGATCTGGTCACGCGACAACACCCGGCGCGGGCGCTCGATGAAGCAGCTGAGCAGGTCGAATTCACCGCTGGTCAGCTGCAGCGATATGCCAGCCTCATCCGTCAATTGCCGCGCATCAAGATCGATGGTGAACCGGTCGAAAGCGTATCGGCGGAGCGGTGCCATACCGCCAGCCCGCTCGCCGGTCCGGCGCAGCACGGCGCGGATGCGGGCCAACAGCTCGCGCGGGCCGAAGGGCTTGGCCAGGTAGTCGTCGGCGCCGAGCTCAAGCCCTACGACCCGGTCGATCTCGTCGCTTTTCGCCGTGAGCATCAGGATCGCGGGGCCAGCCGCGGTGCGCAGGCGCCGACAGACCGACAGGCCGTCCTCGCCGGGCATCATCAGATCCAGCACCACGAGATCGGGGCGGCGGCGTGCCATGGCGGCGTCCATGGCGACCGCGTCCTCCGCCGTTTCGACCTCCAGCCCCTCGCGCGCCAAAAACTCGGCCAACAGGCGGCGGATCTCGGGGTCGTCGTCGACGATCAGGATGAAGGGGCGCCCGTCATGCATGGCCGCAGTCTCGCCAAGTCCGGCGACCGGGCAAGCCACCGGGGCCGGTTTTTACATTCTGTTACGCCCCGTTGACCGAGCGATACCGGTTGTTTCGCACCATCGATACCGGGGTGACATGGCGCCGGTAGGGCTCTCTCCAGACGACGCGGCACCGACCCGCCCGTCAGCGAGAAGAGACAGGAGGTCGCCATGACCAGAACCATCGCCATCCCCGCCCTTGCCGCCCTGCTCGCCATAGGCGTTGCCGCCGATGCCAGCGCCTGGGAGCGCAAGGGAAGCGTCACCGGCCCGCGCGGCGGCACATCCAGCGTCCATGGATCGGGCAGTTGCACAGGCGGCAGTTGCTCGCGCGATGTCACCAAGACCGGCCCCTGGGGTTACAGCGCTACGCGCCAGGGCAGCGGCAGCTGCGCGGGCGGCACGTGTTCGGGCAGCCGCACGACGACCGGCCCGCGCGGTAGGAGCTGGACGCGACAGGGCTCGATCAGCCGCTGATCGGGACGCGCCCGCAGCGCTGTGCCGGAAACCATCCACGCCACACGACCCGCGCCGCCGCCCGCATCGTCACACCAGCTGCGCCCCTTCCCAAAACCATGGAGAGAACGATGAACGCCACCCTCACGGTTCCGGTCCTTTTTGCCGTCATCACACTCGGCATCGCTCCGGGTGCCTCTGCCCAATCGGCCAATCGCGACCAGCTGATCGAGAATTTCATGCAGGCCGACGCGGATGCCGACGGTGCACTGACGCTGAGCGAGTTCACCACCCTGATCGATCTGAACGCCCAGAGCGGCATCGGTCGCGCCGCCCTGATCAAACGCATGGGCCGCTATGGCACGGCGTTCGGGCGCCTGGACGGCGACGGCAACGGCATCGTCACGACCGAGGAGATGCAGGCCCTCGCAGAGCGGGCCAGGCGCTGAGCCATCGGCGCGGGATGCCGATCCCGGCCAGAACCGGGGAGGGACCGGGGAGAGCCCCCGGCCGAGACAGACGCGGCGAGAGCGCGGGCCGCATGACGCCCGCGCATGACGTGAAAGCGGTGATGGAACCCATGCGATGACCGTCCTTTCCCGCCTCGTGATCCTGCCGCCAGTGCTGCTTGGCGCACTGCTGTTGTGGCAGGCCATGCAGCGCAACCCGGCGCCGCCCGAGATCGTTCTCGCGGAGCGCCGCGTGCCCGTCGCCTATGTCACGGCGGTCCCGCGCGTCTTCACCCCGTCGATCTCAGGGTTTGGCACCGTCACGCCGGCGCGGCTGTGGACGGCCGTGGCCGAGGTGGCCGGCCCGGTCGCCTATCTCCATCCCAATTACCGGCGTGGCGGCTTTGTCGCCGAGGGTGAGGTGCTGATCGCCATTGCCGCCGAGGACTACGTGATCGCGCTCGACCGGGCCGAGGCGGATCTGGAGGCAGCGGAGGCGCGTCTGGAGGAGATACGCCTCTCTCGGCACACCACGACCGCAGCGCTGGCGATCGAGCGCGAAGCCCTGGCGCTGGCCGAGACCGATCTCGTGCGGACCGAACGGCTGGCCGCCGGCGGTACCGTCTCGGCGAGCGTTGTGGAGGAGCGCCGCCGCGAGGTGCTGGCCCAGCGCGCCAAAGTGCAGACCCACGAGGGCGCGCTCGCACTCCTGCCCGCACAGATCGCGGCACAGGACGCCGCCGCATACGCCGCACTCGCGGCACGCGACGCTGCAGCACTCGATCTTGAGCGCACCGAGATCCTCGCGCCTTTCGATGCGCGCGTGGCCGAGACCCATGTCGAGATCGGTCAATACGTGGGCGTCGGCACTAATATGGGCACGCTGGACGGCATCGATGCGGCCGAGATCGACGTTCAGGTTGCGCAGAACCGGATCGAGGCGCTGGCCCGCCTTGCCGGCGCCGCCCCGACTGCGGACCGTCAGGAGGGGCCGGCATCGGTGGCGCCCTTTGCCGAAGGCGATCTCAGGCGCGCGGTCTCACCCGGTCGGGATGTCGGCACGCCCGTGGTTGCGGCGCGTCTCTCCGCGCGCGTGCATCTGGGTGGCGGTGAACGCGAGGCCGAGGTCGCCCGGCTATCAGACACGGTCAGTCCTGACACACGCTCGGTCGGGGTCATCGTGCGCATCGAGCACCCTTACGAGCCCCCCGCCGGAACCCGTCAGCCGCCGCTCATCAAGGGCATGTTTCTCCGGGTCGAGATCACCGCACCGACGGTGAGCGGGGTCATCCTGCTGCCGAGGGCCGCAATCGGCCAGGGGCGGGTCATGCTTGTGGGAGAGGATGACCGGCTGCTCTACGCCGCGGTCGAGCCGGTCTTCACCGTCGATGGTATCGCGGTCCTGGCCGAGGGCGCGCTACCGCCAGATGCCCGCGTGATCACACGGGCGCCCCATGCCGCGATCGAGGGGCTGGCCCTCGCGCCGGAACCCGATATGGCCGCCCTGGCTCGCCTCGCCGCCGCCGCTGTGGGAGAGGCGCTGTGATCCGCTTTTTCGCCAGCCACCCGACCGCCGCCAACCTGGTGATGGCCCTGCTGCTCATCACCGGGCTCATCACCTTGCCGCAGCTGCAGCGCGAGACCTTCCCCCGGATCGATCCACGCGAGGTGGAGATCACCATCGGCTATCCCGGCGCAGCGGCCGAGGAGATCGCGCGGGCGATCTGCGCCCCTGTCGAAGCCGGGCTGGACGGGATGCGCCACCTCGATGAATTGCGCTGCGACGCCTTCGAGAGCCGGGCCGTGGCCGTCGCCGAAATGCAACAGGGCGGCGACTTCGCGCGCTTCACCGCCGATGTCGAAGCCGAGATCGGTGCGCTCGACGATCTGCCAGACGCGGCGGATGAGCCGGTCATCCGGCAGCTTGGATTGACCGACCTTGTCGCCATCGTCGCGCTGGCGGCCGAGGGGGCGCATGGCCTCACGGAGCTACGGGCAATGGCCAAAGAGACCAAGACGCGGATACTGCGCTGGGGTGGCATCCCGACGGTTGAGGTGACCGGTTTCGCCGAGCCTGAGATCCGTATTGAGATCGACGCCGCCGCGATCAGGGCGCTCGGCCTAAGCGTGGAGGACGTGGCGCAGGCGATCGGGCGACAAAGCATCGCGACACCGCTCGGCAAGACGGTCTCGACCGCAGGCACCACCCTGCTGCGCTTCGCTGACGAGCGCCGCACGGTCGACGCCTATCGCAGCCTTGTCGTGGCCTCCGGCGAGAGCGGCGGTGAGGTGCGCCTCAACGACATCGCCCGCATCGCCGAGGCGGTGGATGACGGCGAACGCGCCGCAGTGCTGAACGGTGTGCCGACGGCGATCCTGCGCGTGACCAAGGCCGAGACCGATGACACCCTGGTTGTGATGGAGCGGCTGCGCGCCTTCCTCGACCACGAGCGCGCCCGACTGCCGCCGAACGTCACGCTGACCATCACCGGCGAGACTGCCAGCGTGCTCGACGATCGCTTGCGCATGCTGATCAAGAACGGGCTACAGGGTCTCGCCCTCGTGTTCGTCGCCATGTGGCTGTTCTTCGGTCCGCGCCAGGCGTTCTGGATCGCTGCCGGGCTGCCGGTCTCGTTCCTGGGCGCGCTCGCGGCCATCGGCGCGCTCGGCTACTCGATCAACATGCTGACGCTCGTGGCGTTGCTGATCGTGATCGGCATTCTGATGGATGACGCGCTTGTCATCGCGGAGAACATCGAGACCAAGCGCGCCGCAGGCCGGCCGCCGCTCGATGCTGCGGTCAAGGGCGCGAGTGAGGTGGCACCGGGCGTGGTCGCCTCCTTCGTCACCACCGCCGCCGTGTTCGGCGCGCTTGGTTTCCTTCAGGGCGATCTCGGCGAAACGCTACGGGTCGTGCCGGTGGTGATGCTGGTCGTCCTCGCGGTGTCACTGGTCGAAGCATTCCTCGTGCTGCCGGCCCATCTCTGTCACGGTGCGCCGGCCACGCCAGATGCACCGCGCCGGGCCGATCGCTGGCTGGCTGGCCTGCGCCGCGGTGTGGTGGGACCGGTCGCGCGCGTTGCGGTGGCCTGGCGCTGGCTGACGCTCGGTTTGGCACTCCTCGCTTTCATGGCCGCTCTGGCCGCCGTGATCGGCGGCACCCTCAAATTCGAGGCATTTCCCGATCTTGAGGGCGACCAGATGGAAGCACGTCTCGCGCTGCATGCCGGGGCGTCGATCGAACAGACCGAGACGGCGGTGGCGGCCGTCCTAGCGGGTCTCGACCGGGCCGAGACGGCACTCGCGAGACGCGACCCTCACGGGGGACCGCTCCTGCGCGACACCGTGGTGAGCTTTGGCGAGAACAGCGACATCGGCGGCACGGGCGCGCATCTTGCGACCGTGCGGATTGATCTGCAGGGGTCCGAAAGCCGGGCGGTCACACTCGACGAGATCCTGGCGGCGTGGCGTGCCGAGGTTCCCTCCCTGCCCGGTGTTCGCCGATTGAGCCTGGTGGATGGCTTTACAGGGCCCGCGGGCCGGGCAATCGAGATCCGTCTCGCCCATGACGACCTCACCATGCTCGCCGATGCATCCGAGGCGCTGCAGCACTGGCTGACGCGTTATGCCGGGGTGCACAACCTCGCCGGCGATCTCATCCCGGGCCGGCCTGAACAGCGCCTTAGACTGGCCTCCGGTGCCGGTTCGCTTGGGCTCGATGCCCAGACCGTGGCCGATCAGGTGCGCGCAGGCTTTGAGGGGGCCACGGCCGATGTGGTGCAGCGTGCGGATGCGGGCTGGAATGTCGAGGTGGTGCTCGCGCCCGCCGCTCGTCGGGGGCTGGACGAACTGGAGGATTTTCCGATCATCACGCCGGCGGGGGCGCAGGTGCCGCTTTCCACGGTCGCGAGGATCGATACAGGCACGGGTCACGCCGTCCTCCGCCGGATCGACGGGCGGGCGAGCGTGCGCGTCACGGGCGACGTCGATACTGCCATCGGCAATGCCCAGGAGATCGTCCGCGACACCATGGCCCGCTTTTTGCCACGTCTTCTCGCCGACCATCCCGATCTGCAGGTGGTGATCGGTGGGCAGCACGCAGCCGCCGAGGAGACCACGGCCTCGCTGCGCTCAGGCCTTGTGATCGGCCTCACGGTGGTCTTTGCCGTGCTCAGCCTGCAACTGCGTAGCTATGTCGAGCCGCTGGTCGTGATGGTCCTGGTCCCCTTCGCGCTGATCGGCGCGGTGGCCGGCCATCTCGCCCTCGGCATGGCGATCTCCATGCCCAGCATGCTCGGCTTCGCCTCGCTTGCCGGCATCGTGGTGAACGACTCGATCCTGATGGTGCATGTGATCAAGGCGGAGCGGGCGCGCGGGCTCTCAATCGCCGACGCGGCGCCGCGGGCCGCGATGGCCCGGTTCAGGGCGATCTTTCTGACCTCGATCACCACCATCGCCGGAGTGGCGCCGCTGATGTTAGAGACCAGTCTCCAGGCCCAGCCCCTGATCCCGATGGTCGTGTCCATCGCGTTCGGCCTTATGTCGACAACCCTGCTGATCCTGCTGGTCGTCCCAGCCTTCTACGCCGCGCTCGACGATCTTGGCCTCGCAACACCGATCCCTGCCGGCACCCCTGCCCGACAGGATCCCGACCCCTATCAGGTATCACGGCCGTTCGGACAGATGGCAGAGACCGGTAAGCTGCCCGGTGCGCAGTAGGGTGGCGTGATCCTGGCCGAGCGCCAGGGTGCGATCACGCACCGTGCCGCGGTGCGCGCTGGTCCGGGTGCTCGGCGTTGTCTCCCGCTGTTTCCCATTGACGCCCTCTGACGTGCAGCCACCCATGGTCTGGCAACACCCGGCGCGCCCAAGCTAGAGAGAGCCCATGTTCGACCTGATGGTGAAAAACGCGACACTCCCGGATGGTAGGACAGGGATCGATGTGGCCTGTGCTGGTGGCACCATCGCCGCGGTAGAGCCAGGGATCACCGCGGAGGCGACGGAGATCATCGAGGCCGACGGATACCTCCTGTCGCCGCCCTTCGTTGACCCACATTTCCACATGGATGCGACCCTCTCGCTGGGCACCCCGCGGATGAATGTCTCTGGCACCCTTCTGGAGGGCATCGGTCTCTGGAGGGAGCTGAAGCCGATCCAGTCGGTGGAGGACATCGCCGCCCGCGCGCTCAGGTACTGCGAGCTGGCGATCGCCAAAGGGATCGGTGCTATCCGCAGCCACGTGGACACCTGCGATGATGCGCTGAAGGGTGTCGAAGCCCTGCTGCAGGTGCGCGAGACGGTGCGTGACTACATCGACCTGCAGCTTGTCGCCTTTCCGCAAGACGGTCTTCTGCGCGATCCGACGGCGCTGCCGAACACCCTCCGCGCCCTCGACATGGGGGTCGATGTGGTCGGCGGCATTCCACATTTCGAACGGACCATGGCCGACGGGACCGAGAGTGTCCGCCGATCCTGCGAGATCGCGGCCGAGCGCGGGCTGATGGTCGATCTCCACTGCGACGAAAGCGACGATCCGCTCAGTCGGCATATCGAGACGCTGGCCTGTGAAACCCTGCGCCTTGGGCTGCAGAGCCGGGTCACCGGGTCGCATCTGACCTCGATGCATTCGATGGACAACTACTACGTCTCAAAGCTCATCCCGCTGATCGTCGAGGCAGGCGTTCATGCCGTCCCGAACCCGGCGATCAACATCATGCTGCAGGGTCGGCACGACAGTTACCCAAAGCGCCGGGGGCTGACCCGTGTCCGCGAACTGCGCGATGCCGGCGTCACGGTCGGCTTCGGGTCGGACTGCGTGATGGATCCCTGGTACTCCCTCGGCCGCGCCGACATGCTCGATATCGCCTTTATGGGGCTGCACGTGGGTCAGCTCTCGAGCGTCGACGACATGGCCTGGTGCTTTGACGCGGTCACCGAGAACTCGGCCCGCATCATGGGGCTGGAGGGATATGGCATCGCCAAGGGCTGTCAGGCCAATTTCGTGCTGCTGCAGGCCGAGGACAAGGTCGAGGCTTTGCGCCTCAGAGCCCACCGGCTGGCGGTCGTGCGGCGCGGCAGGGTGATCACCAGATCGCATGAGGTCACGCATAACCTAACGGTGCTCTCGGGCGCAGTGATGAACGAGGCGCATCTACGCTGATCGGCGTGACGAACCGGGACCGACCGCCGAGGGCTGGTAGGGTCATGGTCGGCGGACCGCTATCACGCGCGCGTCGAAGCAGGCGGGCGCGGCGGCGCGGCCGGGGCTCGATGGGGCCGGCCTGTTCTACGTGTCGCAAGACTTCGGGAGAAGCGCGCTGGCGTGGCTGCGGAGGCCGCGGGACGCTGTCTCGTCACACGCCACGGATCGGACGACATCCAGGCACTCTGCCGTGGCGATGGACGCTGCAAAATCCAGCATGGCCTTGGCCTGCGCCGTGCGGCGCCGGTGCTGTTCGAGGTAGCGCCGTACGGTCGGGGCAATGCCCGCTGTTGGGGCATGGCGGGCGATGGCGAGCAGACCCCGCGCCTGATGCCCGCTGTTGGGATAGTGCTCCCAGGCAGCGATGCTCGCCAGCGCGCGCCTCAGCTCTTGGGGGTGGGTCCGCAGCCAGTCCTCCTTCTGCGGCCAACCTTCTTCAGACACTTGTTTCTGGCCATAGGCCGTGCCCGGTACTGTCTGGTAGCGCACGCCGACATAGGATCGCCCGCTAAGCGTCGGGTACGCGGCCCAGGCCTCCGCCAGGTGCTCCACGGTCCAGGGTTGCGTGTCGTAGTCGATCCACCTCTCCAGAACCCATACCGCGAGAGCCATACGCGACGCGGCATCAAGCGCACCGAGGCGGTAGTCGATGCTGACGCTGCCGGTCGGCGCACCGATCTCTGCGCCGAGGCGCAGCAGCCACAACGCAGCCGCCGGCCCCACCGGCGTGCCATCGCGGAACTGCAGAGGAGGCGGCATCAGCGATGCGACCCAGGAGATCGCGTCTTTCCAGGGCTTTAAGAGACCCTCTGAGGCCTCCGCCTCCAGCAGATGGGCAGGCATGGCCAGCGCCTCGTCCCAGGCGCCGAGCGCCGCCAGCGCGTCGAGAATGGCGGCCTCGACCCTGATCGGCTGCTTGCTCTCAAGCCGGGTCCTGAGCGGCGTGGCCGCCGAGGCATCGCCGATGGCGCCCAGGGTGCGGGCCGCCTGCTCGCACGTGCCGGCCGCCCTGGTGTCGAGCAGGTGGAACGCGGGGGTCACATAGTCTCCTGCCCCGGCAAGCAGCGCCTGAGCATCAGCCCGCCCACCCTGCGCCTTGCCGGTCGCGATGTCGAAGAGAACGTCCCCATAGCGCGCCGGCGTCTTGGGCAGCAGCCTCAGAAGCGCGACGGCCTTCGCCCGTTCGAACTTGGGCTCCACCGGCAGCGGTTCGGCGAGCCCGAGCGCCCGGTCGATCATGTCCAGATGGGTCGCGATATACGACCAGACGACTGCCGTCGGGAAAAGCGCGAGGTTGATCCCAGCAAAGCCCGCGGGCCTCGTCGACAGCGCCGCGCGCATATAGTGACCCTCGGGCTTGCCCGGTGCGATGGCGGCCATCGCTGCGCGAAAGGCGCCGGTGCGATGCAGGTTGATCTCCGATTGAACGGCGCCGTCCTCTTGGCGCCGGGCGGGCTGTTGCTCAAACAGGAATTCCTGCACAAGCGCGCGCTGATCGGGCGTTAGGGCCGCGACGCCCTCCTCGCGCAGCAGCGCCGTCATCTCCCGCGCGCGGGCCATCATGGTGGCCTCGTCCTGGGGTTCCCCCTGGGACGCGGCCGACAGGCGCTTGAAACGCGCGACCTGCACCTGCGCCGCGAAAGCCCGATCCAGCATCGCAGCGAGGAGTTCCGCGGACATGTCCTCAAGCCGCTCGGGCTTTGCCGGGCCGGTCTCAAGGTGGCGCAGGTCCGCATAGGGCGCTGCGAGAAAGGCGTCCATCAGCGCCTGCATCACATCGGATTGCCGATGATCGAGGAGCGGCTCGCAGAGCTGCGCCACGAGCGGCACGCGGATCCGCGGTGGGAAGCGGTAGAGCCAGTCACGCACGATGCCCTGCATCTCGGGCGCGTGGTAGGAAAGCAGGCCGATACGCTGAAACATCAGCGTGCGCAGTGCTGCCCAGAAGTCACCGGCGATCTCGCCGCTGTCGAGCGCGGTCAGGAAACCGCGTCCGTCGGCCCCGAAGCGGGCATCGCTGATGGCGCGCCGCTTTGCCATCTCGCGCGTCACGCCGAGGCGCCAGGATCGCTGCTCTGCCTCGGCGTGCTGAGCCATGTCGCGGATCGCGCGGTCCATACTGGCGTAGTCGGCAGGCTCGATGCGCGCCGTCTGACCGCTGGTGTCCTGGTCGACGGCGCGGTCGCGGAAGGCAATCAGCTGCGAGAGCGCGGGCATCTCCGCCTCGCCAAAGCGCGGCATCGGCCCGTCGGGGAGCGGCGGAAGCGCCGGAATGATCACCAGGCTGGCGTCGAGAGCCCTGTATTGCCCGGCGCCGGTCGACGGGTCGATCTCAAACATCATCCCCTCCATCCCCGAGGCCAGCCACGGGGTGGCGTTATCCCGCACCGCCACCCCGATCAGTGCGCTGCAACGACGGCGCCCCTACCGACAGCGCCCCAGCGCATACCAGATCACTCGCCGCCACGGGGCAATCGCGAGATCGAAGAGCGCAGGCATGCCTTGGTGACGATGGCTGGGGCGCATGGCGCGCCTCGTCATCTTGCGTGCTGGCGTCACCGCCTCCATCAGGGCACGAACGAGGTGCAGAACCCTCGGTCTCGCCGGTTGCGGGATGCAGGTCCGGGCGGGCAAGCCCGACGATCACGTGGCCGGTGCGATCAGAACATCATACAATCGGCGCCCTTCGGCAGTGGGGCGGCATCGGGCGGCAGCGTCGGGGTATAGGAGAAAGTGACGATCTGCGCACCGCCGTCGAAGGCGATGAACAGCTGATCCGAGCCCGGGCGGATGGCGATGCCCTCGGGGTCGGTGCCATACTCGATCAGGCTGGCCTGCGCGAGAAGCACCCCATCAGCGGTGAACTCGTACAGGCTGTTGGAACCCTCCCAATCGTCGACGATCAGAAGATGGCCGGTGCGCGCATCGATGGCGATGCCCTGCGCCTCGGAAAGCGGTGGCGACAGCTCCATGGTGTTGAGCCGGCGCTTCAGCTCTCCCGCCGGGCTGAACCACGACAGACGTTCCGGATCATCCTCGACGGTGATGATGTCGCCATCGCCCGAGATCGCGATGCCCTCGGTATCGGCGAAACCGCCGCTCAGCCGAAAGGGCGCGCCGAGCGCCTCGCCGTCCTTGGTCAGGCGCTGCATCTTCCCGAAACCGTCTCCGACAAGCAGGTGATCACCCTCCAGCGCGATCGCCTTGATGCGGGTCATCTCGCTGCGGATGCGCCTGAGTTCGTCGCCATTTAGGGTCACGAGCAGCGCCTCCGGACCCTCATTCGCGATCCAGAGACCGCAGAGTGTCGGGTCGTAATCGAGGCTCGCCGGATGATTGAGCGAATATCGGCCTGTCTCGACCAGCTCCAGCGCCCCCGCCGGAATTGCGGTCGCCACAAGCAGGATTGACGCCAAACGACCGCGCATATCGCCCCCGATGCTCAGGCCCATGAGGATGTTGCCCCCTCAGCGCTGGTCAATGGAGGTTAGGCGTCTGGCGCCCTCCGGCGTCCTGGACCAGCCACCCGCGCAGGGGACGGACCGCGATGGCGACCGGGTCAGTCGGCGCCGCGCACGTGGATCACCGGGGTTGCGCGGCCCGGCAGGAACCGGTGCAGGGCGTAGGACCCACCGGCCACGACAATACCCGCCAGATCGCTAAGCCAGCCTCCTTCGATCATGCAAAGCGCGGCCGCGATGAGGCCTAGCCTGATAAGGATCTGCGGCCGGCTGCCCATGAACCAGCCCTGGGTGGCGGCCGAAAGGAGGAAGACGCCGATGACCGCGGTCACGCCTGCCCGCAGGATGTCGAACCAGGCGCCATCCATCAGCAGCGCGCCGTTGTAGAAGAACATGAAGGGCACGACGAAAGCCGCGATGCCGATCTTGAACGAGGCCACCGACGTCTCGAGCGGATTGGCGCCCGAGATGCCCGCCGCGGCATAGCTCGCCAGCGCCACCGGTGGCGTGATGGCGGAGACCACCGCGAAATAGACCACGAAGAAATGCGCCGTGAGCTGCGGGATGCCAAGCTGCACCAAACCCGGCGCGACGACCGACGCCGCGACCGCATAGGCCGCCGTGGTCGGCATCCCCATGCCGAGCAGGATCGCGATACACATCGCGAAGAAGAGAGCGAGCAGCTGGCTGGTCGCGGCGAGGTCGAGCAGGACGGCCGAGAAGCGCGCACCGACGCCGGTTAGGCTGATGACACCGACGATGATGCCGGCACAGGCGCAGACCACGATGATCTGGATCGACATCACGCCGGCCAGTTCGAAGGCCTTGAGCAGAGCCCTCGGCCCCATGCGATGGGGCGTCAGCCACGAGACGACCGCCGCGGCGACGGTGGCGAGCGTCCCGGCACGGATCACCGAGTAGCCGAGGAAGAGGGCGACGATCAGGATCAGGATCGGGATGAAAAGATACGCCTGGCGGGCAAGTGCTGCAAAGCGGGGAAGCTCGTCCTCGCGCATGCCGCGCATGTTGAGCTTGGCGGCCTCGAAATCGACCATGAAATAGATCGAGACGAAGTAGAGGACGGCGGGGATGATCGCGGCGATGGCGATCTCTTGATAGGGGATGCCGGTGACCTCGGCCATGATGAAGGCGCCGGCGCCCATGATCGGCGGCATGATCTGCCCGCCGGTCGAGGCGGCCGCCTCGATCGCGCCGGCCGTCTGCTTGCCGTAGCCCACCCGCTTCATCAACGGAATGGTCAGCGACCCCGTGGCCACGACATTGCCGGCCGAGGTTCCGTTGATCATGCCCATAAGGCCCGAGGCGAAGATCGCCACCTTGGCCGGCCCGCCCCGCGCACGCCCCGCGGCGGCGAAGGCGAAGTTGACGAAGTAGTCGCCCACCTTCGAGGCCTGCAGGAAAGCGGCGAAGATGATGAACAGGATAATGTAGGTCGAGCTGACCGCGGTCGTTGGGCCGAGGATGCCCGCATCCGAGTAGACATGGCCGAAAAAGCGTTGCCAGCTATAGGCGTTCTGCACCGCGAGCAGCCCCGGCAGCAGGTGGGCGGTGAAGGTGTAGACGAGGAAGACGGCGGTGATCGCGACCAGGGCGAGGCCCGCAACCCGTCGCGTCAGCTCAAGGATCATCGCCGTGCCGGCGGTGGCGGCGAAGGCAACACCGATGGGCACAAACGGCGTACCGACGGCGTTGCGCGCGGCCGTGCCGTAGACCGCCACAAGATAGATCGCGATCACCCCGGCCGCGAGCGCCAAGACGACATCGGCCGCGCCGACCTGGCTGCGAACGCGCCGCTCCAGCCAGCCGAGGGCGATGGCGCCGAAGGTGCCGACGAGGAGAGGGATGCCGAACCAGTAGACCTCGGCGGCGTAGATCTCGGTGCCCGGAAAAGCCGCCCAGGTCGTCAGCCCGCCCATCTGCGGCAGGTCACCCGACGCGATCTCATTCGCGAAGCCGATGGCTGTGACGGCGGCAACGATGACCGGCAGTGCCAGCACAGCGGCGGCAAGCGCGATGGGCCGCGAGGCGGGCGCGGGCCCTGCCGACACAAACATGCGCGCGGAATAGAGCAGGAAACCAAGCGCCAGCGCACCCGAGATATGGACGATGCGGAAATTCCAGGTCTCGAGCGGGAATTGCGGCAGGAACAGGATCTCGACACCGGTCCATTCGCTGATCGAGAGGCCATTCAGCGCGGCCATGTGAAAGGCGGCGTAGAGGGTCGAGAAGGCCGCGGCGGCGATGTAGAGACGCCCGTCGAATACCCTGCGGTTGCCCTCGACCGGCTCCTCGTCGACGCCCTCGGCGATGACCTGGTCGCCTGCGTTCTCCGCGCCTGCCCGTTCCGCCATGTCATCCTCACCGCTTATGATGGGTTGAGACGCGCCGCGCCGATCGCGCAGCGCGTCCAAGGAGGTTGGGAAGCGACGGCGCCAAACGCCGCGGGATGCGCCCGTCTCTCAAAACAGGCGCATCGGGAGGCTGCGTCAGCCGCCGTGGATCATGTCGTCGGGGATCGTGGCGCCAGCGTTCTCTTTGAACCACTTAGCAGCGCCGGGATGCCACTTCAGCACGCCATTCTTGTCCCAGTTCTCGGGCAGCGTGGAGCGGGCGGCACGGTGGATCGACACCATCCGTTCGTTGTCGGACATCACGACATCGACCACTGCCTCGACAAAACTCTCCGGCAGGTCGCAGTTGGCGATGGAGAAGTTCCACATCGACACCGAGCGGGCCTCGGCTTCCAGCGTGGTGTAGCTGTCGGCGGCGATGGCGAATTCCGAGACGGGGAAGGCGTCGAGGATCGCTGCCTGCTCGTCTTCGGTGAACTCGATGATGTTGATGTCGGTCTGCACCTCAAGCTGGCTGACCGCGGGCACGGGCACGCCGGCCGCGAAGGCGATCACGTCAAGCAGGCCGTCCTGCAGCTGACCGCCAAGATCCGACCAGCCGCCGTTCCGCCGCTCGAACTCGACACCAAGCGCTTCCATCATCCGCGGAAAATAGGTGTCGGAGGTCGAGCCCGCCGGTCCGAAGCCGATCTTGGCGCCGGCCGGGATGTCGTCGATCGAGGCGATCCCCGACGAGGACAGCGCGGTCACCGAGAACGGCGTCTGGTACATCGGGAACATCGCGCAGGCATTGGTCATCTGTAGCCCGGGCGCGATGGGGTTGGTACCGCCCAGCGATTCGGCTGCCGGGCCCATCGTCGTCATCCCGAAGGCCGCCTCGCCGGTATGGACCAGTGCCATGTTCTGCATCGGGCCGCCGGTCACCTCGCCGCCGCCCGAGAGCCCGAGCTCATCGGCCACGAGGTTCGCCCAGCCGGAGCCATAGGCGAAGTAGGTGCCGCCCTGCGACGCGGTGCCGACCGTGAAGCTCTCGGGCCAGCCGGTGCGATCGACGTCGCTGGCCATTGCCGGGCTCGCCGCTACCGCCGCCACGGCAGTCAGCCGCAGGCTCGCGTTGATCTTCATGTATTCCTCCACTGTACATTGCCCTGGGGGCTTTTGGCGGCATTACACCGCATCTTCGGCCGGGCGTCGCGACAGTCACGTCAACGCCCGCCCGGAGCGTCGCGTCGGGACCCTACGTCTCTCAATTCGCTGTGACAGTCTAGGCCCGGCAGGCGGGACCATCTGGTCGATAGGAGCAACGCCGGGTCAGCCGGGTCAGAGAACGCGGGGGCGTGTCTCGCGGCCGGTCCCCATGATCGTGGTCACGACCCTCGGCCGAGGGGCGGGCTTACCCACCTCTGCACGCGCCATTGCCGGAACTGGGGCCGGGGCCGAAAACGGAGCTGGGGCGCCAACTGTACCGCCGCCACTACCTCACGACGTGTTATCCTGTAACAAGGCCGGCGCTGGCCAATTGCGGCCGGCACGACATGCGCGAGGCGATCCCATGCAGATCCAGGATGAACGGATCCCGGTCACCCTGCTCACCGGTTTTCTCGGGGCGGGGAAAACGACGCTTCTAAACCGCCTGCTCAGTGACCCGGATGCCGGCAGGATCGCCGTGATCATGAACGAGTTCGGGGATGTGGGGCTCGACCACGACCTGATCGAAGAGGTGACCGAAGACACCATCCTGATGCATGCGGGATGCCTCTGCTGCTCGATCCGGGGCGATCTGGCAAAGACCATGATCCTGCTTCTGTCGCGCCTGAAGCGCGGCGAGCTCAGCTTCGACCGGATCGTGATCGAGACGACGGGCATCGCGGATCCGGGTCCGATCATGAACACCATCGTGACCGATCCCATGATCGCGCCCAATTTCCGGACGGATGGCGTGGTCACGCTGGCCGACGCCGCGACAGGACCCACCACGCTCGACCGGCAGGCCGAGGCAGTGCGTCAGATCGCGATGGCCGATCTGATCGTCATGACCAAGACCGATCTCGTCTCCGCCGAGGAGCGCGCGCTTTTCGAGACCCGGCTGGAGGGGATCAACCGAACGGCCCGACGCATGATCGGGGAACACGGGGACGTGCCGATCCACGCCTTGTTCGGCCTCTCCGCCATGCACAAAGGCGCCACGCCCGAGGAGATGGCCGCGTGGCTGGGCGCGCGGGCCGCGCAGATGCCCAAGCGCATCGAGCACCAGATCCAGGCGGCCTCCATCGAGATAGAGGAGCCGATCCCGTCAAGTGTCTTCGACCACTGGCTGGAGGCCCTGATGGCGCTGAAAGGCCCGGACGTGCTGCGCTTCAAGGCCATCGTCCACGTGGAGGGCGTGGCGATGCCCTATGTGTTCCACGGCGTGGGGCATATCTTCGAACGGCCGATGCTGCTCACCTCGTGGTCGGGCAAAAACACCAAAAGCCGGATCGTCGTGATCGCCCGCGACATCGACAAGCAAGACCTAAAGGCAAGCCTCGAAACGCTGGTCCAACAGCGCAAGGAACAGATCGAGGAGAGCCTGGCGGTCGACACGAGCGGCATGCCCTTCTGAGCAAGGCGCGGTGATCGCGGCCAGGCTGAGAAACGCCGGTCAGAGATGTCCCTAACGGGAGAGGCTGGCCATCGCGGCCTGTCCGTGCGCGCCTCTACCCTCGATCTCGGAACGCGGCGCTGGCGGTGGCGGTGGCGGTGGCGGTGGAGTGCAATGCCCTGGTCCGATCAGGTCATGGCGCGCCGAGCCAGCCATGGCGACGCAGAGGGCCGCGCCACCGGCGGCACAGCGCTGTCAGGTCTCCATCGGCGGCAACCAAGTCAGCGAGGAATGGTGCAGCGAGATGAGCACCCGCCCGTCCAGCTTGTGATAGGCAAAGGTGTAGTCCGCGCGCGTCGCGTTGCCCTCTCCATCGATGAACGTGTAATGGCCCATGTCCTTATAGCCGAGCCCGCCGGCTTTCAGGATCGGGCCGGCTGCGCTCTGAAAATCCACGCGCGTCCACCCCCGATTGAGAAAACCGCTGTCGTTCGGGTAGTCGGCGTTCCCGCCCACAAAATACGACCGGGCGCCGGCTCGATCCAGGCGGATCACATCCGCCAGCGTAGGCTTGAACAGCAGTGGCTCATCCGCTGCCCCGAAGTCGTAGAGATCCAGCAGGTTCTCCACGTCCCGCTCGATGATGCATCTGGTCCATGTGCGCTGCGCAGCGATCACTTCGGCTTTCGTCATCGGCTGATAGATGCGCTCAAAGACTGTCATGACGCTCCGTCCCAAAGGCGACCCGATGGCGCCTGCCTGCTTCATCACCGGACCAAGACTTTGTCGCGCAACGCGCGTGGTGCCACGACCAGCCTTTCATACTGATGCCACGCACTCTCTGACAGGTCTGCCGAGCGCCGTGAAGCCGTTCAGGACGGCGGCAGGGATCTGGAGCCTCGCCACCTGACCTTCGACGTCGCAGGCCACGGGGCGCCGCCCCAGCGGCGAAAGTCGTCGCATCGCCGTCTCAGCGCGGTTTTGGCGGTAGTACGGGACCCATTCTCCCGAACTTGGAGTGCCCCCACTGAAGTGGTCCACCCACTGGGATAGAATTATCCCGTTTGAGGAGGACCAGAGATGGCTGGGAAGCGAGACAAGCCGGAAGAGATCGTTGTGAAGCTGCGCCAGGTCGAGGTGCTGCAGGGCCAGGGGATGTCGGCGGCTGAGGCGGTACGCCAGATCGGCGTGACGCAGCAGACCTACTACCGATGGCGGCGTCTCTATGGCGGCATGGGGCGGGAGCAGCTCAAGCGGCTCAAGGAATTGGAGAAGGAGAACCAGCGGCTGCGCCGGGCGGTCTCGGGCCTGACGCTCGACAAGCTCATCCTGACGGAGGCGGCGCGGGGAAACTACCGAGCCCTTCGCGTCGCCGGCGATTCATCGAGCAGGTGCGGCGGAGCCTCGGCGTTTCCGAGCGCCGCGCCTGCCGCACGCTGGGCCAGCACCGCTCCACCCAGCGCCGGGTTCCGCGCGGCCGAAGCGATGAGCAGCGGCTCACCGAGGACATCATCGCGCTGGCGACGGATCACGGGCGCTACGGCTATCGCATGATCACCGGCCTGCTGAATCATGCCGGATGGCATGTGAACCCCAAGCGGGTGGAGCGCATCTGGCGGCGCGAGGGGCTGAAGGGTCCGGCCAAGCAGCCGAAGAAGGGCCGCCTGTGGCGCAACGATGGCTCCTGCATCCGGCTGCGCCCCGCCTGCGCCCGGAACGGCCGAACCATGTCTGGTCCTACGACTTCGTCCAGGACCGAACCCATGACGGCCGCGTCTTCCGGACGCTGGACATCATCGACGAATACACGAAGGAGGCGCTGATGATCCGCGTCGAGCGCAAGCTCAACGCCGTCGACGTGGTCGACGCCCTGACGGATCTCTTTATCCTCAGAGGCCCCCCGGCCTCCGTCCGTTCCGACAACGGCCTATGTCGGCGCGGCCCCGAGTTCGTCGCCGAGAAGGTCAGGAGCCGGATCTCAGCCGTCGGCGCGAAGACAGCCTTCATCGAGCCGGGCTCGCCTTGGGAGAACGGATACTGCGAGAGCTTCAACGCCCGGTTCCGCAACGAGCTGTTCAACAGCGAGATCTTCTTCTCGCTCCGAGAAGACCAGATCCTGATCGAGCGGTGGCGGGTTCACTACAACACCGTCCGGCCCCACAGCGCTCTCGGCTACCGCCCGCCCGCTCCCGAGGCCATCGTCCCCGTCGACCAAAGACCCGCGATGCACTAACAATCCAATCGAACCACTCGATGGGGGCAGTCCAAGTGTTCGTTTTGTCCGCATCTTGTCACCGTGGGAATTGCTAATGCTGCGCGACCAACGAACGTCCGCTTCCGTGGACCGTGACGCAGCATGGCCAACCGTCTTTGAGGTCCGCAGTGGGCCGCCCACGTAGGACGGCCCGCGGCCATCGGATCTCGACCGCTTCCGAGATGGCCAACGCGTCCTCGAGCTCAACGCCGAGATAGCGGACGGTGCTGTCCATCTTGGTGTGGCCGAGAAGCAGTTGGACAGCGCCGAGGTTACCGGTCTTCCGGTAGATCTGAGCCACCTTCGTCCGGCGCATCGAATGCGTGCCGTAGGCACTCGGTTCGAGCCCGATCGACGTGACCCAGTCACGAACCAGGCGCGCATACTGACGCGTCGAGATGTGCAGCGGCTCGTGGAAGCGGCCGGGCCAGAGATGCTCCTGCCCGATCATCATCGGATGCGAGAGCCACTGCTTGATCGACTTCCGCGTGCCCTCCGTGAGTTCAAAGCGCCCCGGCTTCTGCGTCTTGCTCTGCAAGATCGAGGTGCGCTCCTTGACCTGGCCGGCGGCGTAGACGTCCGCGACTTTCAGGCGGACGAGGTCGCAGCCGCGAAGCTTGCTGTCGATCGCCGTGTTGAAGAGGGCGAGGTCGCGGATGTTCTCGGCGATCTCGAGCCGGACCCTGATGGCCCAGACATGCTTCGGCAGCAGTGGGCGCTTCTGACCGACGATCCGCCCCTTGTTCCAGGCAGGACGCCGAGGCCGAATGGCAGGTAGGTTCACCATGCGCATGGCGGTTCTCCGACCCGCCGCGCCCCACCGCATCGCCAACCCGACGTTGGCGAGAGCAGAAAACCTCAGGTCCGATGCGCTGCGGAACATGACTGGAACAAGTTCCGAAAAATCGATGCGGCGCTATAGAGGTTCGGCAGCTTTTTGCAGCAACCCAGGGAGGCTAAGACGATCGCGCCAGCGTCACGGCGATCTGAGCCGTCTAAGGATCGCCCCAACACTGGCGCCGGGCGAGGCCAGAACAGCACCTGCGACGACCATCGGTGCGGCGATGAGGAAGGCCCCGCCCGGCGTCTCGGCGAAGACCGCGGCTCCAATGACGGCGGCCCAGAGGATCGTAAGATACTCGAACGGCGCCAGGAGCGACGCCTGCGCGTAGCGGAACGAGAGCGTCATCGCGATATGCGCCGCCCCGCCAAAGAGCCCGGTCGCAGCGAGCAGGACCCAGGTCGCCGTGTCGGGCGCGGCCCAGCCCAGGGGCAAGGTGGCAAGACCGGCGACGGCGGAGGCCAGCGCGAAGTAGAAAGCTATGGCGCCCGGGCTCTCGGTCTTCGCGAGCGCACGCACTTGGACGAGTGCGCCGGCGGTGAGAGCGGCGGTCGAAAGCCCGAGGGCGACGCCCAACAGCTCGGGGCTCTCGGCGCTGAAGCGAGGTGCGGTCAGCGCTGCGACGCCCAGACAGCCGAGCCCGACGCCGGCCCAGCGGCGCGGGCCCGGCCGTTCACCCAAGAGCAGCGCCGCAAGCCCCACCGTCATGACCGGCGCCAGGTACGAGAGCATCGTCGCTTCGGCGATCGGCAACAGCCGCAGCGTCGCGAAGGAGGTGAACATCGCCGTCCCGCCCAGTAGGCAGCGCGCGAGGTGGCCGAACGGCCGACGCGTGGCTAAGCCCTGCGGAAACTCGCTGCGCCACCACAGGAAGACTAGCAACGGGATCATCGCGACGGCGGAGCGGAAGAACACGACCTGACCCAGGGGTGCTGCGTCGCCAATCGCCTTCACCGCCGCAGCCATCCCTGTGAACATCACGCCCGAGAGGACGCGCAAGGCGATGCCGAGGGTCTCGTCGCTCATGCCGCCCCCGCTAGCCCAACCCGGTCGCGCAGTGCATCCCCTGCGAGATTGAAGGCGAGTGCCGAGACGACGATTGGGATGCCGGGTAGTAGAGCGTAGGCCGGCGCGGAGAGGATGTAAGTGCGCGCTTCGAGCAGGATGACGCCCCACTCCGGTTGTGGCGGCGAGGCGCCGAAGCCCAGGAAGCCGAGGCCCGAGATCGCCAGGATCGCGCGCGCCACATGCGCCGTCATCATGACGACCATGGCCGGCAGCACCGGTGGCGTCAGGTGATCGAGCGCGATCCGGAATCGCCCGACCCCACTCAATCGAGCCAGGGCGACGTGATCCGCCGCCGCGGTGGCGAGCGTCATGCCTCGGACGACACGCGCGTAGCGCATCCAGCCTACCACCGCGAGCGCGAACAGCACCTCTGTGCCGCCGCCCCCCAACACGCCCGCGATTGCCAGGGCAGCGACGAGTTCAGGGAAGGCGAAAAAGGCGTCGGTCACGCGCATCAACCCTGCGTCCACCCAACGCCCGCCCATGCCGGCAATCAGACCAATGACAAGGCCAATCGCTGCCGAGACCAGCACGACGAGAACTGCGAGACCCACGGACAGTCGGGCCCCGGCGAGCACCCGGCTGAAGACGTCGCGGCCGAGATGGTCGGTCCCCAACCAGTGCTCGGCGCTCGGCGGTGCCAGGCGGATCATCGGATCGGGCACCAGCGGATCGTGCGGCGTGATTGCCGGCCCGACCACGGCGAGCAGAAGGATCAGCACGGACAGCGCCGTCGCCGTCAGGCGCAGGGGATCGCTAAAGCTCACGCCATCCCCTCCGCCGTGCGCGGGTCGAGCCAGAGCGTGAGCAGGTCCACCACGAGGTTCATGCACACGAACAGCACCGCGGTGAACAGTACGAAGGCCTGGATGACCGGGTAGTCCCGCGCATCCACCGCCTCGATGAAGATCAGACCAAGACCACGCAGGCCGAAGACGTACTCGACAGCGATCGCCCCCTCGAGCACGAAGGCGATCTCCAGTGCGAAGATCGTCACGACCGGAAGCAGTGCATTGCGCAGGGCGTGGCGGCCGATGACCCGCGCTTCTCCCACGCCACGGCCTCGGGCGGCAGCGATGTGGCGTGCGGCGAGCGCTTCGATCGTGGCCGAGCGTAGGATTCGCGCTGTCGTTACCGTGATCCCTGTCCCGAGTGTAAGCGCAGGCAGCACAAGATGCTCCCAGTCGCCGCGACCGAAGGCCGGCAGCCAGCCGAGATTGACCGAGAAGACCACAATCAGGAGTACGCCAAGCCACCAGTTGGGCATCGCCGAGCCCAGCGTTGCGAGAGCGACTGAGAGGCTGTCGAACCAGGTGCCGCGCCAGACCCCGGCCAGAAGGCCGAGTGGGATCGAGAGGATTGCAGCCACCGCCACGGCGGCGATGGCGAGCTCGAGCGTCCGGCCTAGCCCCTCCGCCAGGATGTCGACGACGGGCCGGCCGTCGATCAGCGAGACGCCGAAGTCGAGCCGCGCGAGGCCGAAGGCCCAGCGCGCCCATTGCACCAGGAAAGGATCGTCCACGCCGATCTCCTGTCGGATGCGGGCGAGCGTGGCCTCGTCCAGCGCCACCGCCTCGCCGTGGCGAGCATCCGCAATCGCCATCACAGCGTCGCCGGGGGCGAGTTGCAGCAGCAGGAAGGTGAGGAAACTAGCGAGCACGATCACGAGGAGGGCGCCTGCGATGCGGCGGAGAGCGGCGGCAATCACGCCACCGTCTCCATCGGCGTGGCGGCGCGGGCCGCGGCGAAGGCGGCTCGGCGGCGCGCGTCGCAATGGACGAGCGCCCGGGCGGCATCGCTTTGCGGCGCGGATAGCAGTCGGGTTGAGGGCGCGTCTTCGACGATCCGCCCCGCCTCGATGACCACGACGCGGGTCGCGAGACGACGGACGAGGCGCATATCGTGGCTCACGAACAAGACCGTGGGCCGCGTCTCAGCGATCACTTCGGCCAGCAGCGTCGCGACCTCGGTAGCGACGAGTGCGTCGAGTGCGCTCAACGGCTCGTCCAGCACCAACAGCTGCGGCCTTGGCGCGAGCGCGCGGGCGATACAGACCCGCTGCGCCTGGCCGAGCGAGACCGCGGCGGGGCGGCGATCCAGGATCTCTTCGTCGAGGCCCATGCGCGCGGCGACCGTCTCCGCGCGGCGCGCCCGCTCGACCCGCGCCATGCCGCGGGCGCGGAGCGGCTCTTCGATGGTGCTGCGCAAACGCGCATAGGGGTTGAGCGCGCCGAGCGGGTTCTGGAACACTGCCTCCGCCACAGTGCGCAACCGCCGGTGAGCGGCATCGAGCGGGAGGTGGATCGGACTGCCCTCGAAGGCCATGCCGCCGCTGGTGAACCGGATGAGGCCGAGCACTGCCTTGAGCAGCGTCGACTTACCGCCGCCGGATGGTCCGATGATGGCAACCACTTCGCCGGGTGTGATCTCGACTGTCGCATCTGAGAGTATGCTGCGCCGTTTGCCGTCCGGGGCGTGGACGGCGACCGACAGCCCGTGGAGCGACAGCAAGGGCGCGCTCACCACGCAGCGCTCTCAACCAGCGCTCGCGCATAGTCGGTGCGGGGGGCGCCGAGCAGAGCTCCGGTCGGACCGGTCTCCACCGTCTCACCGTTCCGCAGCAGCATGATGCGGTCGCAGGCCGTCGCGGCGAGGCCGAGGTCGTGGGTGATCAGGATCGTCGCGACCCCCTCGGCGTGGGCGAGCCGCCGGACATCGGCGACGAGGCGGTCGGCCACCGGCGCATCCAGCGCGGCCGTCGGCTCGTCCAGGATCAGAAGCGTCGGTGCCGGCGCCGTCGCCAACGCGAACAGCACTCGCTGCAGCATGCCCCGGCTCCATTGGTGCGGCCAGGCGCGCGCCGACCGGGCGGCATCGGGCACGCCAAACGCCTCGATCCGGGCGAAGGTCGCTGCCAATGCCTCGGCGGGCGCGACGCCTGCCGCGGCCGCAACGGCCGCCCGGTGCGCCACGACGAACTCCGCAATCTGATCGCCGACGGTGAAGAGCGGGTCGAACGCCCCGATCGGGTCCTGCTCGACCATCGCGACACGCCGTCCGCGGATCGGCCGCATGGCGCGCTGGGACAGCTCTGCGATATCCGAGCCCTGCAGCCGGATGGCGCCGCCCGCAAGGGTCAGCGGCGCCTCCTGACGGATGATGCAGCGGGCGAGCGTCGTCTTGCCCGAGCCTGACTCACCGACGACGCCAAGGGTCTCCCCCGCCGAAACCATGAGGGAGACACCGTCGAGCACCGGCCGCGCCCTCCCGCGCGCGCACACTATGAGATCCTCGACGCGCAGGACCACGTCGTGGCTACCGGTCGACATGCAAGCGGTTATCGACAAGGTAAATGCCCGCGGGGTTCAACTTGAAATCCCGAACGTTTTCGCGGGCGACCACGACGCGGTTCTTGAAGAAGGCGGTCACGATCGGCCGTTCCTCGGCCACGATGACCTGCATCCGGTTGAGGATGCGCGTCCGCTCCTCCGGATCGAAGGTCTCGATCGCGTCACGCAGCAGGCCGTCGAACTCGGCGTTCGACCATTTGCCGTAGTTCTCAACCGCGCCGGTGCGCAGCGCCACGTTGGCGAAATAGGCCGGGTTACCGGTGGGCGTGGCGTTGTTCGAGAACATCAGCATATCCGCCCGCCCCGCGCGGAAGTCGTCCACCGCGACCGTCCAGTCGCGCAGGATCCGAAGCTCCGTGGCGATCCCAGCGGCCTCGAGATGCGCCTGGTAGAGCTCGGCCGCAGGACGCATCGACGGGCGTCCCTCATAGCTGCGGATCACGATGCCGAAGGGCTCGCCATCCTGCTCGAGCCGGCCGTCGCCGTCGGTATCGGCGATCCCGGCTTCGGCCAGGAGCGCCAGGGCGCCATCGCGGTCGTAAGGGGTCACCGTCAGCTCGGGGTTCGTCCATGGCTTCTCGGCCGGGAACATGCCGACACCCGCCGTGCCCCCGCGCCCGTGGAGCACGCTGTCGACGATCTGCTCGCGCGGCAGAAGGTGATCGAGCGCACGGCGCACGCGCGGATCGGAGAGCGGGCCGGTGTCAGTCTGCATGCGGAAGAACATGAGCCGACCGTCGGCGACGGCATCTACCGACAGATCCTCGCGGCCCAGTACCCTCGGCAGATCGCTGTCCGGGAAGTTGGCGGCGATGTCGATGTCGCCTGCCTCCAGCGCCAGCATGACGGTCGCAGGATCCGTCAGCGTGAGCAGTTCGATCCGCGGGGCGGCCGCCGGGCCACCCCAATAGTCTTCAAAGCGCACAGTGGCGATTTTCTCGCCCGCAACGATCTCGTCCAGCATGAAGGGGCCGGTGCCGTAGAACCGCTCCGCATCGCTGGCAGGCGACAGCATGGAGAGGCCAGGATCGACGAGGTCGTTCAGAAAGGCGGCGTTGGGGACCTCGGTGACGATGCGCACGGTCATCGGATCGACCACGGTTACATCGGCGATGCCGATCAGCGACGCGATACGCTCGTTGTAGACAGCGCTGTCGGGCGAGACGACGCGCATGATCGAGAAGCGCACCGCCTCTGCGTCAAGCGGTGCGCCGTCATGGAAGGTGATGCCTTCGCGCAGTCGGATCTCCCATTCGGTCGCCGACAAGGAGGTCGCGCTTTCGGCAAGGCGCGGGGACAACGCGCCCTCCGGATCGAGCCAAAACAGCGTCTCGGTGACGCCGCTGTCGCTGGTACGCCAGCCATTCCAGCCGATGGCTGGGTCTGGGTTGGGATCGTTGAAGCCAAAGGGCACCGCGATGCGGACAGTCCCGTCATCGGCAACAGCCGGGGTGACGACGAGGCCAAGGGTGAGGGCGATCGGCAGGAGAAGGCGCAGGGTCATCGTGGGGTCTCCGGTGCGGGGTGGGGGATCAGGTCTACGGTTTCGACGGCGTCTCCGCGCCAGCCGAGCGGTGGCACGCGGCCGAGCACCCCGGCCTGCATGGGCTTCGGCCGGGCGTCCCGGGCCATGAAACCCTTGGGGCTTGTGGCGTAGAGATGCGCTAGGGCGATCACCGCTGCAGCGTGGCGCGCAGGGTCTAGATCGCCGAAAAGGTAGGTGAACCGCGCTGGACCAGAGACGGCGACAGCGCATGGCCGTTTGCACTGGCTAAGGCAATGAACGCCACGAACGGCGATCCCGGCCTTCTCCACGCCGTCTGCTACGACTGCCGCCGCAAGGCGCGCGCCACCGCGCTCATCACCGAAGGACCCCTCGCGCCCATCGCGGCAGCGCAAGCAAATAGAGAGTGTCACGCCCTCATCACAAGGGTCGTCGTGGGCTATTCCTGCCCCCGGCTGATCGCGCACAGCCTCCGCCATCGCATCCTCCCCCGGGTGGTCCCGCCCGGTGTTCAGAGTAGCTCGGTGACGGCAGGTCTCCTGGCTTGCGGATTATCGCGCCCGCCGCGCCTTCCCGGACCCCGTGGTCCAGTGGCGCACCGCGACGAACGCTACCGCTTACAGTTGCGGGTACAGCTGCGGACTTGGCCCTTCAAGCTTGGACCGCACCGCATTCCCTCTTCGCCCTTCGCAGGGCACCGTCGTCAGCGCACGTAACGCCGTTTTGCCGTGGCGCGCAAGCGACTGGATCGATCTCCCATCCCGAAAGCGGACGCTAGGGCAACTTCCGGCGCGGCCAGGTCGGGTGCAGATCGTCGATCACAAACGGATGGCTGTGCGTCTCTCCACCGGTGACCCCGGTTGAGCAGGCCGGCGCGAGGCCGCCATGCATACCCGACCTGCCCGCCGCTGTGGTTCTCGGATGGGTATGGGGGACCGCGGTCGGGTCGCGTGCGGGCCATATGACAACCGCCAGCGCAGCCGCGAACGCAGAGATCACGGCGAAGATGCCGAATGCCGCATCGAGGCCGTAGCTCGCCCCCAAGACGCCCGCCGCAGGATAGGCGGCCAGCCAACCCGCGTGAGACAGGGCAAACTGTGCGGCGAAGACGGCGGTGCGGTCCGCGTCGGCGCAGCTTCGGCGCAAGACGAGCCCGACAGGTGTCGACACCGCCGCCGTGCCGGCACCGAGCAAGGCCCAGAGCGCCAACCCGTCCAAGAGCTCGACACCAAGGGCCCCGATTGCGAGCCCGAGCACGAGCGCAAAGGCGCCATTGAGCATCACCGTGCGATCCGACACCCGTTCGAGGACCCTTGGCAGCGCGAAGGCAACGACCGCGGAGCCGACGCCGTAAGCGCCGAAGAAGGCCGCTACCAGGGCATCGTTGCCGCCTAGCCCGGACTTTACGTGGATGACCGTGTTGACGATCACCATGGCACTTGCTGCCGAAACGGCGATGAAGAGGGCAAGAACACCGCGAAGCCGCGGCGTTGCGAGATAGATCCGAACGCCGCGCGATACGCGCCCGAGAAACGACAACGGCGGCGCCGAAGCGCGCGCCGGAAGGGCGGTTGTCGCGAGCAGCAGGGCCGAGGCCGCAAAGCCAATCGCCGTACCGACGAATAGCCACGAGAACCCAAGAGCACTCAAGAGCGCTGCCGCCAATACCGGGCTGAGGAGCGTCTCCACATCATACGCGAAGCGGGAAAGCGACAAGGCGCGGGCGTAGTCCCGTTCATCCGGCAGGACATCTGGGATCAGCGCCTGAAAGGCCGGGGTGAAGGCAGCGGAGCAAGCCTGATAGGCGAAGACAAGCGCGTAGATCTGCCAGGTGGCATCGACGAAGGGCAGCAGCGCGGTCAACGCCATACGCGCGACGTCGAGCGAAATGAGAAAGCGGCGCCGCGGCAGCGCCTCCGCAAGCGCTGCCGCGAGGGGCGCGAGGCCGACATAGGCGACCATCTTAAGCGCAAGCGCGGTCCCCAACACGATGCCCGCATCGGTCCCCGCGATCTCGAAGGCTGCCAGACCGAGCGCAACGGTTGTGAGCCCGGATCCCAACAGGGAGAGCGCCTGCGCCGCGAAGAGGCGCCGATAGACGCGATGTCGGAGGATCGACAGCATTCTGAATGTCGTACTGCGATCCGCGTCTTGAGCAAACAAGACCCAGCGATCGGAGCGGGCCGCGATCCCACCTAGGGTTGGCGCCGCCCGCCAAATCTGATCACTGCTATCTCCGGCAGTTCTCGCTATGCCGCAAACGCTCCGCCATAGCGACCAGGCTCACCAAGGCGTGGTCCTACCGATGTTATCTCGCGGCGTGACCATAGGTTCACTTTTCGGCGCTGCAGTTGCGAGAGCGGCGCAGGCAATGAGTTTCTGCGCTGGGCCGGTTAAAAACGAAACCGGAGCCAAGAGGCAGCGGATCGAAGAGAGAGCCGGCTTGGAGCCCTTTGCCTCATCCGGCGCACTGCCGCGAATGGCAGCTTCGGCCTTTCTCACTGCGCAGCACTGTAAGATCAAACGCCAAGCCGTTTGCGGCGGTTGTTGTTGCGTCCACAACGGTTGTCATCTATGCGCTCTGCGCTGACGCGATGACAGACAAGGAAGGGCGACAATGGCGACACTTCGAAATACTGCCCTTCCGGGCCGGGCTTGGCGCTAAGCCGGATCTTTAGCTTACCACGAGCCCAATGAGACGCGTCTTCTCGGCGCGACTGCTGATTTATTCCTAAGGACGATCTCGTGGGCATTCCCATTGAGGATTGCGCAGCGCGTCAGCGCGCGATCATCACGACTTTCTATTCGCAGAACGCTTGGGTCGAAGGCAAGGCTGAAACCCAGCTGGCTCAGGTTGCCAGCAGGCCAGGCATGCGCCAGGTGGCGGCGTTTCCCGACTTGCATCCTGGCAAATAAGGCCCCGTCGGGTCGGCCATTCTGGCGGACCGCCCCTATCCGCAGCTGATTGGCAACGACATCGGCTGCGGCATTGCGTTCTTCCAACTGAACCTGCCCGCCCGCAAACTGAAAGTGGCCAAAGCTGCGGACCGATTGCGCGCCCTCGAGGGTCCCTGCTCAGGCGGGGCAGACAGACGACGCGCGATCGGTCTCCCGGAGGACTGTGGATCAGCCCTCGGTACGATCGGCGGCGGCAACCACTTCTGCGAGCTGCAAGTCGTGCAAGAGGATGCCGGGCTGGCGGCGTTTGGCGTCGATCCCGGTTTGGTGTGCCTCCTGGTCCACTCGGGCTCGCGCGGTCTCGGCAATCGAGTGCTCGAGACGGTCTTGGCCCGGGGGGATTTGGGGTTGGATGCGGAGTCCGCGGCCGCCTATCGCTCTGGCCATGATCTTGCCGTCGCCTGGGCTGTTCTCAACCGGCACGTGATCGCGGGACGGGCGGCCGCGGTGTCAATCGGCGCGCAATCGTGACGCCAGATCGGCGTCCAAAATTGACGCCCGTAAATCGAGCGCTGACGGGCGTGTGCCTGAACGTCCCGGAGCCGTAGGCGTAGGGATGTTCAGGCACGCGTGGGCTGATCGGCGGCGG
>JBCCJI010000014.1:0-100712 GCA_039027855.1 Pseudomonadota bacterium | reverse complement strand
CCCGCGCCGCCGCCGACGCCGCCTACGCCGCCGCCGACGCCGCCGCCGACGCCGCCTACGCCGCCGCCCGCGCCGCCCGCGCCGCCGCCTCCTACGCCGCCGCCGATCTTGCCGCCATGCGGCAAGGTAACAGTGTCGCCGATGTGCCGCTTTGGCGCAGTACCAACCCCGAAGGCCCGTTCGCACAGGAGTGGGACAGGCTGAAGGCCCAGCTTGTCGCCCTGCCGGACGCCAACTGGTGGGTCTGGACGGAATGGTACGAGGCGCGCCTGCGTGGCGACCCGCCCGACATCCCCCTCGAAGAACGCCGCGCCCTCGACCTGACCGAGGATGACTGGGACAAGGGCCCCGTCCACGCCAACGCCCTCATCGCAAAGATGATCGAGGACCGGCGCGCGGAGTTGGCGGGCAAGAAAGGCCGGCCAACGCAAGCAAAGCGAATTGAGGAATTGCTGGGCGCGCCAGACCTTCGCGCTGCCCTCTCGGACTTCGAGCCCGACGAATTGGGCCGCCTGATGCTGGAGGTGCCTTTCGCTGAAGATCTCTCGCTGCTCGGTGATGAGAGCAGGGGCGGTGTCAGCGAAGTCGTCTTCAGCGAGTTGCTTGATCTCATGCGAGATGCTCGCCGGGCACTCGACCCGGGCAGAACCAATACCCCAGTATGGCTTGCCGATGCTCTAAACGCTTACATCACCGAAGCATCGCTCGGTTTGGCGAAGCTCAGGCCCGGTCGGTTGTGGGATGTCGCTAGGACCCTTCTCGACGCGCTTGAAGATGCGGATATTGAAGCCTCTCTGAACGCCAACGTGCTTGGTATCCTTGAGCGTGCGGGTGACAAGCACCTCGCCTTTATGAAGAGCTGCTATGCGCTCACTCTCGAACGGCTCCGCGGTGTTGAGCTCCTCCATCTCAATCAGAATGCGACGCCCGAACAGGTCATCGCTCTGATCGAACAGCAGCTCGCGCAACTCGACGCGCTGCCCGTCGATACGAGGCTGCGGCCAGATCCGGTGTACATCGCGCGGACAAGGGCAACGCTTGAAGAGCTGAGGTCCCTGCAGCGCCGTCTCGAAAACACGAACGACCCTGCTCGAAAGAAACGGCTCGAAGAGTCCTTCTGGACCAAAGCAAAGGGCTGGGCGGTCACCTTCGTCCGCCTCAAGTGGCGCACGCTGCAGGGCGCCGGCTTTACGGTAACGGTCGGGTCTGCGGCCAAGGACCTTTGGCCTGAAACCATGAAGGAGGTCGTTGAAAGAATTGCCGAGATTTTCGGCCAGTTCTCCGGTCTCGGTCAGTAGCCTTCCTTTGTGTCCAAGATGCGTGTTGATCCATCCTAATGCTCTGGGCCGTCCTAACCATCACAGCCGCCGCCGCGCAGACCGCGCGCAATGCCGCGCAGCGGGGGCTTGTCGCTAGCGTGGGGACGCTTGGGGCGACGCATGCGCGGTTTCTCTATGGGTTGCCGTTTGCGCTGTTGTTCCTCGCGGGGCTTGGGCTCGCCGGGGTGCAGTTGGAGTGGCCGCAGGGTGCGGCGGTCGGTTGGGCGGCGCTTGGTGGGGTGGCGCAGATCGGGGCGACGGCGCTCTTGATCGCGGCGATGCGGTCCTCGGCCTTCATGCTGGCGGTCGCCTATACCAAGCTGGAGCCGGTGCTGGTCATGGCCATTGCGGCGCTCGCCGTCGGCGAGGTCCCGACGACAGGGCAGGGCGTCGCCATCGTCGCCGCCACCGCCGGCGTGCTGCTGATGGCCTGGCCCGCTGCGGCTACCCTCAGCGCCAGCCGAGCCGCCGCTGTGACCCCGACCGGCGCGGGGCCCGCAGGCGAGACCGCGATAGCCGAGGCATGGTGGCGCCCGCTGGCCTACGGCCTCGGCTCGGGCGCGCTGTTCGCGCTCTCGGCGGTGGCCTTCCGCGCGGCGGTGCTGACCTTCGAGACGCCGGGCTTTGTCGCCGCCGCCATCACCACGCTGGCCCTCGCGCTCGCCATCCAGACGGTGCTGTTTTCGGCCTGGCTGGCGGCGACGGCGCCCGCGACGCTGAGAGCGCTCATCGCCCGCCCGCGCGCGGCGCTGCCGGCGGGGTTCATGGGGGCGCTGGCCTCGGCCTTCTGGTTCATGGCCTTCGCGCTCGCCTCCGCGCCGCTGGTGCGCACGCTGGCACTGGTCGAGATCCTGATGTCGGGCATCGTCGGCCGCCGGCTCTTTGCCGAGACGCCGAGCCCGCGCCAAATCGCCGGCGCCACGCTGCTGGTCGCGGGCATCGCGGGTCTGTTCCTAGGGTAGCGCCGAAAGCCTGGCCTGGGGTAGGGGCGCGGGCAGGGCCAGCATCGGCCCGGCCCAAAGGCTCAGGAAGCGTGGGCCGTGCGGTTTTCAGAGGGGGCGCTGCCCTCGTTCGACCGCGCGATAGGGAGCGTCAGGGCCAGGGAGAAGACCGAGCCCGCGCCCGGCGTCGAGACGACCGAGACCGTGCCGCCCATCGCCGTCATGATCCCGCGCGTGATGGCGAGGCCGAGCCCTACGCCGCCGCGCCGGCTGCTGTCGTCGCGGACCTGGTAGAACTGCTCGAACACCCGGTCCTGATGCTCGAGGGGGATGCCGATGCCGGTATCGGCCACGTCGAGGCGCACATCGAGCGAGCCCGCCCCCGCCCGCACCGCGAGTGTCACCGTCACACTGCCGCGGTCGGTATAGCGGATCGCGTTGGTCACAAGGTTGGTCAGGCACTGCGCCAGCCGCTGGCGGTCGCCAAGCACCTCGGGCAATAGCGCATTGATGCCCTCGATCGAGAGCGTCAGACCCTTCTCGCTCGCCTGCGGGCCGAGGAGCGTGCAGGTCTCCTGCACCATGCGCCCCAGCATGAAGCGCTCGGAGACCAGCGGCAGCGTACCGGCTTCGAGTTGGGCGAGCGACTGCGTGTCCTCGATCATGCGGAGGAGAAAATCGCCCGACTGGTGGATCACCTCGACGAATTTGAGCTGACCTGGCTCAAGCCCTGTCTGCTTGAGGAGCGCCGCCATGCCGAGGATGCCGTTGAGCGGCGCGCGCAGTTCGTGGTTCATCTGGGCGATCGAGGCCGCGCGGCGGCGCCGGGTGTCCTCCACTGCGTCGCGCTCGACCTCCAGGCCGCGCCAGACCTCGCGAACCTCGGTCACATCGGTCAGGCGCACGACGGCGCGGCCCTCGCTGAGCGCCGTGCGGGTCATGTCGATCACCCGACCGTTTGGGAAGGTCTGGATCAGGCAGTTGGCGCCGGCATCGCTCAGAATGCGCGTGCGCCGCTGTGCCTCGACCGCCCGGCGGGTGCCGGAGAGATGCTCCAGATCGCCAAAGGCACTGGCCAGACGGCGCACGGTGTCGCCGGGACGGATACTGCCGGCCCGTGCGCCCATCAGCGCGACGAAGCGGGGATTGAAGGCCAGCAGGCGCCCCTTGGCATCGACGATGCAAATCCCGTCCTCGAGACTGTCGAGCATCGTCATTAGGTCGTCGGAGAGGCTGTCGCGCTCGGCATCCGCGGCATGGCGTTCGGTCACGTCCTGATGGACTGCGAGTACCTCGCCATCCGCGAGGGGTTCGACGATCACGTCGATGATCCGCCCATCGGTCAGGTGGCGCCGCTCGCGCATCGGCTGCTCGGCCGTCCACTCCGCGATCATGGTCTCGATCGCGTCGTCGCCCACCTCGCCATCGCGGTCGAAACCGCCGGCGGCCGAGATTGCCTGCAACACCTCGGAGAGCGCCGTCCCGGGACGCAGCAGCGCCGCATCCAGCCCGAACATATCCGCCAACAGCGCGTTCCCGGCCCGGAGCCGCAGGTCGCGCCCCACCAACATCACACCATCGGGCAACGCCTCCACCAAAATGGCGAGATCGCCTCGCCCGCCAGCGGTCCCCTGATCCCGCACAGTCATTACTCTACCTCGCAGATACACTAGCCGGGCTTTTCGCCTCTGACGCGATGGAATCACCCGCGGGCTGGCAGAAGCAATTAAAAACTGCCTTCAACCTGCCGTTTTTTCGCCATTTCCAGGCTTTCATTCGGTTCCGGTGCGGGGTTGCATCATGCATTATCGCACGACGCCGACGCTTCGCGCACGGGCGATCAGCGGCTGCATGAAAGCCCTAGGCAGGGTTTTCCCAGGGTCTGCACCAGGTGTGGCCGAGGTGTTGGATCAGGCGCTGGACCGTCGGACGAACGGAATGACCTCGCCGCCGGCATCGGATGATGGGGCCCGACCGATGATCCGCCCGATGGTCCGGATCGCCTCGTCCGCATCGAAGGGTTTGGTCATGATCGCGTCGATCGGCTGGTCGTAGAGACGGTCTTGCAGCGCATCTCGCGTGTCGGCGGTCAACACGATCAGCCTCACCTCGCTGGCGGGCGCGCCCATGGCGCGAATCCGCTCCACGGTCTCGAAGCCATCCATCTCGGGCATGTGCAGATCGAGCAGCACAAGATCCACCGTCGTCTCTGCCAGGCATTCCAGCGCTGCCGGACCATTGGCGGCTTCGATGACCTCGGTTCCGGCGGGCTCCAGCAGCAGGCGCGCCACGTAGCGGTTGGTCGCCACGTCGTCGACGACCAGGATCCTGACGCCGCTCAGATCGGGTAGGTCATCGGGCTCGCTCGTGTCGGCCTGTCTCTCGCACGCGACCGCCGCGGGAAAGCGCATGGTGAAGATCGAACCGCGACCGAGCTTGGTTTCGACATCGACATCGCCGCCCATCAACCGCATCAGCCGCCGCGTGATGGCGAGGCCAAGTCCGGTGCCGCCGACCACCCGCTGCCCGCCGCTGGTTCCTTGCGTGAACGGCTCAAACAATCCAGCCATCGTCTCCGGCGTGATGCCTGGGCCGGTGTCGCTCACCGAAAGGCGCAGCCGTTGATCGCCGCCCCTCACGCCATCCCGAACGCCGCCCGCATCGAGACCGAGGCTGATCGTGATCGAGCCCGCCTCGGTGAACTTGACGGCATTCGAGACCAGATTGCCGAGGCATTGTCGCAGTCTCACACCGTCGACCTCGGCCCGCGTGGGCACGTCTGACGCGATCTCGACCGACAGGGCCACGCCTTTCAGGCTGGCTTGTGCCTGCCACATCTCGCCGACACTCCTGACGAGGGCATGCAGCTCGGTCGCCTCGCGTTTGATGGCGAGCTTGCCAGCCTCGATCTTCGAGAGATCGAGGATCTCGTCGAGCAGGGTGATCAGCTGGCGTCCGCTATCGCGCAGGATCCTGAGGCTTTTGCCGTCGTCACAGGTCTCGCGGTCAATATCGCCATCCGAGAGCGCGTGGGCGATGCCGAGGATGGCGTTCATCGGCGTGCGGATCTCGTGGCTCATCGCGGCCAGGAAATCCGCCTTGGCGGCATTGGCCTGTTGCGCCGCATCGCGGGCCTGGCGCATGGCACGCGTGCGCTGATCCACCCGGCGTTCGAGATCGTCGAGCAGTGTCTGCAGCGCCTCTTCATGGCGCCAGCGCTCCATCTTCAGCGCTTCGAAGGCTGAGGTGAGGGCGACGATCTCGTCACCTTCCATGCCGTCGCCATCCGTGCGCTCGCGCCCCTGGCCGCGCCAGGCGTCAATCTCCCGGCGCAGTTCAGAGACCGGCGTGCCGACCACGCGTTTCAGCACGACGATCAAAGCGATCCAGCAAGCGGCCGTCGCCAGCAGGACGCCACTGATCGAGGTGGCGAGGTTCTGCAGCAGCGTCGCCACGGGGCCACGATAGCTGGCGCCGATCTCGATGGCGCCGAGTGTTTGAATGACGCCGTTCTCGACAAGGCGAACGGGCTGGCGCTCGATGATGCCGTAGTCAGGCGCCATGCCCAGCACCAGCACAGCCTCGCCTTCCGTATCGGTCAGGCGGGCATAGACGATGTCCGGGTCGGCCATCACGCCGGCTGCCATCAGCCCGATCAGCCGCGTCTCACGGTCGGCCATCGGCTGCGCCATGACGATCGACTGATTACCGATCACATGCACCAGCTTATCGTGCAGCTCACGCTGATCGGCGCGAAAGCCAAACCAGGCCGAGGTTGCGATCGAGATCAGGAACACCGCCGCCACGATGGGCGCGAGCCGGACGAAGACCTGCAGATGCAGCGGCGCCCGGCCAGGATGGACCGAGTTGGGCGCCGTTACCCGCTCGAGCGCGCGCGTCGCGCTGTTTGGCATGGTGGTTCCGGTATCGGTCATCGTGGTCTCAGAACGGTCCGGCCTTCAACGTTGACCAGATCCCGTCGGCCACCGCGATGTTGCGATCGGGCGACTGGCGCCAAACGCTTTGCGTGCCCGGGTCGAGGAAGAGAAACAAGCGCCCCTCCACGATGTCGAACGCACTTGGATCGGTGCGGAATTTCTGTCCCATCCGGACACCATAGGCACAGTGCCCTTCATAAGCCGGCGCAAAGCGCTGGGGCGCCGCCAGGAAGCGGTCGCGGTTTCGAGAACTTGCGAACCGGTAGGTGTTGCCGCCCATCTCGGCCGCGTGCCAGGTCGTACCGCGCTGCGGCTTGCCGTCGAAATAGCCGATGACGTCGAAGCCTCCCGCGATAACGGGGGACGCGCGGCTGTGGCCGATGCCCGCCAGGGACGGGCCAAGCAGGAAGACCGAGCCGAGCGCCAGGATCGACCGCCTTGGCATGTTCATGTTCGTCGCCCCTGTCTCTTGGCTGGAGGAAGGCACTCAACACATCACACCGCGAACCCCCTCATTATTACACAAAATTTGGTAGCATAAGAAGAGCCTCTTCATGCGGCATCGGACGCCGCAATGCGCTCGCGCCTTTCCAAGGTCCCTCCAGCCCGCTATAGGCGCCAGCGAGGCGGACTCCAGAGCGCCGCGAGTGATGCGATACGCAGCGACGGACGGCATTCATGGTCAAGATCAACGGCAACGAGATCCGCGTAGGCAACGTGCTGGAACACAATGGCGGCCTGTGGGTCGCGGTGAAGACCGACCACGTCAAGCCTGGCAAAGGCGGTGCTTTCGCCCAGGTCGAGATGAAGAATTTGCGCAACGGCTCCAAGCTGAACGAGCGTTTTCGCTCGGCCGACAAGGTGGAACGGGTGCGCCTGGAGCAGAAGGACCAGCAATTTCTGTACGAGACCGACGGCATGCTGGTCTTCATGGACCAGGAGACCTTTGAGCAGATCGAGCTCTCGGCCGACTTGATGGGCGATCGCCGTCCGTTCCTGCAGGACGGCATGACGGTGACGATCGAGTACTATGAGACCGAGGCGCTGAGCGCTTCGCTGCCCGAAAAGGTCACCTGCACGATCACCGAGACCGAGCCGGTGGTGAAGGGCCAGACCGCGGCCAATAGCTACAAGCCTGCGATCCTCGACAACGGCGTACGGGTGATGGTGCCGCCCTTCGTCGGGCAGGACGAGAAGATCGTGGTGAACACCGAGACCATGGAATACGTCGAGCGCGCCTGACCGGGCTGCGATATTTGTTGTCTCGGCTATGTCGTTTGCGCGTCATCGAGCAGCGACCTCATGGTTGCCGGCTCCACCTCGGCGCCAGCCATGTTGCCATCCCAGTTGGGCCCGATGAGTCGCCCCTCGCGAATGACTTCGGGCAAGATCTTCTCGACGAATAGCGACAGGGAGACCGCGGCTGGAGGGTGCGCGTCTTCCCAGCAGGCGCCCCGTTGCGCATAGGCACGGTCCGAGAAGACGGGGAAGACCCAGCGATCCGGTTCCTTGAGTGATGGACAGCCCGCGATGTAGCCGTCGTCATCGAGGATCCAGAGCGTGCCCGGGGCCGTCACGCGGCGCACGAAGATATCGACTGCCATGTCGCTATCCGCTTGCAAGCGCATTCCTGCCCCCCTCTCGACAATCCTGTCAGCGCAGCGTAGCCGAACGGCGGGCGCGCTTTCGCTACGTCTGTTCCGCCGGCCCTCAACGGGAAATTCTCGATGGCAATGATGTCGCCCAACCTCAACGTGATGATCAAGGCTGCGCGCCGGGCGGGCCGGGCGCTCGTGCGCGATTTCGGCGAGGTCGAGAACCTGCAGGTCAGCCGCAAGGGCGCAGGTGATTTCGTCTCGAACGCCGATCGCCGGGCCGAGGAGAAGATCCGCGACAGCCTGATGGAGGCCCGGCCCGCCTATGGTTGGCTGGCCGAGGAAAGCGATCCCGTCGAGGGGCGTGACCAGACGCGCCGCTGGATCGTCGATCCGCTGGACGGCACGACCAATTTCCTCCACGGCCTGCCGCACTGGTCGGTGTCGATCGCGCTGGAGCACAAGGGCAAGATCACGGCCGCCGTCGTCTACGATCCCGCCAAGGACGAGATGTTTGTGGCCGAGGCCGGCAGCGGCTGCTGGGTGAACGACCGCCGCGCGCGTGTCTCTGGCAGGCGCGAGATCGCGGATTGCCTCTTCGCCACCGGTCTCCCCTTTGGCGCCAAGCAGACGCTGCCGAGCATGATCACCGATCTCTCCAAGCTGTTGCCCGCAACCGCCGGTGTCCGGCGTCTGGGCTCGGCGGCGCTCGATCTCGCCTATGTGGCGGCGGGGCGCTACGACGGCTTCTGGGAGCGTGAGCTCAGCCCTTGGGATCTGGCGGCCGGGCTGCTGCTCGTGCAGGAAGCCGGCGGGCTGGTGGGGCCCATCGGGCGAGGCGATCCGCTGCAGACCGGCAACATCATCGCCGCCAACGGCGAGGTGTTCGAGACGTTCAAGGGGATGATCGCGACCTGATGCGGGTCATCCGTGGCCAGGCGATCACGACATGACTGCCGCACCGGGCGGGAAAGCCCGGAAAAGGCGGGACAAACCGCTGGCAACGCGGGCGCGAGCGACTAGTGTCGCCGCCACACGTCCGGATGCGGGCGCACTGAGGGGACGGGACACATCATGAGCCGACAGCCAGAGCTCGACGTCGAGTTCTCGCCGCCGACCCGGCAGATCCTGCCGATGATCACGGTCTTGGTGGTGGTGTTCACCGCCGTGGTCGTCCTGCTCCCGCAGATCCAGCCGATCTTCAACGCCAATCCAGTCCTCAATGCCGTCATCGTGGTGGTTTTCGCCGCCGGCACTTTGGCCACGTTCCTGCAGGTCTTCCGCCTGCGCGCCGCGGTCGGCTGGATCCGCGATCTCGACCGCAACTTCGAGGAAGGCAACAAGCCTCCCGCGCTGCTCGCCGCCATGGCGCCGCTGATGCGCGAGGGACGGATGTCGCGCAGGCTGGCCGCCTCATCGACCCGCGTCGTGCTGGACAGCGTGGCCCAGCGTCTGGACGAGACGCGCGATATCACCCGCTACATCATCTATGTGCTGATCCTGATTGGCCTGCTCGGCACCTTCTTCGGTCTGTCGCTGACGGTGACAGCGCTTGAGGGAACGCTGGCCGAGTTCTTCGAGAGCGACAGCGCCGCGGCGGCGGAAGGCGCGGGGGAGGCCGACCGGTTCCAGACCTTCCTTGCGGGCATCGTCGCGCTCTTCGGCGGGATGGGCACGGCCTTCGCCTCCTCGCTGCTGGGGCTGGCAGGCTCGCTGGTGGTGGGCCTGCTCGACATCTTCGCGGGTCATGCGCAGAACCGCTTCTACCGCGAATTGGAGGAATGGATCTCCTCCTTCACGCGTCTTGGCGTCATGAACGAGGGCGAGGGGCCCGAGGGCGTGCTGGTCGCCCTGCTGGAGCGTGTCGACGAGGGGCTGGAGAAGACCACCGAATTCGCCACCAAGGCCGAGGTGGCCCGGATCGAGGCCGAGAACCGGCTGGCCCGCGCCGCCGATGTGGTCGCTGAGATGGCCAACCAGATCGAGCATGAACGCTCGGCTGTGGGCCAGATGGTCAGCGAGATGCGCGAGGCGCGGGAGAACCAGTCGAGCCGCGAATATGCCACGCTGAATGTGCTGAAACGCATCGACGCGGCACAGGCCTCGGTCGCCTCGGGCCAGCAGGCGGTCGTGCAGCTTTTGGACCGGTCGCTGGAGAACCGGCGCTCGGGCGGTCTGGATGCGGAATCGAAGCAGGCCCTTCGCTCGATGGAGGCGCAACTGCGTCAGTTGACCGATGACCTGAGCGTCGGCCGGCATGAGAGTACCAACGCCCTGCGTCAGGACCTGCGCGCGCTGATCCAGCTGATCGACGTGCGCACCTCGTCGGGCGGCGGCGGGTAAGAACCGATGGCCTATACCCGGCGCAGCGGCAGACAAGTCGAGGCCTCGATCTGGCCGGGCTTTGTCGACGTGATGACGGCGCTTCTGCTGATCCTCATGTTCGTGCTGTCGATCTTCATGATCGCGCAGTTCACGCTGCAGACCACCGTCGAGACGCAGAGCCAGCAGCTTGACGAAAAGGCCGACCAGATCGCCGAGCAGGAGACGGCGCTCGATCGATTGGCGGCTGAGCTGTCGGGCCTGACCGACGCCTTGTCGCTGGAGCGAGAGGCGCGGAGCGAGGCCGAGCAGGAGGCGCTCGACCTGCGGGCGACGCTCGATGCGGGCGAGATCGAACGCGACGCCCTGAACCGCCGGATCGAGTCGCTGAGCGCAGCGCTGGGCGCCGCCGAGACGCGCGCCGATGCGCTCGCCGCCGAGCGCGACCGCGTCGCCGCCGACCTGGAGGCGCAGGCCGCGGCCCTCGGCGCCGCCGAGGACGCGCGGCTGGCGCTGGCGCAGCAGCTGGCCGATGCAAGCGCGGCGCGCGAGGCCGCCGCCGCCGCCGCGAGCGAATTGGCCAATCGCCGCGACGCGCTGGAGGCCGAGATCGCCCGGTTGGAGGCGGCTCGCAGCGATCTCGAACAGCGCGCAGCCGGTGCCGAAGACGCGGCATCGCGCGCCGAGCGCCTGCTGGCGGCCCTGCAGGAGGCCGAGAGCGATCTGCGCGCAGAGGCGACGGCGCGGGCCGCACGCCTCGCCGAGCTGGAAGCCGAGGTGACCCGGCTCGCTACACGCCGCGACGCCCAGGACCGCCGGATCGAGAACCTGCAGGCCGAACTGTCCGCACGCACCGAGGAGGCCGCGGCCCTCTCGGCCGAGCTTGCACGGCTGAGCGATGCGGATGCCGAGCGCGCCGAGCGCATTGCTAATCTGGATGAGACGCGCGCGGCGCTTGAGGCCCGGCTCGAGACGCTGACGGCGACGCTGGCCGAGCGCGAGGCCCGGATCGCCGGTCTGGAGCAGGAGCGGCGCACCCAGGACGAGAGGCTGGCGGCGCTAGCGGCGACCGCGGAAGCCCGGGGCGAGACCGTCGCTGAACAGGCCACGCGGCTCGCACGCCTGGAGGCGGCGCTCGCCGAGCAAGGGGCGGACGCAACCGCAGCGGCCGAACGCATGGCGGCGCTGCAGCAGGCGCTCGATGAGCGGCAGGCGAGCCTCGATGCGCAGGCCGCACGGATTGCGGCGCTTGAGGAAGCCGCGACAGCCGATGCCGAAATCATCGCCGAACAGGCCGACCGGCTTGCAGCGCTTGACGATGCAGCCGCGGACGAGGCGGCGCTGCTGGCCGCGCGCCAGGCCCGCATCGACGCCCTGCTTGCCGAGCGTGCCGAGGCCGAGCGCGACCTTGCCGAGGCGCGCGAGCGGTTGACCGCCGAGGAGGAGGCCCGCGCCCTCGAACTCGCCGCGGCCGAGGAGGTGCGCAGTCGCCTCGAACAGGCCGATGCCGAGATGATCGCCCTCACGCTGGAGCTCGATCGCGCGCGCCAGGAGGCAGAGGAGACACTGACCCTGCTAGCCGCCGCCGAACAGGCGCGCGCCGAGGCGGAGAACCGGCTTGAGCTGAGCGGCGCTGACGAGGACCAGCGGGCCACGCTGCTCGCCCGCGCCGAGGCCGAGCTTGAGACCGCGCGCGCCCAGGCGGCCGAGGATGCGCGGCGCACGGCATTGTTGAACCGCCAGATCCGGGAACTGCGCCAACAACTCGGCTCGCTGCAGGCCCTGCTCGACGATGCGGCCGCGCGCGACGAGGCACAGCAGGTGCGCATCCAGTCGCTTGGGACGCAGCTAAACGCGGCGCTGGCGCAGAAAGTCAGCGAGCTTGCCCGCTTCCGCTCGGAATTCTTCGGCCGCATGCGCGACGTGCTGGGCGGGCGCGAGGATATCCAGATCGTCGGCGACCGCTTCGTGTTCCAGTCCGAGGTGCTGTTCGCGCCCGGTTCCGCCAGCCTTGGGCCCGAAGGGCGCGATCAATTGCGCCAGCTTGGCGAAGTGCTGCGCGAGGTCTCGGCCGAAGTGCCGGCCGGGCTCAATTGGATCCTGCGCGTCGACGGTCATACCGACGCCGTGCCGGTCGGCCGTGGCGGGCGCTTCGCCAGCAACTGGGAGCTCAGCCAAGCGCGCGCGCTGTCGGTCGTCGAATACCTCGTCGACAATGAGAACGTGCCGCCCAGCCGTCTCGCGGCCACCGGTTTCGGTGAATTTCAGCCGCTGGTGAACAGTGACGATCCCGCTCAGTTCGCCGCGAACCGTCGCATCGAGTTCAAGTTCACCGAGCGATGAGCCGGTTGCCGGCCCGTCCCATGTGGCGGTAACCGGCGCGACCGGCTGCCGCGCTCGTTTGACCTTTACCCTCTCCGTTGCACCCTCAAAAATATCGCAGCGCGAAAGGGGCCGCTCATGCTTGATCCGCACAGCTGGATGCGTCGTCAGATTGCCATCGTGGCGGCATCGTTGATGCTCGCCCTCACCGCTTTGCCGCATCAGGCGACGGCGCAAACGGTCCCTGAGGGGGCGGCCGTGCGTGCCGTGATCGAGGATCAGCTGTCCGCCTTCCTGCGCGATGATCTGGTCGCGGCCTTCCGCCATGCCTCGCCGATGGTGCAGGGCCGTTTCCGCACGCCCACACGCTTCGGCATGATGGTAGAGCGCGGCTATCCGATGATCCGCAAGCCGCGCCGTTACGACATGGGCCGCTACAGCGACACACCGGCCGGGCCGATCCAGATCGTGACCTTCGTCGATGAGGCCGGGGTCGCTTGGGAGGCGGAGTACCGGATGCGCAATATCGATGGTGACTGGCGCATCGCCGGCGTATCGCTGAAGCGGCTGCCGGGCTTCTCGACCTGACGGCTCAGAAACGGCGCCAGACCGAGAAAGTGACTCCAATATCCTGATTGTTCATCGGCTCGAGCGTCGCGCCGAGCTGAAGGGTCGTTTTACGCGGGGTATCCGGCGTCGCCTCGCCCCAGAGCGGCGGCAGCGAATAGGCGAAGGAAGGCGAGAGCTTCCAGGCGATGGTGTCTTCGCTGTCACGGCCGATCAGCGGCACGGTGACGAAATTGCCGAGGATGACCATGCAGCAGTCGCCGGTCTTGTAGCCTGCCGTCAGCTCCGCCCTGATCTCGTCGGCCGCCCCTTCGCTCCGCCAGGCGCCACCGATGGCCGAGGTCACGAAAACGCTGCCCCAGTCGCCCCACCAGCTGGTCCCGGCAAGTGCCGATAGCCTGACCTCGGCCGTGCTGTCGGGGTTGCTGCCGCCGAAGGGGCCGCCTAGCAGGCTTTCGACCGGCAGCGCGCCGCCGATCTGCACGGCGGCCACATTGCCCTGGTCGTCTTTGTGGAGGCGAAAGCGCAGAAAACCGGCGGCATTGGCGCTCGCTTGCATGCCCGCGTCGCCGATCCGCGTCTCACTGAAGAGGCTGGCGCCGACGGTGATGCCGTCGAACAGACCGTACTCGGCGTAGATCTGTGCGGTTGCCTTGTCGTCGGAAGCGGGGCCGAGCGTGAGCAGGGTCGACGGCGTTGCCTGGCGCCCGATGGTCACGATCACCGCGCCGTCACCCTTCTCCTTGGTCCAGGCTCCCGCCCGGGCCTCGTCAGACGGGATCATGCTGGCGATGCCCGTGAGCAGCGCAATCACCGCACCGCGCCAGCGCCAGCGCCAGCGAGACGCGGGCTTGCCTAAAGGCCTGTCACGCGACAGGGAAACGGGTGCCGGGCGGGCGCCCGCTGCCGGAAACAGGGGCAGAGGCGCCCGCCGGCAGGAGGGGACACGCACACCGTCCTCCACACCAAGCAATCGACGAGAAGGACAATGATCGGTTTACGTAAATGACGCGTTTATTGCTTGGTCTCGATCCTGAGACGGTTCAGATGATCTCCATCCCCATCCGCGCGCCCATGGAGAGATACGGATGACGAGCGAGCCTGTGCCGGATGTGGCGGTTGCCGAGACACCGATGCCAAAGCCGCGCGTCCCGCCGGCCGTCCCGGTGTTCGACGGGCATAACGATACGATCCTGCGCGTCGAACTGGCCGAGATGACCGGCACCCGCCGCGATCTGGCGCTGGAGGATCAAACACCGCCTGGGCTCGCCGGTGGTTTTCGGGGGCGCCGCCTCGACATCGATCTGCCGCGGGCGCGACAGGCGGGCATGATGGGCGGCTTCTTTGCGATGTTCACGCCGACGGGGTGTGCGCGCTCGCCCGCCAACACGGCGCCCGCCAATGGTACCGATTCCATCATCAACGACGCGGCGCCGAAGGATGAGGCGAGCCTACCTGCCGATGTCGTCGACCAGGCGCGCGCGCTCGCCTTCACGCTGCGCTTAATGGCTCGGCTGAGACAGCTCGAACGCCGGCATCCCGATCTCGTCGCCCTCGTCGATGGACGCAGCGCCATCGAGGCCGCGGGCGCCTCGGGCCGGCTCGCGATGCTGCCGCATATCGAGGGTGCGGAGTGTATCGATGCCGATCTGACCGCGCTCGAAGTGCTGCATGCGGCGGGCCTGCGCTCGCTTGGCCCGGTCTGGTCGCGGCCCAACATCTTCGGCCATGGCGCGCCGATGAGCGCGCAGCCCGAGATCGAGCCGATGCCCGGCCTGACCGATGCCGGCCGCGCGCTTGTCGCCACCTGTGAGGCGATGGGCGTCATGATCGATTGCTCGCACCTGACCGAGCAGGGGTTTTGGGACGTCGCCGCCGTCAGCGATCAGCCGCTGGTGGCGACCCACTCGAACGTCCATGCGATCTGCCCCTCGGCACGCAACCTGACCGATCGCCAGCTGGACGCGATCGCCGAGAGGAGCGGGGTCGTCGGCCTCAACTTTCACGTGGCGTTTTTGCGCCCCGACTGCCGGCACAACCGCGACACCGGTTTCGACGTGATGCTCCGCCATCTCGACCACCTGATCGGGCGCCTCGGCGAAGAGGGCGTGGCGCTCGGCTCGGATTTCGATGGCTGCCTGCTGCCGCGCGAGGTGGGCGATGTTACCGGCCTGCCCAAGCTGATCGAGGCCATGCGCGCCGCCGGTTACGGCGAGACGCTGATCCGGCGCATTGCCTCGGAGAACTGGCTGTCGCTGATCGGCCGCGTGATCCGCTGACAGGCGACGCGCCGCTGGCCGGAACCGGGTGGTTTACCGCCGCTGGCGCTCTCTTGACGCCCCCAGCGCCCTCCCGTATCAGCGCGCTCACCGTGGCGAGGTAGCTCAGCCGGTTAGAGCGCACGACTCATAATCGTGAGGTCGAGAGTTCAAGTCTCTCCCTCGCCACCACCCCCAATACACCGTGTCGGACGCCGGACAGGGCGCCGCGGGCATCCGCCCGGTCTGCGGCGGGCGGTCGCGATGACGTTGGGAACAGCGCCATTGTGACTGGCCATCTCAGAGGGCGCTGGCATCCTTCTGGAAAGATCATCGTCAAAATGCCGCCGCCACGCGCGCGGTGGCGTCCGAACACCGGGGTGACCCATGCGCCGAACACCGATCGCTACGACCTGCACCCTTGTCGCCCTCATGGCGCTGTCTGCCTGCGCGCCGCCCGCCCAGACGCGATATGACGCCTTCGAGGTCGGCCGACCGCTGTTTGTCGAGTTCGCCACCGTCCTCGCCGTGCGGCCCGTGCAGATTCAGGGAGAGAACACCGGCCTCGGCAGTGCCATCGGGGCCACGGCGGGCGGCTTTGGGCTGTCGGCGGTGGGGCAGGGCAGCGGCCGCGCCGGGGCGATCCTCGGCGGCGTGATTGGCGGCCTGCTGCTCGGCGCTGCGGCGGAGCAGGCCTTCAGCAACCGCCCGGGCGTGGAGTACACCCTGACCCTGGAGGACGGGCGCACCGTCGTGCTGGTCCAGTTTCTCGAGGAAGAGGACGAGATCCTCGCGCCCGGTGACCGCGCCATCGTGCAGCGAAGCGCGGGTTTCCAGCGGGTGCTGCCGGCCAACAACGTGCCCGAAAGCGTGCGACGGCCCCGGGGTGTCACGGTTTTCGAGTGATCGGGGGGTATCGTACCCGGCCAGGCGTGGCGGCGGTTCAGACCGTCCGGCCGCCGTCCACTTCCATCACCACGCCGGTGATGAACGACGCCTCGTCCGAGCAGAGATAGAGGGCTGCGTTGGCGATATCCTCAGGCTCGCTCATCCGGCCCATCGGGATCGTCGCGATGAAACGGGCGCGGTTCTCGGGCGTGTCGGGGACGCCCATGAATGTTTCCAGCATGCCCGTCACCCCGATCACCGGGGCGAGCGCATTCACGCGGATGTTGTCCGGCGCCAGTTCAGCCGCCAGCGAACGGCTGACGAGGTTCGCCGCCCCTTTCGAGGCGTTGTACCAGCTGAGCCCCGGACGCGGGCGGATGCCGGCGGTCGACCCGATATTGAGCATCACGCCACCGCCCTGGGCGCGCCAGCGCGGCACCATGAGCTGCGTCGCGTGGTAGATCGCCTTGACGTTGACATCGAAGCAGCGGTCGAACTCGGCCTCGTCGACGTCCATCAGCGGGCGGTTGCGGTGGGCGAACCCGGCATTGTTGACCACGATATCGACCGGGCCGAGCGTGCTCTCGGTCTCGGTGATCGCCGCCTCCATCGCCGCGCGGTCGGTGACATCGGCGCCAGCCGAGATCGCGCGCCCGCCATTGGCACCGATGGCCTCGGCGACGCCCGCGGCACCGGTCGGGTCGAGGTCGAGGACCATGACCGCCGATCCCTCCGCCGCGAAGCGTTCGGCCATCGCGCGTCCGAACCCGGATGCGGCGCCGGTGATCAGCGCTGTCTTCCCTGCGAGCCGTCCAGTCATCGCCATCCCTCCCCTGACGCCCGATACCGTCCGGGCGCTTGATATGTGTCCCGGGCTTTGCCGCCCGGTGATGGGTGAGATTGGCACGGCGCGGGTAATGATGGCCATCGGCCATGGCCCGGCCTCGCAAGGGACGAGGCGGCGCGCGGTTGTTGGCATTCGGGCCAGTCGGGCCAGTCGAACCGGGCGGGCGGACCGGCGATCAGTGGAAATCGCGCGAGGGGAAGAGCGTCTTGGCCTCCTCGCGCGGGTGGCGGGCGCGTTGCTTGGCCATGGTCGTATGGCGCGGCTTCTTGCGCTTCTCAGGCGGGATCGGACGTCGGCCCTCGTCGCCGCGCTCGCTCGACAGATGCCCCTCTATCCCGAGCTGATCGAGAAGATGCGACATGTCCTCGATGGTCCAGGCGATCAGGTGGCGCACCATGCCTTCGCGCTGCAGCCGCCCGCGCACGCGCACCAGCCGCCCGGCGATGACGGCGCGGCGAAACCGCTCATAGGTCTTGGGCCAGACCACGACATTGGCGACGCCGGTCTCGTCCTCCAGCGTCAGGAAGATGACACCCGAGGCGGTGCCCGGCCGCTGACGCGTGATGATGAGGCCCGCCACGGTTGCCATGGTTCCATCGGGCGCCTCGGCCAGCGCGGCGCAGGTGATGAGGTCACGGGCGCCGCGCCGCCCGCGCCGTGGGGGTATGGGCCGCCCATCCGGCCCGGTCGCCGCTTCGGGCCTCGGCAGGGGCGGCACGTCGCGGTGATCGGCGTTGCTCATGCCTGTCCTCCTCCCAATGCGGGCTGGGCATGCCAGGCATCGGCCATGTCGAACCAGCCGCGCCGCTGCTCGGGCGTGACATTGGCGCCGCAGACGATCAGGCCCACGCGCCGCCCGGCAAAGCGCGCGGGATCGGCCAGCACAGCGCCCGCCGCGATGCCCGCCGCGGGCTCGACCACCAGGCCGGCATGCCGCTCAAACGCGGCCATGCCGGCGATGGTGTCCAAATCCTCGACCAGCACCATGTCGTCGACCAGCGCGCGGGTATCGGCGACCGCCTCGGCGATGGGCACCCGGATGGCGATGCCGTCGGCGATGGTGTCGACGCCCGGCGTCTCGATCGCCCGCCCCTCGCGCCAGGAGAGCGTCATGGCCGGCGCGCCCGCGGCCTGCACGGCGATCACCTCGGTGCCGGGCGACAGTGCCTTCAGCGCCGCGCCGAGCCCCGTCACCATCGCACCGTTACCGAGCGGGACGAGCACCGCGTCGAGCGGCGGGTCCATCGCCGCCAGTTCCAGCCCCATGGTGCCTGCGCCCTCGGCCGTCTCGATATCCGCGCCGTCCTCGACCAGCCGCGCGCCGGTCGCCTCGGCATGGGCGCGCGCCGCCGCCTTGGCCGCGTCAAAATCCGCGCCCTCAAGCCGGATCTCGGCGCCGAGCGCCCGCATCAGCCCGATCTTCAGCGGGCTCGCCGTCTCGGCCGCAAAGATCGTGAGCGAGCGGCCCTGCGCGCGCGCGGCCCAGGCCATCGCCTGGCCGAAATTGCCGACGCTTGCCGTCACCATCGACCGGGTGTCGTCGGTTCGCGCCGCCTCGGCCATCAGCCAGGTGGCCCCGCGCCCCTTGAAACAGCGCACCGGGTTCAGCGTCTCGACCTTCATCACCGCGATGCAGCCGAGCACGCCCGACAGCGCAGGTGCCTCGACCTGTGGAGTGTCGCGAAAGACCGGGTGCACCGTCTCTGCCGCGGCGCGGATACGCGCCAGCGAGAGGCGATGGGATGGCGTGTCGGTCATGGGCGCTCTCCTTGTCGCACCAGCATAGCGGATCGAACACGTCGCGACAGTCCGGGCGCGCCATCTTGGACCCGCGGTTGAGCGAGCAGCAATCGCCTGCTACCGCCGACCGGGGCCGCGCATGCCGTGTCCCAGTGAGCGACACTGTCGGGGAAAGGCCGTGCGCCAAAGCATTCGACGTCACGCCGCGATCACTAAGGCCCGCCATCTTGGTGCGGCTGCGGCGTTGATCGTCTGCAGCCTTGCGCACGCTCCCCACGCAGCCGAGCCCGACGCTGCGCCGCTGCGGCTGAGCTTCCTCGGCATGGTGGAGATCCCGTCTGGCACGCGTTTCCAGGGCACCACCATCGGCGGGCTTTCGGGCGCTGTCGCCTTGCCCGACGGCGGGTATCTCGTCGTCTCCGATGATCGCGAAGGCGGGCCGGACGGGACGCCGCGGCTCTATGCGCTGTCGATAGATCTTGCCGATGGCAGCCTGGATGCGGGCGATGTCACCGTCACCGCCACCCATCCGCTGTTGACCGCCGAGGGCGCCACGCTGGATGCTTTGGAGCCTGATCCCGAGGGGATCGTCATCGACCGCGATGGCCGGCTCTGGATCGCGTCCGAGCGCGACAGCGCGGGCCGTCCCGCGATCATGGGCTTTGATGATCTCACCATGACCGCCGCGCTGGATGTTCCCGCCCACCACATGCCGGGCGCGGGGCAGGGCGTGCGCGTCAACAAGGGGTTCGAGAGCCTCACCCTCGGCCCGGACGGCGCCACGCTCTGGGCCGCGCATGAGAGCGCGCTGGTGCAGGACGGCCCGGATGCGACGCTTGAGGCCGGGCCGCGCGTGCGCGTGCTGCGCTATCGCCTTGCCGGCGGCACGGCGCGGCTCGAGGGTGAATTCGCCTATGATGTCGAGCCGGTGGCGCAGGCGCCGTGGCCCGCCTGGAACTACACCGACAGCGGTTTGGTGGAGCTCTTGGCCCGCCCCGATGGCGCGCTGCTGGCGCTGGAGCGCTCGTTCTCGGCGGGGTCGCCCGGGGTCGGGTTCACCGTGCGCCTGTTCCATGTCGACCCCACGCCCGCGACGGCGATCGACCAGACTGGCGCCGCGGCAGCCACCCCGATGGCCAAGACGCTGCTGCTGGATTTCGCCGATCTCGGCATCGCGCCCGACAATCTGGAGGCGCTGGCCACGGGGCCGCTTTTGCCCGACGGGCGCGAGACGCTGATCGTCATCTCCGACGATAACTTCGCAGCCTTCGGCACTCGCAGCACACAGATCATCGCGCTGGCCATCGACTAGCACGGCTCACTCCTCCATCAGCCGGTCGCGGAGCAGCGCCACGGGGTGGGCACGCAGGCTGAGGCGGAGCGTGCGGTAATCGTCGACCACTTCCTCGCCGAGGCTGGCCTCGGGCAGGCGCACGGCGCCCTCGCGCCGGCCCTCGCCCTCGGCGAACAGCGGCAGGGGTCGGTCGCCCGAGAGCGCGCGCGCCTGCCAAAGCGCCTCGCGTCGCGGGATGGTGCGGGGGCCGTCGTCATCATCGCGGGAGGGTGCTGTGACCCCGCCGGCGGCGAAGGCATCGGCCCTGGCCAGCACGCTGATCTGCGCACGCCCGATGCCCGCGCGGCGCCACAGGCTCTCCACATCCGGGTAGCCGTTGCCGCGGGCGGCCGCGATCCACTGCCCGTCCTCCTCCTTCAGCCCCTTGACCATGCGAAAGCCGAGGCGGAGCGCCAGCCCGCCGGCCGAGGATGGGGCGCGTTCCAGCGTGCAATCCCAATAGCTGTCATTCACCGAGACCGGGCGCACCTCGACGCCGTGCTCGCGCGCATCGCGCACGATCTGCGCCGGGGCGTAGAAGCCCATCGGCTGGCTGTTCAGCAGCGCGCAGGCGAAGGCCGCGGCGTGGTGGCGCTTCAGCCAGGCCGAGGCATAGACCAGCAGCGCGAAGGAGGCCGCGTGGCTCTCGGGGAAGCCGTATTCGCCAAACCCCTCGATCTGGGCGAAACAGCGCTCGGCAAACTCGGTCTCATAGCCGCGGGCCAGCATCCCCTCGATGAACCGCTCTCGAAAGGTGTGGATCGTGCCCGAGCGGCGGAAGGTGGCAAGGGCGCGGCGCAGCCGGTCGGCCTCGTCCGGCGTGAAACCGGCCGCGACGATGGCGATGCGCATGGCCTGTTCCTGAAACAGCGGCACGCCGAGCGTCTTGCCCAGCACCTCGCCCAGTTCCTCGGAGGGAAACGACACCGGCTCCTCGCCCGAGCGGCGGCGGATATAGGGGTGGACCATATCGCCCTGGATCGGGCCTGGGCGCACGATCGCGACCTCGATCACCAGGTCGTAGAAGGTGCGCGGGCGCATGCGCGGCAGGAAGTTCATCTGCGCGCGTGATTCCACCTGGAAGACACCCAGGCTGTCGGCCGCGCAGAGCATGTCATAGACCGCCGGATCCTCGCGCGGGATGGTGTCGAGCACGTAGCGCGTGCCGCTATGGTCGGCGATCAGGTCGAAGGCCTTGCGGATGCAGGTCAGCATGCCGAGCGACAGGATATCGACCTTCAGGATACCCAGCGCGTCGATATCGTCCTTGTCCCACTCGATGACGGTGCGCTCCTCCATCGCCGCGTTCTCGATGGGGCAAAGCTCATCGAGCCGGCCCGCGGTGATGACGAAGCCGCCCACATGCTGGCTGAGATGGCGGGGAAAGCCGATGATCTGCTCGACCAGCGCCAGCGTCTGCATCAGCCGCCGGTCGGCCGGGTCGAGGCCGATCTCGCGCAACCGCTCGCCGTGGATCGCCTCGCGCGACCAGTGCCAGATCTGACCGGATAGCGCCGAGGTGACGTCTTCGCTCAGCCCCATCGCGCGGCCGACCTCGCGGATCGCGGCGCGGGAGCGGAAATGGATGACCGTCGCCGTCAGGCCGGCGCGTTCGCGGCCATAGGTCTCGTAGATGTGCTGGATCACCTCCTCGCGGCGCTCATGCTCGAAATCGACGTCGATATCGGGCGGCTCGTTGCGCGCCTCGCTGACGAACCGCTCGAACACCATGGTGATCCGCTCGGGCCCGATCTCGGTGATGCCGAGCGCGTAGCAGGTGGCCGAGTTCGCCGCTGAGCCGCGGCCCTGCACCAGGATGCCGCGCGATCGCGCAAAGGCCACGATATCGCGGACGGTCAGGAAATAGGGCGCATAGCCAAGCTTGCCGATGAGCGTGAGCTCGCGGTCGACGAGGCTCTGCGCGAGGTCCGGCACGCCGTCGGGATAGCGCCAGGCGAGCCCCTCGGCTGCCAGCCGTTCAAGCCGGGTCTGCGGATCCTCGCCTGCCACGATCTCGTCGGGGTATTCGTAGGCCAGCTCGTCCAGGCTGAAGCTGGAGGCGGCGGCGATCTCAGCCGCTTCGATCAGCGCGGCCGGATGGTCGGCGAACAGCCGGGCGAGTGTCTCGGGGCTGCGCAGGTGCCGCTCGGCATTGGGCAGGGCGCGAGTGCCCAAGGTGTCGACGGTCAGCCGCTCGCGGATGCAGGTCAGGATATCGGCGAGGCGGCGGCGCGCGCCCCGGTGCATCATCGGCTCGGCGCTGGCGGCGAGCGGCAGGCCGAGCCGTGCGGCCATGGCGGCCAGCGCGGCAAAGCGGGCATCGTCGCGCCCGTCATAGCGGGGCGCTGCCAGCACCGCTGCCCGGCCAAACCGGCGCGCAAGCCGCGCGGCGTCTGACAGGATCGCACCGGCGCCGGCGGCGGGCGCCCCAGCCCGTGGCCCGCGCGGGGCCGGCGCCTCGGTGCCCGCCCGATCGGGGTCGAGCGGGGCAAGCGGGTCGGGCAGGACGATCAGCCCGATCAGCCGGCGATGCCAGGGGGTGTCCTCTGCCTCCAGATCGGCGATCTGCAGATGGCATTCCCCCTTGGCCGCGCGCCGCTTGCCGAGCGTCAGGAGGCGCGAGAGCCCGGCATAGGCCGCCCGGTCGGGCGCCAGCGCCACCACCTCGACCGCGCTGTCGGTAAAGGCGAGGCGGCTGCCGATGATCAGCTTCGGCAGGCTCCGATAGCTCTCGGGTGCCTGTTCCAGCCCCTCGGGCAGCGGCTCCTCCAGCCGCGAGGACGGGTCGGTCCGGCTGAGTGCGCGGATGCGTTTGGCGTGGTCGACCACGTCGCGCCCGGTGATGTTGGGGGCCTTCCGCGCAACCTCCTCGCGCGCGATCTCCTTCAGGCGCACATGGGCGCGCACCACGCCCGCAAGGCTCATCCGGTCGGCGATGGCGATGGCGTCGAGGCCAAGCTCGGCGGCACGCTCCACCATCTCCTCGGGGTGGGAGGCCCCGGTGAGGAAGGTGAAATTGGTCGTGGCGGCGAGCTCAACAGCCATGTTCGATAAATGTTCTTTTGAGCCGTGTCGAGCAAGCGCAGGATCGTCGCGGCCGTCTCGCTATTGGGGGCGATCGGCGGCCGGCGCGGGCACCGAGGGCACGACGATGCCCTCCCGCGCCGGTGGCCAGTCGACGGTATGCGCCTGGAGGAGCCGCCAGTCGTGTTCCGCGACCTCGGCATAGACATCGCCGGTAACTGTGTCGCGCCAACTGCCGTCATCCTGCGCGGTCCATGTGCCGTGGATGGTGTGCGGGAATTGCTGGAGCACGTCCTCGGCGTCACGGTGACAGGTGACGAGCGACGCGAAGGATTCCCGGCCAAGACGGCCGAACTGCCGGTTGAACTCGGTTATTGAAGCGTCACCGGGCCGTTGCGCGCGAGCGGCTGCGATATCCTCGGGCATGGGGCCCGGCAGCAGGCAGCTCTCGATGGCCAGGCCAGCCGGTAGCCGAGTGCCGCTGTTGCCGGTGACGAAGGCAAGCGCGCCCGCCGACAACCCGGTGCAGAGCAAAGCCGCGTTTCGCCCGGCGGCGCCTCGGAGAGTGGCCGCCGGGCAAGACGCGCCAACCATGACTGCTCTTATAAGGCTGGCCCCCTGCATCTGCGCCCAGCGGAGGTCGGCCCCCTGCATCTGCGCCTGTAAGAGGTAGGCCCCCTGCATCTCCGTCCCGAAGAGGCCGGCCCCCTGCATCTCCGTCCCGAAGAGGCTGGCCCCCTGCATCTGCGCCTCGCGGAGGTTGGCCCCCTGCATCTGCGCCGCGACGAGGTTGGCCCCCTGCATCTGCGCCACGCGGAGGTTCGCCCCCTGCATCTCCGCCCCGCGGAGGTTCGCCCCTTGCATCTGTGCCAAGCGGAGGTCGGCCCCTTGCATCTGCGCATTGGATAGGTTGGCCCCCTGCATCTGCGCCATGCCGAGGTAGGCCCCGTGCATCTGTGCCTCGCTGAGGTCGGCCCCCTGCATCTGCGCCCGGTCGAGGATCGCGCCGCGCAGTGTTGATCGGATCTCGTCGCCCTGATCGTTGGACGGATCAGCCGGATCAAGGCGGGCGCCGGGGAGGCGGGCTTCGGTCAGATCTGCCCCGTCGAGGCTGGCGCCGCGGAGATCGGCAGCGGGTAGGAAGGCCCTTGTCAGATCGGCCTCCCGGAGATCGGCGCGGGAGAGGGAGGGGCCTTCGATGTTTGTGAGGTGGCGTTGCCATGCCGTCTTGGCGTCGCCCCAGAAATCACGGAGGCGGCGCACGGGCATCTCGCTCTCGGCGGGCAGCGCGTTCCGCTCGCGCCATGCGGCCTCGAAGGTCTCGAACCAGACATCGTAGGGCTGCCAGCCCTCGGGGCGGGGGATCAGGCGGGCTTCGCGCATGTTGGCAGGCCTCGTGAACGGGCTGCGCTCGGCCGGCATCGAAATCAGCTGGCCGCCGCGAAACTCGTAGAGGCCGCCATGGGTCGACTGCCAGGAGAGGTGGGCGATGATCACGGCGCTGAGTGTCGTGGTCAGCGGCATCCAGGCGGGTGTGACATGGGCCGAGCGGTCGCTGGGCGGTGCCTCCACCGTGAGCACGCGCCAGGCGAGCAGGGCGCCGCGGACGCCCACCCAGCCCGCGAACAGCAGGCAGGCGCCGGTCCAGAGCGCCAGCCAGGGATTGTGCAGCGCCCAGCTCTCGGTCCAGAGGCGGCCGAGTGCGAGGAGGCCCAGCACCCAGGTGATGAACACCGCCACTGCGCCCGTCACCTTGTCCATCGCGGTATGGCGGGCCGAGCCCTCGTCGCCCTCGATCCGGCGCGTGCGGGCGCGCCAGCGCAGGCGCACGGCGGATTGGGAGAGGAGCCAGGGATAGATCCGGTCGATCAGCGCCGCGCCGCCCGGCCGCGCGGGGGCGGTGGCCAGCGCCTCCCACAGCGAGACGAGGTAGAGGTGGAGATAGGCATAGACTGCGGCCAGCAGCACCGGCGCGCCGATGAAGAAGGCGACGGTGGGAACCTCGATGCCGACGAGCGGCAGCTGGGTCTCGACACCGCGGGCGAAGAAGTTGGCGTCCTCATGCGCCATCAGGGTGACGCCGACGAAGGCCAGCAGGGCGAGCAGGCCGAACCAAGTGGTGCGGGCGTTCTGGCTGATCTCGCGGATCTGCGCGACGGCAGCCGCGTCCGTCTCGGTCTGCTCGTGCTCCCGCGTCTCGGCCGGTTCGGGCGCTGTCTCTGGCTGGCGGGCCATCGGCGTGGCGCCGGTCGCGCCAGTCGCCGGGGATTCGGCGTTGGCACGGACGGCGCCCGGCGCGGCCGGGTGAGCGAAGGGATCGGCCGGGTCCCGACCGGGCGCAGTTGTCGGAGTGGGAGGCTGCTGATCGTCCTTCGCCATCGAAATCGCCTGCCGCTCAATGTCTTGGAGCCAGAGTATCGCGTCTTAGGCGAAGATGCCATGGACCGACCAGGCGGGCAGGGGCGCTGCGGGGGTATGGAACAGCCAAAGCCGCGGGCCCTCGTGGCAGGCGACGCGCCAGTAGTCGCGCGGGCCGCTCCGCCAGGCCGGGTCGTCCCACCACCATTCCGGGGCGATCCGTTCCGGCCCTTCGGCGCAGGCGAGACGCAGGACCCGGCCGCGCCAGCGAAAGCGCTTTGGTGGCGGGACCTGCAGCCCACCCGCGGGTGATGGCGCCAATGATCCGGCCTGCGATCCGGTCGTTGATCGGGTGGGGCCCGCCGCATCGGGGGGCCAGCCGGGTTCGGCGGCGCGGGGTGTGATCGCCTCGGGCCCTGGGGCCTGGAGCACCGGCTCTGGTGCGAACAGGACCAGGGGGCGGGGCAGGCCGGTCCCGACGGCCGGTGTCGCCAAGGCGGGGGTCGCCACCGCCCCGGCCGCGCGCCAGTCGCCGGGTTCGCTGAAGCCCGCAGCGGCGATGGAGAAGGCGCGCTCGGGGATATGGCTCTCGGCCGGCACAAGGCGCTGCAGGTTCTCGAAGCCGATGCGGTTGCCGATCCGGCTCATCAGGTCGGCAAGCCGTGCGCTCTCGCCCGCCTCGGCATGGGCGGCCGAGGGGGCGCTGGCCCCCGCCACGGCGCGCGCCCTGCCGCCCGATGGGCCGACGGCCTGTCCGGCCGAGCCGCCATCGGCCTGCATACGGGCCTGCACACTGGCCTGCACACGGGCCCCTCCAACGGCCTGTCCACTGGACTGGACTGGTGCCATCGGCTCTGTCGCGGTCGCAGCCAGGCGCAGCGCGTCGATGCCGAAACCCGCGTCCAACTCGTCGATCTTGGGGGCGAAGAGCGCGCGCAGGCGCATCGGGTCGCGCATCGGCCGCGCAAGGGTGATCGCCACTGACTGATCCGCCCCGTCGACCCGGCGAACGCTCAGCCTGAGCGCCCGCGCCCCTTGCTCGGCCGCCTCCAGCCGGGCGCAGAGGCTCTCCAGCAGCCGCTCGAGCCCGGCGGTCACGTCAGAGGTCAGGCCGATGGGCTCGGCCAGCGTCAGCCGGGTCGCGAAATGCGGTGCGGCGCGTGCCGGCGCCACGGGCTCCGGCTCCAGCCCCAGCGCCTGGTCCAGCCGCCGCACGGTCTCCAGCCCGAAACGGCGGGCAAGCTGGCCGCGGGGCAGGCCCGCCATATCGCCCAGCCGGGTGAGGCCGACCGCCTCCAGCCCCTCCACCGTCTTGGCATCGAGGCGGAGCGCCCGCGGCGGTAGCGTCTCGAGCGCGCGCCGTGTCGCGCCCGGGGGGACTACGCGCACTGCATCATCGGTGAAATGCGCGACCGCCCAGGCGGCGCCGCGGGTATCGGCCATGGCGGCGCGGGCGGTGAGGCCAAGCTCGGCCAGACCGTCGACCACCGCCGTGACCATCGCGGCCTCGCCGCCGAAGAGATGCGCGGCACCGCTCGCGTCGATCACCAGCGCGCCACCCTCGGGGCCAGCCGCGGCGTTGGGCTTTGGCGCGCGCGCCCGCCGGCTGTCCCCTGGTCGCGGGGTGGGCCGCGGGGTGGTCTGCGCGCTCCCGGCCTGCAGGCGGGGCATGGGGGTGAGGCCGCGATCGCGCCCCACGATGGGTGAGAACCGCCCCGCCCAGCGCTCCAGCGCGCGCCAAAATACCCTCAGCCGCTCGGGCGCCGCAGTGCGGGTGACGAGACCCGGCACCAGCGCCCGCGCATCGGCTAGCCCAATGCCAGCCATCAGCCCCAGCTCCGCAGCGCGGGCATTGGTCGAAACAACGCGGCGTGCGCTGCCCTGCGCCTCGATCAGCGCGAAGGGCTCGACGAGCCCGGTCAACCCCTCGCGCCGCAGCGCATGTTCCGCAGCGAGATAGGGCAGGGCTGCGACGATCAGGCGGCGCGGCATCGCTTTCGCTTTGGGCGGGGTTGCGGGCTCGGTGCGGTTCTGGATGCCGGTATGGGGTTGTCGCTTGGCCATGCGGGGCCAGATGGCGCGACCGGCGGGGTCGGGCAGGGCGGTGCGGCGCTGTTGCAGCGGCGGCGCGCTGTCCGGCGCGCTGTCCAGTGCAGCTGCGCGGGCACGCTTCTCAGCCTGTCTCCCGGCGCGCGCCCCAAGTCGCTCCATCGGCCAGCCTCACGCACCGGCGCGGAGTGGTGTGGTCTCGGCCGCGGCGGTGATCGCCCCCTGCGCCCCTTGTTGCTCTCTCGCGGAGGATGTCGCCACCGGTGCTGGCTGGCTCAGCGAACGCCCTGGCCAGACACCGCCCAGCATCACCTGCCAGGCGGCGAGCGGGCCGCGCTTGTTCTTCACCAGTTCCCAGTGCTGCAGGGCGCCGATGGGTTGAACGGGCGTGGGGCCGCGTGCTGCGGATTGGCCGGTGGCCTCGGCTCCGGAAGGCGGCGCGGACGGGTTCACCGGGCTGCAGTGCCAGCGCGTCTCGGAAGCGTTGGTCGCGAGCCGCCCTTCCGGCACGAGGCAGAGGCCGCGCCCGGCCCCGGTGCCCGCCGCAAGCTGCAACCGTCGGCTGGCGGTGAGATCGGGCGCTGCGTCAAGCTCGGCGATCACCATCGCCACTGCGCTCGAGCGGAGCGCCTCCTCCGCCACCTGCAGCACCGCCAGCATCCCCGTCGGCCGCGCGATCAGCAGTCTTGCGGGATCGAGCAGCGGCGCGAGGCCTGCTGGGCACAGTATCTCACCCTCGCGCGCCTCGATGATCCAGAGCACCGCCGTGCTGCTGCGCCCGCTTCCTGCCTCCAGCACGGCCTCGCCGGCCAGTGCCGCCGCAAAACTGCGCCGCCCGGGACCCGTCGCCTCGTGCACCCGCCCGCGCGCCAGCATCGAGAGGCCTGGCACCATCCGCGCCTGTGCGGTGTCGCGGTGAAGCAGGGCCTGGCTGCTTGGCGATCGCGGGGTGTGGGTCATGGTGTCTTGGCACTCGCTTGTTCTTAATTTGTTCTAATGCGATTCGAGCTTCCGCTCCAAGATCGCGCGTGTCCCAGCGCGTGCCTGAGTGAGTGCCCTAGCGGGTGCCTCAGACCGGGCGCCTGGCTGCCGCCTCCCACCGTCCGAGCGCGACCTCACCGTGACGGCGTCGCCGCGCTTGTTGCCGCTAGGACACGCCTCGATCCAGAGCGCTGCGCCGCACCAAAGGCATCTCCGCTGCTACCTCTCTGATCCCGCTTCGGCGTGGGCCGCTTTGTCAGAAGACGTGGCCCTTCCCGAGCGGCAGGCTGCGGTTGTCCACAGTAGCGTCTCAGTCGGTGTCATCGAGCTGTCGTCCCGGTGTAAAACGAACGGCGAAACCATCTGATGTCTCCATAAGTTAATGGCGACGGTGATTATCGGAACTGCGACACGCTGAGATGATCAAAGCGAGAGTCATCTCCACCTGTCGGAAACTGTAATTTTTTGGGACAGTGTCATAAAGAATTTCCCATAAAATACTGATTTTAAGTGATAAAAATCATTTCATAAAGGCGCAGGCTGCAACCTTAACCATCCTGCGCAGAGCCATCTCACACCAGACGGCTTTGCACGGCCACGCGGCGCCATGTTCTGGCGCCTGATATCGCGGGTGAAACCCGTCCAAAACCGCAATCAAACGTTAAGGAAGACCCTTCCTGAGCACTGTCGTTCATCAGTGTGGACAATATCTTACCGCCGCCACTGCATACCGCGAGCCCGTTGTCCGCAGTTTAATCCACCAGGTTATCCACAGCCGCTGCAATCCTCCTCAGCGCCCGCACAATCCCAATCAGGCCGCCTACGCGCTCGGCCTTGCAGCACGCGCCGCACCCACTCCGGCGTCGTCGCCGCCGCGGGTCTCGTCGCTCCTCTCTTGCCGAACGCTCTCGATGCGATTAGCCCGCCACCAAGCACGACGACACGGCACCGCGGTCCCCCGGGAACCGCCACGCCACGCGCCGGGCGAGAGGGAAATGGCGGGAGAGACCGCCCGCGACCGAGCAGGCATGGAGTTCAGCCGATGACGCGCGACATGACCGGACAAGACACCGAGCGCCACCGCTTGAAGGGTGTGCTGGTCGGGGCGCTCGCCATGGCCGTCGTGGTCGCGGCGTCGAACTTTCTGGTGCAGATCCCGATCAACGATCTGCTGACCTGGGGCGCCTTTACCTATCCGCTCGCCTTCCTCGTCACCGACCTGTCGAACCGCGTGATGGGGCCGGGTGCGGCACGTCGCGTGGTGATCGCGGGCTTTGTGGTGGGCATTCTCCTGTCGGCCTGGCTGGCCAGCCCGCGGATCGCGATCGCCTCTGGCACGGCGTTTCTGACCGCGCAGCTGCTCGATGTGGCGGTGTTCGACCGCCTTCGCGCCCGAGCCTGGTGGCAAGCGCCAGCGGTGTCCTCGGTTGTCGGATCGGCGCTTGATACGCTGCTGTTCTTCTCCCTGGCCTTTGCGCCGGCCTTTGCTTTTCTGGGCGAGGATGCCGATTGGGCGACTGCGCCGGTGCCGCTCCTCTACGCCGGGCCGGAGGTGGCGCTGTGGGTCAATCTGGCGGTTGGCGATTTCCTCGTGAAGCTGGCCGTCGCGGCGGCTGCGCTCGTGCCCTACCGCCAGGCGCTGCGCCTGATTGCCCCGCCGGATGCGCCCCCGGCCGCGCCACCGGGCGCCGCACACTAGGCGTGCCTGTGGCCCGACCATGCCGATCCGGGTGAGCGACGCGGTGACGCTGGCCGACTGGGAGCTGAGCGAGACCTTCGCCCGCGCCTCGGGCCCCGGTGGGCAGAACGTCAACAAGGTCGAGACGGCGGTGCGCCTCCGGTTTGAAGCGGCGCGTTCGCCCAATATCGAACCCTCGGTCAAGACCCGGCTTCGCCGCATCGCCGGCAGGCGCTGGACCGAGGACGGGGCGATCGTGATCCAGGCCGACACCCACCGCAGCCAGGCGCGCAACCGCGAGGAAGCGACGGCGCGCCTGATCAGCCTGATCCGCGCGGCACTCGTGGTGCCGAAGAAGCGGGTGCCGACCCGCCCGACAAACGCCTCCAAGCGCCGCCGCCTCGACGCCAAGACCGCGCGCGGCCAGGTGAAGCGGCTGCGCCGCGACCCCGGCGACACCGACGGCTGAAACGGTTTACCCTGTCGCTCAAATCTCCGTTCATGCCTCGGCCTCAAGGTCGCGCGGGAGCAGGAGGAGCGATCACGCCATGAGCCGATCCCTATCGTCACCAGTGCACCCGGTGCGACTGACGCGGTCGCGCGGGCGCAGCCAAGGCGCCTTCATCGCATCCGTGTTGATCGGTGCCTTGGTGCCCGTCGCGGCCGGCGGCGCCACCATCCCGCTCAGTGCGGCTGTGGCGGCGGATGCCGCCTGCCTCGGCTGCACCAGCACCCAGGTTGCCAGCGTGGTACGTGATCTGCCCGTGGCCGTGATACCGGCTGAGATCGCCCTCGCTGCCGATCCACCGCGGGGCCTCAGCTTCGAGCGTCATACCTTCATGCCGGGGGAGGGGCCGCTTGCCGCGATGCTCTATCTTGGCATTGCGCTCGCCTTCATGGGGCTCGCCAGCTACCGCGCGCGCTGAGCGGTTGGCCGGGTGCAGCCCGGCCACGCCTCATGGTCGTGATCTTGAGGCCTTATCTCAGGGGTTGAAGCCTTGGGTGCTGCCCGCGGGCACCGCCTCGGCCCCGAGCGAGGGCGCCATCGCCGCCGCCGCCGCAGCAACCCCCGAGCCGCCGATCGGCGCGCCCATCGCCAGGAGCGCCGCCTCGATGGTGCCCAGTGTGCCGAGCAGCATTGGCGGGTTCAGGTGGCCCATATGGCCGATGCGGAAGGCCTGCCCCTCGAAGGCGCCGAGACCAACACCGAGGGTCAGGCCGGCCCTGATTTCGGCCACCTTGCGAAGCCGCTCGCTGTCGATCTCACCGGTCAGCACCGTGGTCACCACATCCGAACGCTCGGCCGCCTCGGCCACGTTGAAGCTGAGGCCAGCGGGCGCGGCCCAGGCCGCAACGGCCGCACGCGCCGCATCGGCCATGACCCGGTGACGCGCCCACACGTTCTCCTGCCCCTCTTCCTCCAGCATCGCCAGCGCTTCGCTCAGCGCAAAGATGTGGCTGACCGGCGGCGTGCCGCAGTAGCGCAGGTAATGCCGCCCGTCCTGGCTGCGCGCGGTCCAGTCCCAATAGGCGGTTCGGAGATCGGCCTTCTGATGCGCGGCCCAGGCTTTCTCCCCGGCCCAGGTGAAGCCGAGCCCCGGCGGGGTCATCAGGCCCTTTTGCGAACCCGCCACCGTGACATCGACGCCCCACTCATCCATGCGGTATTCGATGCAGCCGAGACAGGCGATGCAATCGACCATGTAGAGCGCCGGATGGCCGGCCGCGTCGATCGCCTTGCGGATCGCGGCAATGTCGTTCCAGACCGAGCTTGCGGTATCGACCTGCACCACCAGCACGGCCTTGATGGCATGCTCGGTATCGGCGCGCAGGCGTTCCTCGACCGCTGCCGGGTCGACGGCGCTGTGCTGGCGCGCGTTCAACACCTCCACCTCGACGCCCATCACGCCCGCCATCTCGCCCCAGCCGACGGCGAAGCGGCCGCTTTCCAGCACGAGCACCTTGTCGCCGCGCGACAGCGTGTTGGTCAGCGCCATCTCCCAAGCGCCATGCCCGTTCGATGCCGCGCAGAAGGCGCGGCCGGCAGTGCGCGCGACCCCGGGCAGGCGTGCCAGCACCGCCTCGGACATCTCGACGAGATCGCCCTCGTAGATGTTGGGCATCGCCCGCCCCATGGCGGCCAGCACCCGGTCGGGCATCACCGAGGGGCCGGGGATCGAGAGGAAGTGCCGCCCATGCGCCAGCGTCGGTGCTCCAATGGAAGCCACCGTTGGCGCCGCGCCGGCAGCATTCGCCACCTCAGTCCCGGTTGCTCCCGTCACGCCGCTCTGCAGGTTCATCGCGCTCTCCAACCCGTTGGCGGCGCCCGCTGAAACCAGCCCGCCGCAGCTTATTCCCGTCGCAATATGCCGTCGCCAATCAGGCTGGCCAGCCCCGCCGGGCGAAACGCCGCGCGAATTGCCGCCGGATCATAGCGCGTTGCCACCCACTCCCTCAGCGACAATTGCTGATGGGCGCCATCACCGGTGGCGGCCTGCGACTGATCGGCGGCATAAGCCTCGAAGAAGGCATCGAGAATGCCTGTTTTGGAGCGACGGAAATGCCCATAGGCGAGGCTCAGCTGCGCCTGTGCGGTCGCAACATCGGCACCCTCGATGTGCATCAACCAGAGCCCGCTCATGAAACCGGCCCGGTCGGCGCCCGATTTGCAGTGAAACAGCACCGGCGTCTCCAGCGTCTCCAGCCGATCCAGCGTCTCGAGCAGCTCATCGCGCTTGGGCAGACCGCGCGAGCGGAGCACGATGGTCTCGAACTCCAGTCCCTCGGTATCGCAGGCCTCGAGCTCCAGAGGGAGTGAGCCGAACTGGGTGCCCCCTCTCAGCGAGACGACCGTTGCCCCGCCCGCGCGGGCGAAGCGGCGGATGTGATGCGGCATCGGTTGGGCCGAGCGCCACATCAGCGCGGTGACGCGGTGCGTGTTGGAATAAAGCGCGCGGAAGATGCCGTGATCGACCAGCAGCATGTTTGCCCAGGCCTTCAGGCGCTTGCGCGGCGTATCGAGCGGCTTCAGCCAGCGGCGTTCGCGCCGGCGCCTGCGCTGCTCGGTCTTGGGGTCGGCTGGCGCACGCCGCTTCTTCTTCCGCGCGGGTCGAGAGACCGGTGGCGTCGCCGCTGGCCCGCCCGCTGTCAGGCTTTCGTCTCTGTCAGCCATGGCGAGCCCTGTGCCAGCACCCATTACATCACATCGCAGATCGTCACGCCCGGCGGTCAGTCGAGGACAATGAGCGGAAAACCGCCATGGCCCCCTGATGACGACGCACCTATCGCATGGTCTCGATCGACCCGCCCGCTGCGCACTGTCTGCCAAATGCCGCCCGACAAGCAGCGCGCGAGGCGTGCCCGGCCTCTCTCCCACCGCGGCCACCTATGTCGCGGCGGTCACCATGCCAAGCAGACGGGTCGCGTCTTGCCACCTGCCGGTTGGTCGGTGTGGCGTTATCGACCCGTCTCGGCCACAAAACTGCAGCCGCATCCTGCCTGCTCCGCGTTAGGATCGGGATCGATGGATATCGCGTGCTCGCCAGCCGGTGTTTCCGGCGCGCCCGCCAGCGAAAGCCCTGCCTAAGCTTGTTCGCGGCTGCGAAAGGCCCTACGTCCGCCGAAGGATGTGAGAGACGGAATATAACGTGAGAAAGGTGTGGAAATGACGGCAGACGCGGCCACGGCGCCCGACACCGCCTTCCCGATCCCGAAAGGCGTCTTTGCCGAAACGGTGACCGAGGTGAAGCACTACACTGACCGCCTCTTCAAGTTCCGCATTACGCGCCCCAGCAGCTTCCGCTTCCGCTCGGGCGAATTCGTGATGATCGGCCTGCCCAATGCCGAAAAGCCGGTGTTCCGCGCCTATTCCATCGCCTCACCCAGCTGGGACGAGGAGATTGAGTTCTTCTCGATCAAGGTGCCCGGGGGCCCGCTGACCGAGCATCTGCAGAAGATCGTGAACGGCGACACGGTGCTGATGCGCAAAAAGCCCGTCGGCACGCTGGTCAACGATGCGCTGGTGCCCGGCAAGAGGCTCTACCTGTTCTCGACCGGCACGGGCATCGCGCCCTTCGCCTCGATCATCCGCGATCCCGAGACTTACGAGAAGTTCGAGAAGGTGATCCTTTGCCACACCACCCGCGAGGTGGCGGAGCTCGACTACGGCAAGGAACTGGTGGCGACGACCAAGGACGATCCGCTGGTCGGCGAGGAGGCGAGCGAAAAGCTTGTCCACTACGCGACCACGACGCGCGAGACCTCGGAGCGCATGGGCCGCATCACCGACAATATCGAGAGCGGCAAGCTCTTCGAGGACCTCGGCCTGCCGCCGCTCGACCCGGCGGTGGATCGCGGCATGATCTGCGGCTCGATGGATTTCCTGAAGGATCTGAAGGAGCTTCTCGAAGCCCGCGGCCTGACCGAGGGCGCAAACTCGAAACCCGCCGAATTCGTGGTCGAGCGCGCCTTTGTCGACTGATGGCCCCGCGGGGCGCGCGCTCAGATCGTGATCTCGACCAGATCCGACAGCGCGGGCCCCAGTGTCGGAAAGCGGAAGCGGTAGCCCATTGCCAGCGTCCGTCGGGGCACGACGTGCTGCCCCTCAAGCAGGATCGACACGCGCTCTGCGCCGACCAGCCGCGTGATCAGCCAGCGCGGCGCCCGCCACAGGACCGGCCGGTGCAGATGGCGGGCATAGGCGCCGAGGAAATGGCCGCTGCTGACAATCCCGGGGGCGACGCAGTTGTAGCGCCCGACGGCGCGACGATCCTCCATGACCGTCAGCATGATCCCCACCACGTCGTCGACATGCACCCAGGGAAAGGGCTGGCGCCCGTGGCCTAGTTTGGGGCCGAGGCCGAGGCAAAAGAGCGGGCGGATTGCAGGCAAGATCCCCTTATGCCGGCCGATGCGCCACAGTTTGGCGAGGCGGCCTTGGGGCTCGACCTTGCCGAGCACGATGCCAAGGCGCAGGCGCACATGGCGGATGCGGCTGGCATCGACCCGCTCGGCCGCCTGCTCCCAGGTCGCCACCAGCTCGCCGGGGAAGTCCTGCCCCATGGGTGCGCTCTCTTCGTCCAGCACCGGGTAGCTGGCCCCATCGGTCATCTCGCGGGTGCCGTAAAAGCACTTGCCCGCGGTCGAGACGAAGACCTCGGGCGGGGTCGCCATCGCGTTCATGGCATCGACCAGCGCCTCGGTCGTCTCGACGCGTGAGCGGATGACCTCGTCGCGGTAGCGCGCGTCCCAACGCCGGCGGGGGTCGAGGATGTGCCGGCCGGCCAGGTTCACCACCACGTCGCAAGCGGGCAGCCCGTCGCGGGCAAGACCGTCCCAGGTGATCCGACCAGGGCCCGGCTGGCGCGAGATCAGCGTCACCCGGTCGCCGCGCGCCTGAAGCGCCTCGCGCAGTGCCGTGCCGACGAAACCGCTGCCGCCGCCGATGACGACATGGCGCGCTGGCCTTGCGGTTTCGGTCGACGGCGTCTCGCTTGCGATCTCGGTCATGGCTTGTCTCCCTCGCTCCAAAGGAATACCTCTATAGGCAAAGTGCTATATCGCCATAAAACTAAATAGGCAACGGGCAATATCCATGGAACGCATCTTCGAGGCGCTCTCCTCGACGCCGCGCCGGCGCATCCTCGCCTATCTCTCCGAGGTCGACCTGACCGCGGGCGAGATCGCGGCGCGCTTTGACATGGCGCAGCCGACCATCTCAAAGCATCTCTCGGTGCTGGAGGCCGCGGGTCTGGTCTGGCGCCGGCGCGAGGGGAACCACATCCGGTATGGCCTGCAGCGCGAGACACTGACCGTGACGCTGACCGATTTCTTGGGCGAGGTTTGCCCACCGAGCCGGCGGCTCAAGAAAGAGAGCCGGGCTCTCGCCGACACCCGTCAGGACGAAAGCGATGATGCCTCAGGGGAGAGCGCATAGGCGCCTCGCCTGCGCCCAAGCCCCGAAGACAGGCGCCGCACAGTCTCCCGCTGAGGCGTGAGGGGGCGGAGTGTCAGGGACGAGGGGCCCTTGGTGCCGGGTAGTCGTCACCCCAGACGCGCTGAGCATCGCGGGCGATCAGGCGGGCCTCGATACGGTCGAGCTCGGCGAGGGCCAGCCTGCGGTCGCCGGTGCGCGCGAGGGCACGGGCAAAGCTGCGCCCGACCGAACGCGGGCGCCACGGCAGCATGGCCGTCGCCAGCCAGGCGCGCAGCTCAACGGGCAGGCTGTCGAACTCGCGCATCGGGTCTTGTCGGCGGTGCTTGAGACGGAGGCTCGTTCGGCCGAGATTGCGCCGCATCAGAAGGCGTCCACAGGCGCGCTCATCGGATCGAGTACAAGCACCAGGCGCGTCCTCCCCGTACCGGCAATGGGCGGTGAGCGATGGACGAGGCCTGTGGGCGGGTTGGCCGGCCAAAGCGTCCCGCGCAGCAGGATCGGCGCGCAGGGGGGAACATCGAAAACGGTCGCAGGCGCATCGCCTCCGCGCGCCGTGCCGTATTGCGTACCCGGGCCGCGGTAGGTGCAGACCAGCCGCGCTTTCACCGCATCGACATGGAAACGCCGGCAGGAATCGGTCGTCACCGCATCGAGGCGCAGGCGCAGGAACGGGGTGTCGATCCCGGCCGCTGACATCTGCGCGGCGAACAGTAGGGCAAGCCGTGCCACGTCGTCGATGAACCAGTCGCAATGCTCTCCGGGGGGCATCGCGCTCTCGGTACAAAGCGCCGCGACGGTTGCGGCCACCTCGTCCAGAGGCACCACCACGCGGGCGCGCGGGAGGCGCGCGGGGTCGAGACAGTCGATCCACCGAACAAAACCAGGCGGCGGCGTTCGGTTCCAGATCACCGCCGAACAGCCGCGATGACGGATCTTTTGCAGGCCATCCGGGGCCTTGGCCATGCCGACCCCGACGATCCTGTCACGCATGATCTCACGCAGCGGCATGCTGGCAACCATAGGCTCGCTCTCTCCACAGCGGTCGCCCGCGCCCCGTGGCCTCGTAGGGCTGTTACTTTATAACATTCTGCCGACCCGTCCAGACGGTCGCAGGCCACCGTTAGGCGAGATCTGCAACCCACCGCGGCGCATCGGTCGCAGCATCTGTGCCCCGCCTCGCCGCGACTTCAATCGAACGTCAACGGGCTTGTCGCAGTCTGCGCGGCAGGCGCATCGCTTGGGGGAGCGAGGGAATGGGGATGTCACAATTCGTGCCGCCACCGGCGGAGGATGGTTGGGTTGTCACGCTGGTGGTCGAGACCGATCCCAACGCGCCCTATGGCGCCGGGGATGCGGCGCTGATGATCGATGACCAGGGCCAGGCGCTTGGGCGCGCGACGGTGATCGGGCGGACCGACGGGATCACGCCGGGCATCCAGGCGCTGACCCTGTTTGGCGGCGCGGAGCTTGCGCCGCCAGCGGCCTTAAGGCGCCCCGTCACGGTGTAGCCGGTTCTTGATCGCCGGTGCTTGGTAGCCGGTCTTGGGCGCAGATAGTCCGAAGGGCGCCGGTCCACCCGGGGCCCCGGCTCTCAGTGGGCGAGATACTCCAGCAAGGCGACGCGCCCGTCGCGGTTGGCGTCGAACTCGGCCATCTCGATGCGCAGATGCTCTCCGGCATCGCAGGCCTCGGCGGCGCCTTCGGGCGTTTCTTCCTCGATCAGGGTACGGCAGGCGGCGGGGATCGCCTCGCCATCCTCCATCGCGTGGAAGGCCTGGACCAGCGCGAACTCATCGGCCGTGACGAACCCGTTGGCGTTCACGTCGTGCTCGATGAACACTTCGGCCCGTTCGCGGATCAGGAACGCCTCGAGCTCGTCATAGGTGATCACGCCATTGGCGTCGCTGTCGTGTCTGTCGATCTCGTTGGTGGCGCGCTCCAGCGCCGTGCAGGGTTCGCCTTTGTCGGCACAGTCGGCCTCGGGCTCGAACTCCTCCTCGCGAACGAGGAAACTGGCAAACTCGGGCGCTTCGACGCGGCCGTCGCCATTGGCGTCGAGCTCGGCGAACATCACGCGAAACTCCGAAGAGGCTGTGGCCGGTGTCTGCGCGCTTAGCGCATAGACCACGCCAAGCGCTGCGACGGGTAGCGAGAGCAGGGCGGCACGCAGCGCGCCACGGCGGGAGGGCAGGATCATCTCGTCGTCTCCGGGATCGGTTGCGGGAAGGCCGCCACCGTCGCCCTGCCGGGTGCCCGCGCCAGCGCCAGAACCAGAGCCAGAGCGCTCGCTTTCGATCAGGTCGCGGACAAGATCGCTCATGGAACGACCCTCGTCCTCGGCCCGCGCAGCAAGCGCCGCCTTCAGTTCGGGTGAGACACGGATCTCGATGCTTTCGGTCTTTTTCGACATGCGACGAGCCTAGCAGGTTGCGGTGGTCGGCTCCACGACCTCTGGGCGCAATCGGCGTCCCACGGCAGGTCATTTCGCGCCCAGACGGGTTGTTTTCGTGTCCGGACGCGCCTGTCATGACATGTCCCGACAGCGAAGCCGCTGCGTCGCCGCTGCGCTGGCGCAGGGCATGCGCGCCCCTGAGACGGTCGCCGTCTTACCGTGGCGCAAGACGGCGTGAAGCCGCTGGGTGCTGCCAAGCACCAAACGACAAAGCCCGCCGCATCTCTGCGGCGGGCCCTCACATCCGATCACTGATGGAGCGGCGTCACTTCAGGTCGAAGCGATCCAGTTCCATCACCTTGACCCATGCCTTGACAAACTCGGCGACGAAACGTCCTTCGCCGTCAGCCGAACCATAGACCTCGGCCAGGGCGCGGAGCTGACTGTTCGACCCGAAGACGAGGTCCGCCCGCGTGCCGGTCCAGCGGATCTCGCCGGTGGCGCGGTCGCGCCCCTCGAACAGCTGCTCGGTGTCGTCGGCCTTCTTCCACTCGACGCCCATGTCGAGCAGGTTGACGAAGAAGTCGTTCGACAACGCGCCCACACGCTCGGTCAGGACGCCATGCGTCGAGCCGCCAGCATTGGCGCCCATCACGCGCAGACCGCCGACCAGCACCGTCATCTCGGGCGCCGAGAGGGTGAGAAGCTGCGCCTTGTCGACCAGCTGCTCTTCGAAGGGCACCGAGTAGTCGCCGCGACGCCAATTGCGGAACCCATCGGCTTCGGGCTCCATCACCGAGAAGCTGTCGGCGTCGGTCTGTTCGGCGGTCGCATCCATGCGGCCGGGGGTGAAGGGCACCTCGACCTCATGGCCGGCCGCGGTGGCGGCCTTCTCGATGCCGACACTGCCTGCCAGCACGATCAGATCGGCCAGCGAGACCTTCTTGCCGTCGGTGCGGCTGTCGTTGAAGGCGGTCTTGATGCCCTCCAGGGCGCGCAACACGACCGAAAGCTCGGCCGGGTCGTTGACCGTCCAGTTCTTCTGCGGATCGAGCGCCACGCGCGCGCCATTGGCGCCACCGCGCAGGTCCGAGCCACGGAAGCTGGAGGCCGACGCCCAGGCCGCCTTGACGAGCTGCGAACTCGTGAGGCCCGTCTCGCCGATCCGGCTTTTGAGATCGGCGATCTCGGGCGCTTCGATCACCGGGTGATCGACCGCCGGGATCGGATCCTGCCAGATCAGGTCCTCGGCCGGGACCATGCTGCCCTTGTAGCGGATCTTCGGCCCCATATCGCGGTGGGTCAGCTTGAACCACGCACGGGCGAAGGCGTCGGCAAATTCCTCCGGGTTCTCGTGGAAGCGCTTGGAGATCGGGCCGTAGATCGGGTCGAGACGGAGCGCCATATCGGCGGTCGTCATGATCGGCTTGACCCGCTCATCGGAGCCGTCGACCTGGGGCGCGTAGTCATCGTCCTTCAGGTCCTTCGGCGTCCACTGATAGGCGCCGGCCGGGCTCTTGGTCAGCTCCCACTCATAGCCGAACAGCATGTCGAAATAGCCCATGTCCCACTTGGTGGGGTTGGGCGTCCAGGGGCCTTCGATGCCGCTGGTGATCGCATGCTTGCCCTTGCCGCTCTCATGGGTCGAGGCCCAGCCAAAGCCCTGTGCTTCGATCGGCGCGCCCTCGGGTTCGACACCCACGGCATTCTCTGGCCCGGCGCCGTGGCACTTGCCAAATGTATGCCCGCCGGCGACCAGCGCGACGGTCTCGGCATCGTTCATCGCCATCCGGGCGAAGGTCTCGCGGATGTCGCGGCCCGAGGCGAGCGGGTCCGGGTTGCCGTTCGGCCCTTCGGGATTGACGTAGATGAGACCCATCTGAACCGCCGCGAGCGGCATCTCGAGCAGGCGATCGCCCGAATAGCGCTTGTCGCCCAGCCACTCGGTCTCTGCGCCCCAGTAGATGTCTTCCTCGGGCTCCCAGATATCGGCGCGCCCGCCACCAAAGCCGAAGGTCTTGAAGCCCATCGACTCGAGCGCGGCGTTGCCGGCGAGAATGAAGAGATCGGCCCAGGACAGCGCTGCGCCGTACTTCTGCTTCACCGGCCAGAGCAAGCGGCGCGCCTTATCGAGGTTGCCGTTATCGGGCCAGGAATTGAGCGGCGCAAAACGCTGCGCCCCGGTGCCCGCACCGCCACGCCCGTCAGCCGTGCGATAGGTGCCTGCTGCGTGCCAGGCCATGCGGATCATGAACCCGCCATAGTGGCCGTAGTCGGCCGGCCACCATTCCTGACTGTCGGTCATCAGACCCTTCAACTCGTCCATCACGACGTCGAGATCGAGCGTCTCGAAGGCTTCGGCGTAATCGAAGGCCTCACCCATCGGGCTGGTCGGCGCCGTGTTCTGGTGGAGGATCTTGAGGTTAAGGCTCTTGGGCCACCAGTCGCGGTTGGTGACGTGAACGCGGCCCGTGACTGGGCACCGGATTTCGCCGTCCATGCTAGCTCCGTTTGCTGGCCTGAGGTCAGGATGAGAAGTGATCTAACGGTGGCGACGCGCATGTCACCTACACGCTTTTGCCCAAATTGATACGATCAGGTAAAATCGTATTATCGACATTCTGCGATCAGGTTTTCTGATGATACCGATCACGCTCCGACAGCTGCGCTACTTCGATGCGCTGGTGCGCCACCGGCATTTTGGCGATGCCGCACGGGCGGTCGCCATCAGCCAGCCGGCGCTGTCCATGCAGATCCGTGAACTCGAGACCACCATCGGCGTGCCGCTTGTCGAGCGTCGCGCCCGCCGGGTGGAGATCACAGCGGCCGGCCACGAGGTGGCGCGCCGGGCCAGCGCGATCCTGCAGGGTGTCGCCGAGCTTGCCGATATCGGGCAGGTCCATGGCCAGGGGGAACCGGCCGCGCTTACCGGCCGGCTGACACTCGGGATCATTCCGACGGTGGCGCCCTATCTGCTGCCGACGCTGCTCGGTCGCCTTTCCCAGTCTGCGCCGGATCTCGACCTCGTGGTGCGCGAAAGCCAGACCGAGCGGCTGCTCGACGATATCGCGGCGGCGAAGCTCGATCTTGCGCTGCTCGCCTTGCCCGCTGAGCGACCGGGCCTCGTCACGCTGCCGCTCATCGCCGAGCCCTTCCTGATGCTCCGCCGACGGCCCGAGGACAGCGCGCCGGTGCCGGAAGACGGCGAGATGGCGGAAGCCAATCTCGGCATGTTGCTCGATGAGCGTCTGCTCCTGCTCGAAGAGGGGCATTGCTTTCGCGATCAGGCCCTCTCGTTCTGCACGGGCGGCACCGGTGCCCTAGGCCCTGCTGGCCTCAGTCGGACGGGCGTGACGGCCGACGCCACCGCCTCGATGACAGCGCGAGATACGGGGTTGGATGCGGGCCCAGGCATGGGCGAGACGCTCAGTGTAAGTTCTTTGTCCACATTGGCGCAGATGGCCGAGGCCGGGATGGGCGTCACCCTGATCCCTGCCATGGCGGCACGGATCGAGGTGCGCGCCGAGACCCTGGAATGCCTCTCTTTCGGGCCCGCCGGTCCGTCGCGGACACTCGGCCTCGTCTGGCGCGCCACCTCGCCGCTCGCTCAGCGGTTCGAGACGCTCGGCAACGTGATCCACGATGCCGTCGCCACGCTGCTCGGCGCCGCTGCCATCCCCGTCCGCAACGACCGCTGACGCGGGCAGGCTACTGCGCCAGGGCACCGGGCTGGCGGCCGCTGGCTATGGCTGCGGCAGCGCTTGATCCGCCGCAACGGGCTGGTTACCGGTCAAGGCGTTAGGACTGCGCGGGTATGACGGGGTTTGAGCGCAGGCGGCGGCTTGCGGTGCCGGTTCAACAGCACCACGCTGCGTTGCGAAAGCCGAGGGGAAGCATGGTGACGGACACAACGGAGGAGCCCGCCCGCGTGGCCGCATGGTCGGCGCTTCGTATCGATCTTTGCGTCGTGCTCGCCTTGACGGCGTTCGCCTTCGCCGTCCGCGTGCTGTGGCTCGACCACCGGGCGCTGCATATCGACGAGTTTCACTCGATCAACTATGCGCGCCAGAGCTTGGCCGACCTCTTCGCCCTCGACCGCGCGACCGACATCCATCCGCCGGTCTTCTTCGCCAGCATCAAGGCGTGGGTGGCGGTCTTCGGTGACGGCCGCCTGAGCGTCAGGCTCTTCATGGTGCTCGAGAGCATCGCCGCGATCCCGCTTTTCTATGTCATCCTGCGCCATTTCCTGGATTGGAAGACCGCGGCGCTCGCCGGGCTGTTCTTCGCGGTCGCCCCGATGCAGATCCATTATGGGCGCTTTGTGCGGATGTATCCGCTGCTGACGCTCTTCTACCTCGTGGCGTTTCTCTGCTATCTGCGCGCACTCCGCGCGCCCGAGGGGTTGCTGGATTCGCGCCGGGCGACGCCTTGGTTGGTCTTGCTCGGCGGCGTGTCGCTCACGCTCGCCTTCATGACCCACTACACGGCGCCCTTCATCTTCTTCTGCTTTGCGCTGATCGCGGTTGTGCAGCTCTTGCGGGGCAGGCCGGGCGAGTTCTGGGTCATCGTTGTGATGCTTGGCATCGGTACGCTGCTGGCCGTGCCGCAAACGCTGCACCTGCTGAGCCAGATGGGCGATCCCGACATGAAGTGGATGCTGCCCACGACGCCCATGCTGTTCTATGAGATGAGTACGGGCGCCTATCCTTATCCGAAATACCTCAAGCCGCTGATGTATCTCGTGTTGCTGTGGGGCGCGTATCAGCTTTGGCTACGCGACCGCGACATGGCGATCCGCATGGGCATGTTCCTTGCCGCAGGGCCGCTGATCGCCGCGATCGTGGGGATCTGGCATCCCATCTACCTCGTGCGCACGATCCAGCTTTTCACGATCTTTTCCAGCGTGTTGCTGGTTCTCGCGATCCTGTCATGGCGTCGACCAGCCGCCTGGGGGCTCGGTGTCGTCTCGTTCGCCGCGACATTGGCGGCGATGCCGCACCATTATTACCCCGAGCGCGAGAGCGATGCGTTGGAATTCCATGCCCCCGTCCGCGAGTTTGCCGACCTGGAGCGTGATCGGGTTTTTGTGTTCTTCAGGCTCCACCGCGAAGCGCGTTACTTCGGCGCTGGTTGGATCGATGGCGCGCACCGGCTGGATCACAAGACCGAAACCGCGGACATGGCCGCGCTCGAGCGCGCGCTCGGCGAGTGTTTCGGGGATGGGACTGCAGTCACCGAAACGCCGAACGATGCAGCATCCTGCCGCTCGGTCGTGGTGTTTGCCGAGGTCGACCCCGTCGGCGATCCGGCCCCGGGAGAGCGCTGGGATGCCTTTCTCGACGATCTGGCCGAGCGCTATGGAACGGTCTACGACGCCAGTGCTGCGCGCATACGCGGCGTCGTCTTCGCCGAAGACCCCTTGATCCTCTCGCAGAACTGAAGCGCCGCAGCGCCGATGGCGCGCGCCGCTTTGATCAAGGCTGCCCCGCTCACTCGGCCTCTTTCCAGCGCACGCTGTAGAGATCGAACCGCCGGTCGCGGAGGTTGCGCACCGAGCCCTGCGCCCGCGCCCAACTCAGCGTCGAAAGGTTGAGATCGGCGACCGCGACCATCTCGACATTCTCGCTGGTCTCGGCCGCGATGCCGTCGCGCGCGAACGGGAAGTCGCAGGGCGTATAGATCGCCGAATGGGCGTACTGGATATCCATGTTCTCCACATCCGGCAGATGGCCCACATTGCCGGCGGTCACGACATAAGCCTGGTTTTCGACCGCGCGCGCCTGGCAGCAGTATTTCACCCGCAGATGCCCGTGCCGCGTGTCGGTGCAATAGGGCACGAACAGCAATCGCGCGCCCTGATCCACCAGCCGCCGCGCCAGTTCCGGGAACTCGCTATCATAGCAGATCATCACCCCGATCGGGCCGCAGTCGGTCTGGATCGCGTTGATCTCGTCGCCACCCTTGATGTTCCACCAATAGCGCTCATCCGGTGTGGGGTGCAGCTTCTCCTGCGCATGCACCGACCCGTCGCGCAGCGCGACATAGGCGACGTTCTGGATATCGCCGTCATCGGTGCGCGTCGGGTGGCTGCCACCGATGATATTGATGTTGAACCCGATCGCCCAAGCCTTGAGCCGCGCGACGAATTCCTCGGTGTAGGTCGAGAGCTTTTCGATCGCCTCCTCGGGTTCGAGCTTGCGCTTCTCCGCCGCCAGCATCTGCAGGGTGAAAAGCTCGGGGAAGACCACGAAATCGCTTTCGTAATCCGCCGCCGCGTCGATGAAATGCTCGAGATGGCGGTAGAAATCCTCGCGCGTCTCGACCGGTTTCGCCGCCAGCTGCACGGTCGTCACCCGCGCCACCTGCGGGTCGCGCCGATGCAGGCTCTGGCGATCATATTCCGGGTCGAAATAGGGGTTTCGCCACAACATCAGCGCGGCATGCCCGCCGCTTTCGCGGTCCTCGGGGTGATAACCGCGCAGTACCCGCTGCGGCTCGAATTCCGAGCGGATGTGGAAGCTTGCCACCGGATCGCGCACCGCCTTCTCCACCACCGCGCGCAGGTAGTCGTCGGGGTTTGGGTAAAGCTTGCGCTTGCGCTGATAGCCGGGCAGGCGGCCGCCAAAGGCGATGCCTTTCAGCCCCAGATCCTGGCACAGCCGCTTGCGCGCCTCATAGAGCCGCTTGCCGATCCGAAGCCGCCGGCGCGCGCGGTCGACGCAGACCTCCATGCCATAGAGCCAATCGCCCTTGGGGTTGTGCTGTGCGGCATGCCCGTCTCCGGTGATCGAGGCCCAGCTATGATCGGCGAGCGCCAGCCGCTCGGACACCATGAAGGTCGCGGCATACCCCACCACCACGCCGTCATACGTCACGACGAATTGCCCGTCGGGAAAGGCGTTGATCTGCCCCCGGATCTGGCCCTGGGTATAGGGCTTCTCACCCGGATAGGCGCCCGCCGTCAGGGCCTGGATCGCCGGGATATCCGCCATGGCGGCATTGCGGATCTCGACCGCCGCGCGCGCGATCCGCCGTCCCGAGGGTCTCGTCTCCCCCGCGGCGCCGGATATCTCGCCGCTCGCCGCCTCGACCGCGGCCCCGCCTGCATCGTCGCTGGCCTTGTCCATCAGCGGCCTCCGGTGTTCAGTCGATTGCTGCGCGCGATCCTCGCGGACCGCATGGTCCGAAAGTCTTCGCGCCCGTCGGATAACACGACCCGCCGGGAAAAGGTTCCATGATCACGATCCACAGCGAGCGCCACCGGCTGCGCGATGCGAAGACCGAGCTTCACGGAGGGGAACTCGTGCGCCCTTTCGAGTGCCCGGAGAGGGTGTATCATATCCTGGCAGCGCTTGCGGATGCGGGTCTGTCCCCGCCCGAGGGGCCGGTCGAGCATGGGCTCGAGCCCGTCGCGCGCATCCATGATGCTGGTTATCTCGCCTTTCTTGAGAGCGCATGGGAAGACTGGGCTTCGGCCGGCAATGCGGGTGAGGCGATGCCCACGGTCTGGCCCTCGCGCCGGATGACGCGGGCGGTGGTGCCGCGCGATATCGAGGGCCGGCTTGGCTGGTATGCGTTGGCCGGAGAGACCGCGATCAGCCCCGGCACCTACCAGGCCGCGCGTGCCGCCGCCGATGTCGCCTTGAGTGCCGCCGCGCGCGTGGCGGGTGGTGCCCGGGCGGCCTTTGCGCTGTGCCGCCCGCCGGGCCATCACGCCGCGGCAGACATGTATGGCGGCTACTGTTTTCTGAACAACGCCGCGCTCGCCGCCCAGGCGCTGCGCGATGGCGGTGCCGCGCGGGTCGCTGTGCTGGATGTCGATTTCCACCACGGCAACGGCACGCAATCGATCTTCTATCACCGCGCCGACGTGTTCTTTGCCTCGCTGCATGGTGACCCTGACGAGGCCTTTCCCCATTTTCTTGGCGGTGCCGACGAGACCGGCGAGGGCCCGGGCGAAGGGGCCAACCTGAACCTGCCTTTGCCCCGCGCCACAGGGTGGCAGGACTGGTCGGCGGCACTCGATCACGCGCTGGCGCGGATTGCGGCGCACGGGGCAGAGGCGCTCGTCGTGTCGCTCGGTGTCGATACCTACAAGGGCGATCCGATCAGCTTCTTCACCCTCGAGACACCGGATTTCACGGCCATGGGCGCGCGGATCGCCAAGGCCCGCCTGCCGACGGTCTTTGTGATGGAGGGCGGCTATGCCATCGCCGAGATCGGACTGAATACCGCCGGTGTCCTCATCGGCTTCGAAGGGGCCTGACAGCGCGGCTGGCACCCGCGCCGCTCGCGTGACCCAACGTCGCGCCGATGCCACTGTCTTTCCGCAGCAGATCATCGGTTGCACAACCCGTGCGACAGGTTAGCCATGGGGTAACCGTTCGCGAGCCGAGAGCCGATGCCCCCCCGTCATTCGATGCCCGCCTGCCCTCTGACGCCTCGCGTCCCCAGGCCGTACCGCGCCGCGCTCGTCGTCACGGCAGCCCTTATGTTGGCGGCCTGTGGGGGCGGCGGCGATTTCGAAGAGGTGGTGGATTTCGAACCGCCCGAAACCACGGTCACCTACACCCCCGAGGTAATTGGCGCGCCAACACCCGAAATTGACGCCCTGCTTCAGGGATCACTGGCGATCTATCGGCGTCAGGAAAATGGCGCCCAGTCCATCGCCTTTCTGCGCCGCCGGGCAGAGGGCGATATCGCGATCGCCCGCCGCATCCTGGCGAGTTTCGGCTATTTCCGACCCTCGGTGGCGGTCGAGATCGAGGAGACGTCAGCCGAGGAAGCGCCAGCAAACGAAGTATCTGGCGAAACGCCCGAGGATGGGGAGACCGTCCTAACCGAAGCGGTCGCCCGTGTGGTGATCGACCCCGGCGCGGCGTTCCAGCTTGCCCGACACAGCTTCGCGCTGACCGGCTTCGAGCCCGGCGCGCCGCCTGCCATCGGCCCTGCCGAGGCCTATGGCAGCCCCATCGGCATGACGGCCGAGGCGGCACCGATCCTGGCGGCCGAGGGCCGGGCGCTGGCCGCGATCCGCGAGCAGGGGTTTTTCTATGCCGAACCCGATGGCCGCGGCTCGCTCGCCGATCTCGAAACCGGCACGCTGGAAGTCGACAGCCGGATCATCACCGGTCGGCAGTGGCGTTTCGGCCCGCTGACCATCGAGGGCGCGCCAAACGTCTCAACCGCCTATCTCGAGACTTACATTCTGTGGCAAGAGGGCGATCCTGTCGACCCGGCGCGGCTTTCGGAATACCAGCGCGCGCTTCTGTCGACGGGTCTGTTTCGCTCGGGCTTTGTGACCTTGCCCGAGCAGCAGCCGGAGGGACCGGCGGATGGCAGCCCGGGCGCAGCACCGGTCCGCGCCGTCCTGCAGGAGGCGCCGTTCCGCACCGTCACGGCAGGCGTGCGCTTCAACACCGATGAGGGGCCGGGCGTGCGCACCGGCTTTGAGCATCGCAACCTCTTCGGCGCGGGCGAGCGGCTTAACCTGACCCTCGATGCCTCGCTCGATCAGCAGGTGGCGCGCGCCGAGTACCGCAAGCCGCAGTATCTTCGCCCGAAGCAGGATTTCGTGTCCTCCTTCGAGCTGCGCCGGATCGATGACGATGCCTTCGAGGAGCTGGGCGTGACGCTGACCGCCGGTCTGACCCGCACCCTCTCGGATGAGTGGATCGTCGGCGCGAGCGGTTTGTTGGAAGCCAGCCTGATCACCGATGAGGACGAGGAAGAGACAGCGCTCCTTGCCGGTATCCCGCTGTTTGCGGCTTATGACAGCACCGGCGATCTGTTGAACCCGACCAGCGGTGTCCGCGCCCGGGTGGAGCTGACACCGTTTGCCGGCAGTTTCGACAGTAAAGCCACGCTGTTTACGCGGATCGACACTTCGGCCAGCACCTACATCCCCTTCGACGAGGAACGCCGCTGGGTGCTGGCCGGGCGCACCCGCCTTGGCGTGCTGCCCTCCGACAGCCTGGATGACGTGCCGGCCACGCGGCGCTTCTACTCCGGCGGCTCCGGCTCGATCCGTGGCTTCGCCGAGGATTTCGTCGGCGAGCTCGACGAGGATGGCGATCCGGTCGGTGGCCGATCGGTGGTCGAGGCCGGGCTCGAGCTGCGCTACCCGATCTTCGGCGATCTCGGCGGCGTGGTCTTTGCCGAGGCGGGATCGGTCAGCCCCGAGATCTTTCCGAGCTTCGAAGATGGCGTGCAGGTCGGCGTCGGCGGCGGTATCCGGTACTATTCCCCCGTCGGCCCAATCCGGCTCGATGTCGCCGTGCCGCTGGATGCCCGCGAGGAAGACGACGCCTTCCAGTTCTTCATCTCGATCGGCCAGGCCTTCTGATGCGCGAGAGAACCCGCATGACCCCGACACGCCCTGTTCGCGCCCTTCCCCGTCTCCGCCCTGAACGGCGCCCCGTCCTGCGCTCCCGCCTCGGCCTTGTGGCCCTGATCGGCCTGCCGCTTGCCTTCGCGATCCCGCCGGCTGCGGCACAATTCTCCTTCCTCGGTCTGCAGAACAACCTCGTCGACTTCGTCCTCGACCAGATCAGCGTGCCCGGCGAATTCGAGATCGAGGCCGAAGGGGTCGAGCAGCCCGATGACGGCTCGACCGCCATCGTGGGCCTGACCATCGCCGATGCCGACGGCGTCTGGCTGAGGATCGGGCGCACCTCGCTGGACTGGAGTGCCGGCGGCATTCTGAGCGGCACGGTCCAGATCAACAGCCTCGCAGCCGAGGAAGTGGAGTATCTGCGCGCGCCCAGTGCCTCGGTCGAGATCAAGGACGATGCCGAGATCGCGAGCGACGACGAGGAAGACGGGGAAGACGGCGGCCTGTTCGAGTGGCCGCGCGCGCCGCTGACGGTGATCGTGGACGAGATGCGCCTCGACCGGGTGACAATTGCGCCCGGTGCCGTCGCTCAGCAGGGCTTCAGCTTTGATGCGCTTGGTAATGCGCGCGACGAGGGCGATGTGCAGGCTCTTAAGCTCGAAGTCACGCGGACCGACGGCGTGTCGGGGCGGATCCTTGTCGATTATCGCCATACCTTCGATGACGGGGTGCTCGATTTTCGGCTTGAGGCCGACGAGGCGGCGGGCGGGTTGGTTGCCGAGCTTGCGGGCTTGCCCAATGACGGCGCCAGCCGGGCACTGATCACCGCGAACGGTCCGCTAACCGATTGGGATGTCGATCTCTCCGTCTCCTCGGACGATGTGATCTCGGTGGAGGGTGGCGCCCGCATTGGCCTCGGCCAGCCGCTGGGGGTCACCGCTGATCTGGCGGTCTCTCCCGGCCCGGACTTCGATCCCGGTATCGCGCGGCTGCTTGGTACGCAGGCGACGCTGGCTCTGGCGGTGGTCGAGGGTGATGACGGCATCATCCGCGTGGAGCGCGGTGCCCTGCAGAGCCCCGCCCTGCAGGCCAGCGCCACCGGGTTTGTCGACCGCGCCGGCCCGCTCGATCTCGCCGTCAGTCTGAATGCCGATCCCGGCGTGCTGCAGGAGGATGCGGCGCTGGCCTTCGAACGGCTGAGCTTCGAGGGCCAGCTTGGCGGCACCGCCGATCTGCCCGTGGGCGAGGGCAATCTCGATATCGCGGGGCTTACCAGCGCCTCGCTGGATATCGGGGCGGCACAGGTGACCGCCAGCCTGTCGGCCGAGGAAGCCGCCTCGGTCTTTGCGCTTGACGGCAATATCGCGGGCCTGCGCCTCGACCGGCTGACGCCGCGCATCCTCGGCGATGCTCTGCTCGCCGCGCGCGGCCGGCTGGAGGGCGATGTCCTCCGCCTCTCGACCTTCCGGCTGGAGACCCGCCCCCTGACGGTCGAGGCCGAGGGTGTGGCTGACAGCGGCGCGGGGACGCTCGATTTCCGCTACCGTGCGTCGGCGCCGCGCTTGGCCCCCCTCGCGACCGCCTATGACGCCAATGCCGAGGGTGCGTTTGTGATGGAGGGCCGGCTGGTCGGCGAACAGGCCGCGCCGCGCCTCGCCGGTGAGATCGCGCTGACCGACCTCACCTTTGAGGACGAGGCCTATGGCGCCGTCGCGCTCGCCCATGACGCCACGTTCGGCACGGTGCCCGAGGGCGATATCGCATTGACTGCCGAGGGGTCGCGCTTTGGCCCGGCGCGGATCTCGACCGCCTTCGCGCTGCAGCCCGATACCCTTGAACTCACCGAAATGACGCTCGCGGCGCTCGATGCGACCATCGCAGGTGCCATCGATCTCGACCTGTCCAGCACGCTGATGGCCGGGGAGATCACGCTGGACATCCCATCACTGGCGCGGGCCGAGGCGGCGACCGGGCTTGAGCTTCAGGGGCAGGGCAGCGGGACCGTCACGCTCTCGACCGAGACCGTGGAGCAGGCCTTCGGGACGACCGAGCGCCAGCAGGTGGCCGATATCGACCTCTCGTTCCGCGACTTCGCGGGGTTCGAGGCAACGGTGGCGGCGCTTGGCATCGAGGGGCGCATGACCGATCTCTTGGGCGATCCCGGCGGCGATCTGACGATCACGCTCGGTGATGCCCGTCATCCCCAAGGGCGGGTCGGTACCGGTACGCTCGACGCCACGCTCGTCAGCCTGACCCGCCGCGGCAGCGTCGATCTCGACCTCGATCTGGCGCGGATCTCGTCCCCCGGTCTTGTCGCGATCGACACGGTCGAGGGGCTGCTCAGCGTCAAGAGCCTCGACAAGGCGCCGAGCGCCGATGCGGAGCTCGTGATCTCGGGCATTGCCTCGCCCGCGGTCGAGGGGGGGGCGACGGTGCGACGTGCGCGGGTGACCGCGCGCATGGCGGATCTCGACACCGCGCCTGCGGGCCCCGTGACGGCTCGCATCGAGGATATCGCGGCCATGGGCTACGCGCTCGATCGGGTCGAGGCCGAGGCGACGCTGGTCGATCTAACCGGCGCTGCGGCGGCCGAGGGACAGCTGCGCGTGATCGACCTCGACGGACCGGACGCCGCGCTCGACCGCGCCACGGTCGATTTCGACATGGCCGACCTCGCCGGAGACCCGGGCGGCACCGTGAAAGCCTTGATCGAGGGTCTCGCCGCACCCGCGGCAGACGCCGCCGTGAGCCGCATCGAAGCCGATGCCACGCTCGCCACCCTCACCTCGGCGCCGGCGGTCCAGGCAACCGCCGCGATCCAGGGCATGGAGGCCGCCGGCAACCGCATCGCCCGCGTGGAGATCGAGGCCGACGCCTCCGACCTGACCGGCACCGGCCGGGCGACGGCGCGCATCACGGCCACCGATCTTGCCGGCGCGGCCTCGGCCAGTCGCGTCACGGTCGATGCCGATATGTCCGCGCTCAACACGCCGGCGGGCACCGTGGCGCTGCGCATGGCGGGCCTGGCCGCGGGCGGCGCGCAGATCGGCGAGGCGCGGCTCGACGCCACGCTGACCGACCGGGCAGGGCGCACCGATGTCGACGCCCGCGCCGCTGTGCCCTCGGTCGCCGCCGAGGGCGCGCGCGTCGACAACATCAGGCTCACCGCCCGGATCGCCGATGCGCTCGGCACACCCAGCCTCGATACCCGCATCGACATCGCGGCAATCGAGGCCGGCGACATCGCCATCGCCGATCCGGTGCTGACCGCTCGCGGCCCGCTCTCGCGCCTTGCCCTGGCGCTTGACGCAACGGGCGAGGCGCTCGGCAAGGCGCTGGCCGCGCGCCTGCGGGCCGAGGCGGATGTCGACGGGCCCCTCGATGCCCGTGTGTCCGAGCTGACCGTCGGCCTCGACGAGGCCGAGATTGCGCTCGGACAGCCGCTGCGTATCCGCCAGCAGGGCACGGCGACCGATCTCAGCGGGCTCGATCTGCGCCTGCCGGGCGGCGCGTTGACCGGTGATGTCGCGCTTTATCCCAACGGTGCCGGCGGCGCGATTGCCCTCGATTTTGGCGATCTCGGGCAGCTCCGCAGCCTTGTCGAGGCGATCCCGATCACTGCCGGGACCGTCGATCTCGACACCCGGTTCGATACCCGGCGCGGGCGTGCCAGCGCCACGCTCACCGGCACGGCACGCGACATCGCGACCTCGCAGGACCTCGGGACCATCTCGGGCGTCGGTCTCGATCTCGACGGCCGGTGGGATGGCCGCAGCCTCGCCAGCACCGTGGCGCTGTCAGGGCCGTTCGGCGACCCCGTGCGCGTCGAAGCGGCCGTGCCGCTGGTCGCCACTTCGGGCCCCGCACCGGCGCTGAACGAGAACGGGCCACTTTCGGCCAGCGTCGACTGGCAGGGCCAGATCGGGCGCCTATGGGTACTGGTTCCCGCCCCCGACCATGTGCTGGACGGCGATGTGGACGTCGCACTCCGCATCGGTGGCACCCCCGCAGCGCCCACCATCAGCGGCGATCTCGGCGTGGCGCGCGGGCAGTACCAGAACCTCGAAACCGGGACGATCCTGACCGACCTGACCGTGACCAGCCGGCTGGAGGGGACGGAGAACGTCGCGCTCGATGTCAGTGCCAATGACGGTGCCTCGGGCAAGCTCGCGGCGACCATCGCGCTCGCTGGCCCCGAACTCGACGCAAAGGTCGATATCGACGACGCGGTGCTGGTGCGCCGCGATGACGTGACCGCCCAGATCAGCGCCGATATCGCGGCCGCGGGGCCGCTCACCGCGCTCGATCTGTCGGGTGAACTGCGCATCGACCGGGCCGAGGTTCGGTTGGTCAACGCCGTGCCCCCCTCGGTCGCCGATCTCGGCGAGATCCGCTTCAAGGGCGAGGAGGTCGAGGAGGGTGATGGCGGCGCCGGTGGTGACATCACCCTAGACCTCGCCATCCGCGCACCGCAGGACGTGTTCGTGCGCGGCCGCGGTCTCAACAGCGAATGGGCGATCAATCTCGACATCGCCGGCACCGCCGCGGCGCCGCGCATCACCGGCGCGGTCGAGAGCCGGCGCGGCGAGCTCGACCTTCTCGGCAAGTTCTTCGCGCTGGAGCCGAGCGAAGTGGTCTTCTCAGGCGGGCGGGTGATCGACCCGCGTCTCGATGTCAGCCTAAGCCACGAGAACCAGGGCATTACCGGCTTCATCCGCGTGCGCGGCACCGGCTCGAGCCCCGAGATCCTTTTCGAGAGCGATCCGGCCCTGCCCGAGGACGAGGTGCTGCCGCGCGTGCTGTTTGGCCGTTCCGCGCAGTCGCTGTCGGGGCTGGAGGCGCTCCAACTTGCCTCGGCGGTGGCGACGCTGCTGGACGGGACTGGCGGCACGGCAGATCAGATCCGCGGTGCCGTGGGCCTCGACGTCCTGCGCGTGGAGACCACCGAGGGCGGCTCGACGGCCGTTGTGGTCGGGCGCAACGTGTCAGAAGGCGTCTTTGTCGGCGCCGAACAGCCCATCGACGGTGGCGAGACCAAGGTGCAGGTCGAGATCGACGTGTTCAGCGATTTCACGGTCGATGGCGAGGTCGGCGGGACCACCGGCCCATCAGTGGGCCTCAACTGGCGCAAGGACTTTTGAGACGGGAGGCGGACAGGTGAGTTCGACCCTGCGGCAATGTCGGGCGCGGCCTCGGTAGCGTTTCAATGGCAGACTGACGGCGCCCTCCGGCCTGTGCTGGCCGGCTGAAATGATATGGTCGCGTACCGTTTGCCGCGGACCATTTCCGTCACGCGGCGTCAGATAAGGTCCCGCCGAATGCCCGCGCTCCATCGCGTCTTTCCCCGCTGCGCCATCGTTCTCCAGACCCTGCTCGCGGTGCCGATCGCGGCGCTGGCCGTGTCCGGAACGGCCCATGCGCAGATGCCGCCCAACCCGCCGGTTCAGGTTGCGACACCGCTCAAGGATCAGGTGATCGACTACGACATCTTCACCGGCCGCTTTGTGGCGGCCGACAGCGTCGAGCTGCGCGCCCGTGTCTCGGGCTATCTCTACGAACAGCGCTTCGAGGACGGTGCCCTGGTCAGCGAAGGCGACGTGCTTTTCGTCATCGACCAGCGGCCTTTCGTGAACGCGGTGGCAAGTGCCCGCGCCGCCGTTGCCTCGGCCGAGGCGGGGCGAGAGCTGGCGCAGATCGAGCTCGACCGGGCCCTGCAATTGGCCGAGCGCAATGTCGGCACGGTGCAGGAGGTCGATCGCACGCGCGCATCCCTGACCCAGGCCGATGCCGAGGTTCAGGTCGCCAATGCCGAACTGATCTCGGCCCAGCTCGATCTCGACTACACGACGATCACCGCGCCCTTCGATGGGCGGATCTCCGCCGGCACCATCGATGTCGGCAACCTGGTCGTCGGTGGCACCTCAGGGACCACCCTGCTGGCGACGCTGGTGCGGATCTCGCCCATCGACTTCGAGTTCACCGCCTCCGAGGCGGATTTCCTCCGCTACGCCCGCATGATCCCGATCGAACAGCGCCCGTCTCGAAGCGGCGCGCGCATGGCCGCCGCGATCCAGGTGCAGGATGAGGAGGGCTTCCCCAACGATGCCTATCTGGATTTCGTCGACAACAGGCTCAACCCGAATTCCGGCACGATCCAGGTGCGGGCGGTGGTTGAGGATCCGCCCGATATCCTGGTGCCGGGCCTGTTCGGCCGGATCCGGCTGGAAGGGTCGGGCCCGTTCGAGGCGTTGCTCGTGCCAGACGAGGCGATCCTTTCCGATCAGGCGACCAAGATCGTGATGACGGTCAATGCCGAGGGGATCGTCCAGCCCATGCCCGTGATTCTCGGCCCGCTGCACCGGGGCCTCCGCGCCGTCACGGGTGGCCCGCTGAGTGCCGACATGAAGGTGATCGTCACCGGCGTCCTGCGCGCGCGCCCCGGCGCCGGCGTCACGCCCGAGGAGATCACGCTGGAGTTTCGCGACGACAGTCGGGCCGGCGACATGGGTGGCAACTGATCCATGGGACGCTTCAGCCATTTCTTCATCGACCGCCCGATCTTCGCGACGGTCGTCTCGCTCCTGCTGCTGCTCTCGGGCGGGCTCGCCTACGTCAACCTGCCCGTGACGCAGTATCCCGAGATCGCGCCGCCCTCGGTCTCGGTCACCGCCAGTTTCCCGGGCGCCTCGGCCGAGACGGTGGCACAAACCGTGGGGGCCGTGATCGAGGAGGAGATCAACGGCGTCGAGGGCATGCTCTATATGGCCTCGCAATCGACCGGCGATGGCTCTTACAGCCTGTCGGTGACCTTCGATCTCGGCACCGATATCGACCAGGCGCAGGTGCTGGTGCAGAACCGCGTTGCCGCCGCCGACCCGCGCCTGCCCGAAAGCGTGCGCCGCCAGGGTGTTACGACGGAGAAATCCTCGCCCGATCTGATGATGGTCGTGCACATGTTCTCGCCCGACGCGTCGCGCGATCAGCTCTACATCTCGAACTATGCCAATGTGCAGGTGGTGGACCGTCTGCGCCGTATCGACGGTGTCGGCACCGCGACCGTCTTTGCCGAGCGCGCCTATTCGATGCGCGTCTGGCTCGATCCGCAACGTGTGGCGTCACGCGGACTGACCGTGGGCGACGTGGTCGCCGCGCTCCAGGCGAACAACGCCGAGGTTGCCTCCGGCGTGATCAACCGCCTGCCGGTGGCCGAGCAGGCTGCCTATGAGCTGCAGGTCACCACGGCCGGCCGGCTGGTCGCCCCCGAGGCTTTTGCCAGCGTCGTGGTCGCCACCGACGATCAGGGCGGGACGATCAGGGTCGGCGATATCGGCCGGGTCGAGCTTGGTTCGCAGTCCTATGCGATCAACGGCTATCTCGACAGCACGACGGCGCTGCCCATCGGCGTGTTCCAGCGCCCGGGGTCCAACGCGCTCGACACCGCGGCCGAGATCATCGCCTTGATGGACGAACTGGCCGCCGATTTCCCAGCCGGGCTCGAATACACCATCGTGTACAACCCGACCGAGTTCGTGGCGGCCTCCATCGACGAGGTCTACCTCACGCTGTTGCAGGCCGCCGTGCTGGTGGCGCTCGTGATCCTGATCTTCCTGCAGTCCTGGCGCACCGCGCTGGTGCCGGTGATCGCCATCCCGGTCAGTCTCGTCGGCACCTTCGCCGCGATGGCGATGCTGGGCTTCTCGCTCAATCAGCTCTCGCTCTTCGGGCTGGTGCTCGCCATCGGCATCGTGGTCGATGACGCCATCGTCGTCGTCGAGAACACCGAGCGGCACCTTCGCGAGGGCATGGCCCCGCGCGACGCCGTGCGCCTGACGATGACCGAGGTCGCGGGCGCGCTCATCGCCACCTCTCTCGTGATGCTGGCGGTCTTCGTGCCGGTGGCCAGCGTCACCGGCATCACCGGGCAGTTCTTCGAGCAGTTCGCCCTGACCATCGCGGCCTCCACCGCGATCTCGACACTGGTCTCGCTGACGCTGTCGCCAGCGCTCGCGGCACTGCTGATGCGCGCGCCTGACGAGACCGGCAGTGGCGGCGTGATGGGGGCAGTGGGCTATCCCGTCCGTTTGTTCAGCCGGGGCTTCAACGCCGTCTTCGGCAGGCTCGAGGCGGCCTATGCCGGGGCGATCCGGCAGATCCTGCGCGTGGGCGTGGTCATGATGGTGATCTATGGCGGGCTGATCTTCCTGGCCGTCGACCGCTTTAACGCAGCGCCCACGGGCTTCATCCCCGATCAGGACCAGGGCTATCTGATCACGGTCGTGCAGCTTGCCCCGGGCTCGGCCCTATCGCGCACCGATGCGGTGGCGCGCAAGGCCTCGGACGTGATCCTGCAGCACCCGGCGGTCGCCAATACCGTGCCCATAGTCGGCCTCAACGGGGCGACCTTCACCAATGCACCCGACAGCGCGGTGATCTTCGTGCCGATGAAAGATTTCGCCTGGCGCGCGGAGAACGGCTACCCGGCGTCGCGGGTGCAGGGCGAACTGCAGGGCCAGCTGTTTGGCGCCATCCCCGAGGCCATCGTCTTCCTGATCGCCCCGCCGCCGGTGCGCGGTGTCAGCACGACCGGCGGCTGGAAGATCTATGTGCAGGATGTCAACGGGCGCGGGCTCGCGGCGCTGGAGGATGCGGCCAACGCCATGTCGGGCGCCGCCAACCAGACCGAGGGCATCGCCGGCGCCTTCACCCTGTTCAACACCAAGACGCCGCGCATCTTTGCCGATATCGACCGGGTGAAATCCGAGATGATCGGCGTGACGGCGGCCCAGGTGAACGAGACGCTGGAGGGGTATCTCGGCTCGGCCTATGTCAATGATTTCAACTTCATCGGCCAGACCTACCGCGTGACGGTGCAAGCCGACGGGCAGTTCCGCGACGATCCCGGCGACATCGCCAATCTGCGCACGCGCTCGTCATCGGGGGAGATGGCGCCCATCGGCTCTGTCGCGACGTTCCGGGACGACACCGGCCCGTACCGCGTCGCCCGCTACAACCTCTTCAACGCGGCCGCCGTGCAGGGCGGGCAGATGCCCGGTGTCTCGACCGGAGAGGCCATCGCGCGGATCGAGGCGACGGCGGATGCCACGCTGCCATCCGGCATGCAATATGAATGGACCGAGCTCGCGCTGCAGGAGAAACTGGCGGAAGGGGGCACGGGCTTCATCTTCGCGCTCGCGGTGCTCGGCGTGTTCCTGGTGCTCGCCGCGCAATACGAGAGCTGGCTGCTGCCCTTGGCGATCATCCTGATCGTGCCGATGTGCATCCTGTCGGCGATGCAGGGCATCATCTGGAGCGGCCTGTCCAACGACATCCTCGCCCAGGTGGGTCTTGTCGTGCTCGTCGGTCTGGCGGCCAAGAACGCGATCCTGATCGTCGAGGTCGCCCGCCAGTCCGAGGCGGAGGGCCGTGACCGGGTCGCCGCCGCCATCGAGGCCGCGCGCCTTCGGCTCCGGCCGATCCTGATGACCTCGCTCAGCTTCATCCTGGGTGTCGTGCCACTGCTGATCGCGACGGGGCCGGGGGCCGAGATGCGGATCTCGCTCGGCACCACGGTGTTCTACGGCATGCTGGGGGTGCTGGTCTTCGGCTTGATCTTCACGCCGACCTTCTACGTGCTGGCCCGCTGGATCGGCGCCACCCTCCGCCGCCTGACGGGCCGCGGCGAGGAGACCATGCCGGCGGAGTGACTCATGCCGGCGGAGTGACTGAGGCGCCGATGAGCGGCTGTCGCCAATGGTCGAATACAGGATATAGGGGCCTAGGCGCCGTAGGCCCCTTCCTGTAGTGTCATAGGAATCGAGAACACAGGGAGGGCGCGGCGATGGGCCATGTGATCCTGCTGACCCAGCAAAAGGGCGGCGCGGGCAAGACGACGCTGCTGACCTCGCTTGCCGCCGCCATGGCAGGGCAGGGGCGCCGCGTGCGCCTGCTCGATCTCGATCCCCAGCGCTCAACGCTCGACTGGTCGCGGGCGCGCCCCTCGGGTCTGCCGCCCATCGACGTGATCGAAAGCGCCGAATGGCGGGCACGGTCCGATATCAACGACGCGGCCAGGGGCGCGGATTGGACCTTTGTCGATGCGCCGGGATCGGCCGACAGCCTGGGCCGGTCGGCCATGCGCGCCGCCGATTTCGCGCTGGTCCCCTGTCAGCCCTCGGCCGCGGATGTCTGGGCGACGCGGGCGACGCTCGACCATCTGAACGACATCGGCATCCCGCATGCCATCGTGATGAACCGTGTACCCCCGCGCGGCCGGGTGGCCGAGGCGGCGATGGCCGAGGCGCGCGCGCTCGGCGCCCCGGTTCTCGCCACCCGTATCGGCGCCCGGTCGGCCTTTGCCGAGGCGTTTATGACCGGTCGCGGGGCGGGTGAAGTACCCCGTGCCGCACGCGCCGCCGAGGAGATCGCGGCCCTCGCCGCGGAGCTTGCGGAAACCGTCGGCGCAACGGCGGCTGCCTGACCCTCCCTCGTTAGCCGTCAGGGACAGCGCCAAGGCCCCTGTGGTTGCGCTGCAGCAATCGTGCCCCTGCCGTCCATTGCTTTTCACGACAAGGCGAGTGACCTCTTTGAGACGCGGGTCGGTTTGGTCTATGAGCGAAGGGGTAGCAGCCGGCCGAATGGGCGCGTGATGGACGAGAGGCTTCCCTACGAGAAGGGTTTTCACGTGTCGTGGGAGCAGATGCACCGCGACAGCCGTGCGCTCGCCTGGCGACTGTCCGGCCGCGGTCCTGGCGCCGAGGGCGCCTGGCGGGCGGTGGTGGCGATCACCCGCGGCGGCATGGTGCCGGCCTGCATCGTGGCGCGCGAGCTGGACGTGCGCGTCGTCGACACCGTCGGCGTCAAGTCCTACGACCATCAGACCCAGGGGCAGGCGCGGTTGCTCAAAACGCCCGATCCGTCCCATGTGGGCGACGGTACGGGTGTGCTGGTGGTCGACGATCTGGCCGATACCGGTCGCACACTACGGCTGATCCGCGAGCACCTGCCCAAGGCCCATTTCGCGACGATCTACGCCAAGCCGCGCGGCGCGCCCGAGGTCGACACCTACGTCACCGAGGTCAGCCAGGACACCTGGATCTTCTTCCCCTGGGACATGGCGCTGCAATACGTCGATCCCCTGCGCGGCCGGGGCTGAGATCTGTGAGCGCCGCTGTGCCGACGGCTGTCCCGCTGCTTGAGGTTGAGGGCCTGACCAAGCGCTTTGGTGATTTCACCGCGCTCGATGCCGTCTCGCTAAGCCTGATGCCCGGAGAGCGCCACGCGCTGGTGGGCGAGAACGGCGCCGGCAAATCGACACTGGTCAAGACGCTCTATGGGCTGCTGGCACCCGATGCGGGTGTGATCCGCTGGCAGGGCGCGCCCGCCCGGCTGTCGAGCCCGGCCGAAGCGCGGGCCACCGGTATCGGCATGGTGTTTCAGCATTTCTCGCTGTTCGATGCGTTGAGCGTTACCGAAAACATCGCCATCGCGCTGCCGCACCTCTCGCTTGGCGGGTTGGCGGAGAAGATCGACCAGATCTCGCGCGAGGTCGGTCTGCCGCTCGACCCCGACCGCCGGGTGCACAGCCTTTCGGCCGGGCAACGCCAGCGGGTCGAGGTGGTGCGCTGCCTGCTGCAGAACCCGCGCCTGTTGATCCTCGACGAACCCACCTCCGTGCTGACCCCGCAGGAGGCCGACACCCTGTTCGAGGCGGTGCGCCGGCTGTCCGACAAGGGCTGTGCGCTCCTCTACATTACCCATCGCCTGGCCGAGGTGACAGCGCTTTGCCAGCGGGCCACCGTGCTGCGACGCGGGCGGCTCGTCGGCCATTGCGACCCGGCCGTCACACCGGCGGGCGACATTGCCGAGATGATGGTGGGCGATAAGATCGCGGCTGTCGCCCGCCCGCCAAAACCGGATGGTGAGCCCAAGACGCGCCTCCGCCTGCGCGCGCTCACCCTCAGCGAAAAGCAGACCGGCGGGCGCAAGCTCCGCAACATCTATCTCGAGGTCAAAAGCCACGAGATCGTCGGCATCGCCGGTGTCGCGGGCGAGGGTCAGAACGAGCTGGTCCGCGCACTGACCGGCGAGATCCGCCTGCCGCTGTTAAAGGGCGCGATCGAGATCAACCAGAAGCGCGCGGCCCATCGCGACCCGGCCTCGCGCCGCCGCCTCGGGGCAGCCTTTGTGCCCGAGGATCGTAGCCACCACGCGACCGTGCCGGCCATGGGTCTCGATGAGAACCTGATGCTGAGCCACCATGGCGAGGCGCGCATGACCCGTGGCGGGTTTCTCAACATGGCCGGCGCGCGCGCCTGGGTCGACCGGGTGCGCGAGGCGTTCGACGTGCGCGCCTCGACCGAGAAACCGGTGGCGGCGAGCCTCTCGGGCGGCAACCTGCAGAAATTCATCATGGGCCGCGAGATCCTGCGCAAACCCCGCCTGTTGGTCGTCGATCAGCCGACCTGGGGCGTGGATGCGGCGGCGGCCGCGCGCATCCGCCAGGCGCTGGTCGATCTTGCCGCCGACGGGGCGGGGGTGCTGATCATCAGCCAGGATCTCGACGAGCTTTTCGCGCTGTCGGACCGGATCGCGGTTATGTATCGCGGCCGCCTGAGCACAGCGCGCGAGACCGCCCGCCTCGATGCTCGCCTCATCGGCCTGATGATGGCGGGACAGAAGGTCGAGGTACCGCCCGCCCCAGGTGAGCCTGCGGACGCATTCCCCGATGGCGATCCCGATGCCGGTGAAGCTGGCGAACAGACTGCCAAGGCGGGCCGAGCCCCCGGCCATCCCGGGGCCGCGGCATGAGCCTGCGCCTTGAGCCCCGCAACGAGCCGACGCTCGCCCTGCTCATCCTGGCGCCGGTCGCTGCGGTGACGGCGACGCTGATCGCGGGCGCCGTGATGATGGGCTTGCTCGGCCGTCCCCCGCTCGAGGCGCTCTACGTCTATTTCGTCTCGCCGCTCACCGATGCCTATACCCGCGCCGAGGTGGTGGTGAAGATGGTGCCGCTTGCGCTGATGGGCGCGGGGCTCGCCGTCGGCTTTCGCGCCAATGTGTGGAATATCGGCGCGGCCGGGCAATACACCTTCGGCGCGCTGATCGCCGGGGCAATGGCCCTGCAGTTTCCGGGTGAGCTGACCGGTCTCCATTGGCTGGCGATGTATCTGATCGTCGGCACGCTGGCCGGCATGGCCTGGGCGGCGATCCCGGCCTTCCTGCGCACGCGGTTCGGCACCAACGAGATCCTGGTGACGCTGATGCTCACCTATGTGGCGGCGCTGATGCTCGACTGGGCGGTGCGCGGGCCGCTGCGCGATCCGGCGGGTTTCGGCTTTCCGCAATCGCGCGATTTCCCCGATGCCTTCATCATGCCGGTGCTGATGCCGGGCACGCGGCTGCATGCCGGCCTGCTGATCGCGGTCCCCGTGGCGCTTGGCCTGGGGCTTATGCTGGCGCGCATGCGCCAGGGCTATGCGCTCCGCGTGCTGGGTGCCGAGCCGCGGGCCGGTGCCTTTGCCGGTTTCGAGCGCAACCGTTCGATCTGGTTTGCGCTGATGCTCTCGGGCGGGCTCGCAGGGCTGGCTGGGGCGATCGAAGTGTCGGCCACCGTCAGCCAATTGCAGCCCGAGATTTCGGCCGAGTACGGCTTCACCGCCATCATCGTCGCCTTTCTCGGGCGGTTGAACCCGGCCGGTGCGCTGATCGGTGCGACGCTCCTCGCGCTCAGTTTCATCGGCGGTGAGAACGCGCAGATCATGCTGAATATGCCGAAGAACGTCACGGCGTTGTTCCAGGGCCTGCTGCTCTTCTTCCTGCTCGCCGCTGATACGCTGACGCGCTACCGGATCCGCTGGACGCCAAGCCCAGCGGTCGCAACGCCGAACGCCGGCACCGCCGCAACGGAGGATGGCTGATGGAAGCCTTCGTCGCCTCGGTCCTGGTGGCCACGACGCCCTTCCTTTTTGCCGGCCTCGGCGAGCTGGTGGCCGAGCGGACCGGGGTTCTAAACCTCGGTGTGGAAGGCATGATGCTCGTGGGCGCTGTCACCGCCTTTGCCGCGGCGCTCACAACCGGCAATCCGTACATCGGGATCGTCGCGGGGGCGCTGGCCGGCATGGCGCTGGCCGTGGTGTTCGTCGTGGTCTCGGTGCTGATGCTGGCGAACCAGGCGGCCACGGGTCTCGCGCTCACGATTTTCGGCATCGGTGCTTCGGGCCTGTTCGGGCAGGGCTATGTGGGAGAGACGGTGACGCCGCCATCGCCGATCCACATCCCGGGGCTGTCGACCGCAGGCCCGATCGGGCGCATCCTTTTCGGGCAGGACCCGCTGGTCTACGCGGCCTTGGCGCTGGCCGTGGCGCTGTTCGTGCTGCTGCGCTTCTCGCGCCTCGGCCTCTGGCTGCGGGCGGTGGGCGACAGCCCGGAGGCGGCGCATGCGATGGGCCTGCGGGTCGTGCTGATCCGCAGCCTGGCGGTGCTGTTTGGCGGCGCGATGGCGGGCGTTGCCGGTGGTTATCTGAGCCTCGCCTACACGCCCATGTGGGGGGAGAACATGACTGCCGGGCGGGGCTGGATCGCCGTGGCGCTGGTGGTTTTCGCCACCTGGAAGCCCGAGCGGTTGGTGCTGGGCGCCTTTCTGTTCGCGGCCTTTACCCAGCTGCAGTTCTACGGCCAGAGCTTTGGCCTGCCATTGCCGAGCCAGGCGCTGGCCGCCGTGCCCTATCTCGCTACCATCGCGGCGCTGGTGCTGATCAGCATTAACCCCGCCATCGCCCGCGCCAACGCCCCCGCCTCGATCGGCCGCGCCTTCTACGCCAGCCGCTGAGCTTAACGGTATCGCGGCTGGTCGCCGCGATGCGTGCTGCATGGGTGCCCGGTCGCCCGAGATCTCATGGGGTCATCTCATGGGGTCGCCTGGGATCGGCCGGCGGTTTGCGGAGACTTTTTTCCGGCGTCCTTTAGCGGGAACGCGCCGCCGAGGGACCTCTGATCCAGCGTGATCGACGACGTGTGCGCGGTCCAAGGGCGGGCGTGCCGGCGCCCTGCTCTGCGCCACCTTTGATCCGCCGGCATCGTCTGGCCCGGTGCCCCGCACTGCGGCTTGCCCGCCACGGCGGTCACGGCGGTGCAGGGCAGGGCTTTGCACAGGCGACGATCCTTCGCCGACGCGTTATCAAGCAGCAAAGGACCACGGAGGCCCGCCCATGAGTGTCGGATTACTAGCGCTGCTCGACGAAGTTGCCCTGTTGGCGCGCACGGCCGCCGCCTCGCTTGATGATATCGCCGCCCAGACGGCCAAGGCCGGCATCAAATCGGCCGGGATCGTCATCGACGATGCTGCCGTGACGCCCGGCTATGTCACCGGTCTTCCCTCGGACCGTGAGATCCCGATCATCGTGCGCATCGCTAAGGGGTCGCTCAAGAACAAGCTTCTGTTCCTGTTGCCGGCCGCGCTGCTGCTCGCCTCCATCGCGCCGGGGCTGATCACGCCGCTTTTGATGCTGGGTGGGCTCTACCTCGCCTATGAGGGGGCGGAGAAGGTGCTGCACGCGGTGCGGCCGCATGCGGCGGAGAAGCACGAGAAAGAGGTGCAGGGCGGCGCCGAGACCGCCGAGGAACTGGAGGAGATCCGCGTCGCAAGCGCCATTCGCACCGATTTCATCCTCTCGGCCGAGATCATGGCGCTCACCCTCTCCACCGTCGCCGATGCGCCGTTCCTGAACCAGGCGCTGGTTCTCGGCATCGTCGGCACGCTCATCACCTTCGCCGTCTATGGTGCGGTCGCGCTGCTGGTAAGGGCCGATGATTTCGGCATACGACTAGCCGCCACCGATCCGGAGGAACCGGGGGCCGAAGCCCGCATCCGCTTTGGCCGCCTGCTGGTCAGCACGATCGTGCCCCGGATGATGACCGGGCTTACGGTGGTCGGGACGGCCGCGATGCTCTGGGTCGGCGGCGGCATTCTGATCCACGGTCTTGCCGAGATGGGCCAGCATGGCCTTGAACACGCGATCCACCATTGGGCCGAGGGGATCGGCCAGGGCTTCGGCGTGCTGGAGGGCGCGATGACCTGGATCGCCAACGCCGCGGCGGCGGGTGTCGTCGGTCTTGCTGTCGGTCTCGCCTCGATCCCGTTCCTTGCGCGGGCACTCTTGCCGCTATGGCAGGTGGCGCTTGGGCCAAAGGCGGACTGAGCATCGCAGCATCCGCATCGAGCGCGGCTTTCGCGCTGTCTCTTCAGCGATCTTTCGGGTTGTCGGTCGCCTGAGAGGCCATGAGAGCGTCGTAGACCGCCATGGTGTCGGCCGCGACGCGCTGCCAGCTATAGACTTCGGCGGCGCGCACCTGCGCCTGCGCGACGAAGGCTGCGCGAGCTTCGCCCTGCCATCCGGCCACCTCGATGATCCGGGACTGCCATGCCGCGGCATCGCCCGATGGCAGCAGAAAGCCCGTCTCACCGTCACGGACAGCCTCGACCAGACCATCCCGCCGGGCGGCGAGCACGACGGCGCCGGCGACCGCGGCTTCGGCCGCGACAAGGCCGAAACCCTCGAACTCGCCCTCGGCGCCGGCCACGTTGGGCACGATGACCGCGAGTGCCTCGCGATAGGCCTGAGCCAGCGCCTCCGGTGGAAGAGGGCCGAGGAACCGGACCCGCCGATCCTCAAGCGCCGTGCCCTCATCGGCATCCCAGACGGTGCCGGCGACATCGAGACCGATCTCCTCGGGCAGCCCCGGCAACACACTTCGCACGAACCAGCCGAGCCCCTTTCGCTTGATGAGGCGTCCTGCGAACAGGAGCCGCTTTGCCGGTATGGTGGGTGGCATGCCCGACAGGCGCAGATCCGTTGCCAGCGGTACGATCCGGGTGGCTGGGAAACCGACCTCGCGGAGCGCCGTGGCGGTTGCTGCGGAGTTCGCAATGACAGCGCGACGCGAGAAAAGACGGGGCAAGAGCCACGCTCCCAGCTGCAGATACGCGCGATAGAGCCGACCTTTGAGGTTGCGCCTTCGCGCGAAGCCCACATCGGTGCCGTGGGCCGAGAGTACGACCACCCGGCAACCGCGCAGCCGGGCGGGGAGCGCCAGCGGCCACAACGCCATATCGCCGATATGCAGCAAAGCTGCGGTGTGCCGGTGAGTGAGCCGGGGGGCGAGCCGGGGGGCGAGCAGGCGCCATCCGGCGCGGAGGCCGAACAGCACCAGTGCGATCGCCGATGGCGGGCTACCGTCCTCTCTGCCCGGTGCCGCGATCACACGGATGGCCCGCTCCGCCGAGATCGCCTCTGTCAGGCGCCGCGAATAGGTCTCCATGCCACCGACCGCAGGCGGCCATTTGCGGGTCACAAAGACCACGCTGGCGTTGGGCGACGCGGCGGTGCCGCCAAGCGTCTGATCAAGCATCTGGCGGGCTCCGCCGATCGATCATCGGAACGGCCGGTGATGGGCGCGCGGTTGGGTCGCCTCTAACGCCTCTAAGACTGTCGGCATCACCATTTGTGCGCTGCACGCCCCCGTGCCGCGAGGACATCGGCGTAAAGCGCGGCATAGGCGGGCAGGACATGCTGAGGGGCGAAGCTAGCCTCGGCATGACGCCGCGCGCCATGGCCCAGCCTCTCGCGGAGTCCGTCGTCGACGAGCATGTCGCGCAGATGTCGCGCGAGAGCCGAGACATCACCGAGGGGCACGAGGAAACCGGTCTCGCCATGGCGGATCACGTCGGGCATGCCGCCGATATCAAACGCGATTGCCGGGCGGCCGCATGCTGCCGCCTCAATAACCGTGTTGGGCAGATTTTCCTGAACCGAGGGGGCCACGAAGAGATCGGCGGCGGCGTGCAACAGGGCCAGCGAGGCGTCGTCCTCGAACCGGCCGAGCGCGCGCACCGGCATGCCTTCACCATCGGCGCGTCCGACCGACGAGCCGTAGAGCACTGCCATGGTGCGTGCGCGCTCATCAGGCGCCAGCGCCTGCCATACCTCGTCGAGCGCGCGGTATAGTAGTGTCGCGCCCTTGCGTGGATCGCGACCTCCGCCGACGGCGCCGAACAGGATGATCCGTGCGTCTTCGGGCAGGCCGATGATCTGCCGTGCAGTTGCCCGGTTGCGCGGGTGAAATCTCTCCAGGTCGATGGTGTTGGGGATCCGGGTAACGGGTCGATGTCCGAACAGCTCGGACTGGCGCGCGGCCTCGGCAATCCAATGGCTGAGCCCGACGATATGCAGATCGAGATCGCGCCAGGCGCTGAGCTTTCGGCGATGCGTCCAGCGGTCGAGATCGAGCGGCGCGATTGTCCGCCGTGTCATCGGTAGGGGAGGGTAGCCTGCTCGCTGCCGCGTTTCGGCGTCGATCGCTTCGTAGTGCAGCGATCCACTAAACGGCCACATGTCCCGCAGTGTCCAGACGATGGGCTTTTCGATGCGCCCGATCTCGCGGATGGAGATCGTCTCGTTGCCGACCCAATGGAGATGCACGATATCCGCGTCCGACGCGTTGATCACCCGGTGCATCCCGGTCGGCAGCAGGTTGAAAGACCGCGTCGCCCAGGGCGGTTGTCCATCCAGCCCTTTGAGCGGCGTCTCGACGAGCCGCGGACGGATCATGCCCCACAGGCGTGCCGCAAGGCTGCTGGGTCCCGTGACGGTCGGATCGTCAGACTTGCGATCGACGACCAGCATCCGGCTCGGCATCCCGGCGCCAAGCATCGCGCGATGCAGGCGCAGGCTCGCACGCTGTGCGCCGCCACCGCCGTCGGACCGGCTGACATGCAGGATCTTCATGGCGCCTCTCCGGGCCCCATCTTCATGGCGCCTCTCCGGGCCCCGGCCCCGGTACTGGCCCTGACCCAGGGTCCGGTGGTTGGCCGGGCCTCTCTCCGCGGCGTTGCAAGAGCTCGGCGTAGGAGAGGAGCGACGTATCGACACCGAGCCTCTGGCGCGCAAAGTGCCAGTTGAAGACGTTCCAGGCGAGGATGGTCGCGATGATCGCCGCGGCCGCCCCATCACTGCCATAGAGGCTGGCCAGCACCGCCCCAAAGCTCAGCTGAACGCCGACGGTGATGATCTGGGCGATGGTCCGCTCTCGCATCCGCGCCGCCATGTCGAGCAGCAGGCTTGCCGGCCCGCTCATAGCGCCAACGATCTGAGCGAGCCCGATCCAGAGGAGGAGGTGCTGATTGACGAGGAAATCGCGTCCAAACGCCCCGAGAATGAGCGGCGCAACAAGCAGCAGCGCTCCGACCGTGGCGACGGTGCCGGTCGTCGCGGCGAGGGCCGCTTTGCGCGTCAGGTCCTTGATCTGGTCATGATCACCCCTGGCCCAGGCGGCTGCGAGGCGCGGGCCGAGCGGCATGACGATGGCCTCTTTGGTCAGCAGCATGAGCGGCACGAGGCGGATGATCGGCTGGAAAAGCCCGACTTCCTCGGGGCTGGTTACGGCTGCGAGGATCAGCGTGCTCGCCTCGGTTCCGATCACCGACAAGGCGGCGATCCCGAGAAAAGGCGCCGCCGCGCGGTGCCATGCGGCCGCTTCCCCCGCATGTGGGCGTCTAGGTCGGGCGGTCGCCAGGTATCTGAGTGCCACCGCGGAAAACAGGCAGCCGACCAGGATCGCGAGGCAGGAAACCAGCATGTAAGTCGCAGGCGTGGCGTCCCACCAGCCGAGATAGGCCGCGGCGAGGGCCATGCTGATGATCGCAGGGCGAAGCAGGTCGCCCGGTAGCTGTGCCACGACAACTCTGCCGAAACCTTGCGCCTGCCCGCGGGTCAGCACGGCGAAGGCGAGCAGCGGTATCATCGGAAGGGCTGCAGCAACCGTGTCGCGGAAACCGGCAGGAATGACTTCGCCGAAGACGCCCAGCGTTGCGATCGCCCCGGCGATCACCATGGCAACGGCGATCGCGCTTATCATCGAGACGGCCATGAAGGTGCTGACGGTCTCGTCGTCGTCCCGCTCGCGACGTTGGGCGATTTCGCGCACCGAAAGTGGACCGAAGCCGAGGCTGGCAAGTGTCGACGCGATCAGGACGGTCGAGAGTGCGACCGCGGCGATCCCGAACCCTTCGGCGCCCAACACGCGCGCTGCCAGCACCGATTGCAGGAATGCGATGGCGAGCCCGATCACGCGGAGCGCGATGCTGCTGATCGCTCCCCGGGCCACGGGGCCTTTGAGCAGTCCGATCAACTGCTGGTGCACGCGCGTTCTCCCATCCTGGGGCGTCTCTTGCCGGGTGGGGTGACGATAGTGTGGCGCGGCCCCGCCGGCGGTGTGCCGCTGCCCGATCAGTCGTCGCCGCCAAGTCTGAGTGTTTGGCGCAGGCGCTGTGTGATGACCCCGGTGGAGAAGCGGTCGATCACCCGCTGCCGCCCGGCGGCGCCCATGCGGGCGGCGACTTCGGGTGAGGAGAGGATGTCGATCATCGCGGCCGCCATGCCGTCGATATCGCCTTCCTCGACAAGCAGCCCCGTCTCACCATCCGCGACCACCTCGGGAATACCGCCGGAACGGGTCGCCACCACCGGCACTTCGCAGGCCATCGCCTCGACCAGTGAGATCCCGAAGGGCTCAGGATTACCGCCGGGTACCGCCATGCTGTGCTGGATCAACAGATCAGCACTGGCCATCAGATCGACGACACGTTCGTGTGGCTGAGGGCCGTGTAGCGTTATGGCGTCGCTGAGCTTCAGTTCCTCGGTGCGCTTTTCGATGTCGGCGCGCATCGGACCGTCGCCGATGATGTCGAGCGTGGCGTCGGGATGGGCGCGATGCAGTCTCGCAAAGCTATCCACGCAGTTGAGGGGCCCCTTTTGAGGGATCAGTCTGCACACCATCGCAACTTTGCGTGCCGGTTCATGCCCAGTGCGACGGCTGAAGCGGTCAGGATCGACACCAATGGGCACCAAAACAGTCTTCTCGGCGGGGCAACCGATGGAGGCGATTGCTTTGCGCATAAACTCTGTCGTCACGAGTACCGTGTGCGCCTTCTGAAAAAGCGCTGGGAACAACCCGTTCTTGTCCTGACGCGGCAGCACAAGGGCATCAGCGCCATGAAAGAAGACAAACAGCGGGATGCCTGCCTCGTCGCAAGCGTCCATCACCTCAATCCCCATGGTGCCGAACTCGGCCAGCATGCAGGATACGCCATGTGATCTGAGAAAGCCCACCAGCCGCTCACGCTCGTTCGGGGGCAGCGGCCCCGGCACGATGTAATAGGGCGAACTGGAACGCAGGCCATGCAGCTTGGACTGCAGCCTTGATGCGATGCGCGTATGCCACGGGGGGGCGGCGAGGCGGTGTACCGGGCAGCCCAACGCTGCGATGCCCCTCGGGTCGCGGCACACCAGCACCGTGTCGCCCGGTGCAATCGTCCGGACATGGTCGCGGATGTAGGGCTCACCGGGCTGGTGAAACGACGGTGCCACGATCGCCAGCGTCATCTGTCGTCTGCCACCATCGCGCGTTGCCGCATCCAGGGCGCGGTCGTCTTCGCCCGCTTTGGACGTTTCATTCCCGGTTTCGACCGATCGGTGTCAAGCAACCGCCGCATCCGGTCTCACGCCAAGGGCCTTATCAACGGCGAGTGTCGTGCGATCGAACCACATTGGCGTCGGCCGTTACGATGCAGCGGCGGCACTGCTGGAAAAGTGACCATCTTGATGCGAGAACACGCCGAACATCGCCGGACCGGGGGCATGCGGGCATGAAGAGGGCGCTCATCACAGGGGTCACCGGTCAGGACGGTGCCTATCTTGCCGAACTCCTGCTCTCGAAGGGCTATGAGGTCCACGGGATCAAGCGGCGCTCATCCTCCTTCAACACCGAGCGGATCGACCACCTTTACCAGGATCCGCACGAGGGCGATGTGCGGCTCCGCCTGCATTACGGCGACATGACCGATGCCACCAATCTCATTCGCATCGTGCAGGAAGTGCAGCCGCACGAGATCTACAATCTTGCGGCGCAGAGCCATGTGCAGGTCAGTTTCGAGACGCCGGAATACACGGCCAATGCCGACGGATTAGGCACCCTGCGCCTGCTCGAAGCGATCCGGATCTTAGATCTTGGTGGGCACACCCGCTTCTACCAGGCCTCGACCTCCGAGCTCTACGGCATGGTCGCCGAGACACCGCAGAACGAGACCACGCCCTTCCGACCCCGCTCGCCCTATGGCGCGGCCAAGCTCTACGCCTACTGGATCACGGTGAACTACCGCGAGGCTTACGCCTTTCACGCGTCCAACGGCATCCTGTTCAACCATGAAAGCCCGATCCGGGGGGAGACCTTCGTCACCCGCAAGATCACGCGCGCGGTCGCCGCCATTGCGCATGGGCTGCAGGACACGCTGTGGCTCGGCAATCTCGATGCAGTGCGCGACTGGGGACATGCGCGGGACTATGTCGAGGGCATGTGGCGGATCCTGCAGCGCGAAGCCGGCGATGATTACGTTCTCGCGACGGGCGTCACCTGCACGGTGCGCGGGTTTGTCGAGCGTGCCTTTGCCGAGGCTGGCGTGACGATCGCCTGGGAGGGTGGCGGCGTTGACGAGATTGGCCGCGATGCTGCGAGCGGCGCCCCCCGCGTGCGGATCGACCCACGCTATTTCCGCCCGACCGAGGTCGATCTGCTCTGCGGCGATGCCAGCAAGGCCCAGGCCCTGCTCGGATGGCGCCCCGAGACCAGCCTCGAGGCCATGATCGGCGAAATGGTGCAGAGCGATCTCGCCCGGGCGCTCGGCGAGAGCACGCGGAACGATCGCGATGGCTGAGCATCCGACCCCCTTCGAGCTTGCCGGGCGGCGCGTCTGGGTCGCCGGCCACAACGGCATGGTCGGCGCGGCCCTGATGCGCCGTCTGGCCCGCGAGGACTGCACGCTTCTGAGTGTCGACCGCTCAGCGCTCGATCTGCGCGATCCGGAGGCGGTGATCCGCTGGATGCGTCGTGAGCGGCCCGATGCGGTATTCGTCGCGGCCGCGCGTGTCGGGGGGATCCTCGCCAATGCGCGCGCCCCGGCTGGGTTCCTGCATGACAACCTGATGATCGCGGCCAGCATCATGCATGCGGCGGTCGAGATCGGTGTCGCCAAGCTGTTGTTCCTGGGCTCGTCCTGCGCCTATCCGCGCGATGCGGCGCAGCCGATCCGCGAAGAGGCGATCCTTTCAGGGGCGCTGGAGAAGACCAACGAGGGCTATGCCATCGCTAAGATCGCCGGGGTCAAGCTCGCCGAGGGATACCGCGTCGAGCGGGGTGTCGATTTCATCTCGGCGATGCCGACAAATCTGTACGGCTCGGGCGACAACTTCGATCTGGCCTCCAGCCACGTGCTGCCGGCCTTGGTGCGCAAGGCGCTGGATGCCCGTGCAGCCGGGCGGTCGGACCTGATGATCTGGGGCTCAGGCACACCTCGGCGGGAGTTCCTGCATGTGGACGACTGTGCCGATGCGCTCGTGCACTTGATGCAGCACTATTCTGGGCCGCTCGCCATCAATGTCGGCTGCGGCGAGGATATCGCGATCGCCGATCTCGCCCGCTTGGTGATGCGGCAGGTGGGCCTGGGCGGGGCACTGCTGCATGATCTCGACAAACCCGATGGTACGCCGTTGAAGCGCCTTGATACCGCGCGCCTCACCGCCCTTGGCTGGCGTCCCTCGATCCCGCTGGAGGAGGGGGTGCGGGGCTTGCTGGACTGGCTGGCCGCACATCCCGAGGCGATGGGCGAACAGGCGTGAGCGCGCCGTTAGTCAGCGTGGTGACGGCCGCCTGGAACGCCCACGAAGGCGTTCAGGCAACCGTGGAAAGTGTGGCGGCACAGAGCTTTGCCGCCTGTGAACACATCGTCGTCGATGGCGCCTCGGATGACGGCACGCCCGCCTATCTCGACAGCCTCGGCGAGCGGGTCCGCTGGATCAGCGAGCCCGATCACGGTATCGCCGACGCCTTGAACAAAGGCGTGCGCATGGCGCGGGGAGAGTGGATCCTCGTGCTGCAGGCCGGCGACACCTTCGCCGACGAGACCAGTCTCTCCGCCGTCGTTCCGGCCCTCGCCGGGGACGCCGACATCGTAAGCGGGGCCGTCATGCTCTACGGCGCCGAGGCCTCGAAAATCCTTGAGCCTGGATCGCTCGGGCCTAGGCTCGAGTTCAAGACCAGCATCCCGCATCAGGGTGCCTTTTGTCGCCGGTCACTGTTTGAGCGTATCGGCCTGTTCGACACCACGATCCGCATCGCGATGGACTATGAGTTCTTTCTGCGCGCTCGGCGTCGGGGGGCGCGCGCGACGCAGATCTCCCAGACGGTGGCGCGGATGCCCGATGACGGCGTGAGCTCGCAGAAGGACTGGCCATCGCTTGCGCGCCGTTTCGGAGAGGAGCGGCGCATCCACCTCGCGCACTGCCCCGGGCCGCTTATGCGTCTCGTCTACGCGCTCTATTGGCCGACCTACCTCGCCTATCGCTGGAGCCTCAGCCGGATGGCCACCTGACGGCATGCCCCGCGTTTCGGTTCTGATGCCGCTCTACAACGCCGAGGCGACAGTGGCGACCTCGATAGCCTCGGCGCTCGCGCTGACGGGGGCCGAGGTGGAGGTGATCGCCATCGACGATGCCTCAACTGACGCGACCGTGGATGTCGTGGGGGCCATCGCGGCTGGCGAGCCTAGGCTCAAGCTGTTGAGATCGCCGAGCAATGGTGGGCCCGGCGCCGCGCGCGCCCGCGGGCTGAGTGCCGCGACGGGGGACTGGGTCGCCATCCTCGATGCCGATGATACCTTTGAACCAGATCGCCTGGCGCGGCTGGTCGCGCTCGCCGAGGCGGAGGGTCTCGATGCGATTGCCGACAATCTAGCCTTGGTCGATCCCGGCCTTGGGTCGCGAGAGCAGTCCGATCCCGCGCCAGCGACGCCGTCGACGTGTTTTGGCGAGGTTGTCGGCCTGGCCTTTCCGCTCGACGAGGATGCATTGATACCCATCACGGCCGAGCGTTTCCTGCAGAACACCCGACCGGCCGGACGGGTGAACCTGGGTTGGATGCAGCCCGTGATCCGTCGCGATGTGCTGACCCGGCACAGCATCACCTGGCCCTCGCTTCGCCATGCCGAAGACGCGGTTTTCACCATGCGCCTTTTGCTGAGTGGCGCCCGCCTCGCCCTGACCGGATGGCCGGGCTATCGCTACACGCAACGGCGCGGCACGGTTTCGGGGCAGGCCTCCGCGTTCTCGCGCACGCGACGCAGCACCGACGAGCAGATCGGGGCGATCCGGCTGATTGAGCAAGAGGCTGCGGGGCGGCTGTCGCCTGGGGCAGAGCGCCGACTTCGCCTCATGCCGGGCGAGATCGCGGCGACCACGGCCGTCTTAGAGATGCGCGATGCGCTCTCCAGTAGAGCGCCCGGGCAGGCACTGCGCGCCGCTCCCGGCCTTCTACGTCACCCTGTCGCCTTATGCCGCTGCCTCTACACCCGCTTCGGTCCTGGCGCCGCGAGGCTGGAATAGCGAACCGCGCCAGCACCGTGACGCGCAAAGGCTGCCGGGAGTACCAACACCGTGGCGGGAGGCCTAGGCTCGCTGCAAGACGCTTTGAACCCGCAAGAGAGCGGCGGCCGATGGAAGGCCTGCTGCGCGCGCCACGAAGGGATCTTGCGTCGATGGCCTACGCCGGAGGCACGGGCAGCGGGGCGTGCCGGCCGCGAGCGCCACGCCATGACCGCAGGCAATCCGCCCCCGGTATGGACCGCAACCCTCTGCAAGCATGCCTGTTCCGAGCGTCGCTGCGCCGTGGCGAGAGCCACCAGGCTGCTTTGCCGAACAGTGAGGGCCCCGGCGATCTGAAATGGCCGAGACCTGGTTGATCGAGGCGTCCCTCCGGCTTGACGCACTGCAGCAGCGGCTGCAGCCTGAGGCTGGACGGCGCGCCGTCGCCCGGCCGCAGAGAACGCCTCGTTCAGTTTGCGCTACGGCGGACACCGGTCCCGCGCGCGACGGGGATCCAGATCTCGCGCTGCGCGGCGTAGTAGGCATCGACCTCTGCCGGCGTCATCGCGCCCGGCACCAGGGCGCCGAGATCGGTGAGCTGGGTCTTCACGTCGTCTGACTGGACAATCGCGTTCACCTCGGCGTTCAGGCGCGCCACGATCGCCTCGGGCGTGCCCGTCGGCGCGGCGATGCTGTTCCAGGTCTGCGACACGAAACCGTCGAGTCCGGCCTCGCCGATCGTCGGCAGATCCGGCAGCGCGGCGAGACGCGTCGGCGCCGCGACGCCGAGGCTGCGCACCGCGCCATCCCTGATCTGCGGCACAGCGCTTAGCGCCGGGATGAACTGGAAGGTCAGTCGTCCGGCGATGGTATCGCGCAAGGCCTCGCCGCTTTTCGGATACGGCACATGCGTGATGTCGAGCCCGAGGCGCGACAGGAACAGCGCACCGGTGATATGCGTCGTCGTACCGGCCGGACCCGAGCCGTACTGGTAGGCATCGGGATCGGCACGCAGCTTCTCGATGAACGATGCGAGATCCGGCGAGGGCTCGTCGTTGTTCACCAGCATGATCATCGGCACTTCGTTCATCATCGCAACGCCCCGCAGCGTGTTGGTGATGTCCACTGGCAGCGGCTCGAACAGGGCGATGTTGTGGACAAGCTGCGATGAGGTGCCGACCAGCAGGGTATAGCCATCGGCTTCCGCCTCGCTCACCGCCTGGGTCGCCTGCATGCCCGACGAGGCCGAAAGGTTCTCGACGACGATCGACTGCTCGAGCGCGCCCTCGAGCTGATTGGCGACGAGCCGGGCGACGACGTCCGCGTTCCCGCCGGCACCCGATGCCACCACAAGGCGGATCGGGCCGACCGCGGGCCAGTCGGCGGCGTGTGCCGGCCGCGGGGCGAGGTTCAGCATGGGGGTCGAGAGCGCGGCGCCGACGAGGGTACGTCTGGAGATCATGTCGTGGCCTCTTCTGTGGACGTCAGGGGTCTCTGTGGACGTGAGGGGTCAGGGCGCCCTTGGCGCGAGCGCCGCGACGCCTCGTCTCCCATTTTCCGATCCTTTTGATCAAGTTTTTTCCCGGCGGCCCTGCCAAGATCGGCCAAGATCGTTTCGGTCCCGGCTGGTGGGGGATAGAGTGCGGCGATGCGCGCCCCATCATCCTTTTCTCAGCAGTTGACCCCCCGGATCCTGGCGCCCGTTTTCACTGCGGCACTTGGCGTCGCGCTTTTCCTGCTGTCGCTCACGCAACCGGCCTGGCTGGATGACCGGATCGGACCCGGTCTTTTCGCCCGTTGGCTTTCGGCAGGGGTGATCGCGCTCTCGACCACTTGGTTTGCGGTGGCACTCATGCGCCGCGATCCGGCCGATAGCGATGCGGACCCCCTGCCGAGCCGGGCAGAGCCCCGGCCTTCGCCACGCGCCGGGGCGGGCCTGTTGGGTGGCGTCGCTGCCTTCGCCCTCACCATGCCGATGCTCGGGCTTGTGGCGGCATCGGCGCTCGCCGCTCTCGTGGCCAGCTGGGGTGCGGGCGATCGCGGCCTCGGGGCGCTGACGCTCTCTGGCCTCGCGGGCGGCGCGGCGGCCCTCGCCGTGGGCCTGAGCCTGCTGCCGCCGGGCGCGCGCCTCTGGCCGCCCGGCCTTTGAGGTGATCGTGACCAAGGCCAAACCGGTATGACAGGTTGGATGGGCGAGCTCGCCTCAATCCTGACTTTTCACAATCTCGCGCTCTGTTTCAGTGGGGCGCTTCTCGGCACGATCACCGGTGTTTTGCCCGGCATTGGCCCCGCGGCGACGCTCGCACTCCTGCTGCCGCTCACCTACACCCTCGACCCGGCCGGGGCGCTTATCATGCTCTCGGCGATCTACTACGGCGCCCAATACGGCAGTTCGACCACGGCGATCCTGCTGAACCTTCCGGGAGAGACCTCGGGGATCGTCACCGCGCTCGATGGCCATCGCCTGGCGCTCGCGGGGCGGGCGGGGCCTGCCATCGCCATCGCGGCGCTTTCGTCGCTGTTTGCCGGTCTGTTCTGCGCCGTCTTCATCGCCTTTGCGGCCGGCCCGATCGCCGAGGTCTCACTGCTGATTTCGCCGGCGGGGCTCGCGGGCATGATCGCGCTCGGTCTTTTCGCGGCGGCGGTGATCGCCCCGGGGCCGCCGCTCGCCGCGATCACGCTGATCCTGCTTGGCGCCTGTCTCGGGCTCGTCGGCACCGACTCGGGTGGGGGGCTGCCGCGCTTCACCCTCGGCCTAACCGATCTGCGCGACGGCATCGGGTTCATGCCCCTTGTCATGGGTCTTTTCGCCATTGCCGAACTGATCCGTTCGCTGGAGACAGGCGGCCGCCCAGAACGCATCGCTCCCGTCCGCTGGCCCTGGCCGACCCGTGCCGATTTTGCCGCCAGCTGGGCACCGACGCTGCGCGGCGCCGCCATCGGCACGATGCTGGGTGTGATCCCCGGCGTGTCGACGGTGATGTCGTCGCTCGCCGCGCGCGGGGCCGAGCGGGCGTTCGAGACCCGGGACGCGCCGCTTGGCCAAGGCGCCATGGCCGGCGTCGCCGCGCCCGAAGCGGCGAACAATGCCTCGGCGCAAAGCGCGCTGGTGCCGCTGCTGACCCTTGGCATCCCCGGCAATCCGGTGATCGCCGTGCTTGCCGGCGCGCTGATGATCCAGGGCATTGCGCCGGGACCCAGCTTTATCTCGGCCAATCCCGACCTGTTCGGCGCGCTGATCGCGAGCCTCGTGGTCGGCAATGTGATCCTCGTGGTCCTGAACCTGCCCTTGGCCGGGATCTGGGCCTCGTTGTTGCGTATCCCCTTTCGCAAGCTCGTGCCGCTGATCCTCGTCTTCGCCCTGATCGGGGTCCATTCGGTGCGGAGTTCGCTGTTCGATGTGTGGCTGATGCTGGGTTTCGGTGTCTTCGGGTGGATCCTCGTGCGCCTCAGGTTAGAGCCGACGCCGATCGTGCTTGGCTTTGTCCTCGGCCCCGCCTTCGAGGAGTATCTTCGCCGAACGCTGCTGTTCTCGCGAGGCGATCCCAGCGTTTTCCTCACCGACCCGGTCAGCCTGGCCTGCCTGATCGTCATCGCACTGGGCGCCACGGCGCTTATCTATCGTCACCGCAGGCGCAGCCTTGCGCAACGAGGTTGACGACCGGCCGTCCTGCGGGGCTTGCGCTTCGGTCTACCTTTTGGGCCCGGGGTGCCGGGTTTCGCGGGGAAGGCAACGCTGAAGGACGCGTGCCAACGCGATCGCTCTCTATGGCGGACCGCAAAGATGACCGGATAGGGCGCCCGACGCTGCCCCTTACGGCGTGCGACTCAGACAACGTGGGAGCCCCTTGCCGCGCGCGCGTCACATCGGCAACCGCTTCATTCTATGGGGCGTGAACGCTGCCAAACACACCAGGGGCGCTAGGTCTTCGCCGTGGGACGCGCGGTTGTAGACGGCGCCTTCGTTTGGTTACATCGAGCTTTGCTGACATGACAGGCGCCTGCACTGGCACGAAAACTGCATGCGCAAAGTGTTCGGCGCGCGGCTGACAAGCCTGGAGGAAGCACCCCGATGATCTGGATCGCACTCGGCGTAATCGTTCTCATCGTCATCATCATCCTCTTGCTGAACCGCTTCTACATCAAGGCCAGTCGCGAGGTTGCCCTCGTGCGGACCGGTCGGGGTGGTCAGCGCGTCGTGCTCGACGGCGGTGTCTTCAGCCTGCCTTTCCTGAACCGCACGGCCGAAGTGAACATGCGCACCATGCGCCTTGAGGTGGAGCGCGCGGGCGAGACCTCGATCATCACCCAGGATCGTTTGCGCATCGACGCCACTGCCGAGTTCTATGTGCGCGTCGAGCCGACGGCCGAAGGGGTCGCCACCGCCGCGCAGGCGCTGGGATCCAAGGCGTTCCGCGCGAGCGATCTGGCCGATCTGCTGGAGGGCAAGCTGACCGATGCGCTGCTCTCGGTGGCGGCGACCTACACCATGGACACGCTGCAGGATAACCGCGGCCAGTACGTCGCCGAGGTCGCAGGCGTGCTCGAACCAAGACTGAAAGCGAACGGCCTGCTGATCGAAGCGGTGTCGCTGACCCGTCTCGACCAGACCCCGTTTGGCGCGCTCGACCAGAATAATGCCTTCAACGCCCTCGGTATGCGGCGCCTGGCCGAAGTGATCGCGACGAACAAGAAAGAGCGCGCCGAGATCGAAAACGCGGCCGAGACGGCCGTGCGCCAAAGCCATCTCGACGCTGCGAAACGCCGTCTGCTGATCGAGCAGGAGGAGGAGGAGGCGCAACTGGCCCAGGGCAAGGCGGTCGAGGCCGCGCGCGCCAAGACCATGGCCGAGATCGCCGAAGCGCAGGCCGAGGCGGAGGAGCGCCGCGAGCACGCTCGGATCCAGCGCGACATGGAAGTGCGCGCCAAACAGATCCAGTCCGAGCAGGAAGTCGCTGAGATTGACTACCAGGCAGAGCGCGCCAAGCGCAGCGCCAAGGCCGACAGCGAGATCCAGATCGCCGCCAAGAAAGCCGAAGCGGCGACGGCACAGGCAGCAGCAGCCGAGGCCATCGCCTCGGAAGTCGTCGGGCGCGAGCGTGTGATCACCGCCAAGGAAACCGCCATGGCGGAGCGCGTGAAGGTGCTGGCCGTGATCGAGGCGGAGAAGGACGCCGCGATCGACGACACCCGCGTCGCCTCCGAAGCCGGGACGGTGCGTGCCATGGCCGCGGCGGAGGCGAAGGCCGAAGAGATGAAGGCCGCTGCCGCCAAAAGCCGTCTGCTCGCTCAGGCCGAGGGTGAGGCGGCGCTTTTCGCGGCACAGAATGCACAGGCGGACGCCATCGTGCGGATGAAGGTCGACCTCGCCAAGATCGATGCGCTGCCGGATGTGGTGCGCGAGATGGTCAAGCCCGCGGAGAAGATCGACTCGATCCGTATCAATCACGTCACGGGCTTCGGTGGCATGAACGGCGTCGCGCCGGGGGCTGCGGGGGGCGAGGGCCCGATGGTCAACCAGGTGATCGATGGCATCCTCGGCATGGCGCTGCAGCTGCCCGCGGTGCAAAAGCTGGGCGAAGAGATCGGCATGAATGTCGGCGGTGGGTTGGGCGAGATCGCCGGGCGGCTGCGGACCGATGGTCCTAAGCCGGGCGATGCCGCGCCCGTGCCCGTGCAGAAGGCCGCCAAGGACTGACGCCAAAACATGAGGTGACCGTTGCCAGGCCACCCGGATCCCCGCTCGGCTCCACCGGGCTCGCACGACAGAGGAGAGACCCCATGACCTTGAAACGCCTCACCCGGCGCGGCCTGCTGCAGGCGTCGGGCGCCGCGGCAACGGTACTTGCCTCGCCCGCCATCGTCCGCGCGGCCGAGCCGATCAAGATGGCGGCCATCCTCGACCAGTCCGGCGGGCTGGAGCTGCTGGGCCGTCCGATGCTGGAAGCGACCAAGATGGCGGTGTCCGAGATCAATGCCGCCGGCGGGCTGCTCGACCGCCAGATCGAGCTGATCTCCTACGATCCGCAGACGACGATCCAGTTCTACACGCAGTTCGCCACGCAGGCGGCGGCGGGCGACCGGGTCGATGTCGTCCATGCCGGGATCACCTCAGCCTCGCGCGAGGCGATCCGGCCGGTGCTGAACCGGTTCCAGACGCTTTACTTCTACAATACGCTGTATGAGGGCGGGGTCTGCGACTACAACAACTTCTGCACCGGCTCTACCCCGGCGCAGACGGTCGAGAAGCTCGTGCCCTATGCGATGAACAAATGGGGCAAGAAGGTCTACATCATCGCCGCCGACTATAATTACGGGCACATCACTGCCGACTGGGTGCAGAAATACGTGCGCGACAATGGCGGTGAGAACGTCGCGGTCGAATTCTTCCCGCTCGACGTCACCAACTTCGGGCCGACGATCAAGAAGATCCAGACCGAGAAGCCCGACTTCGTCATGTCCGCTCTGGTGGGCGCCGCGCATATCTCGTTCTATCGCCAGTATGGCGCGGCCGGGGTCAACAAGGAGATCCCGCTGGCCTCGACAACCTTCACGCTGGGCGGCGAGCATAAGCTGGTCTCGGCCGAAGAGGGCAACGGGATGATCGTGTCCTTTGCCTATTTCGAGGAGATCGACACGCCGGCCAACAAGAAGTTCGTGGAAGATCTGCGCGCGTTCTCCAGCCAGGACATTGCCTATATCTCCGAGACGACGGCCCGGTCTTACGAAGGCGTCTACCTCTGGGCCGAGGGGGTGAAGAAGGCGGGCACGACCGACCGCGCCGCGGTCATCGAGGCGCTGCGCTCGCCCGTGGCCTTTGACGGCCCGTCCGGCACCGTGACGATCGAGCCCAAGACCAACCACCTGGTCCAGAACGTCGCCATCGCCGAGCTCCAGGACCAGACGCTGAACGTGCTCGAGACCTTCGAGGCGCAGCCGCCGGCCGACACGCTGCTGGTCTGCGATCTGGATGCCAATCCCGATCAGTCCACGTTCTACTTCGAGAACGGTCTGGCCGCGGCCGGCATCGATTGACCCTTCAGTGGTGGGCGGAAACGCCCACCCTACCGCCTGACCGGAGCGCCCATGGACCTCTTCCTCGCCCTCGTGCTGCAGATCGTCTACGGCATCTCGAACCTCGCGCTCATCGGGCTCGGCCTCGCGATCATCTTCGGCATGATGCGGGTGATCAATCTCGCCCACGGCGAATTTCTGATGCTGGGCGGCTATACGGTGATCGTCGCCACCAACAACGGCGTGAACATCTGGATCGCGATGCTGGTCTGCGCGCCGCTGGTCGTCGGGCTGATCGGCGTGATCGTGGAGCGGGTCCTGATCCGGTTTCTCTACGGCCGGATGATCGACACGCTGCTCGCGACCTGGGGGCTGTCGCTGTTCCTGATCGGGCTCGTCACCACGATCTTCGGGCCGCAGACAACCACCACGATCTCACCGCCCATAGGGGCGATCCAGATCGGCGATTATGGCTCCTCGGGCTATGAGCTGTTCCTGATCGTCGTCACGCTGCTTGCCATCGGCGGGGTCTATGCGGTGCTGCGGCTGACGAAGCTTGGCCTGCTGGCGCGCGGGACGATGCAGAATGCCGATATGGCGGCCTCGCTCGGCGTGTCGACGCCGCGGATCTACATGCTGACCTTCGCCTTTGGCTCGGCGGTGGCGGGGCTTGCCGGTGGGCTGCTGGCGCCCATCACCGGCGTCGTGCCAACCATCGGCGCAATCTACATCGCCAAGGCCTTCATCACCGTGATCTCGGGTGGTGCCGCGATCCTGGCCGGCACCGTCTCGGCGGCCACGCTGCTGGGCTCGGTCAACGGCATCGTCTCCTGGTCCACCGGGCCGACGCTGGGCGAGGTCGCGCTGCTGCTGACCGCCGTCGTGCTGATCCGCCTCATGCCCAAAGGGATCACCGGCCGCTTCTTCAGGAAATCGCTGTGAGTGCTGTCGAGAAAACCCGCCTATGGGTGCTGGCGGCGCTGGCGCTCGCCTTCATGTTCGGCGCGCCCGAGGTGCTGCAGCTCTTCACCATTATCAACCTGACGACGGCCATCGCGCTGGCGCTCTTGGCGCTCAGCCTCGGCCTCATCTGGGGCCATGGCGGCATCCTGTGCTTTGGCCAGACGGCGTTTTTCGGCCTCGGCGCCTATACCTACGCCGTCTGGGCGCAGAATTTCGGCGAGACGACCGGCGCCGTGATCGCCGCCATCGCCGTCGGCGCGGCCTTTGCGGCGGCGCTCGGCTATTTCATCTTTTACGGCCGCGTGTCCGACGTTTATCTGGGCGCCATCACGCTGGTGGTGACGCTGGTCTTCTTCAACCTAATGCGCCGCACCTCGGGGCCGGAGTACAAGATCGGCGATGCGCTGCTGGGTGGCTTCAATGGCACCACGGCGCCGCCGCTGACGCTGCCCTGGGACAGCGGCGCCATGCTGTTCCCGAACCAGGTCTTCTATGCGGCGATGGGTGCGCTGATCCTCAGCTATTTCGGCTGTGTCTGGCTGACGCGCACCCATTTCGGCCGGGTCTGCGCGGCGATCCGCGAGAACGAGACCCGGGCGGAGCTGCTGGGCTATGACGCGCGGGCCTACAAGCTTGGTCTTTTCGCCGTCGGCGGCGGGCTTGCAGGGCTTGCCGGGGTCCTGATCGCCAACGGCGTAGGCCGGGTGACGCCGGATCTCTTCAACCTTGGCTACGCCGCGCAGGCGATCATCTGGGTGATCGTCGGCGGGCGCGGCACGTTGATCGGGCCGATCCTCGCGGCCTTCGGGTTGTTCTATCTCACCGCCTGGCTCGGTCAGCAGGGCACGCTCGATCTCAACATGGTGCTCGGCATCGTGCTGATCCTCTTCGTGCTGCTGCTGCCGCGGGGCGTCGTGCCGGCGGTGATGACGCTCGCTACCGCGCGGCTGGGGCGCGGGCGCGACCTGCGCGCGGCGCGGCGCGGCAACGGGCGCAGACGCAGTACCCGCCCCGCGATGGAACCGGCGGAGTAACCCATGGTCGAGATTGAAACCCATGCCCGCCCCCGCCGCCAGCGCACCGGCCGCCCGGGTCGCACTGCGCGCCAGCGCGAGACAGTGGTCGAGACCCGCGGCCTCACCATGCGCTTTGGCGGTGTCACGGCGAACGAGAACGTGGATTTCCGGCTGGAGGCCGGGGAGCTTCGCTGCCTGATCGGCCCGAACGGCGCGGGCAAAAGCACCTTCTTCAAATGCCTGACGGGTCAGCTGACCCCGACCGAGGGGACGGTGCTGATCCGCGATCTCGACGTCACAGGCGCCAACCCGCACGAGATCGCGGGCCTTGGCGTCGGCATCAAGACGCAGGTGCCGAACGTCTTCGACGGCTTGAGCGTGCAGGAGAGCGTCTGGCTCGCCGCCCGCCGGGCCCATGGCGCGGCCCGGGCCGACCGGCTGGCCGCCGACACGATCGAGCGTGTGCGCCTTGGCCCGATCCGCACCAGCAGCGTCGGCAGCCTCGCCCATGGTCAGCGCCAATGGGTCGAACTTGCCATGGTGATGGCCGCCGAGCCCTGGCTCGTGCTGCTGGATGAGCCCGCCGCCGGCATGACCGACGAGGAGACCGTGTTCACCGCCGATCTGATCCGGGAGCTAAACCGCACGACCAGCATGATCGTGGTCGAGCATGACATGAACTTCATCCGCGCCATCGCCGCGCATGTCACGGTGTTCCACCGCGGTGCCGTGCTTATGGAGGGCAGCATGGACGAGGTGTCGGCCGACGCGACGGTGCGCGACGTCTATCTGGGGCACAAGCATTGAGCGCGGCGGAAGAACTCGACGACCCCGCCCCGGCCGAGATCCTGTCGGCCCGCGGCTTGCGCGCAGGCTATGGCCGTGTGCCGGTACTGCAGGGTGTCGACCTAAGCGTGGGCGAGGGGCAGATCGTCGGCATCCTCGGCCATAACGGCATGGGCAAAAGCACGCTGCTCAAGACCATCATGGGTGTGGTCAAGACCACGGGCGGCACCATCGAGTTCGATGGCGTCGACATCACCCGAGAGGCGCCGCATGGCCGCTCGCGCCTCGGCATCGGCTATGTGCCCCAGGGGCGCGGGATCTTCCCCAGCCTCTCGGTCCTCGACAACCTGCGCATGGGCGTGGCCAGCCACGGCATCGCGGATGAACGGTCGGCCATTGAAAGCGTGCTGGCGGAGTTTCCGCAGCTTGAGCGCCTGCTGGAGCGTCAGGGCGGCGCGCTGTCGGGCGGTGAGCAGCAGCTTCTGGCGCTGGCGCGCTGCCTGATCTCGGCCCCGGATCTGGTGCTGCTGGACGAGCCGACCGAGGGGATCCAGCCCTCCATCGTCGACATGATCGAGGACAAGCTGGAGGAGCTTGCCCGCGACCGCGGCCTCTCGATCCTGCTGGTCGAGCAGAACCTCGAATTCATCACCTCGCTGTCGGACAGGGTGCTGTTGCTGCAGAAGGGGCAGGTGAAGGGCGAGATCGGCGGGCACAACATGGACAGCGCCCTGATCGACGAGTTCACCGGCTTTACCAGCGGCAATGGCAACGGCGCGACCCACGCCGCCCCGCCGCCCGCGAGCGCGCCGCCGCCCGGCGGCCCGGCCCCCGCAAGCGCCCCAATGCCCGCCCCAATGCCCGCCGCCGCGCCTGCCCTGCCACCTGCCTCGATGACCGAAAGGTTCGCCCGCATGACCGTCCAGCGCCCCACCTTCAGCCAGCTCAAGGGCATCGTCGAGGACTTCGGCATGCACCTGTCGGACGAGAAGATCGCGGAGTTCCTGGGCCTCATGGAAGGCTCCATGAAGCACTACGACACGCTGGATGCGATGCCCGACAACCTGCCGACGGTGGAGTTTCCGCGCACCGCCGGGCGCCGTCCTTCGGCCGAGGAAGACCCGCTGCATGCCTGGTACGTCAAGGTCGATGTGCAGGGCGCCCCGCGCGGCCCGCTGGCCGGTAAGACCATCGCGCTCAAGGACAATGTCTGCCTTGCGGGCGTGCCGATGATGAACGGCGCCTCGACGCTGAAGGGGTATACCCCCGATCTCGATGCCACCATCGTCACCCGCATCCTCGAGGCCGGCGGCACCATCAAGGGCAAGGTGCATTGCGAGCATTTCTGCCTGTCCTCGGGCAGTCACACCAACTCGACCGGCCATACCCACAACCCGCATAAGCGCGGCTTTTCGGCCGGTGGCTCGTCGTCTGGCTCGGGCGCCGTGGTGGGCGCGGGCGAGGTCGACATGGCCATTGGCGGCGATCAGGGCGGCTCGATCCGCATGCCGGCCAGCTTTTGCGGCATCTACGGGATGAAGCCGACGCATGGGCTGGTGCCCTATACCGGCGTCATGCCCATCGAGAACACCATCGACCATACCGGCCCGATGACCCAGTCGGTCGCCGATAACGCGCTGCTCCTAGAGGTGCTGGCGGGGGCCGATGGCCTCGACCCCCGGCAATACGCGCCCAAGACCGATGCCTATACCGCGGCGCTCACCCGGGGCGCGCAGGGCCTGCGCATCGCCATCCTGCGCGAGGGCTTCGGCCGGCCCGAGAGCGAGGGCGTTGTCGATGCCGCCGTGCGCCGCGCGGGGGAGACCTTCCGCCGCCTCGGCGCTACGGTCGACGAGGTTTCGATCCCAATGCACAACAAGGCGATGGCGATCTGGCTGCCCATCGCGGCCGAGGGCTCGACCAACCAGATGATGAAGGGCAACGGCATGGGCACCGGGTGGGAGGGGCTCTACACCACCTCCCTCCTCGACGCCCACGCCAACTGGCGCGCCCGGGCCGATGAGCTGTCGGACAGTCTGAAGATCACGATGTTCACGGGCGAGTATTTCCAGCGCCACCACCGCGGGCACTACTACGCCAAGGCACAGAACATCGCGCGGCGGCTGCGCGCGGCCTATGACCAGATGTTGGGCGCCTATGACCTGCTGCTGATGCCGACCACGCCGATGCGCGCGACCCCGCTGCCTGGCCCTGATGCGCCCACGGCCGAGATCCTGCAGCGCGCTTTTGAGCCGCTGGAGAACACCGCGCCCTTCGACGTGACCGGTCATCCGGCGATGAACATCCCCTGCGCGATGGAGGACGGCCTGCCCGTCGGCGCCATGCTGGTCGGCCGCCACTGGACCGAGAGCACGATCTATCAGGCGGCGGCGGCCTTTGAGGCGGCGGGCGACTGGAAGACGATGTGAGCGCGCCATGACGATCCGCCGTCCCGGCCCGGACGAGATCCGCACGGCCGGCGCCGAGCTTGGCCTGACCCTGTCAGAGGCCGATGCCACCAGCTTCCTCGGCCTGATGCAGGGCCTGTTCGACAGCTACGACATCGTCGATGCGATGGTCGAACCGCTGCCCGAGGTCCGCTATCCCCGCACCCCCGGTCACCGCCCGGAACCCGCCGACAACCCCTACGGCGCCTGGGCGGTGCTGAGCACCATCAAGGGCGCGCCGCGCGGCCCGCTGATGGGCAAGACGGTGGCCATCAAAGACAATGTCTGTGTCGCGGGCCTCGCCATGCAGAACGGCGCCTCGATCCTTGAAGGCTATGTGCCCGAGATCGACGCCACTATCGTGACCCGACTGCTCGACGCCGGGGCCGAGATCCGGGGCAAGGCGGTCTGCGAGTATTACTGTGCCTCGGGCGGCAGCCATACCAGCGTGCCCGGGCCGGTTGAGAACCCCGCCGTGCCGGGCCACAACGCGGGAGGCTCCTCCTCCGGCTCCACCGCGCTGGTTGCGGCGGGCATCGTCGACATGGCGACGGGTGGCGATCAGGGCGGGTCGATCCGCATCCCGGCCTCGTTCTGCGGGGTCGTGGGGCTGAAACCCACCCATGGCCTGGTGCCCTATACCGGCATCTTCGCGGTCGAACTGACCGTCGATCATGCCGGCCCCATCACCCGCACCGTTGCCGACAATGCGCTGATGCTGGATGCGATGGCCGGCCCCGATGGCCTCGACCCGCGCCAGACCGGCCTGCCGGATCTGCGCGGCGACGGCCGTTATGTGCATGCCCTGTCGCGCGGCATCGCGGGGCTGCGCATCGCGCTGGTGAGCGAAAGCCTCGCCATGCCGGGCGCCGAGGATGCGGTGAACGACAAACTGCGCGTGACGGCGGCGATCCTGCGACGCCTCGGCGCGCATGTCACCGAGATTTCGATGCCGCTGCATGCAGTCGGCGCCGCGATCTGGACGCCGATCTTCCTGGAGGGCGCGACCGAGCTGATGATGCGTCAGAACGCCTTCGGCACGAACATGAAGGGCGTGTTCCTCGAAAGCCTGCTCGACGCCCATGCACGCTGGCGCGATCGGGCGGACGAGCTGTCCGAGACCCTGAAACTCGGCATCCTGATGGGCCACTACATGAGCTCGCGCCATCGCGGGCGGTATTATGGCCGGGCGCAGAACCTGAACCGGGCGCTGACCGCAGCCTATGATGCGGCGCTAGCCGAGCATGATCTGCTGCTGATGCCGACAACGCCGATGGCGGCCCAGCCCCTGCCGCCGCCCGGCGCCAGCCGCGAGGAGATCGTCGCCGCCGCGTTCTCGATGCTGCCCAACACGTCGCCGACCTGCGCCACGGGCCATCCGGCCATCTCGCTGCCCTGTGGGTCGACACTCGACGGTCGGCCCGTCGGTGCGCAGCTTGTCGGCCCGCGCTGGGGTGAAGAGACCATCTACCGCGCCGCTGCAGCGCTCGAGACCGCGCTGCGCTAGGCCTTGCCACCCAACCGGTCGATCCAGTTGCCGCATGCGTCGGTCTGTCGATGGCCTCATGGAGCGTTCGATATCGCGCCCATCGATATCGCGCCCATCGATCCGCGGGCACCGTCCGCGGGCACTGGGGGATCGCCACGCCGCTTCCCCTCTCGTCAGCGATAGCGCTCAGACAGGACGCTGAATGGCTGCGCCAAACCGCACCCTCGCCCGTTCAGAAACGGGATCCGATGTGTGCCAGACGCAACCGTGTTGAACCGCTATATGCGTCGGAGACATCGCCTGTTCCGCCATGCTTGCTCTTCGGTGGCCTTTTCGACCAGTTTGGCGGCGGGGGACAAGCACGCGGGATTGGCGGGCCGAGCAGCCGTTTTGCTGCGGGGGTATCGGCAAGGCCAGTGCCGCGGGATGATCTGGTCCGCGCATTGAGGTAGTGAACCAGTCCACGGGCGTGATGGCTTCGGTTGTCGGACGGTTGTTGATCTTGCGCGGCAGTGACTGGGTGCGAGGAGCGGGCGTATGCGGGACGTGGAGGAACAGGCAGCCGTTAAGCCGGCGCTCGATCCTGCTGCACCCCGTGGCGAGATCGAGACCGCCCCGGTACTGGTTGTGGATCTAGACGGCACCCTCTGTCGAAGTGACACGCTGCACGAGACGTTGATCGCTATTCTCGCGAGCCGTCCTCTTGCCGCTGCCCGGTTGATGGGGCGCCTCCGCCAGGGCAAGGCCGCGTTTAAGGCGGCGGTGGGCGATCTTTGCATTCTACCGCCAGAAGCGCTGCCGCTGAACGAGACGGTGCTCGATCTGATCCGTAAGGCAAAGGCCGAGGGGCGGCGGACTGCCCTCGTCTCCGCGACCGATCACCGGCAGGTCGTGGCGATCGCCGAGGCGCTGGACCTGTTCGACGAGGCCGTGGGAACCGGCTCGCCGCTTACCGACGGTCGTAACCTAAGTGGGCCGGCCAAGGCGGATTTCCTGGTCGAGCGCTACGGGCGGGGCGGCTTTGACTACATCGGCGATGCAGCCGTCGACCGGCCGGTCTGGATTGCGGCGCGCCGGGCGATCACGGCGGGTGGCGACGAACGCCTGCGTCGCATAGCCGAGGACGCCAATGCCGAGTTTCAGCATATCGACCCCGCAGCGGAGATGCCGGGTCGTCTTCGGCCCCGTTTGCGGGCGCTCAGACCGCATCAGTGGTCGAAGAACCTGCTCGTCTTCGCGCCCCTTGCCGCCGCGCAGGACTTCAGCGAGATCGGTGCCGTCATCGCGGCCTTCATCGCTTTCAGCCTCACGGCATCGAGCGTCTACCTTATCAACGACCTCGTCGATCTGCCCGCCGACCGGGTGCATCCGCGCAAGCGCCGCCGCCCCTTCGCCGCCGGTGAGGTGCCGGTGCTTGAGGGTGTCCTGTCGGCGGTTGGGCTGATCCTTGGGGCGCTTCTGATCGCACTCGTCTTCGCGCCGGTGGTCCTGATGGGGATGTTGGCCGCGTACTACGTGGCCACGCTGGCCTACTCGTTTCTGCTGAAGCGCAAGCTCGTCATCGATGTTCTGGCCCTGGCCGGTCTTTACACGATCCGGATCATCACCGGCGCCGTGGTCGCCTCGCTCGTGCTGTCGCCTTGGCTGCTCGGGTTCTCGATGTTCCTGTTCCTCGCGCTCGCCGCGGTGAAGCGACAGGCCGAACTCACCGATCAGCTGCGACAGGGCAAGGCGAAGACGGCCGGGCGCGCCTATGAGACCGACGACCTGCCGATCCTGCGCTCCATGGCGCTTAGCGCCGGCTACGCGTCGGTGCTCGTCTTCGCGCTTTATATCAACAGCGACACGGTCTCGAAGCTTTATGGCCAGCCCGAACTGCTATGGTGCGTCTGTCCGTTGCTGATCTATTGGATCAGCCGGATCGTGATGGTCACCCACCGCGGTCATATGACCGACGATCCGATCGTTTTCGCCGCGACTGACCGGGTCAGCTACGTCGTCGCCGCTCTTTGTGCGACGATCTTCGTCGTGGCCGGCGTGCTCTAGCGAGCGGATGGGGTGATGGCCGGTTTCCAGTCAGAGAGGTTCGCGTGACACGCCACCCGCTGTCCCTGTGCGTCTTCGGCCTGCTGGCCGCGGGAACCCTTTTCCGGGTGCTTCCCGTGTTTGGCGGTGCGCCGATGCTGGCCGAGTTCTTCGTCACCGAAGATGGCTATCTGATGCTCACCGTCGCCCGGAACATGGCGCTTGGGCTGGGGATGACCGTCTCGGACGGCACAATCCCGACCAACGGTGTTCAACCGCTGGCGACGTTTCTGTTTGCCGGTGCGCATGTCGTTGCCGCGGGCGACAAAATGGAGAGCCTGATCGGCGTTCATCTCATCTCTGCCGCGGCTGCCCTTGGCGGTGCGTTTGCAGTGCGTTCCTTCGCGGCCCGCGTGTTGGCGCCGCATGATCCCGATCCGCTCTGGCCATGGCTGGCGGCAGGGCTTTGGTATGTCGGCCCGTTGTTGGTGCTGCACAGCATGAATGGCCTCGAGACGGGCATTTACACGCTCGCGCTCCTGATCACGCTGCTTCAATTCTGTCATGTGCTGGAGAGAGGCGCCGACGCGTCGATGGGCGCGGGTCTGATGCTCGGCGCGCTGACGGGCGTCACCTTTCTCGCACGGAATGACGGCGTGTTCCTCGCGATTGCCATTTTTGCGATCTGGTCGCTTAATCTCCTGATCCGAGAACGACTTGGCCTCGTGGAGATGTTGCGCCGGGTGGTGCCCGCGGGGCTTCTGAGCGTTGCCATCGTCATGCCTTGGCTGGTCAACAACTACGTCTATTTCGGGTCGATTGTGCCGATCAGCGGCACCGCGCAATCCATGGGCGCCGATTTCGGCAGCAATGCGCTTCTGCTGCCGTCGCAGATCTTTGAGCATATGTTTCCGATGCTGCCGGTACCTGGCGCCTTGCAATTGATGCCCGCCGTTGTCGCCATCACCGCGGCGGCGTCGGCTGTCGTGCTGGGCTGGTTCCTGTTCCGCGTATGGCAGCGCGGCGGCATCGTGGGGCTCGCCGTCTTGGCCTACCTGCTCCATGGCGCCGTGTTGGCGTTCTACTACGGCTTCTTTTTCGGCGCCTCGTACTTCCTCACGCGGTACCTCGCGCCGCTCGCGCCGCTCCTCATTCTCGCCAGTCTTGTCGTGCTTATTGATCTGGCGCGGCTGGTGAATGCGGAGCGGGCGCGGGCGCTGATCGCGGGCGTGGGGATCGCCGGGCTGGCGCTCGGGGCCGTGCTCTCTGCCCGGCTCATGGTGCCTGGGGTGAAGGAACAGGGTCATTTTCAGGTGGTTGACTGGGTGGACGACAACTTGCCCGATGAGACATGGGTCGCGGCGGTGCAGACCGGCACGCTTGGGTACTGGCACGACCGGACCATCAACCTCGACGGCAAGGTGAACCCCGCTGCCCTGATCGCCAGGCGCGAGCGGGGAAATGTGCTCGGCTATCTCGTGGCCAGCGAGATCGACTACATCGCAGACTGGCACGGCATCGCCGCCTGGTCAGAGCTAACCGATGACGGCTTCTCGGAGAGTTTCGAGCTGTTGGTCGATCAGCCGGCCCAGAACCTCGCCGTGCTGCGCCGCCGGGGTGTCGAATGACTGTCTCCGGTGCCGTGGAGCCTGTGCATCGCGGGCTCACCGCGCAGTCTTTGGTCCTGCGCTACGGGCTTTTCGCGGTGATCGCGACAGTCGCCAACTTGGCGGCGCAGCGTCTGGTACTGTCGCTGGGGCCGGATGGCAGCGAGGGAGCGATGCTGTTCGCTGGCGCTGTCGGTGCTGGGACGCTGGTGGGGCTGGTGATCAAGTACCTGCTCGACAAACGCTGGATCTTCTTCGACGAAGCGACGGGCGTCAGGGCACACGGCCAGAAGTTCTCGCTCTACACGGCGATGGGTGTCGTCACGACGCTGATCTTCTGGGGTGTCGAGACGGTCTTTTGGCTGGTCTGGCAGACCCATCTCATGCGTGAGATCGGCGCCGTCATCGGGCTGTCGATCGGGTATGTGATCAAGTACCAGCTCGACCGGCGTTTTGTCTTCACTCAGGCGACGCTGCCCGCGGAGGCGGCGCAGTGAAGCTTTCGGGGTGGGGCAGGTACCCGGTGGTGGACTGCACGGTTTCGGCCCCTCGGTCTGAAACGGCGCTGCGGGCTCAACTGCTTTGCGGGCCCGCGATCGCGCATGGCAACGGGCGCGCCTATGGCGACTGTGCCATCAACGCGGCGAACACGATCTCGATGCGGCGCTTCAACCGCATGCTGGCCTTCGATCCGGATACCGGGCAGCTGGTGGCTGAGGCGGGCGTGATCCTCGGCGATGTCGCCTTTGCCTTCGTGCCGCGCGGGTGGTTCCCGCCCGTGACGCCGGGGACCAAATTCGTGACCCTCGGCGGGATGGTCGCGGCCGATGTCCATGGCAAGAACCATCATCGCGACGGCAGCTTCGGCGCTTTCGTCGACTGGATCGACGTGATGGTTGCCGATGGAAGCGTCATCCGGTGCTCGCCCGACGAGAATGTCGCGCTCTTCGAGCGCACGGTAGGCGGTATGGGTCTCACCGGCATCATCCTGCGGGTCGCCTTTCGTCTGCGCCCGGTGGAAAGCGGCTGGATCGTGCAAACCACCATTCCGGCCCACAATCTCGACGCCGCCATGGAAGCCTTCGAAGGCAGCCTTGATGCGACCTACTCGGTCGCCTGGATCGATTGCCTGGCCACGGGCAGCGAGGCCGGCCGGTCGCTGATCCTGTTCGGTGAGCATGCGCGCCTGGCCGATCTCCACGGCAATGCGTGCCGCCAGCCACTGGGCCCGGCGCCGAAACGGAAAAAGACCCTGCCGATAGACGCGCCGCGGGGGCTGTTGAACGGGCTCACGGTACGCGCTTTCAACGCGCTCTACTGGCGCAATGGCCTGCGCAGCGCCGGCACGCGGCTTGTCGATTGGGACAGCTATTTCTACCCCCTCGATGCGATCCTTGGCTGGAACCGGATCTACGGGCGCAGGGGCTTTGTGCAGTTTCAATGCGCGCTTCCCTTGGCGGCGTCGCGCGACGGCCTGGCCCAGATCCTGAACGAGATCGCGTCCGCCGGGCAGGGCTCGTTCCTGGCGGTTCTCAAGCGTTTCGGCAGCCAGGACAGCCAGCTTTCGTTCCCGATGGAGGGCTACACCCTGGCGCTCGACTTCCCGGTGTCGACGCGGTGCCTCGCGCTGATTGAGCGGCTGGACCGCATCACCATCGAGCATGGCGGGCGCTTCTACCTCGCGAAGGATGGCCGGATGACGCCACAGACGCTGCGCTCCTCCGATCCGCGCTGGGCACGCTTTGCGGAACACCGCGTCGAGGCCGGTGAGGCGGCGGCCTTCCGCTCGGCGCAGTCGGAAAGGCTGGCACTGTGACCCAAGCTGACGCAAAGGGGCCCGTCCTGATCCTTGCCGCGCGCTCTGACATCGGCAACGCGATCGCCCATCGTTTCGCAGCAGCCGGCCATCCCATACAGCTTGCGGCGCGCGGCGCGGAGGGTATGGAGGCGATGCGCGCCGATCTGGCACTCCGCCATCAAGTCGAGGTGAGCGTTCACGCCCTCGATGCCCTCGACATCGAGGCGCATGAAGCTTTCCTCGATACGTTGCCGGCACTGCCCGAGATCGCGGTCTGCGCGGTCGGCCTGCTCGGTGACCAGGCGGCGAGCGCGGCTGATGCAGGCGCCGCCACCAAGGTGATGCGCAGCAATTTCGAGGCACCGGCTTTGCTGCTCGGGGCGCTCGCCAATCGTTTTGAAGCCCGCGGCTCCGGCGTCATCGTTGGCCTGAGCTCGGTCGCCGGAGACCGAGGACGCGCCACGAATTACGTCTATGGCGCGGCCAAGGCTGGATTTACCGCGTTTCTGTCGGGCCTGCGCAATCGTCTCGCGCCGAGCGGGGTGCACGTCGTCACGGTGCTGCCTGGCTTTGTGAACACGCAGATGACCGAGGGCATGGACCTACCCGCGCGCCTCACCGCCGAGCCGGAGGAAGTTGCCCTGGCGGTCGAGCGGGCCGTGACGCGCCGTCAGAACGTCATCTACGTCCGCCGCATCTGGTGGCTTGTGATGATGATCATCCGCAACATCCCCGAACCGCTCTTCAAGCGCATGAAGATCTGACGGCGCCGGCGCCCGCCGCCCACGCGCGACAAGCGTGGCGCAAGCAGCGGCGCTGATGACCTAAGGTCGGCTAAGGATCAGCCCGTGCCACCTTGCGAAGCGATGCGCGATCATCCGCACGGCGGGTTACGCCTGAAGGCTTCCTACGGGCGGGCAGTCCGACGCACCAGGCGCGAGCCGCTGGGATCGTCTCCCCGATCCACAGCGGCTCGGCCATGTGATGCGAGCGCGAACCGGGCTCAGGCGGCCTTGGTCAGGTCGCCGCGTGAGGGATAGTTGTTCGCCACCACGAATTTGAGCCCGCCGATCAGATCGGCGAAGGGCGGGCGGGTGAAGGGTGCCGACTGCGCCTGAGCGAAGAACACCATGCCCTCGGCATCGACCACCGCGATACCCGGCTCGGAGAACACCGCAGGCTCGGCCGAGCCCTCGCGCGCCGATGAGATGTAGAGCCCGAAGGACCGGGCGACCGCCTCGCTCATGCCATAGCCCACGCGAAGCGATCCGATGCCCCAGTCGGCGGTCGATGCTGTGGCCCTTTCCTCGCTATCCATCGAGACGGCGACGATCTCGAAGCCCTCGGCGGCTGCAGCGTCGACCTCTGCGTCGATCTCCTTCAGGAACTTGGCGCAGAGCGGGCAGTGCTTGCCGCGATAGAACACCACGATGGTGAAATTGGCGGGCTTTGCCTCGGCCAGCGTGAAGGTGCCGCCTCCGATGAGGGGAACGCTCAGTGACGGTGCGGGATGTCGGGTCAACAGCATGGAAACCTCCGGGATCATGGATCTGTGGCCGGCACGGGGGCGCGGCCGGCGGTCATGGCAGCGCTCCACAGCGCGAAAACGACCGCGGGCACTGCGGCAGCCCGCCGCATGCTGGCGCAGATAACCAGCAGAACCGCCGAGACAACCCCCAGCGCCAACGTTCGCAGAGCCGTGATCACGCATGACGTCCGCGGGGGCTTTGCCCACCGGCTGGGCAGCGTGGCCTTGCCCCGCCAAGCCGAGGCCTCTTATCTACGCGGCCCGGCCCGCTTGGTCGGCGCACCACGAGGACCTGACCGATGCCGATCACGCTGCCCGGCTCACTCCCCGCCTACTCGATCCTGAAGGACGAGGGCGTGATGGTGTTGAGCGAGGAGACGGCGGCCCGGCAGGACATCCGGCCGCTCCGCATCGTGCTCCTTAACCTGATGCCGAACAAGATCGTCACCGAAACACAGATCGCCCGCCTCGTCGGCGCGACCCCGCTGCAGGTCGAGCTCACGCTGGTGCGCATGACGGACCACGTGTCGAAAAACACCGCGCCCACGCATATGGAGGCGTTCTATCGCCCCTTTGCCGAGGTCGCCGGCGAAGGCGAGAAATACGACGGTCTCATCATCACCGGTGCGCCCATCGAATTGCTGGCTTTCGAGGAGGTCGACTACTGGGCCGAACTGACCGAGGTCTTTGCCTGGACGCAGAGCCACGTGCACGCGACGCTCGCGATCTGCTGGGGCGCGCAGGCGATGCTCTATCACTTCCACCGCGTGCCAAAGCACAGGCTGGGCAAGAAAGCCTTCGGCTGTTTCAGGCATCGCAACGAGGCGCCAACCAGCCCCTATCTGCGCGGTTTCTCGGATGATTTCGTTGTACCCGTCAGCCGGTGGACCGAGGTCCGCGCCGAGGATCTCGCGGGGGCCGGGGAACTGGAGATCCTGATGCAGTCGGCGGAGACCGGGCCTTGCCTGATCGACGATCCCGAGCACCGGGCGCTCTACATGTTCAACCATGTCGAATATGACACGCAGAGCCTGCAGGCCGAATACGAACGCGATCGCGCCAAGGGCGCGGCCATCGATCTGCCGGCCAACTACTTCCCTGCCGATGATCCCGCTCGGCGGCCCGAGAACCGCTGGCGCAGCCACGCCCACCTGCTGTTTGGCAACTGGATCAACCAGATCTACCAGACGACGCCCTTTGACCGCATGGCCATCGGCACCGGCGGCGCCCGCCCCTCCGAGAACCGCACCGCGACGGCGGGCGACTGACCCCGGCTTGCGATCCTTCCGGCGGTGTGCCGGATCCGACCGAGGGGTAGGTGCCGGAAATCGCTCCGGGCTTTGCGATGCGATCGGACCTAAGGACGGGCCCCGCCTACCGGTGGCCGGATCCGGGGGTTTTCAGGCCTCTGTCAGGCGCAGCCTCGGCGTTCTCTTGCCGCTCGCGGCCCACCAACCCATTTGATGGGCGAATGCTTCAGGCATGACGTGCTTAGGGCAGGTCGTGTTTGGGGCAGGACGGGCCACAACTGGCTGAGATGGGCCGTGACGGGCGCGGAGGGTGACAGATGCGACGGTTACGGAATGGCTCGCGAGCAGGGCTGCATGCGAGAGGCGATGATGCCCGTCTGACCCGGCGCGGTCTGATGGCCGGTGGCGCGGCCTCGATGCTGGCGGGGTGCGGCTCCTCCATCGCGGTGCCCGAGGCCGAAGCCGCCTATCCCCCCATCGGCCAGATCGTCACCGTCGACGGGATGCGCATTCACCTCTGGCAGCAGACGCCCGCCGACCCGGTGGCCGCAGCGCGGTTGCCCGTCGTGCTGATCCACGGCGCCTCGGGCAATCTTCGCGATTTCACCTTCTCCATCGCGCCGCGGATTGCCGAGACACGCCCCGTCATCGCCGTCGACCGACCGGGGTTTGGCTACAGCGACCGCCCCGCCGACGGCCACCGACCGCAGGTGCAGGCCCGGCTCCTGCGCGATGCGGTGACCCAGCTTGGCGTCGAGCGCAGCCTGGTGCTCGGCCACTCCTATGGTGCGGCCGTCACCATGGCCTGGGCCCTGCAGGACCCCCAGCGCACGGCCGGCATCGTCCCGGTGTCCGGCGTGACCATGCCCTATGACGGCGTCGGGCGCGTCTTCTCGGCACTCGGGCTGAGCGGCATCGTCACCTGGGCCTATACCCAGTATCTCAAGTCCACCGTCGGCAATGGCGGGGTGGAGCGGTTCCTCGCCCGCGTCTTCCGCCCGCAACCGGTGCCGGAGGGTTACGGCGATTATGTCGGCGCGCCCCTGTCGCTGCGCGAGCCGACGCTCGAAGCCAATGCCGCGGATCTGCAATACATCAACGGCGAACTGCGCGAGATGGCGAGGGCCTATCCCGACCTCGCGGTGCCCGCCGAGATCGTGCACGGCGAGGCCGATTTCATCGAACCGAACGGGCAGTCGGTCCCGCTGCAGGCGACGCTTCCCAATGCCAACCTCACGCTGCTACCGAATGTCGGGCACATGGCACATCACGTGGGCACCGGCGCCCTGATCGCGGCCCTCGACCGCCTCGACCCCCTGCCTGCGGGCTAAACGCCGCCACGCATCCGCTTGCAAAACCGCTGGTCGCTGGCGTGTGATGGTGGGCCTGTCCCAACGAGAGCTCCAGCCCCGCATGAAACCTTTCGACGGTGCCATCACCCGCTTCTTCGAGACGGAATTCCCCAAGGATCTCCGCGCCGCCGTGTCGGACGCGGGCAAGAACGACATCCTCGCCGCCGACTGGGCTTTTGAGCGCCGTCTCGCCAAGCGCGACTACGAAGCCGCGTACGAGCCGCTACAGATCGAACTCGTCAAACTCCAGGCGTGGCTCCGCCGTAGCGGCCAGCGCATCGTCATCGTGTTCGAAGGTCGTGACGGGGCGGGCAAGGGCGGCTCGATCAAGCGTCTGCGCGAAAACCTCAACCCGCGCGGCGCTCGGGTGGTGGCGCTGTCGAAGCCGACCGAGGCCGAGCGCGGGCAATGGTATTTCCAGCGCTATGTCGGCCACCTGCCAACGGCGGGCGAGATCGTCTTCTTCGACCGCTCCTGGTACAACCGCGCGGTGGTCGAGCCGGTGTTCGGCTTCTGTACCGATGCCGAGCGCGAGGCCTTCTTCGACCAAGTGCCGAGCTTCGAGCGGACACTCATGGCCGACGGCATCCACCTGGTGAAGATCTGGATCAATGTGAGCCGGGCCGAACAGATGCGCCGCCTGCTGGCGCGCGAGAACGATCCGCTGAAGCAGTGGAAGCTCAGCCCCATCGATGTCGAGGGTCTGGCCAAGTGGGAGGACTACAGCCGGGCCATCGCGCTGATGTTCCGTCGCACCCACGACGCGCATACCCCCTGGACGGTGGTTCGCGGTGACGACAAGCGCCGCGCCCGGCTCGAGGTTATGCGCCTCATCCTCACCGCGGTGGATTATGACAACCGCGACGAGAGCATCGCCCGCTCACCCGATCCGTGCGTGGTGGGCGGCCCCTCCATCCTGCCCTCCGGCAACGGCTAACAACCAACCCCATCGGGGTCGCTAACGGTGATCGCGGGAGGCCCTGGATGGATCGCCCACGACGGCCGGACCTTCCTGACCGAGCATGCTGACTGAGGCCGCATGACCCCGCTTCGGAGAGGTTCGAAAGTGCTTGGGGAACATGCTCAGAGCAGTCCTCAGCGGCTGTTCGAGGGTCCTGAGGCACACTCTCTCCCACCGCTTATGCGGTCGCTGGGTACCGCGAGCCGATCGGCGGCCTGGGATCTCTGCAAAAGGACATGGGATCACGTCACGACACCCTCCGGACCGTTCGGTCCTGGCACCACCTCCCGCGCCCAGTCACGGCTTCAGGGACCTGCAGACGGACAAAATCCGCCGATGCGCAGGCCCTTGCCATGATGCCCGAAGCCCGGTAGTCATCCGCCGCGCAACAAGCGCCTGCACCGGTAGCTCAGCTGGATAGAGCACCAGACTACGAATCTGGGGGTCGGGGGTTCGAATCCTCCCCGGTGCGCCATCTTCATTCCCGCACCTCCGATTGCTACTAAGACCTTGAAAGGTAACGTCATTTCCGGGGTTCGAAACCCTTCATTCCGGCAGTAGGCGAGACGCTCCGCAAAGGCCAGTTTCAGCACCAATCGCTGCATCTCCGATTGGCCAGAATCCCATAGTTTACAGGGGCTTGCGAGAAACAGCATTGCTGGTTCGAACAATTCCCGGAAGCTCCGCTTCGGCGTGTCGATCGAGGCGGCCCGATCGAAGGCGATGAGCTTCTGACGCTCAAGCTTGTCGATCTTGGCCTCGAAGGCCTTCATGACGGTCGGGCTTGAGGTTTCGACAATCTGGGTGAGCAATTTGTCGGTCTGCTTCTCGATGGCGGCGACTTCCTGCTTCACTGAGCGGGCGACGGCGGCCGTCTGTGTCCGCCGCTGCTCCCAGGCATCGTTGAACATGGCCTTGGCGATCTCGAACAGGTTTTTGGTGGGCTGCATGGTCTGCAGGAGGCCCGAGAACGCGCCTTCGAGCTCGTCGCGCCGGATGGTTTTACGGAAGCTGCAGCAAGAGCGGTTGTGACATTGATAGTAGGGGTGCTTCTTGCCCGTCCGGCTGCGTGCCCAATAGGCGCTGAGCGGGCTCTCGCAGTCGCCGCAGAGCACGAAGCCCCGGAGCGGGAAATCGGCACGTGTGTCTTTGCGAAGGGCGGCGACGGGCTTGCCGGTCAGCCGCTCCTGAATGCGCTCGAACGTCTCCAGGTTGATCAGCGGCTCATGCCTGCCCTTCACCATGCTGACGCCCCAGGGCGCGTAGTCGATATAGCCGGCATAGACGATGCGGGTCAGCAGGTCCTTCACCCGCTGCTGCCGCACGGCACCATGCCTGTCGCGCGGATAGGCGGGAAAACCTTCGAGGAAGCGCACGACTTCGGCCTGCGATTGGAACCGGCCGGAGGCGTAACCCTCAAGCGCCTCCTGCACGATCGAGGCCAGCGGCTCGTCGCGGACGATGATCTTCCCCGCGCCTTCCGACTTCTGGAAGCGATAGCCAACGGGGCGTTGGAAGACCCAGAAGCCGCCACTGAGCCGCGCCTTCATACGGTTCAGCGTCTGCTCCGCATTCTTGCGGCGCTGGTGCTGGGAGACGGTCGCGCGAATGTACTCGGTTAACTCGCTGTCGGCGTCATCGGAGAACTCGATGCTCGGCGATCGAAGGATGCCGCCGGCTTCGGCGATAGCCTCGCGGAGTGCGATATGCGCCTTGATGCCCCGCGCCAGGCGCGAGACGTCATCGATGATGACGACATGGGGGTCATGGCGATGGTGCTGCAGGAAGGCGAGCATCGCATCCATGCCCGGCCGCGCGATCAAGCCGCCGGATTTGTCGTCACTGAAGACCTCGACGATCTGCAGACCATTGTAGCGGGCGTAGTCGCGGCAACGGGTCTCTTGTGAGGCGAGGCCGTCACCGCGCTTGGTCTGGGCGATGGAACTCACCCGCGTGTAGACCACCGCCTTGTCCGGCTTGGCCTCAAGTAGGCTGTCCCATGTCATGACTCCTCACTTTCCCGCTGATCGTTTTGGGTGTCAGCGCTGTCGTTGAACGGGCACGTGTATCGACCCAGTGGATTCCTGCTCATGCTACAAGGGAGACGACGTAGCGATGAGCGAGACGGTGGCGGAGGACATCAAGCGCTGGACGGCGAAGCGTAAGAGCGCGCTTGTCATCGAGATCATT